>NZ_OX365700.1:4006470-4731961 GCF_947241125.1 Nitrospira tepida | reverse complement strand
ATCAACCTGGCTTTCCGTGCTATTCACAGAATTATTCACACCTGTGGATATCTGCCCCAGCTCATCAATCCTGTGTATAGCCTGTAGATAACCTTTCCAGATCTGTTCATGGCCATCGCCGGACAAACTTTCCTCTCATCTCCCACGCTGCGCGTCCCCAAGTTGTCCCGTTGCCTTCCACGACTCGCCCTGATCCGATACAGATTCTCACCCACAGGTCAAATGATTCATAAGAGAGTGTTTTCGTTTTGCCATTTCGCTTTTCACATGATTCACACGACCTACGACTGCTCCTACTTCGACGACGATCTTCTTCTTTCTCTCTAAAAAAACCGTCAGAGCGTGATCACCGTGTCAGCGGAAAAAATCTTCTCCACGAGATCCTCGTACCCAATCGTCTTGCCCGCGAATGTCACATCCCGGCTCCGAAGATCATCTTCAAGCGCCGAGACCGGTATGGAGTTCGGGGACGAGTCGAGGCGGGCGCGAACGCCTTCCTCCAGGAGCACCATCTCCGGTTGGAGATTCGGTTCCGGCTGTGATGGCAACAGAGGATCCCGGCAGAGGTCGATGTTTTTGGTTACAAGATAGAGCACCTTCGGCATGGCGTTAAAAGACCAAGACACGTCGGGAGGCCGTGAGATGTCGCCTCAGCGACTCCATGGCCGCTTCCCGAATGCGAAAGCCAGGCTCGATCGAAAAGTCCTTGATCGCTCCGGGAGGCACAAGGAACTCCGTTTCCAAATGCTGAAACGAAGGAAGGTACTTTTCGAGAATCTCGAGATCCACGACGTCGTCGCGGTCTTCCGAAAGAAGACGTGGCGCATTATCCAAGAGTACAACGCTGATCGGTCGGCTGCCGGCTCCCAGACCGAGGGCGATGCGAAGCGCTTCGACGGCGCGTCCGGATCTCAACGGGTCTTCTCGGATCACCACGGTGGTCGTGTCGGACATGGGAGGTTGTGCCGGGGAGCACGTGGCTCAGTTGAAGGACACGAACTGATCACAACCTTCGACCATGTTCGAGAGAATCACCAATCCACAGAGGGTGATGCGAGGATCAAGCGACTCCGTGGGAACCCCGTGCTGTTGGCATCCGTATGCGCAGACAAAATACTTCATCCCCTGACCGGCCAACGCCAACATGCGGGCGTCCCGGAGGTTCTTTACGCCCTCGTCGATCAGGTAGAGGTAGACATCGGCTCCTTTGCGAGTCGCGGCTTCCGAGAGGGAAAGAACCGTCTCCACATGCGGGTGTCCGGGGGGTGTGGATAACAAGATACCGAGCTTTCGCTTTTCCACAGGGAAGGATACTGATTCCTATAAAATTATCAATCAGTTAGATTGATATTACCCTGGCAAGACTATGCTCTTTAACGCGCAAAGTCAATAAGGACTTTTTTCTGAAATCAGACCTTCAAAAGACGGGCTGCCACGTCGTTAACGAGCGAGGAGAAGGGTATCTCTTCCTGTACCTTCGAGACCATGTTTCGGAGGATGGCCATCCCCTTGGTAGCTTCATCGTCGCCGATAATCAAGGTGTGAGAACAGTGGAGTCGATCGGCCTGACGAAGGTGAGCCTTGAGGGTGGTTGACCGATAATCACAGGTGGCTTCGACTCCGGCTTGGCGGAGCGAGTCGAGCAGGGGATAGGCCGCTCGAGTGCCGTCGCGACCGAACCCGGCGACATATAAGGACGGCGAAGGCTGAGGAACGAGGTCTCCCGGCAGCAAGAGGGCAATGCGCTCGAGCCCCACGGCAAACCCGATTGCAGGAGTGGGCCCTCCTCCGAGCACCTCGACCAGCCCATCGTAGCGCCCGCCCGCCCCCACCGCGTTTTGGGCTCCCAGGTGTGTGCAGGTGACCTCGAAGGTGGTCGACGTGTAGTAATCCAGTCCCCGCACGAGTCGAGGGTTGAGGCTGAAGGGAATGTTGACCGCGGAAAGCCCGGCCTTCACCTCCTCGAAATGCTCGCGAGCCCTGGGTGAAATATGGTCAATGATCGAAGGGGCATCAGCGGTCGCTTCGCGGCAGCCTGGAACCTTGCAATCCAGGACCCGGAGCGGATTGGTCTCTAGACGGCGCTGGCAATTGGCACAGATGGCGGATTTCTTGGTTTCCAGAAAATCTCGGAGGACCTTCTTGTAGCGAGGCCGGTCCTCGGTTTCCCCAAGCGTGTTGAGTTCCAATGTCAGGCCTGGGAGACTCAGAGCGTGGAAAAACCGCCAGAGGAGCGAGAGCACTTCCGCGTCCGCTTCCGGTGCCGCCACCCCTAACAGCTCGACCCCGAATTGGTGAAACTGTCGGAGACGGCCCGCTTGAGGGCGTTCGTGCCGAAACATCGGCCCGAGGTAGAACAGCTTTTGCGGAAGGGGCGAGGCACCCAGATTGTGTTCGATATAGGATCGTACGGCGCCGGCCGTTCCCTCCGGACGCAAGGTCAGGGAGGTCCCGTCACGGTCGGCGAACGTGTACATTTCCTTCTCAACGATGTCGGTCGTCGCGCCGATTGATCGGGCAAACAGGTCGGTCACCTCGAAGATCGGGAGCCGGATCTCGCGGAATCCGTAGAGCCGGGCATACCGGCGCGCGCTGTTCTCGATGAGGAGCCAGCGGTCGATCTGGTCCGGGAGGATGTCTTTGACGCCTTTGATGCCCTTGATCATAGTCGGCTTGCGCGTGGGGCTCGAGGAATGGGTCGCCACGTTCCGGCCCGCGGCATCATAGCGCGCCGAGGGAGGGACAAGTCAACGCAACGGACAGGACCTTGAGTTGTGAAAGCAGGGCTGGTCGTATTGACAAGCGTGACGGCGGTTCTGCATGCTGCGCGATGCATGACATGACCTCGTTGCTCTCCATAAGTCCTGACCTAATGGCCACGGGACCGATTGCTTGCCCGCTGCGGTTTAGTACGAGCCTGGCTTCATGCCCCGTCGGGCCTCCTCGCGCAAGGTCCTCCTCATGATGACCGACGGCCCCAGCCGGCGCGTGGTCGCCGTGGCCCCGATGCCGCCCGAGAAGGCGGCCTATGCGCTTGCGCGGTACAGCCGGTCTCCCGACTCCATCGAAGACAGCATCCGCTGGGTGCACGGGCATTCGTCGGAGAAATTCTGGGACCAGTATTACTTTGCCTACGGGCACGCCTCCATCGCCGACCTCGGCCACGCGATCGTGTGTTTTGAACACATCTCCGAATTGGCCGCTATTCGGATCGAGGACGAGCCGCTCTGGGACGGCCAGGCGAAATCGAGCCGCTACCAGAACTTCGGTCCCGGCGGTTGCTATACCCCCAACAACATTCGGGGATCGGAAGTCGAAGGACTGTACCAGGGCATCATCGGCAGTTTGGCCAATGCCTATCGGCTGCTCCATGATCCGGTGAAGCGGTTTCTTTCCGAGCGAACCACGCGCCCGTCCGAGATGAAAGAAGCGGACTATGAGCGGACGATGGCGGCGCGTTCGTTCGACGTGACCCGGTACCTGTTGCCGCTCGCAGCCCGGACCAATGTCGGTCAGGTCGTGAGCGTGAGGACGTTGGAAAAGCAGATCACCCGGTTCCTGTCGGCCGCCTTGCCGGAGCTTCAGATGATTGGAGACGACCTCAGAGATGCCTGTCTCCGCCCCCCGGTCAACGTCTGGGGGGAACTGTGCGGACAGACGGCCGGGCTCGCCGAACCCCTGGCCCCAACCTTGGCGCGACATGCCAAGGCCAGTGCCTATCAGAGCCAGGTCTACCAAGAGACCGGCCGGTACGCACGGGAGATCCTCAAACGGGCCGGGCTGGATGACCCTTCTTCATGGGGCGATCCGGACGAGGCCTCGTCCGTGGACCTGATCGAGCCGCATGACCCGCTGGATGAACTGGCCGCCACCTGGCTGTACCGCGGGGGGCAGGCTCCCTATCGAAAGATCCTGGAACTCGTTCGAGGCTGGACCGAGAAACAGAAACAGGAAGTCATCGACCTGGCGCTGGTCAAGCGGGATCCGCACGATGAGTTGCCCAAGGAATTCCGGAGCGGCTACGCCTTCATCTTCGACATCCTCATGGACATCGGCGCCTGGCGTGATCTGCATCGCCACCGCCGCTGCCAGCAGATTCAACAGAACTTTACGACGGTCCATGGCTATGACATACCGCCGCTGCTGACGGAAGCCGGATTGGATCGCGAGTACCGGGATGCCATGGACGCCGTCAAACGGGACATCGAGACCATCCGCAAGAGCAGCCAGGAAGCGGCCCTCTACGCCATTCCGTTCGGCTTCAAGGTCCGTTGCCTGTTCAAGATGGATTACGCGGAAGCGGAATACATCTCTCGCCTGCGGTCCGGCGTCAAGGGCCATTGGTCGTACCGGACCGTCGCCTGGCAGATCAAAGAGGCCATGGCCGCCCGCTATCCCTTCCTCGCCGGCCACATTCACGCGACGCCTCCGGATGTCGAGGACCGTCTCACCCGCTGAGCCCCCGTGACTACCCAGGATTTCGCGGCAGAGATCGAGGAGGCCTTCGTCGCCGACGACTGGACGACGGTCGAGCGTGCGGCGTCGGCATGGCAACAGGGCTCCGGCGAGTCGGTCCGCGATCCGAGGCCGGCTTTCGCGCTCAACATCGTCCACCTCCTGCGAGGCGAGATCGCGCAGGCCTGGACTTTTCATGCCGCGTCGCTGGCCGAGCCGGAGGATATTGAACGGGTGCGGGCCTGGCTGAACGAGATTCGTGCCCGCCGGGGCGACAACGGCTCGCTCCATCTGGTGATGGGTCTGTTCCTGTCCCAGTCGGGACAATCGGAGGAGTCAATCGCCAGCTTCAAACAGGCCATGACGTTGCTTCCGGCCTCGCCCCTTCCGCACTTTTTTTATGGCCAGATCATGGAACGGGCCGGCCGCTCCGACATGGCGATCAAGGCCTATCGCGAGGCGGTGCGGCTCGGGCCGGAGTTTACGGCCGCACGAACCAGCCTGGGCGCGCTCTATCAACTGCAAGGCCAACTGGAACAGGCGCTGCCGCATTTCCGCGAGGTGGTGAAACAGCGCCCGAAGGACGCAGTGGCCAGGGCCGCGCTGGCCTGCGCGCTCGCGGCGCAGGGCAAATTCGAGCCGGCGCTCACCGAATACAAGGAAGCCGTGCGGTTGGACCCGACCAACGCCGAATTGCACTGCGGGCTAGGCAAGTTCTACGAAGATCGGGGCCGAACCGAGCTTGCCATGCAGGAGTACCGGGCCGCGGTCCAACAGGACCCGGATTTCGCGCCAGGCCACGTCGCGATCGGGTGGTTGTTGCTCAACAAGCGGAAGTTGAACGACGCCATGGAAGCCTTCAATCGGGCTCTACGGGCCGATCCGAATCAAGGACGGGCCTATCTCGGGATCGGCAAGATCTACGCCGCCCACGGGAAGACGGAAGTCGCCGTGGAAAACTACACCAAGGCGCTCAGACTAGAGAAGGACCCGGACGCCAAGAACCGGATCATGAACGAGCTGTATATGGAAGGGACGACCTGGGACACGTAAGAGAGCGCCGGGACGGGGCTCCCGCTTTTGTCCCTCAGGAAGAGCGCCGCGTCAGGACTGATCGGAAAATCACGGCGACAGACGGGCGTCGGCTTCAGCCGCCCTGGAATGCACTGATGGTCCGCAGCCTTTGGTGTTGTACTCTTGGCCGCCTCTGCCTCTGAAGCTGCGGCTGTTGGCCGCGATGCCAGCAAAGCCGGCATCTCATGTGTCTATCAAACCGGGTACCCGCTCCAGGGCCTGCCTCAGCCGACCACCCATCCCGCCATGAAATGGAGTGTCAAACACGGAGGTAAGAGAGCCAGATGAAATCAATAGGACCTCGTCAGACCTCTGGCCAAAAACAAGAGTCTCGCGCTTGCTTTGCTCGGATTTTGTTGCAAATCGTCACCATGGTTCTGGTTGAATAGACGGCAGTTATGGGCTTGGAGTGAGGTCGGTTACGCGGCTGTGCCGATCAGGCTTTCCAGGGGAATATGCAACGTACGATGAATTCGGCGGATCATTTCGAGGGATAACCCACGCTTCCCGTTCAAAATTTCCGAAACCCTGCCGCGCCCGCCGAGCAGCGCTTCGAGATCCTTTCGAGTCATGCCGAGCTGTTCCATCCGAAATCTGATCGCTTCGACCGGATGGGGAGGGCTCACGGCATGGTGTTTGGACTCATAGGCCTCGACCAGCGTCGTGAGGATATCCAGCTCATCTCCAGCCTTGGTACCCGGCTTTGCGTCCATCAATTGTTCGATGCGGAGCAAAGCGCGTTCATAATCCTGTTTGGTCTTGATGGGGAAAATGTTCATGGCGCTTTCCAGGAACGTACTCGGCTCTTAGCAAATTTTAGAACCCGATCAAGTTCTTCTTCAATATGGCCGCAGGGAGTCTGGACGATGGGAAGGAAACCGCGTCATTGGTCAGAACTCAATTGCCGCGCGGCGTCGCCGCCTGACGAATAACGACTGGCGATTGACGGTCTGAGCACCGGTGTCTGATCGCCATTACATCGAGTTGGGTCATGCCCTCGCAGCATGGTAGGATGTGATACGCAAAGGGGGACGACCATGGCAACCGCAGCCAAACGACAATTGGCGCTTCCTGAAGCGCTCTCGCGGGACCTGAATCGACTGGCTCGACGTAGAGGGAAGAGCCCACTCGCCCTGTTGCAGGATCTGATCGCAGAGACGAAGCAGAACCGGTTCTCACAAGATTATCAGGCCATTCAAGGCTACTGGACGAAGAAGGCAAAGGCCAAAGGCATTGTGACGGCCCGTGATCTTCGACGATACCTTGCGAAGCCGTGAGGGTCGTCTTTGACACCAACATTTATGTCTCCGCCTTGACGTTCCCCGGATCGTCTGCTGATCGGGCGATCCGGCGCATTCTCGACGGTCGCGATACGCTACTGATCTCCAAACCTCTTCTCGATGAACTGCTGACCGTTCTCGCTAGAAAGTTCAGCCGTGACGCTGATGCCCTGAGCCGCACCGCGCTCTTCCTCACCGAACTGGCCGAGGTTGTTCATCCCAAGGACCCCGTCAATGTATTCAAAGATGAGCCGGACAATCGGGTGCTGGAGTGCGCGATTGCAGGTCAGGCAAGGGCTATCGTGACCGGTGATAAGGCCATGCTGGCCGTAGAGATCTCACACGGCGTTCGGATCATGTCGTTGAGCGCGTACCTGCATCGCTAGAAGACAGACAATTCCACAAAACTTTGCTGGGGGATCGTCTGAGGCCCGCGTCAGTCGCGGCGAAGCATCACCGATTGACCAATGACGACTGACGGTTAACTCACAGGTTGCTCAAAAAGGTGAGCCAACGAGGTCGCACGGAGTCTGAACGCCGGGAAGGGAATTGGTCGACCGTGCGCGAGGCTTCGCCGGTTGTCGAATAACGAATGACGTTTAACGTCTTTTAGAGTTCGCGAAGCGCGCCTTGCAGGACGGTGATCTGCGTGATCGGATCGCCCGCGGTCTTGAGTTCGCTTTGGATCTGGTCGCGGAGGTAGGAGGAATACCCGACCTTGTCGAGGAGGACGTGCAAAAACCGCTCGGGCGGCAGCAGGCTCTGGGCCTTCAATTCGTCGATCGTCTCGTCGCTGACCGGCACGTAGGTGCTCCCGACATGGAACACCACGTTGTAGTGCTGGTCTTTCCTGATGCGCTCGAACCGCAGCCCATTCACCGATCTCCCTCCGATTTACGGGAAAGGCGATTGTAGTCAAACACGCCCCGGAAGACAAGGTGGGAATGACGGAGAACGGGGTCCCTTCTGTATCAGGACTCGCTTGATTTCTTTCCGAAATATTCCCGCCGGCTCACGGCGACGTCCGTGACAAACATGACGCCCGAATGTCGCTCGAACAGGGGCCGGAGCCCGGCCAGGATGGGCTCGACCTTTTCTTCCGGCACGACGGTCATGATCATGACCAGGCTTTCCAGCTCGCTGAACATGAAGTGGGCTTCCCGCACCCCATGGTGTCCCTTGCCGGACACATTGCCGATGATGGTGTACCCAGTGGCCTGGACCTTGTCGAGCAACTCGGTCACAAACGGCCGGTTGTCACCCGAGACGATCACGCGAATCTCCTTCATCGGGTGCAGTGTCAATGTGCTCATGTTTCAACTCCTTTCGGCTCGGCCGGCCGCTCCGTCTGAGTGCGCCCGCTCAGACCTGCCGCCAGTCCTTCGTCGGCAGATAACGATAGAGCTTCCCATCGGCCGGCTCGAGCGCCACCAAATGGACCCACTCGTTCAGATAAAAATGCTGCAACAGTTCGTGCCGCGCGATCAACTTGTCCAGCTTGGCCCTCGGCGCCTCGACGACCGTGAGGAGGCGCATCGGCTCGTGATAGGGGACCGTGCCATTCATCACGGTCTGCCAGGCCAGTCCCAACCGAAGGTCGGACCAGGGGCCGGACATGATTCCAAGCCGGCCGACCACATTATGATAGATTTTGCTCCCCGCGCCATACACCTCGTTGTCCACGGTCGAGAAATAATGTTCCATGTTGATCCACTGGGCCACCAACTGCGGCCCCGTCAACAGCACTTCCAGCAGGCGGTCCGTCGGATCTTCCCGATAGTCGTAGGAATGGAGGAACACGCGGCCGCCAAGATTGAGCCCTTTGGTCAGTGCGCGCCGGCCGATGATGAAGGCCGTGTTCCCCGAGAGGCCCCATTCCGGGCGAACCTGGCTCCAATCGGCGCTACGCTCGCGCACGTGAGCCGCCGCCTGCTCAGCCGGGAGCAAGCGGTTCCCATCCGGGAACCGGGCGCACCGTTCCTGGCTGGTCAAACGCGCCGCTTCGCGGAAATCGGCGACCAGCCGCGCGATGTCCTTGCGATGGGTCGGCGGCACGTCTTCGAGGTCGAACAGCGTGACCTCATCCGTGGTCGTATCCATCTGACCGGCCAGAAAATGGGTATCGGACGGAATGTCGATCCCGCGTTTGGCCAGGCGTTCACGGACCGGCGGTTTGTTCGCCATCGCGGCTAAGACGCGGGCATTGGGGTTCCCTTGGTTGCCGCCGCAGGCCCCACAGTCCAACGCGGACTCGAAGGGGTTGTTGTCGGACGTGCTGCCGTGCGCGCAGAAGACGACGAGGCGGGCGAAGTTTCCGGTCAGCCCCATCATCCGGAGCGCCGTTTCCACGGTGACCACCTGCTCCTCGAGCGTGAAGCCGGCGCGGGTGATGCGCTCCTTTTGCCGGGAGGCGGCCCGGGGGTTGATGCGATAGACCCGGCGAAGGTCCTCGATAAAGCCGGCCAACTGCTCCGTGGAGAGGTTCACGGCTCGCGCGGCCTCGCTCAGGAAGGGCTCGACTGGCGCGTCCTGGTCCAGGGCTCGCCTGCGCAAGGCTTCGACGAACTCCTGCTCCACCCGCGACCCGTGAAGGCCGAACCGGTCGCGCAACGCCTTCCAGATGAGCGCCCGCTGCTCGGCGGCGATCATCTCCTCGGTTTCGGACGGAGGCAATTTGTCCACGGTCACGCTGGTCGCGATCGGCGGGACGAAGAGGCGCCGCAGCCATCCGGTCACGCGACGGGACCAGGCGGGGAGCACCGTCTTCATGATGAGCGGAACACTGTAGAACCAGCCGAGCGACTCGACCATGACGTAGGGGGTCACGACGTTTTCCTTGAGGTCGTGCAGGAGCGTATGGCCTGCATGGACCAGCTTGACCCGTGACTCGTGCTTGGCGACGAAATGGTCGAGATAGCTGCGGGGGATCTCCCGCACCTCGTTCTTCGCGCGCATGATGACGGGAAACTGTTCGGTCTCATGCTCCTTGTCCCAGGCGCGATATTTGATGAACACCGCGAAGAACCCGGCGAAGCCGTAGGTCTCATTTGCGCCGGTCGACTCCAAATGACGGCGGAACGGCTCCGACCGCACATCGAGGCAATAGACGGATTGGGAGTGGGGCCGCACGGGCGGGCCGGCCTCTCGGGCGGTCCGATCCGGTTTGGCCGCCGCGCGCACCACCATGCCGAGCAACTGGTCCTGGTAGGAGGCCTCGAACGCTCGAAGCCAGATTGATCCATGGAGGGATTCCGGAAAGGTCTCCATCCAGTCCACGAGCTGCCGAAGATCCGCCGGAGCCGTCTCCAGCAGAGCGCTCGGGACGATCTCCAGCGCCTGGGTGAGCGTGATCAACCGTCTGGCCATCGACCGCCGCGCCGCCCGGTGGTGCAGAGGCCCAACCTCGGTCTGGTAACGGTCGGCCAATTGGTACCACGCCTGCTCAGTTCCGCCGGCCTCGACCAGCCGATGGGCCTGTTCCGCATACAGCGGAGGGAGCCGGCCCGCAACCCGTTCTTTGCGAAGAAAATACTCATAGGGCCGTTGCCGCATGTAGTCGGACACCGACTGAAAATGACCGTCGATACCGAGGCGGTCCCGGCAGGTCTGTTGGACCAGCTCCCGCACGTACCAGAGGCGGACGGCGAGGAACTTGACCAACCCGGCCTCGTAGGCTTCCTGCCAGGCATAGCCGGTGGTTTCCGCGCGCCATTTGATGAAGCCGGCCCAACCCGGGAGGGCGGCGAGCTGGAGAGAGAGGTAGTCCAATCTCAGGGATTCGGGAATCCCCAGGGCTTCCAAACTGCCGAGCACCGCGTCTTCCGGATGATCGGGCAGCGCCGCGATCTTTCTCCGGCTGTCCGCGATGCCGCAGGGGGACCATTCCCTGGCCGCCAACGCCTTCCACGCGGCGTAAAAGCCCGCCTCCCGTCCCGGCATCGGCCAGGTGGCGTGGCCTTCGTCGAGGAAGGCCTCGCACCACTTGATCAGTTCTGCGTTGATCTGCGCCCCGATCTGCGTGCCGAGGGTCTGATCGCACCAGCCCGACAGGGTCAGATAGCGGCCCAGCACCGCCCGGTCCTTCTGGAGGGTGGCTGTCAGGCGATCCTGGAAGGTCGGGGCGGTCCAGAGGGAGAGATGTTCGGCGACGGTCTCGACTTGTTCTTCGCCAGGCCCCTGGTCGAGCAGGGCATCGAGCGGCTCGTCGATCGGCGCCGACAGTCCGTGGGTGAGACAGGCGCGCAACACTTCGTGGTGGGAGATGCGGCAAGGCCCGAGCGTGATGGATTGGCGAAGGGCCAGGGGCGTGAGCGCCTCATCAAGGTGGTGGAGCTGGATTCGGCCTGAACGGAGATAGTCGCGATATTGCTCCCCGGAGAGGTAGCCCGCGCCTCCCAGATACTGCCGGCCTCGTTGGACCGTTTCGTCGAACGGCAGATATTCGAGACTGTGCAGCGGGTTGTGGTGGACGAATGTCCGCATCGGCCAATATTGCCCGATGACCTCGCTTGCGAGCCGGATGGTCCCGCGCAATTCCATCCGGCGGACGTCGAGGTCCGGGGACTTTTTCAGCGGTTCCATGCCGATGACTCCAGCGAAGGCGGCACCGGTACGGCCGTCGTGCCGGCATCGAACCACTTGGACGGCATCACGCCGAGGACCGCCAAGAGGACGAGCAGCAAGGCCAGCGCGGCCGATTCCGTCTCGCGGACATCCTTATAGCGGAGATCGGTCCGGGGCTTGCCGAAGAGCAGGCGCTGCATGAGATCGAGGAAGTACCAGGAAGCGGCCAGCCAGGCGAGGGCCACCAGGGCGAACGAACCAGGGAGCTTCACATCGGGATGGAGCACCATGCCTATGAAGCCCGAGAAGACGCCGAAGGGCGGGAACCCCAAGGCGGCCAGGGCCAGCAGGGAAAACAGGCCGGCGAATCGCGGCATGGGTTGAACCAATCCACCGATCGCCCGGAGATCGAGATCGCCGTGTCGGACCCGAACCGCATACCAGCCGAGGTAGAGCCCGCCAGTGGTCAACCCGACGGCTGAGAGGAACAGGGCAGCTTGGGACGAGAGGATTCCGCTGATCGCCACATACCACCAGAAGACCGAGAAGAAGGCCAGGCTGGCATGGGCGAGGAGGGATAGCGGCCGAGGCTGCGCGAGCGCCCGGACCGACCCGTAGACCATGCTTACGAGCGCCCAACCCCCAATGGCGTCGCGGACCGGTTCCGGGATAGCGGGGAGCACCGTGAGCAAGTGGGTCACTCCGGCCCCCGGCAGCACGAGCATGAGAAGGGCCGGCAGGCTTCCGGGCAGTCTGGTCAGGCAGGCGACATGGCCGGCCTGGAGCGGAAACAACGGGATGAGGATCAGCGAGACGAGCAAGCCGGCCCAGGCCGAGAGCGGCGCCGGGGCGAAAGCACTCACCAGCGCGGCCCCGGCGCCGGCTCCATAGGTCGCCAGGCCCCAGGTGGGAGAGGGAGCAGAACCATGTCGAGATCGAGCCAGCAGACTCAGCAGAAAAATAAGAAGCAAGCTCAGCCACAACGATCTTGACGAATTGGAAGCGCTCACGGCGGCCAATCCGATCCCCAACAACAGGACCGTCGTCAGCCAGGCCTGGCGGTTGTCCCGATGCAGCGGCTGGCCCAGCAGCGAGGCGAACGCCGCCACCGGCAACAGGCAAAGGAGCGCCATGCCCGACGGCAGCCTACCGATCGCCAGAGCCGTCCCGATGACGCTCAGGAAACTCGCGGCGGTGGTCAGGAGGAGACCGGTTTTGAACTCCCTGGGCCTCGACCAAGCCAACAGGCTCAACAACGCCCCGGCAAAGGGAACGGCGAGCAACAACCAGGGTGTCATCCAAGTTTCCATCCGATCCTCACGAGATCCTAGCCCCGCCGCCCCGCCGCGAGCCGTTCAAAGCGGGACGCGACGTGCAGGAGGGCCTGCCCGAGTTTGGCGTAGATCACATCCACATACAGGCGATTCATGAACAGCACATACAGCGTGGCAAACAGGCTCTCGACCCACATCGGCATCCGGATGGTCCGGCCATGCGCGCGCGCGTAGAGGTAGACCCAGCCGAGAATGGTCAACGACGTCATGCCCACCACCATGAGGTCGAAGAGCCGGCCGGGAAGCGCCGCTGCCTTGAAGTAACCCGCGACCTCATCCGGATTCGGATACAGGAAATGGGTGAAGCGTTCCGCCGCAAACAAATAGGTGAAGAGAACCAGCACCAAGGTCATCAGCATGGCCAGCGACACCTTCCAAGACGCAACCTCATGAATGCGGGTCAGCGAGAGGATGGCCTGCGACGAGGTCACCCAGATGAAGAACAGGAAGATGACGGTGCCCTGGGATTCAAGGAGCGGAATGCGCAAGATGCCGTGCGTGCCCAGGAGGATCACCAGGGGAAGGAACAGCGTGGTGAAGAATCCTGTGGACCAGGTCAGGGGCGAGAACGGCCGGTCTTCTTCCTCCCGAGCGGGGTGGGGGAACGACGGCTCTTGCCGGGCCTTATGAATCACGTTGCCGCAGTTGAGAAACACCGTCGCCTTGAAAATCCCGTGGGCGATCAGATGGAACACGGCCAAGGAAAACGCGCCGAGGCCGCATTCCATGATCATGTAGCCCATCTGTCCGATCGTGGAGAATCCCAGCGTCTTCTTGATGTCGTTCTGCGTCAGCATCATGGTGGCGCCTAGGATGGCCGTGAGCGTGCCGATGACAAAGGCCACGTGCAGCGCCGTCGGGCTCAGCCCGTACAGCGGCGCGAGCCGGTTCATCAGGAAGCCGCCCGCATTGATGATCCCGGCATGGAGGAGCGCGTGGACCGGGGTCGGCGCGTAGAGCGAGCTGGGCAGCCAGACATGGATCGGGAACTGCGCCGACTTGCTCATCCCTCCGAAGAAGATGAGCAAAGCCACGGCGGTGGCGCCGTCGATGTCCAGTCCAGGCAGGAACGCAAGAGCGACGGGGGCGGCAGCCGCGCGGGCGAACAGCTCCTGGAACTCGATGGTGCCGTACAGGGAAGAGGCCAGCGCGATCCCCGCCAGGAACGCCACATCGCCGACGCGGAGGAACCAGAAGGTCTTGCAGGCGCCCTCCAGGGTGGCCGCATGCGCATGGTTGTGCGCCAAGAGGAAGAGCAGCCACGAGAGGATCTGCCAGAAGACGAACAGCATGAGGAGATTGGCGCTGGACACCATGCAGAGCAGCACGAAGGTCGTGAAGGCGATCAAGCCCATGTATCGGCGATAGTGGCGATCCTGATACATGTAGCGGCTGGAGTAGAGATAGATGATCGTCGAGACCAGGCTGATCAGCGCCATCATCACGGCACTGAGCCGGTCGATGTGGAAGCCCAGCGGCAGCGTGAACCCCGCGAGCGCCGTCGGGTCATACAATCTAATGGTGAGCGGTCCATCGGCGGAGACCAGTCCCAGGGTCGCGATCGATCCCAGGAAGGCCGCCACGATCGGCAGGGCCCCGAGCCTGACGTGCTGTTCCTCCTGCGCGCGGTCGCCGGCGGCGATCAGCAGGACCGTCAGCAGGGGCAGCAGCGGGACGGCAATCAACCAGACCATCGGCGGTTCCAGCCCCTGTTGCGGCAGAGGACGGTCATGGGGCGGCGGAGGTCCATAGGCTTGAGGGTACTCTCATCGCAGGGCGATTGCCCCATAAACACAACAAGCCAGCCTCCCTTCCGCGAAAGGAAAAGGAGCGGGCTGGCTTGTACTGCGACCGGCCTCTCCTAACTAACGGCAGGAGAACCGGCTGCCCTACAATCTCAGGCGATCGGCCCCGTCGCACGGCTCCCTCTGTCTCGCGCCCTGATCATAGGGCAAGAAACGGATGGCACCGCCGACTCGCGCGGTCACAAACAGGCACCGTTATATTCTTCCGCCTCTTTCAGGGTCAAGGGAGCCGGCTCAACAGTCAGGTCGAGCCGCCGATCGACAGCAGGCACCGTTGTGCTCTCCGGGACGCCTCTGCATAATGCGCCAATCCAGCCGGAAAGGATCGGTCATGCCGAGTCATCAGAAGGGAAGAGTGACCAAAGGCGAGGTAGAGGCGGCCGTCAGGAATGCCATCATTAAATTCGAGCAGGAATTCATGGGACGGGGACCGGACGATGTCCGGGCATTCATCGTCCGAGACATTCTCCTGGTCCGGTTGAAGGGGGTGCTGACGCCGGCGGAACGCCAGCTCGCGAAAACCGTCGAGGGGATCGACATGGTGAAACGGCTCAGACAGAATCTTATCGCCCAAGGACGGGATCGGCTGTGCGAGCAAGTGGGCGAGATCACCGGTGCGAAGGTGATCGCCCTCTTTACGGACATCGACACCTACGTTGGCGAACGGGTCCTGGTCTTCACGCTGGACCGCGATATCGAAACGGCCTTCCAATAGCCCGCCAAGCGCGAGACCTTCGTTTCCTGGACAAGATGGCGGTCTGACAGAGGCCAAGCACCCGCCCCGTACCTGGTTGGAGGGAGGGGCGGCATGGTACAAGGGGTTCATGGTCACCCTTACTGCCCCAGCATCAACCGGGTCACCTCCCAGCATCGCGGACCGGGTCGGAACGATCGAATGGGCACATCTGGCGCGTGAGCTCGACGCGCAAGGAAGCGCGGTCCTGGCCGGCCTCCTTTCACCGGATGAATGTGAGACATTGATCGCGCTCTACTTCCGTGAGGAACTGTTCCGCAGCCGGGTCGTGATGGAACGGCATGGCTTCGGGCGGGGCGAATACAAATATTTCGCGTATCCGCTGCCGGCCATCGTCGCGGACCTCCGGGCGCTGTTGTACCCGCAACTCGTTCCGATCGCGAACCGATGGAACCGAGACCTGGGCCTCGATATCCGCTATCCGGCAAGACACGTGGCCTTCCTTGATCGCTGCCATCGGGCCGGACAAACCAAACCGACGCCGCTCTTGCTTCGGTACGAAGCGGGCGATTACAACTGCCTGCATCAAGACCTTTACGGCGAGCAGGTGTTTCCGCTCCAGGCGACGATTCTCCTCTCCGAGCCGGGACGAGACTTTGAGGGCGGGGAGTTCGTGCTCACCGAGCAGCGCCCGCGCAGGCAGTCCCGGCCGGAGGTGGTGCCGCTTCGCCAAGGGGACGGCGTGCTGTTCGCCGTGCATACCCGTCCCGTGCAGGGGACCCGCGGGTTCTACCGGGTAACCCTGCGGCATGGCGTCAGCCGCGTGCGCTCGGGCCGGCGGTACACGCTCGGCATCATTTTCCACGACGCGCAGTAAAATCGGTACGTGGCAACAACCGTCCTTCGGGGCATATTGGCCAACCGGGAAAGCGGGAACGAAGGATCACTCAGATGACAACGCTCCGAGCGCTTGAAGACCTGCGATTCGACAACACCTACGCGCGGTTGCC
This sequence comes from Nitrospira tepida, assembly GCF_947241125.1. Lineage (NCBI taxonomy): Bacteria > Pseudomonadati > Nitrospirota > Nitrospiria > Nitrospirales > Nitrospiraceae > Nitrospira > Nitrospira tepida. Next base: position 4,715,746 of record NZ_OX365700.1, on the reverse strand, counting down.
GGAGGCCTTCTACGCCAAGCTCACCCCGACCCCGTTTTCGACGCCGCCCCAGCTCGTCAGCTTCAATCCTGCGGCAGCTGCGCTGATCGATCTCGATCCCGAGCAAGCGGCCAGGCCGGAATTCGCCGGCGTCTTCGGTGGGAGTCTGCTCGTGCCGGGTATGGAACCCTTGGCGACGTTGTACGCCGGCCATCAGTTCGGCGTGTACGTGCCGCAGCTCGGCGACGGGCGGGCGATTCTGCTGGGCGAAGCGGTGAGCGACTCCGGCATGCGGTGGGATTTGCAGCTCAAGGGGGCGGGGTTGACGCCGTTTTCCCGCGACGGCGACGGGCGAGCTGTGCTCCGCTCGACCATCCGAGAGTACCTCTGTTGCGAAGCGATGCAGGGGCTGGGCATTCCGACCACGCGGGCCCTCTCGATCGTCGGCAGCGACGACCGTGTCTATCGCGAGCAGATCGAAACCGGCGCGATGCTGCTGCGCATGGCCCCGTCACATGTCCGGTTCGGCACGTTCGAGGTGTTTTACTACCGCCAACAGTATGACCAGCTCAGGATTTTGGCCGACTACGTGATCGAGCAGTTCTATCCACATTTAATGACCCGCTCCGAGAAGTATGCCGAGTTCTTCGCGGAGGTGGTCTCCCGGACCGCGGAGTTGATCGCCCGATGGCAGGCGGTCGGTTGGGCGCACGGCGTCATGAACACCGACAACATGTCGATTCTCGGGATCACGCTCGATTACGGCCCCTACGGGTTCATGGACGACTATGAGCCGGGGTTCATCTGCAACCACTCGGACCACAACGGCCGTTATGCGTTCGACCAGCAGCCCTATATCGGCCTTTGGAATCTCAGTTGCCTGGCGCAGGCACTGCTGCCGCTTGCTCCGAAGGAGGCGCTGAAACAATCGCTCGACAGCTACTCCTCCATCTTCGACCGGCACTGGTTGACGCGCATGCGACGCAAACTGGGCTTTGAACAGGAGCGGGCCGACGACGCGGCGCTCGTTTCCGACCTGTTGAGCTTGATGGCGGCAAGCCGTACCGACTACACGAGGTTGTTCTATTCGCTGTGTGAATGTTCGCTAAGCGACACCGGACGCAATGACTCGATCCGCGACCAGTTCCTGGATCGAGAGGGATTCGACCGCTGGGCGGAGCGGTACCGGGCCCGGTTGCGCGATGAGGAGAGCCGGGATGAGGACCGGCGGCGACGCATGCGACGGGTGAATCCGAAATACGTGCTGCGGAATTATCTGGCGCAGGTGGCGATCGAGAAGGCGCAACAGAAGGAGTATGCCGAGATCGATCGCCTTCTGACGATTCTCCACCATCCCTTCGACGACCATCCAGGCATGGAGTCCTATACACTCCCTCCGCCCCACTGGGGCAAGCACCTCGTCGTGAGTTGCTCGTCCTAGCCATACCGCTGGCCGCGTCAATGCGAGGGCTTCCATGGACCTTGTCGCCAACTCGATGCTAGGCTGACGCATGCTGCGCAAAGAACGACTGGCAGGGGTGACCATCCGCCTAACCGGTGGCACCGACGGCAAGGGCGGAGGAGACGGGCCGCTCGTCATCCTGCTCCACGGCTTCGGCGCGCCCGGGGACGACCTGGTGTCCTTGGCCGGCGCGATAGATCCGCCGGCCGGTACCAGATTTCTTTTCCCTGAAGGACCGCTCTCGTTGAATTTCGGGTTTGGCGACGCCCGCGCCTGGTGGATCATCGATATGAACAAGATTGCCCAGGACCGGGCGGCCGGCCGCTTTCGTGATCCTCGGATGGAAGTTCCCAAGGGGCTCGCGCCGGCCCGCGAGCAGGTCTTGGCGCTGTTGGATGAGGCGGAGCGGAGGCTGGACGTCGATCCGGGCTGGACCGTGATCGGCGGGTTTTCCCAGGGGGCGATGCTGGCCTGCGATGTGGTGTTACGCACGCGCCGGCCCTTTGCCGGCCTGGTCATGCTGTCGGGGACGCTTTTATGCCGGCACGAGTGGGAGCCGCTCATGCCGGCCCGCCGAGGCCTGTCCGTGTTCCAGAGCCATGGGACGCACGACGATCTCCTCGCCCATCGGTTTGCCGAAGAGTTGCGCGACAGCCTCATTGATGCCGGCCTCTCCGTGGAGTGGACATCATTTCGCGGCGGGCATGAAATCCCGGAGCCGGTCGTGAGGCGGGCCGGGTCCTATCTGCGCAAGGTGCTCCCGAAGCTATGAGCGATCTCCAGACGGTTCATCTCGCCGGATCGGACGGCAAGCTAATACGGGGCGATCGGATTGAAGGGGCGGATCGCCAAATCCTGTTCATCACCGGCTTTCTCTCCAAACGTTGGGGCAGCAAGAGCCAGGCGTTGGCTAAGTGGTGTCGGGAGCAGGGGTGGGGCTTTTGTTGTTACGACGTGCGGGGGTTCGGGGACTCTGAGGGCACGTTCTCGGACTATTCGCTTTCCGATTGGATCGCCGATGCACGGACAGTTGTTTCCCTGCTCCAGGGCGGGCCGAGGCTCACGATCGTCGGTAATTCGATCGGCGGCTGGATCGCCTGGTTGATCGCGCAGGACCGTTCGATCGTGGAGAGACTTGTGCTGATCGCGCCGGCCTTCAACATGATGGGTGAACGGGCGAAGGAGATTTCCGTCGAGCGGTGTGACCGATGGAAGACGACCGGCTGGATGCCCTGGGACGACGATCCGCTCCACAAGGACTGGCCGCTCGCCTGGCAATGGGTCGAGGAGAGCGAACGGTATTGGGCTGAGTCGTTCCTGAAGCTCCGGCAGGTCAAGACGACGATTCTCCACGGACTACAGGACCGGGTGATCCGGCCGGCCGGCAGTTGGCGTTTCGTCGAAGAAGTCTTGCGGCGCGATCCGGAATTTCCGATTGAGCTGCTACTCAAGACCGGGGACCATCGGTTGAGCAGCCCGGAGCACTTGGCGACGTTGCGTCGCTTGGTCACCGGCGAATAGTAAGAGAATCATGTTGGTCCTGATCCATAAAGCCAGTGACGGCCCAGCGTTGGAAACCGATTCAACGGTCGGTGAAGTCTGCGCGATGCCTGTCACCGGCTCCCCGTTGCCTGCTTCAGTTGCCTCGAAGGGTTTACCGACGGATTGGAGGTGCGCCTGTCGGAAGAACTGGGGATCTGATTCCGGCTGTCGAGTTGAAGGGGCCGCTGAGTCCGCGCCGGAGCGCCAGGCCGGCGAGGCGACACCCAGTCAGACATCTGACATGTCTGCCCCACCAGCGCCACGACCCTTCGTACGCCACCCTTCCAGCCTCGCATTCCACAGATCGGTGGAATAGAGGGAATACCCCCTCGCTCGTGCCAAGAGACTGGATGTCATGAGCAAGCCACACGAAAGCCGGAAGAGCGATGACCCCTGCTGATCAAGGGTCGACAGGGCCGGCTCGCTCCGGGTGATCTCGGACCTCCTTTTGCTTCCTGGTTGCATGACACCCCTTCCAGGGTTTTCAAAAAGTCTTTATGCCAGTACGCAACTATGTAGAATGTGGCGGTCGGTTCACTTCGTAGGTCTGCGAATCCCGACTGTCGAAATGAGTGTGGTCGGACGCGTTTCCGTGCGTCGGGACGAACTGCTTCTTCGAGAAGACCGTTCCATTGATGAGCCTCTGCGATAGCCCCTCGCTTCGAATAACCCTAGCCCTCGCGCTCCTTGTCATGCCGGTCAGCGGGTGCTCGCCTTTGAAGAAAGTCACAGACAGGAGGGCGCTTCCAAATTCTGATGGATCTATAACCTACGATCAAGATAGACAAGCATTTTGGTATGACCACTCCATCAGGGCATACCGTTATGGACCGAAGAGCACAGAGAAGGCTGCCCTCCAACGGGAGGGGATTGTCAGGGATCGTGGCGGGAAGAAGGTACGGAGTGAGGAAGAACTGATCGCGCTGACCAACGAAGTGCAAAAGCCTCACCTAGGGGCGGGCCAAACAGTTGGCGCGGCGACGGCCATCGTTGCCGGTATAGGCGCACTCATTGCGGAAATCGTGATCCTGTGGCCCTGCTCGTTGGCGTTCGGAGTAGTGGAAGGAGTGCTGGCGATCCCTTTTCTGCCGCTCGCCGCTCACTTGGACAGCACCTATACTCAGGAAGCCGAGCATGCGTACGTGCAAGGGCGGCATCACTACGAGGCCGGCTCATTCGATTCGGCACTGGTAAGCTGGGAGTATGCGCTCTATGTGATGCCGTCTCTTCAAGCATATTCCGATGTGGAATTCTGGCGTGGACGGACCTTCGAGGCGCTGAATCGCCCTGACGACGCGGCGCTGGCGTACGCCACTTTTCTCAGCTATTCGGAATCATCCACGCCATCCTATTTTGTAACGGGTTATCCGAACGATCCGTCCTGGAAATGGAAAGCCGATCAGGCCGAAGCCAAAATCGCCGAGATCCATGAAGCGGGGAGAAGAGGAACTCCGCCGCGCTTCTCCGAGAGTGTCAATCCGTAGCGGGTGCCCGCCAAAATGACGACTCTCCCTGAGCCGAACTCATCTGAGTCTGATCGTAAGGTGAAAGTGCGGGCGGCACTTGCTCAGGTCGGGCTGGTTCTCGTGCTTGCCGGATGCGCGGATTTGCCGACATTTTCCGACCTGAATCGCTTACCGGGGTTTTCTCGGTCTCTTGTCAAAATGGAGACGCACTACGACCCAACCATTCTGGGCTATCGGACCAAAGGAGAAGACGTGTCCGGCAGTCCGGCCTTGCGGAGCGTCACAGGGAAGAAGATTCAAACCGAGCAAGAACTGGACCGGTTGATTGCAGCCTCCGAGCAAGCAGTCATCGGTTCAGGTACAAAGTACACAGCCTACGGCCTCGTCGGCCTCTATGCCCCCATTAATCTTGTCGATACCTTGGTCGCTGTCTTGCCGAACGTCCCTCTCTATTTTGCATCATCCACTCTCAATGAGGCGCACCAAACTGCCTTGGAAGCGGCCTATCTCTCCGGACGTGAGCATTTCGACCGGGGTGAGTTTCGCGAGGCGCTGGCCGATTGGGACAGTGCCAAGGCGGCCGCATCAAATCTCCACTTCTACTCGGATGTGGACTACTGGAGAGGCCGAGCATTGGAAGCAAGTGGAAAAAGCTCCGAGGCGTTCATAGCCTATCGCACATTCCTGAGTTACTCCGAAAGCACTCGACCACCGTACTTTAAACAGCAGGTCACGAGTGACATGACCTGGGCAGAGGTGGCATCCGACATCAAAAAGCGCCTGCACGGCGTCCCGGCAGCCCCCTAGCAGGGTGTAAATAGATGGTCAGGAACCGTCATCGTACGGTTGTGCATGATCGCCGGCTTTTGCTATCGTGAGCTTTCCGTCATCCCCATCGCGATCACAACCGAGGAACCATGGCCACAAACGATAAGCAGGTGATCTTCTCTTTGGTCGGGGTCGGCAAGGTCTACCCGCCGAAGAAGCAGGTGTTGCGAGATATTTATTTGGGCTTTTATCACGGCGCCAAGATCGGCGTGCTGGGCCTGAACGGCGCCGGGAAGAGCAGCCTGCTCCGCATCATTGCAGGCGTGGATCAGAACTACACCGGGGAAGTGGTCCGATCGAAAGGGTACAGCGCCGGGCTGCTCGAACAGGAACCGCAGCTCGACCCCAAGAAAACGGTCAAGGAGGTCGTCGAGGAGGGCAAGGCCGAATTGGTGGCGCTGCTCCATGAATACGAGACGATCAGCAACCGGATGGGCGACGCCTCGCCGGAGGAGATGGAGAAGCTGCTCGACAAGCAGGCGCAGTTGCAGGAAAAGATCGAGGCGGCCAACGGCTGGGAGCTGGAGAATCAGCTCGAGGTCGCGATGGACGCCCTCCGCTGCCCGCCCGCAGACCAGAAGGTCGGCGAGCTCTCCGGCGGCGAGAAGCGCCGGGTGGCGCTCTGCCGGCTGCTCATTCAGGAGCCGGACATTCTGTTGCTGGATGAGCCGACCAACCACTTGGACGCCGAGTCGGTGCAGTGGCTCGAACAGCACCTCCAGCAATACAAGGGCACGGTCATCGCGGTCACGCACGATCGCTACTTCCTGGATAACGTGGCGGGCTGGATTCTCGAGCTCGACCGGGGCCACGGCATTCCGTTCCAAGGCAATTATTCGTCCTGGCTGGAGCAGAAACAGGAACGGTTGGAGAAGGAAGAAAAGGCGGAATCCAAGCGCCGAAAGACCCTGGAGCACGAATTGGAATGGATCCGGATGTCGCCGAAGGCCAGGCAATCGAAAGGCAAGGCGCGGTTGAACCGCTATGAGGAGCTCGTCAATCAGAAGCAGGACGAGCGGGCGGAGGATCTCGAAATCTACATCCCGCCCGGGCCGCGGCTCGGCGATGTGGTCGTGGAAGCCGAAGGCGTCAGCAAGGCGTATGGGGACCGGTTGCTCTACGAAAACGTGAACTTCAGCCTTCCGAAGGGCGGGATCGTCGGCGTGATCGGTCCGAACGGCGCCGGCAAGACCACGATGTTCCGCATGATCATCGGCAAGGAGAAGCCGGACATAGGGACGATCAAGATCGGCGACACAGTCAAGCTCGGCTATGTGGATCAGGATCGCAGCCTCGACGGAAACAAGACCGTATACGAAGTCATTTCCGACGGGCAGGAGACGATCAAGCTGGGCAAGGTCGAAGTCAATGCGCGCGGCTATTGCGCCCGCTTCAATTTCGCCGGGACGGATCAGCAGAAGAAAGTCAAGGAGCTGTCCGGCGGCGAACGCAATCGGGTGCACTTGGCCCGCATGCTGAAAGAAGGCGCCAACCTCATCATTCTCGACGAGCCGACCAACGATCTCGACGTGAACACGCTGCGCGCGTTGGAAGAGGGATTGGAGAATTTCGCCGGCTGCGCGGTGATCAGCAGCCACGACCGCTGGTTTCTCGATCGTATCGCCACGCATATCCTCGCGTTTGAAGGGGAGAGCCGGGTCGTCTGGTTCGAAGGGAACTATAGCGACTACGAGGCCGACCGAAAGAGGCGCCTCGGCAAGGAAGCCGATCAGCCGCACCGAATTCGATACCGGAAGCTGACCCGGGGGTAAGTTGAGCCACCCTCCGCGTAGAAGCGCCGCCCCGCTCGTCCGCGAAGCGAAAGCCGCCTCTGAAACCTACCTACCGAAGAGGGCTTGAATGCCGCAAGGCGACCTTGTTAGCGTGCAGCCGCGCGCATGAGTAAAAGGATCAGGAGGTAGGGTGGTGTCGGTGTCGCTTCCACTGTGGCGCAATCGCTTGTCGATGGAGCCGCCGTTTCGCTTTCTCACCAGGGCTTTGCTGAAGATATTGCCAATCTCTGTCAGGGCCAGGGAACTGTGGGGCATTTCGTCTCGGCCCGGATACCTCTTAGGCCTGCTGAACGGGGCGGACCTCGCCCGTTACCAAGGGATTCCCGAGATCTGCGCGCTGGAATTCGGAGTGGCCGGGGGACAGGGCCTGATTGCACTTCAAGCCGAGGCCGAGGCGGTGGAGCAGGAAACCGGCGTCAGGATCAAAGTATATGGATTCGACCGCGGGACCGGCTTGCCGGACACAACCAACGATTACCGGGACCATCCGGACTATTGGAAACCGGGGGACTTCCCGATGGACGAACACCTGCTCCGGTCGAAGCTTCAACACCGCACCCAACTGATTCTGGGTGATGTGGAGGCTACCACACAACAGTTCGTCGAGCACATCCAGGACTGTCCGATCGGATTCATCTCCTTCGATCTCGACCTCTATTCTTCGACGACCCACGCGTTCACGGTGCTCAGTCACCCGAAAAAGCGGATGCTCAGGCAAGTGCCCCTCTATTTCGACGACGTCGTCGAAAGCTTCGTCAGCCATCGATTCGCCGGAGAGCTTCTGGCTATCGATGAGTTCAATGAACGGAATCAGACCGTCAAGATTGATCAGTGGCGAGGCGTGAAATGCGGGCGGCCGTTCCCCGGCGAAGCCTATCTCGATAAGATGTATATCGCCTATGATCTCGATGCGATCAGTTCGGCCAGGCTGGAGAGGGAGGCCAGGCGGTTGCCGCTCGAAGGCCTCCTGTGATCGAGACGCGCCAGCCGGCTGAGGCAGGAGACATTCCGCTGAGTCGGATGGCCAGCGCGGACCAGCCTGTTATGTTCCCCACTCGATGATCCTCCGCAGTGTGGATGTCTGATATCCACGTTCAAGGTCTGCCTGTTTAAGCGCTCCCTGCCATCTTCGCCGATGAGCCAGGGTTTCTCACAGGTTTGTGTTTCTATTGCATGTTGTACAGAGTCAAGGTAAGTATGCGGGTAGCGACGGCGGGCATAAGAAGAAAGATCGTTATGTGGCCTGCTTGTGTGAGGAGTTCATGAAACGAGACCGGTCCGGACTCTGGATGATGGGCGCGTTCCTGCCGCTGATCAGTTCGTTGCTGACCGGCTGTTCGCAGATCCCCCAACAACCTGTGTTGCCACCAGCCGCTTCCGTCATAGAAGGAGAGCCGGCGTTCTCCGTTCTCGCCGGCTCGTGGGAGTATGAGGAAGGGACGGCTGTTGTTCCGCTGGAGATCGACCGTAGCGGGGTCGGGACCTATCCCTATAAGGGTGGGCGGTTAATCACCGATCGCTTGGACGATCATCACTGGCGCGGGCGCTGGCATCAACCGGAGAATGATCGGGAAGGAGGATTTGAAGTCACCCTCGCGCCGGATTTTTCGGAAGGGGACGGGCGTTGGTGGTACACCCGCATCGGTCACAACCAAACGCCGACTGAGAAGGGTGGCACGTTTCACCTCACGCGATCCGAACCCCCCTCCGGGCCCCTTCCAGCCTTGACCGCCCGATAAACCTTTTCTCCCCACTATTGTTCCGGTATCATCGTGCTGCGCGCTGATCCGTTTATCCAACGCGCATCTCTTCATGACTGGCGGGTAGGACCACACGACAGACGAGCAAAGGTTCGATCCAAGGCTGAGCCATGAGCACCGTATCGTTCAACTCTGTTCGGACCGTGGTGGTAACGGGGGCGGGCGGCTTGATCGGGAGCTATCTGGTCGGCAGTGCGTTCCGATGGGTGGCAGGTTGGCGGGTCGTCGGTCTCACAAGGCACGAGCTTGACCTCACGGACCGATCGGCCGTAGAGGAATTGTGGCAACGGCTCAAGCCCGAGGCGATCGTCCATTGCGCCGCGATCAGCAAGGCCGTCGCCTGTCGGGACAATCCGGAACTGGCGAGGCGTGTGAATGTCGAGGTCACCGGCCATCTGACGGACCTCGCGTCCGCTTCGGGCGCCCGGCTGGTGTTCATCTCGACCGATCATGTGTTCAATGGACAGCAGGGGGCCTATACCGAAACAGATCCGGCGAGTCCGCTGACCGTCTACGGGGAGACCAAGGTGGCCGCAGAGCGCCTGGTCCTTGCGCACGAGCGGCATCTTGTCCTGCGCACCTCGCTCAACGCCGGGCTCTCGCCAACCGGTGATCGAAGCTTCGTGGAGGAACTGATCCTGGCCTGGCGGGCGCGACGGCCTCTTACCCTATTCACAGACGAATATCGATGCCCCATTCCCGCCGCCGTGACAGCGCGGGCCATCTGGGAACTGATCCGCACGGCGCCGTCGGGGCTGTATCACCTCGCCGGCCAAGAACGGTTGTCGCGCTGGGACCTTGGTCAGCTTATGGCATCGTTCTACCCGGAACTGGAACCGTCGCTCAAGCCCGGGACGCTTCGCGATTATGGCGGTCCCGCGCGTGCGCCAGATCTCTCATTGAATTGCGATAAAGTCCGGCGGCATCTGTCGTTTCAACTTCCCGGGTTTCGGGGCTGGTTGCAGCGACAACGTGGAATCCCGGTAAAGGATCTCTGGCGTCCTGACAATGAGGCGATCTGATGACCATGGATCCATTGGCCCTCGTCCTTTGGGCCTATCTGGCTTCCATGGTCGTCATGGCGCTGCTCTGGTGGATACAACGGATCGTGCGGAATGCATCGATCGCGGATGTGGGGTGGTGTATGACCCTGTTCGGTGTGGTGGTGTGGTATGCGGTGCAGGTGCCGGGGGTGCCGGAGCGCCGGTTGTTGCTGGCGCTGTTGGCTGCTGGCTACGGGCTGCGGCTGGGGCTGGCCATCCTATTCACGCGGGTCTTGGGACAGCCCGAAGACCCGCGCTATGCGCGGCTCAGGCAGCAATGGGGAGCGGACAGCGAGCGGAACCTGTTTCTCTATTTTCAGCTCCAAGCTGCGGCCGTGCCATTGTTTTCCCTGCCCTTCCTTGTGGTCATGCAGAATCCTCGGCCGACCTTCAGTCTGTGGGAGTATGCCGGCGTGGGCCTCTGGCTGGTCGGAATCATCGGAGAAACCGTCGCGGACGCGCAGTTGGCCGATTTCAAACGGCAGCCGTGGAATCGCTCCCACGTCTGCCGGACAGGTCTGTGGTACTATTCGCGACATCCCAACTATTTCTTCGAGTGGGTGCACTGGTGGAGCTACGTGGTCATGGCCGTCGGTCTCTCCAACGGATGGCTGACATGGGTCGGGCCCGCCGCCATGGGCTGGGCGCTGCTCAAGGTGACCGGGGTGCCCTATGCGGAGGCTCAGGCGTTGCGCTCTCGGGGTGACGAGTATCGGCACTATCAGCTTACGACTAATGTCTTCATCCCCTGGTTTCCGCGGCGCCACGGATGAAACGGACAAGCGTGAAATAGGAGCGGTGTATGGGGCAGCCGAATTGGGATGAATTGGCCGAGTTGGCGCTTGCGCGTGTTCGAGCCGCCGGGGCCGAGTATGGAGACATTCGCATCGTAGAGAGTCGGACGGAGACGGTCCGGGGCGAAGATCGACGGCTTGCCGAGGTTCGCGATAGTCGCGATGGCGGTTTCGGCGTCCGAGTGCTCTATCACGGCGCCTGGGGGTTCGCCGCCAGCGCGATCCGTTCGCTGGAAGAGGTCCCGCGGGTGGCGGAGCTCGCGGTCGACATCGCCAAAGGCTCGGCCAGCTTGGCGAGGGATCCTGTGAGACTGGCGGAAGAGCCGGTTCATCGTGATACCGTCGTGACGGCCCGGAAAGCCGATCCCTTTGCGGTTCCGCTTGAGCAGAAGACCGCCATGCTGATGGAGACGATGGAGGTGCTGCACCGGCAGTCCGGAGTGGTGAGAAGTCGCGCGCAGTTGTGGGCGCGTCAGGACGTGAAGTTGTTCGTCTCGACGGAAGGTTCACGGATCCATTTCGATTTGTTGGCCGTGCAGGGCGAGATGGAGGTGACCGCGGTCCATGACGGTCGCTTCGCTTCCCGGAGCTACAATACGCCCCATCTTCGGACGGGCTACGAATTGATCAACCAGGCCAACTTCGTCGCCGAAGCCCCGCGGGTGGCAGCTGAGGCTGTCGAAAAGGTAAAGGCTCCGGCGGTCCAAGCGGGAACGTATGACCTGGTGCTCGATCCCGAACATCTGTCGCTGACCATTCACGAATCCTGCGGCCATCCCAGCGAGCTGGACCGGGCGCTCGGCTACGAGGCCAATTATGCGGGCACGAGCTTCTTGACCACCGACAAACTGGGAACCTTTCGCTACGGATCCCCGCACGTCACGCTTGTGGCGGACAATACCGAGCCGGAAACGCTGGCGGCAACCGGATATGACGATGATGGGGTTGCCTGTCAGCGCTGGGACATCGTGCGGGAAGGCCTGTTCGTGGGCTATTGCACCAACCGCGAGGTTGCACCGAAGATCGGAGACCGTCGGTCTCGCGGCTCGAACCGGGCCGAGAGCTGGGCCAGCATTCCGATCGTACGCATTGCCAATGTCGGGCTGCTTCCCGGCCGTGCCTCGCTCGACGATTTGCTGGCGGATGTCCGACGCGGTATCTATATCGAAGGGCATGGCTCCTACAGCATCGACCAGCGTCGCTACAATTTCCAGTTCGGCGGGGACGCGTTTTGGCTGGTTGAGCACGGGAAACGGACCCACATGCTTCGCGATGTGGTCTACCACGACATCACGCCTGAGTTTTGGAATCGTTGCGACGGGGTGGCCAATGAGCGCTTCCGTCGGCGCTACGGGTTCATCACCTGCGGCAAAGGCCAGCCGGGACAATCCGGATGGATGACGCATGCTGCCTCGCCCGCGCGGTTTCGCGGCGTGAGCGTGATCCGGAGTTCGGGAGACAAGACGTCATGAGTTCGGGCCTCACGAGTCGGCAGGAGTTTGAGTTTCTCACCGACCTGGTGCTGAAGCATTCGTCGGGAGACGATACAGTGATGTCCCTCTGGGATTCGATCGGCGGGACGACCCGCTTCGCCAACAACCAGATCATCCAGAATGTCAATGCACGGCGAGTCACATTGACGGTCACGGTGGCGTTCGGGCGCCGGCGGGGAACGGCGAGCACGACCGACCTCACCGCGGGCGCGGTCCAGGATGCCCTGAAGCGGGCGGAACGCATCGCCAGGGTGTCCCCGGAGGATCCCGAATATCTTCCGTCGCTTCCTCTGCAAACCTATCTGGCGCTGCCGTGCTGGCGGGCGGAAACCTCTGCCGCCGGTGCGGCGCGTCGTCTGGCCGACGCGCGGAGGATGATCGGGATGTGTCAAGGGGAAGGTCTGAATGCCGCCGGTATCGTGGCAACCAGTGATGGCATTGCGGCGCTCTCAACGAGCCAGGGGTTACGTGCCTACGAGCCACGGACGGAGGCCCGCTTCAGCGTCACGGTCATGGACGGCGAGGCCAGCGCCTGGGCCTCCAATGCTCATCGTTCCTGTGACCAGCTTGCCATCGAAGAGCGGACCCGCCTCGCCATCGGCAAGGTCAAACGTGCCGGAAGTCCCAAGCCGCTCGCCGCTGGACGCTATACCGTCCTGCTTGAGCCTGCGGCCGTGGCCGGGTTGCTGAGTTGGATGATCTGGCTATTGGATGCCAAGTCATACGAGAAGGGCACCAGCCCGTTCAGCGGCAAGCTGGGACACCCACTGATCGATCCTCGATTGAATCTGCACAATCTGCCGTTGCATCCGGATCTGTTGGGGATGAGTTTCGACTCGGACGGTGTGCCGAGCCGCGAATCGTGGTGGATTCAAGACGGGGTGCTCAGGCAGCTCGCCTACGATCGGTTTACGGCCCACACCAAGGCCGTGCCCCCCATCAGCTTACCGGAGGCGCCCTGTCTCTCTGGAGATGGAATTGGTGACGATCTGATCGCGACGACTGAACAGGGTATCTTAGTCAGTAACCTCTGGTATCTCCGCGTCGTCAGCCATACGGACCTGACCTTGACAGGTATGACGCGGGATGGAACATTCTTGATCGAGAACGGCAAAATTGCCGGGGCGGTTCACAATTTCCGCTTCCACGAAAGCCCGTTGAAGGCCTTTTCAAATCTCGACGAGTGCACCCACCCTGCGGAAACCGTCACGGCTGAGACGGGCAAGATGTTGGTGCCCGCCATGCGGATCCGAGACTTTCATTTTTCCAGTGTGACCCGTTTCTGAAGCGTCCGGTCATCATGTCCGACGAGTCGAAGAGCGAATACCCTCCGCAAGGACCCGCTCATCCCTTGGGGCGCGTGAACAGCGCGGAAAGACTCCGGTTCATAGTTTCGCTGGCTTCGTAGAGAGCGTTTTTGAGCGCGTCGTGAGTTGCGGCAAGGTATTCGCGACCGGGATCCGACTCCAGGAATTCGGCATAGCGCTCGAGCTCCGCGTCGGTCAGGGTTTGATAGGTCAGAAGGAAGGTCGCCGTAGCGACTTGCTGTGACCGCATCCGAAGCTTGGGGCGATCTTGATCAATTTGCACCCGGACCCGATCGACCCCCAACCGCTGGTCAACCGGCCGAGAGGCATCCAAGACCGTCGCGGCTCCAAAGGCCGAGGCCTCAGATAGATCGACCAATGTCTCAGTCGCGTTTGTCGAATGGTCAAGCCGACGGATCAGCCTCAAGCGAACCGCCTGAGGAGCGTCTTTTTCCAATTTCTCGAGATCGATCTTTTCGAGCTGCGCCACAACCGGTTCAATCTGATTCCCAGACGTGGTCCATCCTCCTTCCTCAAGGGCGCTGATCCTTTTGCCCAGATCCGACTGGAGCCAGACTGCGATTTTGCCCGCCGCTTCCTTTGATAGATCCTTCGAAACCTTGGATGTCACCCGGCGCTCGATTTGGTTTGCGTCGAAGGCTTGAGTCAACACCTGCCGCACGACAGCCTGTCGCGTAGTGGCCAGGTTCTTACTGCTTCGGTCAAACCCTGCAAGCACGTAGCCAGGGATAGCGTGGATCTGTTGTTGAACCCCCGTAAAACGTAGGACTTTGCTTGCCCGCCCGTCATTTCCTTTGAGTGTCTCCGCCGAACTTGCATAACCATAGTTGATCAAGAGCACCGAGGAAACACTGAAGATGGCCAAGTACACCATTCTCATAACTCCCACCTCGGATTCGTGGATGACGGGTGATGAGCGCGACCAGCTGCGGACGAATTCCTGCCGGTCCATACAAGTATAGCTGGCCTCCGGGAGGCGGCAACCTGCGCATGCTCGGCTGTTTCTGTACTGAAGCACTGAAGTAGGCGGCTGTTCTTGAGGGCAGGCCCAGTGTCATTTGCTCCACTTTCCAGGTTGACCGCATGCAGAGTCTCAGCACATCATTGGTTTTGCCAATGACCGAGTATCGCAGGAGTCGAACAGAGCCAGGCGCGTCACGATCGACCCTGGGCCGTTGGCCAGGATTCAACGAAGGGAGGAGAACATGCCACGAAGAGCCACGGCTCAGACGTCGCAGCAGAACATCATTCCAACCGGAGCGGAAAAGCGCCGCCACCTACGATATCCGGTTCAGTATCGACTCCGCTACACCGGCAAGATCGGGAGTAGATATGTGCGCGGCGAAGGGGTGCTGGTCGACGTCTCCCTTGAAGGATGTGGAATACAGGGAAGCTGCCCTGTTGAGCAGGGACATGAGTTGACTCTTCAGATTGATCTTCCCCTGAAGAAATTGGCCGTGACTTTGAACCGGGCTGTCGTCCGATGGGCAAGCGGAGGCCGTTTCGGGATCGAATCCTCCTAGCAGGGTGTTGAAAAACTAGCATGCACGGCTCAAATTTTCCCCACCTCGCTCAACCGCCAACAGCTTCTGGCAATCCGAGAGGAGCCTGGCCGTCGTCTTCTGGTCTGTTGCGGCTCGCTGAACATAACCAGTCCCTCTTGGGGAGATCAGGTGGCCGGTGCCGGCGCCTGCAGGCGGCTGATACGGAGCAGGTTGTAGGCGGCGCCGACGAGCAAGGCGGCATGCTGCGTCCGTGCGAGACCTCGGAAGCGGGTCTTGCGCAAGCCGCCCACGGTCTTGAGCCAGCCGAAGATCTCTTCCACCCGTTTGCGAATCCGTTGGCTCAGCGCGTAGCCCACCGTGCGCGTGGTGCGGCCATCGAGGCCGGGTGTGCGCCGGCCTGCCACCCGCGCCAGATGGGGACGAATGTGGCGCCGACGCAATTGGCGCACGAAGTCCCTGCAGTGATAGCCCTTGTCCGCCCCGAGTGTACGGGGGCGAATGCCCCGGCTGGCCTGCCGGCGCAGCATGGCCAGGGCCGTCTCCCGCTCGGCGGTCCCGGTGGCCGGCGCGATCTGCAGATCCACACACAGGCCGTGCCGGTTCTCCATCAAGACATGGCCGGAGAAGCAGAGCTTGGCCTCTTTGCCCTGGCCCTTACGGGCCAACCGAGCTTCCGGGTCCGTCGTGCTCTGATGCGTGGCGTTGGTGCGCCGCTCCCCATGAAAGTCCACGGTAGGATTACCGGGATCGTCCGGCGGTGCCGCCGCCGGGGCGGCCTTGGGCGTGACACTTTTGAGCGAGGCCCAGGCTTCGATCAGCGTGCCGTCCACGGTGAAGTGCTCATCCGAGAGCAGCCCCTCGCGGCGCGCGGCGGTGACCACCGCGTCAAAGAACCGCTGGGCCACCTCGTGCTGGAGCAGCCGCTCACTGTTCTGGCTGAACGTGCTGTGATCGAACCCCGGCTCATCGAGATTCATGTCCAGAAACCAGCGAAACAGGATGTTGTAGTTGAGCTCCTCGCAGAAGAGCCGATGCCCACGGATGGAGAACAGCGCGATCAGCAACTCGCTCTTCAGCAGCCGCTCGGGAGGGATCGACGGCCGTCCCGTCGAGCTGTACATCTCGTCAAAGGTCCGCTCCAGGGTCGCCAAGACTTCGTCAGCCCTCGCCTTGATCGCTCGCAGGGGGTGGGTGGCCGGAACTCGGGCTTCGGGGGACACGTAACTGAACATGGCTTGCTGAGCAGTCACCTCACCGCGCATCGTTCTCCCCCCTGGTTGTGTGAACGGCTGCACGGTGCTAATACTTATTCTGTGAAAGTCAATGGCTTTTTCAACATCCTGCTAGTGTAGTCGACTTGCAGCGCAGCTCGGACTTTTACCCGTAGTGATCGGCTGATCGTCACAATTCTCCCCCTAAGGCTTCCAGCCTTTCTTAGTGCATCACATCATTCGGATCCAACCGCTTCCAAGAATTGTGGTCTTCTGTCGGTCCACTCCCCTGAATTAGGGACTTCTCCTCTCCATAAGGAGGATGGCGCTTTCCAGCCGGTCACATAAGCTTTACATCAGGGATGGATGAAGGGTGCAAGCGAATGGTGAACAAGGAGGAGAACGATGACAAAGCCAGAATCGCTGCAACAGTCCGAAGGTGAAGCTTTCCAGGCTCGTGTTCCGCTCGAACAGCGTCGTGCACAACGTGTCGCTGATCCTTGTTATTTCACCTATTCCGGTGTGTCTGGTGAACGGGTCGTTGTCGGGGAGGGTTCCGTCATCGATCTCTCCACGGAGGGATTCGGGGTTGACGGAAACCGGGAAGTGCAACCTGGCGCCTTGCTGACTCTTTGTCTTTGCCTCCCAGATGAAGAGATGCCGATCCTCATCGAGGAAGTTCGCGTGGCATGGGTGAGCGGGAAACGATTCGGTGTACAGTCTCTTGCGATTGGCCATGAGGAACGCAAGCGGCTGACAGGATATGTTTGGAAATTGCTCGCGAACGATGTCCGGAAGAAGCCAACAAATCTCTTTGCGTCGCAGATCGCAGAGGCAGTGTAGACCGCTCCCATCCTGATCATTGCTGTGAGAGGTCGGCTGCAATCGTACGATTGCAGCCGACCTTGTGTTTATACTACTCTCCGCGCAACCTAGGCCATTTGAAGACTAAGGGCAGATTCCTCCAAGAAAAGAATCGTCATGCGCGGGTACCGGCGAAGTGAGCCCGCGCAGCCAAGCGTGGAACCAGGGTCGTTAGGGCCTCGTATTGAGAGAATGTCTCAACACTGGTTTGGCGAGAAGTTCGTTCAGGATGATTCGGCTGCTGATTGAGCGATCACAGACCCGAGGTAAGGAGGCTATTCGTTTATAACCAGGAATTTTCAAGAGCGGAAGGATTGAGAGAGCGAACCACCTTTATTCTGAGCATGCAGGGACCGATGCTACCCGAGTAAACCGGTCACCCGGTTAGGGAGATGATGGCGACCAGGAGAAGCGGATTACAGAGGGGGACACGGAGGCCGGTGATCGGCGTCATGGGACCTGCCAAGGCCGGAGTTCGCGAACTCGAGGACGCACGTCTCCTTGGCGAGCTCATTGCGCGGCAGGGGTGGATCTTGTTGACTGGGGGACGAGCGAGCGGCGTTATGGAAGCGGCCAGCCAAGGGGCCAAGGCGGTTTCTGGGAGCTTAACCGTCGGAATTCTGCCCGATGAAAAGACGAAAGTATCGCGCTATGTAGACCTCGCCATCCTGACGGATTTGGGGAATGCAAGAAATAATGTCAACGTCATGTCGAGTGATGTCATTGTGGCCTGCGGTCTTGGAGGGGCCGGCACGGTCTCCGAAGTTGCGCTGGCGCTGAAGGCCAAGAAGCACGTGATTCTTCTTGACGCCGAAAAAACAGGAGCGGGATTGTTTCGAAACCTGGCTCCACAATTGGTTTCTACTGCGGCTTCTCCTGAAGAGGCGGTTCAGATGATCAAGGATCTCCTCTAGCGCGCATTATTCATGACGGTTCGTCGCGTTGCACCCGTTGCATCGGGAAGAGCAATGGGTACCCGGCAGTCGTGTGCGAGGCGGGCGCGTGGAGCCGTGAGGGAGGGAGGCATACTTGAAACAGTCTGTTGACCGACGGAGCGGCGAGCTCGCCCGCATGCCTGCCGCAACTCCGCACGCAGGCTGGTCGCAGCAGCAAATCTGCGATTTATCTGCATGATCTTCGTGCAGCAACCTCTGCAGGCAACAAGCCTTCGCCGTCTAGAATTGTGGAGTGTGGGTAGACGTACTGGTTGACCTTCGTCCCGTCGTGTGACCTAATGCACGCCTCATCGTGACCGACGGAATGCGATACGACGAGTATTCTCACCTCGTTTGGGTGGGAAGAGAGGCAGACTTATGAAAGCGGTCGGACTGTTCAAGCATCTCCCGATCAGTGATCCGGAAAGTCTGGTGGATCTTGAACTCCCCATCCCTCAGCCTTCGGGCCGGGACCTGCTGGTACGGGTCGATGCCGTATCTGTCAATCCTGTTGATACCAAAATCCGAGCAGCCAAGGGAACGATCGAATCATCGCCTCGCATCTTGGGATGGGATGCTGCAGGCGTCGTGGAGAGGGTTGGGCCAGGAGTCACACTCTTTCAAAAGGGAGATGCAGTCTACTATGCCGGGGATCTCTCCCGCCCAGGGAGCAATAGCCAGTATCAGCTTGTCGACGAACGAATTGTCGCACATAAGCCCGTTTCGCTCGACGTGGCGCAAGCCGCGGCGGTTCCATTGGTCGCAATCACGGCCTATGAATCGCTGTTCGAACGATTGGGTATTGATCGGAGCGGAGCAGAACACGGCAGGACCATACTGATAATTGGCGGGGCTGGCGGGGTGGGGTCCATGGGGATCCAGCTTGCGAAACTGGCCGGCCTTACGGTCCTGGCAACCGCTTCGAGACCGGAATCCGCGGCTTGGGCCAAGTCTCTGGGGGCCGTTCATGTCTTGGATCACACCAAGCCGATGCGGCCGCAAATTGAACATGCAGGCTGGTCATTTATTGACTACATCGCGGACTTCAACGATACGGATGCCCATTGGGATGCGATGGCGGACCTGATTAAACCGCAAGGCAAACTTTGTACGATCGTCGACAACCGTGGATCGCTGAAACAAGAGTTGCTTAAAGCCAAGAGCATCACGCACGCGTGGGAGTTTATATTCACCCGTGCGAAGTATCAGACCGAAGACATGATCGAGCAGCACCGGCTACTTGCCCGTATCGCTCAATGGTTTGATGAGGGTATGCTCCGGATGATCATGCGAGAAAAGCTCACCCCAATAAATGCGGCCAATCTTCGCCTTGCGCACTCCAAGATTGAGTCGGGGTCGATGATCGGGAAAATGGTACTCGAAGGGTGGTAAGTACAGTGGCCGTCAATCATGGGCCTTCATTGAAGAGTGAAGGAAAGACAGCGGTATGTCTCGCGAGTCAATCCCATTCTTAGTTGAAATTGCGAAGCGGCCTCCCATGTGGGGTGCACGTCGTGTCCGTCGACAGAGGCTTCTTTTGACCTTCGGCCTGACAGCCGGCCTCCGCATTGGCTCCAGGATCAACGATCGTCACGCGGCCCATAGCATTCCCTCGGCTCCTCCGGTCAGGCGATGCGGGTCTCGGTCACGGCTTCGCGCTGGATGTCCCGCTGAAGGGCCTCTTGGAGTTGGGTGAGATGCCGATAGCCTTTGATGCGTCGCAAGCGGGGTTCGATCGCCAGCACGGCACTGGCCACCCAGCGGTGTTTCTGATCCGACGTGCGCCAGCGGTCGACCTTGTCCGTCAGTTGGCCGAGTTGGGCGTTCAGCGACTCCAGACAGTTGGTGGTCTTGAGGCTGCGGCCCAGCGTGCCGAACAGCCCCAGGCGATGCAGCGTCAGGGTTTCCTCCAGCCCTTCGTCCAGGCTGGCCACCGCGGAGAGATTGATGGTCCGCAGCTCCTGCCGGAGACGGAGCAAGGCGGCCCGGGCGTCCGTGTAGGTCGGCCGCTCATAGGCCTGCTGCACCCGCCGCCGCCACGGGGCCTGGTGTCCCTTGGGCAGATACCGCACCACATTCTCCCGCTTATGCCACTGACACCGTTGCACGACGGCCTGGCGGCCGAAGACGGTCTGGATCGCTTTGCGCAGCCCCTTGGCGCCATCGATCACGCAGAGCAGCCCCTGGTCCGTGCGCAAGCCTCGGGTCACCAGGTCTCGCAAGAATGCCGCGCAGACCGGCTCGTTTTCGGTGGCGGTCTGCACGAATCCCAGGATCTTCTTCTCGCCCTGCCGCGTCACCCCCAGCGCGAGCACCATGCTGTCGTCCGCAAAGGTCTTGCCGTCGAGGACGAGCACGACCACCTCGTCCTGCTCCAAGCGGCGTTCGCTCAGCTTCCGCAACTGCCGGGCGCTGGCCCGCATGAAGCGTCGTGAGACGCTGGAGGCACTCAGCCCGAACGCCTCCGGGACCGCTTCCGCACAGGCTTCATATCGGCGGCAACTCAGGCCGTGCAGGACTTTGCGGAACAGCCCCGCATCGGCTGCCCGTGGGTCGCCCAGGGCCTGGTAGGTCGGTAACGCCACCTCCACGTTCCGGAAGCGGTTCCGGACTCGCCTGTAGGTGATCGGCAGTTTCTGATCCAGCAAATACACCGAGCCCCGCTGCTGACACCAGCGCACATAGCCCGGCTGGCCGCCGGTCCGGCTATACCGTTCGCCCGCCAGGTCAGTCACTTCCGCCTCCAGGGCGTCCCCGACAGCGTGCAAGCCCAGCGGGATCAGGGCTTGGATAAGGGCCACGAGGCTCGCCCGCTCGTCCACCGCCGGGATGGCGTCCACCGCCCGCCGGCGGATCGGTCGCACCTTGCCTTCTGTGGTGATTCGGATTACGTTTCTCATGAAGCGGCTCCTTTCGTTGGTGTGGGGTGGTGGTTGTCTGATCCACGGTCACCGCACAGCACCACAAAGGCAGCCGCTTCGTCAATTTTCAACTAATCCTGGCACACCCTCTGTCTCGCGCGTAACAGTCGGAATACGATTCCGGGAAGCAAGGCACGTGAAGTTATGTGACTTCAGTGTGTGGCCAATAAGACCGAAAAGGGCGCCGCCGCATCACGACCAGAAACGCTAACTGACGTAGGCATACCGGCCTTTTATCAGTTTGACCATGTCTGCTTTCATGGCGTCTGAAACATTTCCACGAATGGTATATTCGTCCCCGAATAACGGGCTTGTCTCCATTTCCGATTTCCGCCGAGCGAGAAAATCTTCGAGTGAGCCGATGACTCGTGCCGGATTGCCCGCAACGACCACTCCGGACGGCACATCATGGGTGACAACGCTCCCGGCGCCTACAACGACATCAGAACCAATCGTTACACCGGGTAAAATCAACGTCGAGGCGCCGATGAACACTCGGTTGCCGATCGTGACTTTCCCAAGACGAGTGTAATTTAAGTGGCGTTTTGTGCTGGCGTCGTGCGCCAAAATATGAACCCGGGGGGCCAACGTGACCTCATCCCCTATCGTAACCAGCCAGCAGTGGCTCGGGTCGATGACGACATCTTCCAGCATCATGAAATGCTTTCCGACGACGAGCCCTTGTTTAGTCAGGAAGGGGAGAGGATCTCGGTGAACGTATTGGCGGAGCAAGTTCAAGAGCCAGTGAAGCACGAGCGGCGGTCCTTTTGCGGTGACGAAGCCTGCCGGATCCCCAGAAGCCCGTGTGGAACTCCGTATTGCGAGGCTAGCACAGCCTTGCGTGGCTTGACAACATGAGCCACAGAAGACCATGCGCGTGGTGGTTGGTAGACCGCGCGCACCCATCCACGGTCACGCGCAGGCGATAACGAAACGGGCGCCGCTTTCGCACGGCAAAGGCGGACCGAACGAGAAGATCGAGTATACGAACTGGCAGGTGCTTGCTGCTCAACTGAGTCGTGCAGTTCATTACTGTGGGAGGTCGGTTCTGTCCGAAGCGAACGGTTTAGAGACAACCGATCGGAACGAAACCGGCTCCGAAAATTCTCGCCAATGCAAAATACCGTGCATTGTCCCAAAATGGGTTGGTCGGTAAGTAGTTTCGTCCGGACGGATCGGTGCCGTACGACGGATCGTTCCCAAAGAAGAACCCTCCTCGCGTCCGTTGGACGAGTTGCAGCCATTCGGAATACAGGGAACAAACTTCTGATTGTACGGACGCGTCCGACGTATTGTTCGCATACCAGCCTTTGGCCCAATCAGGCACCGTGCGGCTGTGCGCCGGAGCGGGCGGAGAAATTTGAGGCACCTGGTCGATGTCGAAAGCCGGCACCGTGGGTTGCAGAAGATTGGCGGGCAATTCCGGCATGGGTGGCACAACGGAGAGCGGTTTTAACTCGAGCTTTCGGCATCCCTCTCGTTCGCGATTTGTGTAAAGTGTGACCGCTCCTGTTTGCGAGCACTCCCACATTCCTAGCGGGTCGGCAGGTCGTGGCTCATCGGCGAAAACGGGGATAGCGAGCGTCCCCGTTACAAGCAGAGCAACCATGAGCTGTATGGAGCGCATACCGCACCTCCAGATCAGGAGTGGGACCAACGGACTAGGGAGAAGGACAGATTGAGCATCAGGCTCAGCACCCGGCGCGACGTTGGTGTTGCCGCTTCCCTGCGCCACTTTATCCACCGGAGCGAAGCCGATACCATTCTTCTTTGGAGGGGCGCGACGGCTGACCGGTCGGGGTCTGGAGAGCACGGACCTGTCGATACAGGGTGGTATTCTCACTCAGGAAGGGAGCTGCAGTTTGCGTTGATTTTTCAACAGAATACGGCCTTATGCCGTGACGGTTGGGTAAGCTTGTGAATCTCCAACGCCTTGAACAATTTCTCTCTCATGATCTCTGGACCCTTGATCTGACCCACTTGCCGAAATGGCAACGGGTTGGCCTGTCGGCGCTTCGGCTGATCAGCGCCGTAGCTTGGGAATTCCGCCGCCGCCTATTGGATGCGCGGGCCGCGGGTTTAGTCTACACCACGCTCTTATCGTTGGTTCCGTTCCTCGCCGTGACGGTGTCGGTCTTGAAAGCGTTCGGTGTGCACCAACAGGTCGAACCCTTACTGAGCCAGGCGCTTGAGCCGCTCGGACCGAGCGGGAGAGAGATCACCTCCCGCGTCGTGGGATTCGTCAACAATCTCAAGGTCGGCGTGCTCGGCATCGTCGGGGTGGCGGGCTTGTTCTATACGACTTATTCCTTGATCGACAAAATCGAACAGACGTTCAATGCGATTTGGAACGTGCGACGAGGGCGCTCCTGGACAAGGAAGTTCACGGACTACCTCAGCGTCGTGCTCGTGGGTCCCGTCCTGATTGTCACCGCGTTCGGTTTGTTGGCTTCCATTCAGAATCACGCGCTCATTCAGCGGATTCTGGACCTTCAACCATTGGGCTTTGTGTTGGTGTGGATCGCCGAGTACCTTCCCTTCCTGATCCTGTGGGGGGTCTTTACGTTCTTCTACAAGTTCATTCCATACGCGGATGTCCGAACGTGGTCGGCTTGTGTCGGAGGGGCGGCGGCATCGCTCCTCTGGGGGTTGGCAGGCGAAGGATTCGCGGCGTTTGTGGCTGGCTCTTCCAAATACAGCGCCATTTATTCCGGTTTCGCGATCATGATCCTGTTCTTGTTGTGGTTGTATGTGGGGTGGTTGATCATCCTCATCGGGGCGCAAGTGGCCTATTTCCATCAGCACCCGCGTGCGTATGAAGCGCATTACCTTTGGAGACAGGGGACGCATGCCTTCCGCGAGCGGACAACTCTTCGGCTTCTGGCGACCATGGCCACTCGAGCGATCAGCGGAGTGTCCCCCGCCACGCTCGATGAACTGGCGGCTGACGTGGGCGTCCCTCTCTCGATCGTGGAGGACCTTGTCGAGGAACTACGATCATCGGGATTGGTCGGGCGTCTGGAAGATTCGAAGGCACTCGTCCTCATGCGGCCGCCGGAACTGATCGGCATTCAGACCATCTTGGATATCTTGCGAGAGAAATCAGCCGGGTTGTCCAGAGTCTCGCATTTGGGTGATGCTATCGACGACGTTATTCGACATCGGGACGATGCGGCAGCTCGTGCGCTGTCCGGACTCACCCTCTATAATCTGGCCGGCAAGATTTGTCCCGCCGAATCAGCCCGGGTTCCGTCCAGCCCGCTCGGGCAGACCGTCATTCGTGAACCGTGACGAGACCCCCGACTCGAGCCGGCCTTGAGCGCGTCCAGTTCAGAGGCGGCTTTCATCGAAATAGCGTGGAGCCGTGGACGGTCAGAGGGCCGATGAGGCCTCCCTCCTTTCGAGGGACAGCGCGATTTGCGATCTCACCAAACAAAAGACGTCAGTCCTCTTCCATTCCTCCCTCCTAACAGGGGACGTCGTAACCCTATCTAAGTCCTGGATTTCGTGGCACTGTGTGGATGTGCCAGGTCTCCCATGACCGGCACGAATCCTGTTCTATGACAAGGCTGACCGTGCACACGATGCGGTGAGAATCGCCGGCTCGGCGATCTCCGGGAGGAAGCTATGCGAATCATCCCACATCCAACCGGCTACGCCACGAGAATCCACCATGCGCTGGCTCAGACTCTTTTTCCGATGGCAATGATGGCGCTGGTCATCCTGCTGCCACCGGCTGCCACGAGTGAGGTCTGCGGTTCTCATGACCATCTGGGTTCCAGGCTGACGTCCTCTTTTCCCGAAGAGAATGTCCGGCACGATCGTCATAAAAACGCTAGCCTGCAGAACGGCAGCGTTGGGCGCGGCGGTCGAATGTCCGAGCGGGAACTCAATCAAGCGATTCGGTGGTTCGCGCGCGAGCACCACTTACCCCAAGCGCTTATCCGGGCGGTCATTCAAGCGGAGTCGGGGTTTGACCCGCTCGCGGTTTCTCCCGCCGGCGCCCTCGGTCTGATGCAATTGATGCCTCGGACGGCCGCGGCATTGAACGTGCGGGACCCTTTCAACCCGGTTGAGAACATTCGCGGCGGGGCGAAGCATCTTCGCTATTTAATCGACCGGTTTGACGGCAACCTGTCGCTCGCGCTGGCAGCGTACAATGCCGGAGAACACCGCGTGAAACGAAATCACTATCAAATCCCCGCAATCCAGGAAACTCAGATGTACGTGGAAAAGGTCCTTTTCTATTACCGCACATTCAAAACAGGGAAGCGTCTTTCGGAAGGCGTAAGACGGATGTATTAACCAGCCGTCGTCGATAAGCGGGCCGTGGATGGTGTATAACGCTATG
Organism: Nitrospira tepida; assembly: GCF_947241125.1. Classification (NCBI taxonomy): domain Bacteria; kingdom Pseudomonadati; phylum Nitrospirota; class Nitrospiria; order Nitrospirales; family Nitrospiraceae; genus Nitrospira; species Nitrospira tepida. The sequence goes on along the minus strand of NZ_OX365700.1, from coordinate 4,690,471 downwards.
TCTTTTGGTTACTGATAAGAGTCGGCTGACCGCTCGCGTTTCGTCCGTCTCCCCATCAGCCAGTACAATGGCACACCGATCATCACGGTAAGCAAACCCATCAGCGACTCTCCTGGACGGTGAAAGAGACTGTGAGCGATGAGGGTCAGCAAGACCAGGATCACCAGGATTGGGAGGAAGGGATATAGGGGCACTCGGAACGGTCTTGTCAATTCCGGGCGGCGGCGGCGCAGCAACATCACTGCGGCGATGGTCAGCGCGCTGAACCCGGCTAAGACGAGTCCTCCATAGACGACAAGTTGCTCAAACGTGCTCGTAAGGATGAGGAACGAAACCCATGTGCTCTGCAAGACCATCGATCGAACGGGAATCCCCGTCCCCTGGTGCCGCACGCCGAACCAGGGAAGGAGTGCGCCATCGACAGCCATGGCCCAATAGACGCGGGGGCCGGCCCAGACCATGGCGCTGACCGCTCCCGCAATGGAGATGGCCAGCAAGAGCGCCGCGAAGAAGGCTCCCCTGGAGCCCCAGAGGGCTGTAGCTGCCTTTTCCGCCACAGGGAGCAACGGGGGTTCACCGAGCCGATCGACCGGCAGGGCGAAGAAATAGAGGAGATTGAGGCAAAGGTAAACCACCCCTACGAAGAGCGTCCCTCCGATCATGATCCGCGGTAGAGTCCGAACGGGATCGCGGATTTCTCCCGCAATGTATCCGGCCACGTTCCATCCCAGGTAGGTATAGAATACAAAGACAAACGAGGCGACGAGGACGCCGCCGTGTACACCTGGCGCATCCGGTGATGTTTGGAGATGGCCCCAGCTCCCCTTTCCAAAGAGCAATCCACCTAGGATCAGACCGGCAATGGACAGAACCTTTATTGTGGTGAGCGTTTGTTGGAGCCGCCCGCCCGCTTGAAGTCCCACCCCGTGGACTGCAGTCAGGCTCCAGACGAGGGCAAGGGCAAGCCCCGTGATCCACCCGGAATCGAGTCCCGTCAGCGGGAGGGCCCGAACCAGATAGGTCGCGAAGCTGACGGCCGATGCGGCAATCGCCGCCCCGAACCCCACGGTGAACGAGGTCCAGCCGCTGAGAAAGGCGGGTAGAGGCCCATAGGCCTCGCGAAGGTAGACATAGTCGCCGCCTGCCTGTGGAAACACAGTACCCAGCTCGGCATAACAAAGAGCTCCGGCAAGCGAAACCGCTGCTCCCACTATCCACAGGAAGAGGATTGCCGGTGGATCCCCAAGGTCCCGCGCCAAGAACCCGGTCGTGGTAAAGATGCCCCCGCCGATCATATTACTGATCAGGAGGCAAGCAGCCGTGAACCAACCAACTTGTCTCGTGTGAGGGGACTCGGTGACCGGCATGGACAGGCGATTCGCGTGTGTGATCGAAGAATGAGGACAATGCCTTCGCGGAAGTGAGAACAGCGGACTGGTTCCGAACCCGTTTGTGCTGTCATCTCGGAAACAATCGAAGATGACGTTATTCAGAGAGAAGCAAGCTGGGATTATTTGCGGCCATGCAATTCTTCAAGCCGTTGACGCGCTCGTTGAGCCACCTCGCTTTGTGGATGGTCTTTGATGATCTGCTCATACAATTGCATGGCATGCTCCCGATTGTTCTGCCGCTCTTCAAATTGGGCTGTGGCGAAGAGATCGCTTGGATCTTGACTGGAACAGCCTGCTGCCAGCAGGGCCAGCATGCAGAAGAGGAAGCCATACAGCGTCATCGCGACGAACCTCCTGATCAGGCTGCGTCATTGTACTGGCGTAGCCGATTCGCTTCCAGTTGAAAGCCAAGGGCAGGGATCGGCAGTACGGGGTCAGGCGGCCTGGTCCCGGGCTGGTTCCCGGCGGCCAGCGGTCGGCGATCGATGATCGGATTGTTGCCGAAGCTGATCCCAATCGATGCTCACGTGGCCTCCCGTGGTCTCGTGCAATGTCCGCCAGTTCTCGAGCAGGTTGAGGCACGCGTGATCGATGTGGACGAGCGATTCGGTGCGAATGACGACGTCGGCATGGGGAGGAATCATCTCCAAGGAGGAGGCCAGTTTCGGCAGGCTCACGAATGTCGCGACACCTTCCAGATGAAGCGCAAAGCGTCCATCTCGATCATGGGCATAATAGCTGTTCAGATTCTGGGTGGTGTAGATCAGTTTGGCGACGGTCAAGCCGATCCCAACCAGCACGCCCGTCAAGAGATTCGTCGTGACGATCGTGACGAGCGTGCCCATATAGATCAGCACTTCGTCCCGTCCGTGACGGGCCAGATCGCGGATCGCCTGAGGGTTGACCAGCTTATACCCGGTAAAGACGAGGACAGCGCCCAAGCTCGCCGTGGGGATCGACCGCAAGATGAACGGGAGAAAGGCGACGAACAACAGCAACCACAGACCGTGACACACAGTCGAGGCGCGCGTCCGAGCGCCCGCCTGTACGTTGGCTGCGCTCCTGACGATGACGCCGGTCACGGGCAAGGCGCCCAGGAGGCCACAGAGCACGTTCCCGACCCCTTGAGCGAACAGCTCGCGGTTGTAGCGGGTTCGTGGTCCCCTGTGGAGTTGGTCCACCGCGGTCGCCGACAGCAGGGTTTCCACGCTGGCGATGGCGGCGAGCGCCAGGGCCTCCGCCAGCATCGAGGTGTCCAGCATGTGGGCGAATTGAGCGGAGGTCGGGAGATGAATGACCGATAGAAGATCATCGCGAACCTTGACATGGTTGATGTCAAGGCCCAGCACGAGCGTCGTGCCGGTCGCGATGGACACGCCCACGAGCACGGCCGGAAGCGCCAGCAATGGGCCTCGGGCCATGAGATTCCACGCCACCAGGCCGGTGATGGTGAGGACGCCGATGCGGGCCGCCAGGTGATGATTCATGGGCGTGGCGTCGTCGGCCACGAGTCCCTTCCAGACCGCCGATGGGAGGGTGAGGAGATTATCCAGGCCCGATCCCTTTGGGGTATCGTCGATCATGACATGAAACTGGCTCGCAAAGATCAGCACACCGATCCCGGCTAACATGCCGTGAATCACCGACGGGGATACGGCTCGAAACCATTGCCCGAGTTGAAGCCACGCCCATTTGATCTGGATGATTCCCGCCAACATGATGACGATCGCCAATCGCTCCATGCCGTGCTCGTGAATCAGTTCCCACACGATCACGGTCAGGCCGGCGGCCGGGCCGCTGACCTGAAGCGGACTGCCGGCCAGACATCCGACGACCAGACCGCCGACGATGCCCGTGATAATGCCGGCTGCAGGAGGCGCTCCCGACGCGACCGCGATTCCCATGCACAACGGCAGGGCAACCAGGAACACGACGACGGAGGCAACCAGATCCCGTTTCACCTCGGTCCAGGACAGATGAGGCAGGCTGAAGGGCATCGCGGATCGAAAGAAAGGACCTATTCGATAACCGCTTCCAACTATAGCAAACGCCCGGCTTTCTGGCGGTTAGGTTCGGGCAGACCATTCGGAGGGCTGACCCGTTGGAATGATGGGGATCAACGGGAGAGGATCGGTTTATGAGGTCAACCACCGCCTGTGTCTTGGCCAGTGGCTCATGCGTCTGACCGGTTGGTGCGCACCCGTATCCCGTACCGGGGTGGCGAAATGGATTCACTCCGGCAGCGAGGGCAACGGCTTGGTTTCGTGACCTTTCGGCGGTTTCGGAAGATAAATCCGCAATCCAGACATTCGGATGGTTCCAACAGGAAAGCCCGTGCGGGGTCTCGGGCCAGCGATCGGATCACATGCTCAAGGTGTTCCTCTACCTGTCGTTCCGGAAGTCCCAGCCGTTCTGCAAGCTGGCGTGAGGACAGTCGTGCCCCGACCAATAGGTCCATGAGGCGCTGGCGGGGCGTGAGTTCATGAGGAATCATCGTCAACCGAGCAGGCAACTCAGTTCTTGGGCCTCTACGATGCTATAATCAGCCCATGTCTCGCCCAGTGCATCAGATACCCCGCCTTGCTGCTCTGCTCATCTTGCTCGCAGTGGGCTCCGCCGGCTGTGCCAAAGACATCTACCAACAGCGGGCAGACATCATCAAGGGGCACACGGAGGCCTTTTATCAAAGCCTGGAGCAGGGCCGGATCGCGGCCGCCGTCTCGGAAAACGAGCAGATCGAAGGGCTCGCTCGCGAAATGGAACAGGGGCTGGTCAAGCGGGCTTCGTCGATGGACAGCAATCAAAAGGTGCGGGAATGGTCCTTGATCAAGACAGCCAACCAGACAGCGATCGACAATTGGCTCAACCTCGGGCGCTACCTGGCTGCCACCAAGCGGTATGATCAGGCGAAAGGGACCTATCAGCGCGTGATCGATACCTACGGAGACAAAGGGGCGGAATATCGGCCGTGGGTGGACCGGGCGAGGTTGGGGACGAAGGATGTGGACCTGATCCTTGCTCCAAGCCGCCCCGATCAGAAGATCGACTAACCGTTTAAGAGCAGATTGCCATTCGTGACCACGCTGTCTGTCCTTGGTTATTTGAACAGGCCCTTCACCCCCTCGACGGCCTCCGAAAGGGAGCGTCCCGCCTTCTTCCCGGCTTCCTCGATCATGCCGGTCCCGCTCTTTGCCACAGCCCCTGTCACCTCCGCAGCCAAGGCTGCCAGTATCTGAGCCGTGATGTCTTCGAACGAGGTCGTATGGGCCGCGCTTCCCAGGTCTTTCAGCGTGATCTCGCGCAGGGAGACTCCCCGCACGTTCGTTTCAACCGAACCCGCCCGCAGCAGCATATTCAGCCTGGTGTCCACGATCCGGAGCCTGGTGACGATGACGGGAGCCAACTCTGCTTCTCTGGACGGACGACTCCCTTTGGGCGCAGGTCCGGCGGCAGTGCCGTTCGTGGCCGCCTGCACCTGATCGCGAAGGGTCGTCAGATTATTGCGTGTCGAGCTGCCTTCAAGCGTCACCTCCGGTCCCTCGATCACGACCTCACGAATCAGAATGGGACGGTGGAAGAGGCTCGACCAGTCAAGGGAGATGCGAATCGCGCGAACGCTCAGGGCAACCGGCGCCTGGTAGTCCGGCGGATTCCCGACGCTCAAATCTTTCAGAACGAGCTGTCCGGAGAACAGAGACAGATCCACCTCCCGCAACTGAACCGGGGTCTTGGTCAGCCCAGAGCCGATGTCTTCCACGGCTCGACGGAGCAGCGTTTCGCATAACAGCGGCAGCAGGACGGCGAAGGCGGCGATAATCCCGAGTCCGATCAGGGCGAATCTCTTGGTTCGTTGCATGGCGAGATGGGGGCTACGTCGGGCGGTGGAGTTGATGTAGCAGTTCTTGAATGGCCGGGCGAGCTTCCGAGGAGGCGGCGATCGTTCCTTCGAACGTGGGGACAGTTTGATTGAAGCGAAACGCGCGACTATGCAGGTCTGAGATGCTCCCTCCAGCCTCCTCGATCAGGATGGCTCCCGCCGCGACATCCCATTCGTTCTCCCGTTCAAAGGTGATCGTCGCGGCCACAGCGCCCGAGGCCACCAAGGCCAGACTGTAGGCAATCGAACCGAGAGGTCGGCAATCAACGGTGTCGGCGATGGCCTTGAAACGGCCCCGCTCGAACTCATAGGGATTGACGAGCAAGCTGAGACGCGGCGAAGCCGGGGCATCGGCGCGGACCGCGTTGCCGTTGAGACGGGTTCCGTTTCCCCTAGCCGCCGTAAAGAGCTCTCCGGTCGAAGGATTGTAGACGGCCCCCAGGACAACGTGACCCAGTTCGACGAGCGCGACCGAGATCACAAAGTGCGGACGGCCCCTCATGAAAGCCCTGGTTCCGTCGATGGGATCGACGACCCAGACCCGGGGCTTGGAGAGTCGCGTCTGGGGATCGGGCGATTCTTCCGAGAGCCAGCCGTCTTTCGGGAACGCATCCAGCAGCGCCTTTTCCAGCATCCGGTTGACTTCGAGATCGGCCGAGGTGACCGGCGAAGAGTCGGACTTGGTCATGGTCTCGAAGCCGGCGCTGGCCAAATGAAGGGCTCGCTGTCCGGCCTCGATCACGGCTTCGCACAGGACCGCCTGCTCGCGTTCCATTGATCGCCTTTCACGGTAGCGATGAAATCCGCCGGGGGAATCTCTTCTTCTTTTGAGGATACCAGTTCCGGCCGGCGTGAGGAGAGAGAAAAGGGAAAAACTATTCCGGCTGGTCGGGAACGTCCGAGATATGGTCCACGTAATAGTCGGTTTCCCCGAAACAATTCGTCGGTATGCCACGATGCTCTTTGTAATGCACCACCACGCGCTTGCCTAATCGGGCGTTCACATCCTGCGCCACCTTTTCGTCCCAGACGGAGAACGTCCAGAGGACGGGCGCGACGCCCGGTACGGTCGTCATGGCGAGTTCGCCTTCGTAGGTCTTACAGAGCCAGCCCTTGCGGGAAAATTTCTGGAGGTAGCCAGTCCGGTCGCCGTCCGAATAGCTGACATTGAGGACCACGGCCAGGTAAAGGCCTCCCACGACCAGGATGACCAGGAGCAGCGAGGCAATGATTTTCAGCATAGACACGACGGTCGCCAATGGAAGCGTCGAATCATTCGATCGAACTCGATCGGATGAAGAGGAGGCCAGCGTCTCATTCTGTGCTAAAGGTCGGGAAACAACCAGGGGGCTTCCGCTTTTCGCCTGGCTTCATAGGCGGCAATGGCCGGCTCATGTTTGAGACTGAGGCCGATGGCGTCGAGGCCGTTCAGCAGGCAGTCCTTCCGAAAGGAATCGATCTCAAACCGGAACCGGCTGCCGCGAGGGCTCGATACGGACTGGGCAGCCAAATCAACGGTGAGCTGATAACCGGGCGACTCCGCAGCTTCCCGAAACAGTGTCTGCACCTCATCCGGCTTGAGCACGATCGGCAGAATCCCGTTCTGGAAGCAATTGTTAAAGAAGATGTCGGCAAAGCTGGGCGCGATCAGGCACCGGAATCCCTGGTCGAGCAGCGCCCACGGCGCATGTTCGCGGGACGAGCCACAACCGAAATTGTCGCGCGTCAACAGGATCGCGGCGCCCTGATAGCGCGCTTGGTTCAGAAAAAAATCGGGATCGGGTGAACCGTCCGCCTTGCGGCGCCAGTCGTAGAACAGGCCTTCCTTGAGGCCCGTCCGCTTGATGGTCTTGAGAAACTGCTTGGGGATGATCTGATCGGTATCGACATTGACCCGATCGAGCAGGGCGACCAAGCCTGTCAGGGTGGTGAAGGGCTGCATCAATTCCTCATCGGTGACGACGGCCAATAACGAATGTCCACGAAATGGCCTTCCACCGCCGCCGCTACGGCCATGGCCGGGGACACGAGGTGCGTCCGGCCGCCGGCGCCTTGACGGCCTTCGAAGTTTCGGTTGCTGGTGGAGGCGCAGCGCTCACCCGGCTGAAGCACGTCCGCATTCATCGCCAGGCACATGCTGCAGCCCGGCTCCCTCCATTCGAATCCCGCCTCCTTGAAGATCCGGTCCAATCCCTCGTCCTCGGCCTGTTGTTTGACCAAACCGGACCCCGGCACCACCATCGCGCGCACGGTCTTGGCCACCTGCTTGCCCTTGGCGTATTGCGCGGCCAGGCGCAGGTCCTCGATCCGTGAGTTCGTGCATGAGCCGATAAACACCCGGTCGATTGCGATCTCGGAAAACGGAGTGCCGGGTGTGAGTCCCATGTATTCCAGCGCCCGTTCGGTCGAGGCCCGCGATTTCTCGTCCGGCATATCGCGAGGGTCCGGCACCTTCGCATCCACGCCCGCCACCATGCCGGGGCTTGTGCCCCATGTGATCTGAGGAGCAATCTCCTCGGCCCGCAGGTGAACCTGACGGTCGAATGTGGCCTCGGGGTCCGAGGGCAGGTCCATCCAGGCTCGCTGGGCCCGTTCAAAGAGGTCTCCCTTAGGGGCGAGGGGACGTCCTCTGAGATATTCCATGGTCCGGTCGTCCGGAGCCACGAGCCCGGCCCGCGCACCGGCTTCGATCGACATGTTGCAGAGGGTCATCCGGCCTTCCATTGTGAGGGCGCGAATGGCCGCTCCGGTGTATTCGATCACGTAACCTGTGCCCCCGGCCGTGCCGATCTTGCCGATGATGGCCAGAACGATGTCCTTGGCTGAGCAGTGCCGCGACAACTCCCCCTCGACCCGTACCTCCATGGTCTTGGGCCGTTTCTGGATAAGACATTGGGTGGCGAGCACGTGCTCAACCTCGCTCGTGCCGATGCCGAACGCCAGCGCTCCGAAGGCTCCGTGCGTCGACGTATGGGAGTCGCCGCAGACGATGGTCATCCCCGGCAAGGTGAAGCCCTGCTCCGGCCCGATCACGTGGACGATCCCTTGGCGGGGATCGCTCATCTTGTAGAGGGTGATGCCGAAATCGCGGCAGTTCTCTTCAAGCGTCGCAATCTGCTTGGCGCTGATGGGGTCCGCGATACCCAGGCGACGGTCGGTCGTCGGAACATTGTGATCGGGCACGGCCAGCACCGACCCGGGCCGCCGAGGCTTACGGCCCGCCAGCTTGAGGCCTTCAAATGCCTGGGGTGAGGTCACTTCATGCACAAGATGGCGGTCGATGTAGAGGAGCGTCGTCCCGTCCGGTTCCTCGCGAACCACATGGGCATTCCAGATTTTTTCGAACATGGTCTGGCCGGCCATCGAAAATCCTCGGATCCGTCTTGACGTGATGATGAGCGTGCTACACTTAGGCCAAGCATTATACATGTGTCGCGTGCCGGCGAGGCAAGAGGCATCTGCCCGGGACCATCCCTTCAAGTGTCGGGCGCAGGAAACCGAAAGAGCAGGTATGAAATCACGACCGGTCGATGCCGAGCGCATCAGAATTCCGCGCTGGACTATCTGGCGCCAGTCCGACCCGCTGGGCTGCCCCCACTGTGGTTCGATGATCGTGTCGATTAAGGCGGATGCTCGCCAGGTCTCCTTTTGCGAATGCCGGATGATCGAGGATCGGCAGGCGGCCTCGACCCGGAAGCGAACCAGGCAAGCCGATGAGCACCACGACAAGAACGAGTGAGTTGCCGCTCCGCTCCACTGGCCGGCCGATTCATCATGGCGATCACAGGTTCACGCGAATGATGGGCAGGAGTCATCCTCTCTCCGGACATCGAATCATTTCTTGGACCTTCCTTGTTGCCTGCCTTGGGTTCCTGAGTCTCGATACCATGGGCCGGTTTAGTTGGGCGGGAGACCTCTCATCGAAAGCGATGCCGCTCCCTTCAATCGCGGCCTCGCTGGAGATCGACTCTTCCGCGACCCGTTCCTGCCGGAGGATGGATCTGCTAGGCACCTGGCAGTTGGTGACCTACAGCGCCAGGTTTCGTGCCAAAGACCCGACAGCTCCCTACCTCTATCCTCATCAACTCTTTCAATTCTCTATCGATGGGTCGATGAAATCGGCACACTCGCCCAAGGCCTTCATCGAGTCGCCTGGCCACATCCTTGGCAAGGTCCCGTCGGTCCTTCGATACGAGATGGACCCCGACTATCCCGGGTTGGTCATGGTGAAATCGAGCGGGCCAGGGGCCGCCGCAGAGACCTGGCAATGCCTCACGATCACTTCAGACCGACAGAATCCAAACCATCCAGTGTCCGTGGGAACCGGCGACCTTGTGATGACCCTCATGGGCAGGAATGGAGAACCGTTGTTCATCCGCTACCTGCGCAAGCCCTCTCGCCGTTGACGATTGAGCCCCAGCCCTGATCCATGCTAACTAGGCCGGGCAGGCAGCGAGTCCTGTTCCGAGGCCCGGCGAGATGGATACACAGTCAACGCAGACCCCTTGGTTAGAGCCCGGCTTGGTCAGGTGGGCGCAATGGTTGCTGGACAGTTTTCGGGACTGGACCGGAAGGGAATTGCTCCCTCGGGAAGGGTCGGCAGCAGCCCAGGCGTCAGCCCTCTTTTCCGCTCCATTGGTCGTCGTCTCACATGGAATGGAAGAGGATCCGATCCTGAATTATGGGAACCAACAAGCCTTGAACCTGTGGGAGGTGACGTGGGCGGAACTTACCCGCACCCCTTCGCGCCTGACGGCGGAACCGGTCAACCAGGCTGAGCGGGAACGGATGCTGATGCGGGCCGCGGGCCAGGGCTATATCGACGATTACCGCGGCATCCGCATCTCGCGGACCGGGCGTCGATTTCTGGTCGAGGGCGCGACCGTGTGGAATGTGCATGATCCACAGAGACGGCGGCAGGGGCAGGCCGCCACGTTTGTGACCTGGACGTTTCTGGATGGGGGTCAGTGCGCTCCGAGATAGGTAAATCGAGGCACCGTCTTGCCGTTGACCGTGACCGTCTCTACAAACAGGGTCTTGGGCCTCACCCACAGGTCGAAATTTCCGTATAACGCCCGATAGACCACCAATTCTTCGTCCGTTTCGCTGTGTTTCGCACAGGCGATGACGCGATACTCCTTTCCCTTGTAATGGCGATATCGGCCCGGTCGCACGGTGGTCATGGGGGTCGATCCTCCCGGCATGGCTCTTAGTATACCCGATGGGTGACGCCTCCCGGGCAGGAGGACGGCATTTGCCGGATTACGGGAGATTCCAGGGGAGGAGCATGACGGACGCGATCGTAAACGGAAGGAGACGCAAGACCCGTAACGGAAGCGACGAGCGATCACGCCCATACGAGGTCAGGCGCGAGGCCGTTCCGGAGTCCGGCCTACGGCTGTTGCCTCTGGTGCGGGCTCGATTGTCCTGCCTCCTGCCCATCGCATCCACACTCTAGCAAGGGACTTGGACGCTGCACAACGGGCAGTTGTCGGAAACGGGACCAGCCAGGGCCGCTCTGTCAATACTGAAGCGGGACCCTCCTTCGCTGGAGGAGGCCAACGTCACGTCAAAGGAGGCCTGGACAGTTGAGTGGCCCCGTCCTGCGCAGGCCGGAAAGACCTTCGCCAACCGGCGATCGACTTCGCTACAATAGGGCGCGTCGGCAACCTCGCAGGCGGCACTCTGCTTGGGCAGTACGGACCCCATGACTCACGATGTCATCGTCATCGGCGGCGGATCGGCAGGCTACGCGGCGGCGCGAACGGCCCGCGACGCGGGGGCCGACGTCGGGATTGTCGACCAGGGTCCGCTCGGCGGGCTCTGTATCCTGCGGGGCTGCATGCCCAGCAAGGCGATCTTGCGCTCGGCGGAGATCGCCGCGCTGATGAAGCGAGCCAAGGAATTCGGATTAGAGCCGGTCCCGGTGCGCGCGGACTTGAGCGCCATTGTCGATCGAAAAAATCGCCTGGTCCAAGAATTTGCGGAGGACAGGATCAAGGCGCTGAAGGATCCACGCTTTACGCTCTACCAAGCGCGCGCCCGGTTTACATCCCCCCACGAAATTCTGGTCGGAGAAACCGTGCTGACGGCCCGCTCGTTCATCGTCGCGACCGGGTCGATCCCCTGCGACGTCCCCATTCCAGGGTTGAAGGAAGCGGGCTATGAAACCAGCGACAGCATCTTGGACCTCCGTGAGCAGCCGGCCTCGCTGGTTGTCCTTGGAGGCGGCGCCGTCGCCACGGAGTTCGGGCAGTTCTTCGCGCGCATCGGTTCCTGCGTCATGATCCTGCAAAGGGGGGACCATCTCCTGTCCGATTTCGATGACGAGGTCGGACAAACGGTGGAAACGGCGTTTCGGCAGGAAGGCATCGAGGTGCACCTGGACTGTCAAGTGAGGCGCGTGACCTGCCAAGGCGGCGAGAAGGTGGTCGAATTCGAACAGGCCGGTCGGGTTCGAAGCGTGGCCGCCGAGCTGATCCTGCAAGCCTTGGGGCGCAAGGCCAACATCGCCGGGTTGAATCTGGAGGTGGCGGGAGTGGCCGTCAGGGATGGTCGCATGATGCTGAACGAGGAGATGCGGACGTCGCAGCCGCATATTTTTGCCGTCGGCGATGTCAACGATCTGAACCCCATCGTGCATATTGCCATCCAGCAGGGAGAGATCGCCGGCTACAACGCCACCCATCCGACAGCCGTGCCGAAACGGATCGATAACCGGCTTGACTCCGACGTCATCTTTACCGATCCGCAGGTGGCGGCCGTAGGATGGAGTGAAAAGGTATGCCGCCGGCGTGGCGTCCCGTACCTTGCGGCCTCGTACCCCTTTGCCGATCACGGCAAAGCCCTCTGTTCCGGCCAGACCCAGGGATTCGTCAAGCTGCTCTGCCACCCTCGGACCGGCCAGCTCCTCGGCGCCCAGGTCGTGGGACCGGAGGCGGGGGAACTCGTTCACGAACTGGCGGCCGTCATGTATTACCGCGGAACTGTGCAAGATCTGTTACGTATCCCGCACTACCATCCGACCTTGGCGGAGATCGTCACCTATCCTGCCGAAGAACTTGTGGCCAGGCTTCAGGCCGAGGACCATGTTGGGAGCCGGGCGCAACAATGAGATTTGTCCGAACCGTTCCGTCGGGGATTGCGGTCAAGCAACTCATCCTGCCCTGTGCACTGATACTCGCGGTTGGGTCGTTCGGGAATTCGTGCACGAGCCGGTCGTGGGAGGAAACCCTGGCGGCGGGACAGCGCGCATTTGAACAGCGCAACTACACAGAAGCCGAGCGACAGTTCCGGGCCGCCGTGAAGAAGGCCGAGACCTTCGGGCAGGAGGATCGGCGGGTTGCGGTCTCACTCTCGCAATTGGCGGACGTCTACGCCGCCCAACGGCGGTACGTCGAGGCGGAACCGGTCTATGGACGGGCCTTGGCCATCTACCAGGTGGTTCACGGTGAGGACCATCCGGACGTCGCCGCCGTGCTCAATAATTTGGGCGTCGTGCATCGCCTCCATGGGCAGTTCAGCGAAGCGGAGCCGCTATTGAAGCGTGCCTTGGCTATCAAAGAGAAGGTCCACGGGCCCGACCATGTGGAGGTGGCTGTCACTCTTGGCAACCTGGGCCAGCTCTACTCGGCGCAGGGGCGGTACGCCGATGCTGAGCCCTACTATCGACGCGCGCTGGCAGTGCGCGAAAAGGTTCTGGGCGACATGCATCCGGACGTGGCCAAGAGTCTGGAGGATTATGCGGTCCTGCTCCGGACGATGGGGCGCGAGAAAGAGGCGCTGCCGCTTGAATCCCGCGCCCAAGGCATTCGAGTGAGGGGACTCTCGCCGCCCCAACCGGCAAAATCATCCGGTTGAGCCGAAGTCGATGCCATATGGACAGCGGCGAGGCAGTCGGTGTAGCGTGAAGCCATCGTGGATCGAGAACAGGCGGTCAAACAGGCCAAATTCAGCGCGCTGATCGCCCGCACGGCGGGGGTCGTGGCCATTGCCGGAGGCTTCGTGGGAGGGATGTATGGTCTGGAACATCCCGAGACGATCTGGCTGCGCACCTCGCTTGGCCTGATCGTCACCGGGTTGTTGGCCCAAGGCTATGCGCTGGTCTGCACGGCGCGGCGCTTGTGGGGACGTGAGGAATCCGATCGCCGGTAGCCTGCCATGGAACAGACCCGAACAGCTCCCATGCGACGGTCTCATTTTGCCTTGGCGATGATCTGGATTGGGCTCGTCCTGACGGTGTACACGACCGGCTGCAGTCGGCCCTGGCGAGACCAATACTTCGACAAGGGTCTCAACAAGGCGACTCAGGCGGAGGTTGAGCAGATGCTTGGGCCGCCCCATACCGCGAAGACGACGTTTCTCGATGAGGAATCCGTCTGGACCTACCGCTATGCGATGACCGAGGATGAAATCGATCCCTGGGGCCGGTTCGGCCGGACCGCCGCCAGCGCCAAAGATACCGCCGCCTCGGTGGTCGGACAGGGAAAGGATGGCGGCGATCATCCGCGGCTCCACTGCATGAAGTACACGCTCAAGTTCAACAAGGACAAGGTGCTTCAGGATTGGAAACGCCATCCCTGCGTGCCTTCGACTCAGACCGCCAACTCCCCTTCGTCGCCGTGACTTCCCACCCACTCACGTTCCGGCGTCTCGCTGCCATCACTCGGCGGGACGCCTCCGTTCGGCCGATCATCCACAGGGCGGGTCTGGCCCGATGACGGCCTGGCTTCCCTCTCTCGACAGCTCGCTGTTCGTCGATGGCGTGAAATCGCTGACGCTGCTTCTGGGGGTGCTGGTCCTCCGAGCCCTGCTGGTGCGATGGGTGAGCAGCCAGAAGGGCTTGACCGTCGAGGAACGCCGCCGATGGATCATCAACATTCGGAACGGCATGGTGTTCGTCTTCGCGGCGGGGTTGGTCTCGATTTGGGCTCACGAACTCCAGGCCTTCGCGGTGTCGTTGATCGCGCTCGCCGCGGCGCTGGTGCTGGCAACGAAGGAATTGATCCTCTGCATGAGCGGAGCGGCTTTGCGGGCGGGCGCGCGGTTTTTCTCCATCGGCGACCGCATTCAGATCAGCAACCATCGCGGAATCGTCCTGGATCATGATCTGTTCGCGACCACGCTCCTTGAGATCGGTCCCGGCCAGTCCTCGCACCTGACAACGGGTCGGGTCGTGGTGCTCCCGAACAGCCTGTTCTTCACCACCCCGCTCGTAAACGAAACGTTCTCTAAGGATTACGTGTTCCACGTGACGGTCGTCCCCCTGGCGGCGGAGGATGATTGGCGGCGGGCCGAACGGGTCCTGCTGGAAGCCGCCCAGACGGAATGTGCGGACTATATTCAAGGTGCCGCCCAGTACCTCCATGACCTGGAGGAGCGGAATCTCTTGGAAGCGCCCAATCCGGAGCCCAAGGTGACGCTCCAGCTCGACCAGCCGGGGCGGATCAATCTGGTGCTGCGATTCCCGGTTCCGGTGCGCGGCCGCGCCCGAACCGAGCAGGCGATTCTGCGCCGTTATTTAACGGCGATGAGCGACGGGCGATTCAAGGGGGCGACAGGATCATAATCCTGCCGACGCTAGGGCGGGGAAGAAGAGGGTCATCGGGTCATGAAGATCGCCACGTTCAACGTCAATTCCCTCAGAAAGCGGCTGCCGATCGTGCTGGCCTGGCTGGAGGCCCATCGCCCGGATGTCCTGTGTCTGCAGGAGACCAAGGTTCAGGATTCCGAGTTTCCCTTGTTGGCGTTTGAGTCGACAGGGTACCACGTCACATTCCGTGGCATGAAGTCTTACAACGGGGTGGCGGTCCTGAGCCGCGCGAAGCCGGAGCAGGTGTTCTATGGGTTCGATGAAGGGGAGGAGAGGGACGACTCACGCCTGGTGCGCGTCGTCATTGCGGGGCTGCCGATCGTGAATACCTACGTACCCCAGGGGTTCGAAATCGATTCACCCAAATATCAATATAAGCTGATGTGGTATGCGCGGCTCCGGAACTATTTCGACAGACACCTCTCGCCCGACCAACCGGCCGTCTGGTGCGGGGACATGAACGTCGCCCCGAGGCCGATCGACGTCCACAGCCCGGAGAAACACCTGAAACATGTTTGCTACCACGAAGCGGCGCGGAAAGCGTATGAGGATACGGTCGGATGGGGATTTGAGGATGTCTTTTGTAAACTGCACCCGGATGTCAGACAGTATACCTTTTGGGACTATCGGGCACCGAGTTCACTGGAAGCAAACAAAGGATGGAGGATCGATCACATCCTGACAACCAAACCCTTGGCCGAGCGCTGTCGAGCAGTAGAGGTGGACGTCGGGCCGAGGCGAGCGAAAGATCCATCAGATCATACGTTTCTCTGGGCGGAGTTTTCGATCTAACCTCGCGCGCGACGCCCACAGTTTGATCATCACCACGGTCTTCTTCCCCGCATGTCTTCCGAAGCGGAACGGCGGAACCGAAACGGATGATCATGCCGCCTTCCCGACCGGTTCTTTCCCCTGTTCCTGGAGCAAGCGGTTCTGGGTGATCAGCGCATCCTCAATCAAGCCACAATTGATACAACGGGAGATATACGTCTCTGGAGAAAAATCAGGCCGCCACTCCTCCACCATGAATCCTTGGCATTTGCGACAGGTCATCCTCCACCTCCTCTCCATCGTCATTGATCCGATTACTCAGGACCAATTTTGCTGAAGGGATGGTAAGGCGGGGACATTAGCCGCCCATTAAGGCCAGGTTAAAAAGCGTTAATGTTCGCGTATGAGCGAAATAGACGAGCAAAATCAATGTGATATGGTTATCGTTGGGGCCGGGGCTGCAGGGTTGGCCGGAGCCATTTTCGCCGCAGAGACCTTGTCGGGGACCGCTCGCCGGGTCGTGCTGTTGGATGGGGCCACGACGATCGGAGCCAAAATTTTGGTTTCGGGCGGAGGGCGGTGCAACGTCTCCCATTACGAAGTGCGCCCGGAAGACTTTCATGGGCCGCGGGTATTGATCCGAAACGTGCTGGCGGCCTTTCCCGTTCAAGCCACCATTGAGTGGTTTGCCTCGCTTGGCGTGGAGCTCAAGCGGGAAGAGACCGGCAAGTTGTTTCCCGTCACTGACCGAGCCCGGACGGTCTTGGATGCCCTGATCCGTCGATGCAGGGATCTGAATGTCGAGATCCTGACCGGCCATCGCGTGTCTGAAGCGACGATCATCCCCTCCGCATCAAACCAGCCAACTGGGCCGACTTTTCTGATCCGGTATCAACAGGGGACGATGCAGGCTCGATATATCATGTTGGCAACCGGCGGGCGCTCCTTGCCACGAAGCGGAAGCGACGGCTCAGGCTGGGCGATCGCCCGTTCGTTCGGGCACCATGTGACGCCGACCGCTCCGGCCTTGGTGCCGCTGGTCTTGGAAGACACCTTCCCTCACGCGGCCCTATCCGGCGTCTCGATGACGGTCGAACTCTCGACGCTTGTGAATGGACGCCAGATCGACCGGCGAACCGGCAGCCTCCTCTGGACACATGTCGGCGTCAGCGGCCCGGTCGTGATGGATGCAAGCCGGTTCTATTCCCTCGCGAAACAGGCCGGTGATCCGGTGGAGGTGCGCTGCAATTTCGTGCCGGGGTCTGATGCTCAGGCCGTGGACCGCGAGTTGGTGCGACGAATCGGCGCCTCCCCGCATCTGTCGGTCAAGAAGCTTCTCGCCGCCTATGTGACCGAGCGTGTCGCGGAGGCGCTCTGCCGCCTGTGCCGCCTCGATCCCGGGACGCCGAGTGCCCGGTTGACCAGAGATCGTCGGACATCATTGGTGCGGACGCTGACGGGAGTGACGCTGCCGGTGGTGCGGGATCGGGGGTGGAACTATGCAGAAGTCACCGCGGGTGGTGTCCCGCTTGCGGAAGTGAATTTCCGCACGATGGAATCCAAGCTGGTGCCGGGACTGTATCTGGTTGGCGAAATGCTGGACTGTGACGGCCGGATCGGTGGATTCAATTTTCAATGGGCCTGGGCCACGGGATTTATCGCCGGGCGTGCCGCGGCGGGGGCTCTGACCGGCCGGAAGCAGAAGAGGATGGGCGGGGACTGACGCCAGATTTGAGGACCAAGGTGCCGCTCATCCCAGGGTGCCCCTTGCGCGCACAGTAAAACACATAGGTTCCGGGCGGAGCGCTGAAAGTGATGGACAGTCTGTCTCCCGGATTTAGTCGCCAGGGCCGCTGGGTCCGACGCTCAACCGGCTCGATAGTGAGGATGTTGGTCATTGCGGCGGTGAACAGTTGGCTGTCGAACTCGTGGACCTCGCGGCCCTCGTTCATGAGCGTGAGGTTGATCGGCTTCTCGCTGGTGAGGATCAGGTGATCGGGCACAAAACGATTGTCCTGAACGGCGATGTGCACAGATTGGACAGCCGGATCGCAACCGATCGGGAGGCAAGCGATCAACAGGACAAGCGGAGCGAGAGCATGATCGAAGGAGCGGTCGAGCCACCAGAGGATGGAAGCCGTGGAAGATGCCATGGATGATTTCTACTCGCTTCGCCATCCCTTCTCAAGGGGAGGCTCTTGATGTGGGTCGCCGGTGTCGATGGCTGCCGAGGCGGGTGGGTTGCGGTGTTGATCGAGCTTGAGGCCTCGCGCATCGGCCGGGCGGCGATCTACCTGGCTCATCGTGTTGTCGAGATCCTTGATATGGAACCGGCTCTTCATGCGGTGGCCATCGACATCCCCATCGGCCTGTTGGATCGGCCGGAGCCGGGCGGCCGGCTGTGCGACCGGGAGGCGCGGCGTCTGCTTGGTCGGCCCCGCGCCAGCAGTGTATTCAACCCGCCTCTGCGGCAGCAGTTGTCTGCGAAGGTCTATGGTGGAAGTCTGACCAAAGGCATGAGCCGCCAAACGTTCGGCCTGCTTCCCAAGATCCGCGAGGTCGACGAGGCGCTCTTGGGAAGCACCCGCGGACTCTTCTATGAAGCGCATCCGGAGTTAGCGTTTGCGCTGGTTGCCGGCCGGCCCATGACGTTCAACAAGAAGCGCGTCCCGGGCCGCCGGGAACGGGTAGCGGTTCTGCGCAAGTTGCCCGCTCCCTGGGGGGATGTCTTGGGGCGGGTCCTGGCTTGCGGGGAAATCTGTTATCGCCGGAGCAAGATTGGCCGAGACGACCTCGTCGACGCCGCCATTCTCAGTTGGACGGCGTCGAGGATCGCAGCGGGTCAAGCGCGCAGTCTTCCGCCTGCGCCGCCGGTCGATGGATTGGATCGTCCCATGGCCATCTGGTGCTAATCTGGCGGGTTGTTCCGAGCGAAGATCGATTGCCGGATTGGCGGAGTGGCTTTACCTGGAAGGGCGATCTGCTATCTTTACTATCTGGCTCGGGGGACCCGTGAGCGAGCCGAAGGAATGTGCGACGATGATCTGCAAACGTTGCGGCGAGGTCACCGAAACCTTCATGACGAAGGGCATGGAGAATTGTGCGAAGCCTGCCAGCGGGCCGTGCAGGAAGAGTCGCAGCCCAATCCGCCTCGACGGACTGGGAGGGTGGAGGAATCTTGAAATGAGCCCATCGATGGTGTCGAACGGACTGGGGAAGCGGCCACAGATTCGCCGCCGCGCGGGCATGGTCGGGAACGCGTGATGACCAGAACATTGATCTGTCCCCAATGCGGCAAGAACGTGGTTTTGCGGGCCCAGACACGCAGGCTGTCCGAATCGCTCCTGGCCCTGCTCTTTATTGCTCCGTTTCGATGCCAGTCCTGTCACCATCGATTCTTCCGATTCCGATTAGGCCTCACCTATCCGGCGAGCATCATCGATCGGCGAGAGCATCTCCGCATTCCCGTCCGGCTGTTCCTGTCTTTCTCGGGAGGACGTATCAAGGGAGAGGGTTTTGTGACCGACCTGTCCATGGGGGGCTGCATGATCCAAAGTTTCACCCACGTCAAAGTGGACGACATCTTCTATCTCCACATCACCCTGCCCAATCACGATAAGGCTCTGGAACTGGCCGCGATCGTCCGTTCGGTCACTTCGCGCGGGGTGTCCTTTCAATTCCTGCGGCAGGCGCAGGAAAACAAGACTCTCCTCTCCTTCATTCAGGCGCAGGCCCAGGGCGGCGGATCGGGAGTCCACAAGGCGGGCCAGGCCGCCTAGCCCAAACGGCGGCGTGCGAAGTGCTGCAACAGATCCGGCCGGCTGCCGGAAGATCGTGGACGCTCTCCATCCGTTTCGTTAGAATCCGCCTCGATGATTGCCGATCCCGCTCCCGCCGACACAACAACGCCGGTCCGACAAGACAATCATTCAGTGGTGAAAGCCGCCGGGCTTATCGGCGTCGCCACGTTTTCGAGCCGCATCCTGGGCTTTCTTCGCGACATGGTGCTGGCCCGGCTGTTCGGCGCGACCCCCGCCGCCGATGCCTTCTTTGTGGCGTACCGCATCCCCAATCTGCTCCGAGAGCTCTTTGCGGAAGGGAGCATGTCCTCCGCCTTCATTCCCGTCTTCACGGAATATCACTCGCTGAAATCCAAGCGAGACGCCTGGGAATTGGCGAGCGCAACCTTTACGACCTTGCTGACGTTGGTGACGGCCGTGACGCTGGCCGGCATCGCGGCCTCTCCCGTATTGGTCTGGCTGATCGCGCCGGGTTTTCGGGACGATCCCACCGCACTGGCCTTGACCACGCTCCTGACGCGTCTGATGTTTCCGTATTTGATCTTCATTAGTCTGGCGGCGCTGGCGATGGGCATCCTCAATTCCTTGCGCGCGTTCGCCGCGCCCGCGTTCTCGCCGGTGTTTTTCAACATCGTCATCATCACCTGCGCGCTGTTTCTGTCCCCGCTTTTGGAGGAGCCGATTCTGGGCGTGGCGGCCGGCGTCGTGGCCGGCGGCGCGGCGCAGTTCGCGATGCAGATTCCCGGGCTGCGCCGGCGCGGCATGTTGTTCGGTTGGCGGCTTGATCCGGGACATCCAGGGGTGCGCAAGATCGGCTGGCTCATGCTCCCCTCGCTGCTGGGATTGTCGGTCACGCAGATCAACATCACGGTCAGCACAATCCTGGCGTCGTTTTTCCACGGAGGACCGACCTACCTGTTTTATGGCATGCGGTTGATCCAGTTTCCGCTGGGGATTTTCGGCGTCGCGCTGGCCACGGCGATTCTGCCGACACTTTCGGCACAGGCGGCCAAGGGAGCCTTGGACGACTTGCGGGGCACGATGGACTTCGGGTTGCGGTTGATCCTGTTCATCATCATTCCCGCCATGGTCGGCTTGATCCTCTTGCGCGAGCCGATCGTCCATTTGTTTTTCGAGCATGGGACATTCCGACCGGCGGACACGGCGGCCACCGCGACGGCGGTGCTCTGTTACGCGGTGGGGCTGTGGGCCTTCGCCGGCGTGCGGATCATTGTCGCGGCCTTCTATTCGCTCAAGGATACGGCCACGCCGGCTGTCACGGCCGCCGTGGCGGTCGTGGCCAATGTGCTCTTTTCCTTGGTGTTGATGGGACCGCTCGAACATGCGGGCTTGGCCTTGGCGACGGCCCTGGCGTCGATGCTGAACGGAGCCGTGCTGGTCTTCCTATTGAATCGGCGGCTCGGCGGAATGGCCTGGCCGTCGGTGCTCCGATCCGCCGGCCGATCCCTGCTGGCCACGGTCCCGGTGGCGGCCGCCTGTGTCTGGATCGCCGGGTTGGCCGTCTGGCAGCGCCCGGAGGCCTGGATCGCGAAAGCCATCATGCTGGCGGTCGGAATCGGGTTGAGCATCAGCGGCTATCTGGCCGTCCAGGCCTTGTTCCGATCGGCGGAATTAGATGTGCTGTGGGATCTGGTGAAAAAAAAGGTGACGCGAAGATGACCAGGGCCATTCCCGCGGTTACGCGGCTATTCGAGACCAACTGGGGCTGGGCAGGGCTGGCCGCGACGGATCATGGAATTTGTGTCGTCATCCTCCCTCGCCGTTCCAAGCAAGATGTTGAACGCGCCCTAGCGCGGGAGTTGCGCCGCGGAAGATTCGCGGGACCGACATCGGAAGCGGGTGTGCAATTGCCCGACGCCCAGCGTTGGGCGAAGCAAGGGGTGGAACAACTGACCCGGTATTTGGATAGAACCGTTCGAGCCATCGAGCTTCCCCTAGACCTTCGCGGAGGGACGCCGTTTCAGCGCAAGGTCTGGCGCCTGGCCATGAAGATTCCGTACGGGCGGGTCCGGTCATACGGATGGCTCGCGGCCCGGCTCGGGGGGCGGCAGTATGCCAGGGCCGTCGGACTGGCGTTGGGCGCCAACCCCATTCCCCTCGTCGTGCCCTGCCACCGCATCGTCTCGCATGACGGATCCTTGGGAGGCTTTTCCGGAGGCTTGCCGATCAAGCGGAAGCTCCTTGCGCTGGAAGGGTCGCTGGCGCAGTTGAGATGAAAGCGGTCATTCAGCGCGTGACGAGCGCCTCAGTCTCGGTCGAAGGGGAGGTGATCGGATCCATCGGCCATGGGCTGGTTCTGTTGCTCGGTATCGCCAAGGGAGATACCCAGCAGGATCTCGATTATGTGGTCGAGCGGGTCATCAATTTGCGGATCTTCTCCGATCAAGCCGGCAAGATGAACCATTCTCTGTTGGACGTCCAGGGCGCCTTATTGGTGATCTCTCAGTTCACGCTCCTGGGCAGCGTCAGCGGGGGGCGCAGGCCCGGCTTTGAGCAGGCTGCGCCTCCCGAGGAGGCTCGGCTGTTGTACGAGCAGGCAGTGGAACGGTTCCGCACCCTGGTGCGTCAGGTCGAGGTCGGCCGATTCGCCGCGCATATGGTCGTGACGTTGAGCAATGACGGCCCGGTTACCTTGACGCTGGACAGCCGGGACCGACGAGCAGGGACTCAAGTGTCCGCGCAGGAGTCCGATACACAGGACAGAAGATAACGGCACAGGAGCCACTGCCGGCCGATCTTTGCTATACTTCAGACAACGGAACCGGAGGTCACATCGGAGGCTCGCATGGGGCTTCGCATTCCCGACCATCATCCGTTGCGCCGGTTGTTCGGGGCGCTCACCGAACGCAGCTTTGCGGAGAAGCTCGGCTGGACGGATATGACCGTGACCGAGTACGTGTCCAACCTCCTGGTCGATTTCGCCCACGTCGACGGGTTGTATAAGATCCGGAACGCCCGCAACCAGCGTGTGGAAACCGTCGTGGAACTCCTATACGAGTCGGAAGTATTGCTCGAAGCGCAATCCTTCGACCGCGAGCGCGAAGTGCACCGGCAGATCGGCGACTTCACCCTGTTCATGGCCGGCCTATTCCCGGAATATCTCAAGCGGCTCAAGACGGCCGGCCTGATCCACCATCCCGATTTTCTCGTGGATTACGTCAAGACGGGAAAGCGGTCCTACGGAATCGTGGCGCAATCGTTGGCGATCGACTCCGAGCCAACGTCCCCGGTCTTTCGCAGCCTCTCCGAGAATTTCGAATGGTGCGTCACGGGCCTGGGGTTTGTGCGAACCGATCTCGAACGTCTGCAGGATCCATCCTACCGCCGCGCCAAAGACATCCTCCTGAATTGAACCAGCACCGTCCGATTCTGCTGATCCATGGAGGGGCCGGAACCCGCGCCCTGTCGCGCGCGCAGCGGCGCTGGCTCGAACAGGCGCTCGTGGAGGGGCACGGAGCGCTCCGCGAAGGGGCTCAGGCTATCGACGCGGTCGAAGCGAGCATTCGTATCCTCGAAGGGTCCGGCGTCTTCAACGCCGGCCTGGGCTCCAACCGCCAACTGGACGGCGTCACCCGAATGGACGCCTCGATCATGGAGGGGCTGGGGCTTCGCGCCGGAGCGGTCGCTTCCATTGAAGACGTGGCGTATCCCATTACTGCGGCGCATCTCGTCCTCAAAGAGACCGCGCACGTGCTGCTGGCCGGCCCACCTGCGACGGAATTGGCCCGCTATTTCAAGCTGGCCCCGCGGCCGAGCGTAATCAAACAGATTCGCAGGCGGGGGAAGAGGCACCGACTGACCGAACGCGCCCTGCGAACGGCTAAGCTCTTTGAAACAATGTCGAAGGCGAAGTTCGCGTGGCGGGATAGGCATGGCCGCGAGACGGTCGGGGCCGTCGCGCTCGATGGACGAGGCACCCTTGCCGCCGGAGCTTCGACGGGAGGCATCGACGTGATGTTGCCGGGCCGGGTCGGCGATACCCCGCTGATCGGGTGTGGGATCTATGCTGACAATCGGGCCGGGGCCGTCTCGATGACCGGGTGGGGAGAGAGTATTATACGAGTGGCGGTCGCGAAGGAGATCGTAGATCGAATGGTCAGCGGCGCAAGCCCCGGCAAGGCCGCCCGAGCGGTGTTCACCCACTTGATCTCGCGAATAAGAGGAGAGGCCGGCGCTCTCGTGTTGGCGCCGGACGGCAGGTTTGCGATCCGGCATACGACCCCCCGGATGGCCGCCGGCCACTGGGACGGCCGGGGCAAACTCGTGATCCGGGATCGGTTCGAGGAGTAAGCAATGGATCGGGTCCTCTTTCATCTGGCGTTTCCTGTGACGGACCGCGAGGCAGCCAAGCGATTCTATGTTGAGGGTCTGGGCTGTACCTTGGGCCGTGAATCCGCGTCCGCCCTCACCTTGGGACTTTTTGGGCATCAACTGGTCGGGCATCTCGTGAAGGAGCCGCTACCAGTCCAGAAAGGCATTTACCCGCGCCATTTCGGGCTGGTGTTTGCCGATCAATCGGATTGGCAGGCGTTAGCCGACCGAGCGAAGAGCAAGGGTCTCAGGTTCTACCAACAGCCCCGCGTACGCTATCCCGGTAGCAGGATCGAGCACCGGACGTTTTTCCTCGAAGATCCCTCCGCCAATCTGCTCGAATTCAAACACTATACCCACGAATCGGCGATCTTCGGAGAGCAGGACCACGCGAGCGTGGGAGATACGGACTAACGGGCGGTCTGCGAGGTCGTGCGGCGGATGCCGGTCATGGGGAAGAAGTTGACACGCGGGTTCGGACCTTGTCCATGTTGCGGAGGATCGTGCGCTGCCGGGCCGCCACGTGGCGGGTGATTCGGAGCGGATCGTAGCGGCGGGGAGAGGGGAGGATTGCGGCCAAGGTGGCGGCTTCTTCCTCCGTCAATTCCAGCGCGCTCTTGTGAAAGTGGTGCTGGGCCGCGGCTTCCGCGCCGTACACGCCTCGGCCCCATTCGGCGACGTTGAGGTAGAGTTCCAGGATTCGGCGCTTCGACAGATGGTGCTCCAGGCTCCGAGTGATGAGCGCCTCCTGGGCCTTGCGGAGCAGCGATCGTTCCGACGACAGATAGAGATTCTTGGCGAGCTGTTGCGTGATCGTGCTCCCGCCATGGACCACCTTCCCGGCCTCCAGGTTCTTAATCGCCGCCTCTCGGACTCCCTCCCAATCGAACCCTTCGTGAGAAAAGAACTGGGCGTCTTCCGCGGCAATGACCGCGCGCTGAAGATGCGGGGACACGCGTGACAGGGGCACCCAGGTCCAGTGCCGGACAGAGGGCTCTCCGGCCGCCTTGGCCTGCGCCGATCGCGCATCCATGAGCGCGGTGGAATGAGGGTTGGCCGTCTTGAGCGCCGCCACGTCAGGGAACGTGGTCAGCCAATAAAAGCTCAACAGTGTAATTGCGATCAGGGCCACCAGCACTGCCGTGCCGAGAAGGCGACCGATCGACCAGCGTCCCGTTGACTTCGCCATGCCCGGATGTTACGGGGTGAAGGGTTGAGAGAGGGGCACCATGCGCATCGTCGGGGCAGAGTTTACCAGAAGTTGCGTCGCGCCCGAACAGTTTCCCCCGGATCGCGGCATCGAGTTCGCGATCGTCGGCCGGTCCAATGTCGGGAAATCCTCGCTGATCAATCGCCTGGTCCAACAGAAAGGGCTGGCCCATGTCAGCCGGACGCCGGGGAAGACGCAAGCCGTCAACTTCTTCGACCTGCGCACCAACGATCGGGCCCTGTCACCCTTTCGACTGGTGGATCTGCCAGGGTACGGCTACGCTCGGGTGTCGAAAGCCCTGCGCGCCCAATGGGGCCCGCTGATCCAGCGGTATCTCTGCGAACGGCGGTCGCTGGCCTGCGTCCTCTTCCTTATCGACGCGCGCGGCAGCGAGCCGACGGACGTCGCGACTTTCGAATGGCTGCGGAGCTTGAAGCTCCCGGTGATCGTCGTCATGACCAAGAGCGACAAGCTGGGGCGCGGAGAGCGGCGGGCCTGCGAGGAAACTGTCCGTGAGACCTTTTTGTTGACCGAGGCCGATCCGGTGATCCAGTGGTCATCCGTTACGGGAGAAGGGCGGGATCGTCTCTGGCAGGCCATCCGAGAGGCGGTCAGAACTTAATTTCGATGTAGGCCTTATTCTTCAGGTCGGCGATCCAGCTTTGATAGAAATCCTCGTTCTTTTGAGCGTATACGAGGTTCTGAATCTCGGCTTTGACCGCCTCGAACGGACGAAACTGCCGGGGCTTTCGTTCCTCCACTCGAATGATGTGAAACCCCTCCGGGGTTTCAATCGCATCGGTCGTCTCCCCCGGCTTCATGCTGGCGAGGGCCCGCTCGATCGGCGGATGCAGCTCTCCTTGCCGGACGAGCCCCAATAGTCCGCCGCGAGTGGAGTTCTCGCCGTCGGAATACTGGAGCGCCAGCTCTTCGAATTTCCCCCCGGCCTTCAACGCGGCCAGGACCTTTTCCGCCCTGGCGCGGGTTTCCTCGGGCGTTTCGAAGCTGCGCGGCCGGATCAGAATCTGGCTCAACGTATATTCCTCGGGGAGAGCAAACCGGCTTTCGTGTTCCTTGAAGTAACGGCGCATCTCCGTATCGCCGACCGTGATGCCGCTCCGCACCTCGCGCTCGACCACCCGCATGAGGATCAACTGCTCCTTGACGGCCTGGAGATAGCGGGGATTGCTCTCGTCGACTTTCTCCCCTTGCTTCTTCATTTCGGCGAGGGAAAGCCGTACTTCGGCGTCCGCGACTTCCACGCCTTTGGTCTTGGCCTGCTGCAGTTGCAACTTGCGCTCGATCATGCGGGTCAGGCCGATGTGATGGGCCAATTGAAGCCGGCGCTGCCGCTCCTCACCCTGAAACTGTTCTCTGATCCGATCAAGGTCGGGCTGGATCTCATCCAGCACCTCGCTCAAGGTGATGACCTCCGAATTGACGACGGCGACGATCCGGTCGTGCATCCGTGCCGCGAAGCCCGGAACCGCCGAGATGAAAACCATCCAGACCGCGAGCCAGACGGCCAGGACGACCCAATGCCCAGGGGGCCGAGTTGAACTCGGATTAGGTGAGGGAAGCCGGTCAGTGGGCCGGCACCGGTGAGTCAAACGCATCGTGGAGCCGCGAGAAGCAACGCACCCGACCTCGCTCAAATAGAAGATGATACCGGAATTGACACGGTGGAGAAAACAGGGAAAGCCCGGGGGAAGGCTAAAAGTCGGTGGATACTCAGGGGCTGACGGCCGCGGTGGATTCGTGCTGCGGCTCGGTTAAATGATGGGCGGCGGTCGAATACCGGATCGTGGCGGTCTTCTTCAATTCCGCGACCAGATCGTCGAGACGCTGCCGGCGTTTTTCATTCAAGAGTTCTTGCCGAAGCCGCTCGCGAATGGCCAGATCGGCCTGGATCGTCTCCTGATCGAGTCCCTCGACCTTCACAATATAGTAGAGGTCGTCGATTTTCACGGGGTCGCTGATCATCCCAGGCCTGAGCGAGAGGATGACAGATTCCAGTTCCGGACGGGCCGTGCCCTTGCGAAGGGGGCCCAAGTCGCCGCCTTTGGCGCGTGTGGCCTGGTCCACCGAAAAGCGGACGGCCAGTTTTCCGAAATCCACCCCGTCTGCCAACATCCGCCGGATGTCCTTTGACGCGAAGATGTTCGGCGACACAATGATCGCCGCCCGTACTTTGGCCGGCAACAGAAGTTCGTGCGCGTGCTTGGCCAGGTAGGCGTCCACCTCGGGTTTGGACACCTCCACCGAGGTCTTGACCCGCTGCCTGACCAACTCGTCGAGGATGAGCTTCTCCCGATACTGGTGTGTCCGGTCGCGGATCGATTGGCTTTGATCGAGTCCCAGTTTCTTGGCTTCCTGCATGAAGAGTTCGTGGGTGATCAATTCCTCCAGAAACTGGCGCTTGCCGCCCGCCCGTTCGTAACGTGCGCGCGTCGCCTCCGCCAACTCCTTCCAACGGTAGTCGAACTCTTCCTGCGTGATCATGCGGCCGTTGACAATGGCGACAATCGGCGGGTCGCTGGAAGCGGGCTGGCACCCGACGACACCAAGGCCGATCAGGCTCAGCAGACAGCCGAGCACGAAGGGGCGCCGCACAAGCGGCCGTCGCAGGGCGGGTTCTGCGCGCCAATCCGCCTTCGCCGATGTCGTCGAGTTCGCCGACAATGCTCTGTTCATGGAAGATTCAGCCGTCCAAGCGGGAGAGGTGTTCACCGACGAGGTACCGGTTCACTGGTATCACAGCCCTGGAGGGTTTGCAAGGAGAGGCTCAATTCCGGAAACAGGGACGCCCACTCGTCGGTCGGGATCTGAATCTCCACCGAAGTGGGAGACAGGAACCGAAGCCGCCGGTGGTACCGGTCCATCAAGGCCTGGACGCCGCGTTCCGGAGGCGAGGCTTTGGGCAGGAACGACAGGACAACCGCCTGGTGCTTCACCTCAAGCGAGGCGAGCCGGAGCACCTTGGCCAAGGTGCGAACCTGCATGACCTCGAACAGGCGTTCGACGGAGTCCGGCAGCGCGCCGTAGCGATCCTGTACTTCGCTGTGGATCAAGGCCAATTCTCCGACCGTGGAACAGGAGGCGAGACGCTTGTACAACGCCAACCGCTGGTGGGCATCGGCGACGTACTCCTCGGGGATGTAGGCCGAGACGTTGAGGTGCAGGGTCGGATCCGGTTCCTCCTCGACCAGGTCGCCCTTTAATTGGTGGACCGCCTGTTCCACCATGCGCAGATACAGATCGAGGCCGATGGCTGCGATATGGCCGGACTGTTGGCGTCCCAGGAGGTTGCCGGCGCCGCGGATTTCCAGGTCCGCTGCGGCAATCCGGAAGCCGGATCCCAGTTCAGTGAATTGCTGGATGGCGATCAGCCGTTTTTGCGCATCCGACGTCAAGGTGCCTTCGTCGGGGACGAGGAAATAGGCATAGGCCTGCTGGCCTCCTCGTCCCACGCGCCCGCGCAGTTGATAGAGCTGCGCCAAGCCGAACGCATCGGCCCGGTTCACGATGATCGTATTGGCGTTCGGAATATCCAGGCCCGATTGAATGATGGCCGTGGCCAGCAGCACGTCTGCCTCCCGACGCAGAAACTTCAGCATGACGGATTCGAGCAGCCGGCCGTCCATCTGCCCGTGCGCCATGACCACGCGGGCCTGGGGAACGAGCTGCTGGAGCCAGTTGCCGGTCCGCTGCAAGGTTTCGACGCGGTTGTGAACGAAGTAGACCTGGCCTCCACGGCCGAGTTCGCGAACGATGGCGTCGCGCACGGCGGTCTCGTTGAACCGCACGACCTCCGTGCGGATGGCCAGCCGCCCGGCCGGCGGGGTTTCGATGACCGAGAGGTCACGGACCCCTGACATGCCCATCTGCAGCGTGCGCGGGATCGGCGTTGCCGTCAGGGTGAGGACGTCGACCTGCGTGCGAAGCTGCTTCATTCGTTCCTTGTGGCGGACACCGAACCATTGTTCTTCGTCGATGATGACCAGCCCCAGGTTGCGGAATGTCACGTCTTTCTGGAGCAGGCGATGGGTGCCGATGATGACGTCTATGACGCCGGCCGCGAGGTCTCGGAGAATCGATTTCGTCTCTTTGGAACTTTGGAAGCGCGACAGCAGGCCAACGCGGGCCGGAAACGGGGCGAATCGCTGCACGAAGTTGTCGTAATGTTGATGGGCCAGCAGCGTGGTCGGTACGAGCACGGCGACCTGTCGGTTGTGTTCCACAGCCATGAACGCCGCCCGCATTGCGACCTCGGTCTTGCCGTATCCCACGTCGCCGCAGACCAGCCGATCCATCGGTTTCGTGGACACAAGGTCCCGCTTGATGTCCTCGATCGCCCGCAATTGATCGGGCGTCTCTTCATATTCGAATGCCGCCTCGAACTCGTGCAGCAGCGTGGTCTCCCCGTCGTAGGCCCCGCGCTGCACCACCTCTCGGCTGGCATAGAGCTCCACCAACTCGTGCGCCATCTCCTCGATGTCTTTCTTGACGCGCGCCTTGGTCTTCTCCCAGGCCGTCCC
The DNA here is from genome assembly GCF_947241125.1 of Nitrospira tepida. Classification (NCBI taxonomy): domain Bacteria; kingdom Pseudomonadati; phylum Nitrospirota; class Nitrospiria; order Nitrospirales; family Nitrospiraceae; genus Nitrospira; species Nitrospira tepida. The sequence goes on along the minus strand of NZ_OX365700.1, from coordinate 4,660,960 downwards.
TCCCAGACGGTCGAGCCGCGGGAGGCTGCCTTCGGAGGCGATATAGCGTTGGACCTGGTTGAGCCGGTCGAGCGGGACGTAGAGGGTGTCTTTGCGGGCGTATTCCAAGACCAGATAATCGCTCTCGAAATCCTGGACGGACAAACGTTTCAGGCCGCGGTAGCGCCCGATCCCATATTGGACATGGACGACATGGTCGCCTTCGTGCAGTTCCTCCAACGAGGACAGGAATGCGGCGGTCTTGCTCTTGGGCGGCGGCTTGTGGCGGGCGCCCTTGGCGAAGACTTCCTCTTCGGTGACAAGCGACAGCCCCTCGTCCCGTCCGATAAATCCCGCCGACACGTCCCCGGACACGACGTAAAAGGGGAGCTTCTGCCCCGTGTCGAGGGTCCAAGCGGCCGGCGTCCAGGGGGCCGCCGGAAGATCGTGCTCGGCAAAGAGGGCGAGCAGGCGGTCGACTTGGCCGCGGGAGCGAGCCACGAGGATGACGATCCCGGCGCTCCGCAGGCGGTCGAGGAGAGTCAGCGTGTCGGTGAAGGGCGTGCCCCGGAGCCCCAGCCCGGTACTGGCGGGGCTCTGCGCGGGAAACTCCACGACCGGATCGCATGCCGGCCCGGAGGCGACGACGGACTCAAGCATGAGTCTTGGCCAGCCGTGCGCTTGATCCAGCAGCTGTTCCCAGAGGCAATACTGGCGATCAGGGGTGGGATATGGCTCCTGTTGTCCCGACTCGCTGTGGCGAAGATACTCGTCTTCGATCGTCTTCCAAAAGGCTCCCGCAGCGCTCGTGAGGGACGCCGGCTGATCCTGGACGAGGACGGGAGGTCTGTCGAAGTAGTCGAGGAGCGTGTCCATCCGGGGATACCACGAAGGCGCCCGCCATTCGGCATCCAGGTCCAGCGGGCGCAGGAAATCGGAGCCGTCCGCCGGCGGGATGGCTTCGCGCGAGGGAAGAATCCAGGCCTCATGGCGTTTGGCGGCGGAGGTTTGCGATTCGATGTCGAAGCAGCGAATGGACTCGACCGTGTCTCCCAGGAACTCGATCCGCAGCGGATCGTCGTAGGCGGTGGAATAGATATCGACAATGCCGCCGCGAATACTGAACTCTCCGGGAATCTCCACGACCGACGCTTGGCGATAACCCAGTCGAAGGAGGCGGGCGACGAGGTCCTCACGCCCGATCGTCTGGTTGAGTTTCAGCGATACGATGCTGGTGCGGAAGATCTCGCCCGGCAGCAGACGCTGAAGGATCGCCTGGCTGCATGTGACCAGCACCGTAGGGTCGCCGTGCGACAGCCGAAGCAGCGCACGCATCCGCTTCGCGATGACCTGCACGTGCGGGGTCGTGGATTGGTAGGGCAGCAGTTCCCAAGCGGGGAACAACGTCAGCCGCTCGGAAGGCAGATCGAGAAGGGTATGAAAGAATAACAGATCGTCGAACAACTGTTCCGCCGCTTCCTGGCTGGCAGTGACCAGAAGCCAGGAACGAGACGGGGTTGTCTTTCGGTTCTCGGAGCTGGCGAGCAGCGTGAGGAGAAAGGCCGAGCCGGACCCGATCAGGCCGGTGAGGCAGGGAGTCCCTGTTCCGTCGGCCAGCGCCTCTCGGATGGGCCGGAGCAGGTCGTTCCAGTACCGGGTGCGGAATGATTCAGACACGGGAGCAGGGAATTATTGAGATTTGCATAAATAATGGAAAGGCAGAAGCTCTTGTCCTATACTCGGAGGCATGAGGCCTCCAGGAAGCGCCCAGCAACTGGAACGGCGACGCCGACAGGCGATCCGGTTGCTCAGGCGGGTACCACTCTGTCGGCGATCGCACGGGCTGTGGGGGCCTCCGTGAGTTCCGTGTTCCGTTGGGCCGAAGCGTACCGCAAACACGGGCGGCGGGGGCTGCAGTCGCGCCCCACGCCCGGTCGTCCGCCGGGTCTCTCTCCCGCACAGAAGAAGCGTCTGGCGGCTCTGCTCCTGAGAGGGCCCCTGGCCGCTGGCTATCGAACCGATCTCTGGACCCTACGGCGTGTCGCCCAGATGATCCGCAAGCAGTTCGGGGTGCGCTACCATCCCTGTCATGTCTGGAAGCTCCTGACCAGTTTGGGATGGAGTTGTCAGAAACCCGAACGCCGAGCCCTGCAACGGGACGACGCGGCCATCGCCCGGTGGAAAAGAGCGCGCTGGCCCCATATAAAAAAACGCCGCGCGACGTGGTGCCCACCTCGTCTTCCTTGATGAATCGGGCTTCCTGCTCATCCCCAACGTGGCGCGCACCTGGGCCCCGAAAGGCCGCACGCCGATCGTGCGCTACTGCTCTAAGCAAGATCGGGTGTCGGCGATCAGTGCCCTGGCCGTGTCGCCCAAGCGGAGACGGGTGGCGCTCTACCTTAGGCTGCGTCGTCGCAATCTCACCGGCTTGGATGTCCGAGCGTTCCTGCAACACCTGCTCCGGCATCTGCGGGGACCCGTCGTCCTGCTCTGGGATCGGGGCACGATCCATCGCCGTAAAGAAGTCAACCAGTGGATCACCGCCCATCCAAGACTCCACGTGGAAGAGTTCCCGGCCTACGCGCCAGAGCTCAATCCGGCGGAATACGTCTGGGCCCAGGCCGATCGCACCTTGGCCAACAGTACGCCCATGGACGTGGTTCAGCTCAACGGGAGGCTCCGATCCACCGTGCGGCGCCTGCGTCACTCGCAAGGCCTCCTGTGGTCCTGCATCTACGCATCGGATCTTCCCTGGGCACGGTAATGCTTTCCATTATTTATGCAAATGTCAATAAGATGGATGTGAGAGAATCTTCTGAACGAGGGCGGTCGTCGAAACCCCCGGGATAAGAGGAATGGCGAGGACGCGCCCGCCGCGGCCTTCCACTATATCCCGCCCGACGATCTGGTCCGGCCTCCAGTCGCCTCCCTTCACCAGCACGTCGGGCTGCACCGCCCGAATCAACACGTAGGGATCCGGCTCGTCAAACAACACGACATAATCGACGCAGGCCAGGGCGGCGAGCACCTCCGCCCGCTGGGAGTCTGGCACAATCGGACGCTCTGCGCTCTTCTTGAGGCCTCGGACGGAGCGGTCCGTGTTCACCCCGACAACCAGCACATCCCCCAACTTGCGGGCAGCCTGGAGATACCGCGTGTGGCCTACATGGAGAAGATCGAAGCATCCATTCGTAAACACAATGCGCGCGCCGGCCTGCCGCTTGAGGTCGAGTTCCAGCGCCAGCGCCGCTTGTGAGAGGATTTTCCCATTCATGGATCGCATCTTACCGAGAGCCGGCCTGGAATCCTAGTGGCTGCCTGTCCGGAGGGATGGATGGGGGATCTCGGGTCCCGCATTGACGCGATATGGGGAGTCGATGTGGGGTCGGCAGGGATTTCGAAGGGAAGCCACAGTTGGCCAGCAGGGCTCTCTCGATTGCCGACGCCAGGGTCCTGCTGCAGCGGAAGATCGCGATGATTCCCTGTCTGGGACTCGGCCGAGCTTGCATGCCGGTCGAGCTGTTCCGGTGCTTCTTTCAATGGACCATGACAGATGGCGCAGATGTGGAGGCGGGGGCGAATGGTTCGTCTCAGGCGACGATAGACTTCTCCACACCATTGACACCGCCAGGCATGTCGCGCCAGCGCGCGCACTTCGTTGGAGAGGAAATGGTAAATCGTGATGCTGAGGGACCCCTGCCGGTTGATCTCCCGCATTTTCTTTCGAAAATCAGGCCCATGGTCGGGGCGGCGCTTGAGGATGTCGTATTGCCATTGATGGATCATCTCGTGGGCCAAGGTATTTAGGATGAGCTGTCCGCGGATCAAGGGATCCGCCGGCATCTGTCCGATTAAAGGGAGGGATAATCGGATGCAGCGGCGGTCTCTATTGGGCAGTGGGGATTCGGACACGTTGGTTCGGGGTCCTACACGACTCATGAAGAGCCCTAAGGAGGAAGTCAGCCGTCCGCTCCACTGGATGGGGATCGGTGGCAGCCGCCCGGCAAAATATTGCCGATTGAAGCGCTCCCAGGAGGCAAGGACGTCAGTGGATCTAAGAAGGCCCCGTGGCGTCTCTAGATGATGTAGGATCGACATTTACGCAATCCCCGAAGGTAGGAGTGTATGGTCGCCCCTGCGAATCTACACCCATGCGAGTCTCGCAATCATCATTTTTTTGACCCTTTCGAGGGGAAAATAGCATCTCCAGGGGGTTGATAGGTCTCTTCGGACATCAGTACAGTAAGCGCCTACCGAGGGCAATAGGATCCACGTTCCGGCCTCGACGACCGCATTTCTATTTCGTTCGAGAGAAGTGTCGACGCCAGCACCACGGTTTCGCTAGAGGAGGAGAGAAACAGATGAGTAGTCAACGAACCCTGCAACGAATCGCGCACGCGATGGTTGTGATGAGTGTCCTCGGATTCTTGACCGCGTGCGGCGGCGGAGGAGATAGTCCTCTTGCCCCTCCCAACATCAACTCGAATCCGTTGCCGCTCGCAGACGTGAATCAACCGTACAGCGCCGATTTGACCGCGACCGGGTCTGGCCCTTTCACCTGGACGGTTACGGGATTGCCTCAGGGAATTACGGTCGATCCGGCAACGGGTAAGCTAACGGGACCTGCGACCCAGCCAGGGCAGTTCAACCTGGCCATAGAAGTCAAAGGACCTGGCGGAACCGACACCGAAAACTTGTCCATGACGGTACTGGACAAGACCCATCTTGCTTCGGTCAACAGCGATGAGGTGCAAGCAACTGGTGGCGACAGCGGAAACGGTTTCGTGGCTCCTTTTCAAAGGAGTTTGGATCCCGGTATCAGCAATACAGGACGTTTTGTCGTATTTGATTCGGCCGCTACCAACCTCGGTGGGACGAACGGAAGGCGACATGTTTACCTGAGAGACCGCGAAATCGGTGAAACTCAGTTGATCTCGAAGAAATCGGATGGCACGCAAGGGAATAATGACAGCCACGTCGCTGTGGTGAGCGATGACGGTCGTTTCGTGGCCTTTGATTCCTTCGCCAGCAACCTAATCGATGGAGATTCCAATCAAGCCAGGGATATATTTTTGCATGATCGGCAGACCGGGACGACTGTTCGCATTTCCCAGACCCCACAAGGTACTGAGGGAGGATGCCCTTTAGGCGTTGGGGAGAATTGTAATAGCTTTGATCCCTCGATGAGCGCAGATGGCAACCTTATCGCTTTTGGAACCTTTGCGACTCTGTTGCCAGAAGATTTGAACACATCGACACCAGATATCTATGTCCTGAACAAAAGTGCCAACACCCTAGAGTTAGCCACGAAGGGAGTTGGCGGGATGGCGGCGAACGGGGGAAGCGGCAGCCCTCAAATCAGCGCTGACGGCCGGTTTGTCGTGTTTTCCTCAGTCGCCAATAACCTTGTTGCAAACGATCCCGATCTCACCACTCTCATCGATGACGTATTCGCCTATAACGTTGCCTCAAAACAGATTACCAAAATTTCTGTGACCCCCGATCCCGCCGTGGCGGCGGATGGGGCCAGCCAGAATCCCACGATCTCAAACAACGGATCACGGATTGCATTCTCGTCTGTTGCGACGAATCTCGGGACTGGCGATTCGGGAATACGAGACGTGTTTATTGTGGACTGGAACGGGACGTCTGCTCCCACGAACTTCCGTCGTATCGGAGGCAATGCTGAAAGCGATTCCCCATCGCTCAGTCGGGATGGGAATTTCCTAGCTCTTCATTCTCTGGCGACCGATCTTCCAATCGTTCCTCCGATCAGTACGAATGGCCAGCAGCAGATCTATGTGCTTCAGATCGGGACGTCGATAAAACCTGCTTCAGTGAACAGCGCCGGGCAAATGGGAAATGGCGAAAGTCGATTCCCGGCAATCAGTGGAGACGGGCGCTTCATCGCCTACTACTCTGCCGCGTCAGATTTGGTGACGCCTGATAGCAACGGGAACGCGTTTGACGCGTTCGTAAGCCAGCGACCGTAAAATCTACCCTACCCAACTCAGAGCCCTCTCTCGTCCCTAACTCAATCAGGGTCGGAGAGGGCTTCTTCTTTCCAACCCGACTTCGCCCCATCGAGAGGTCTAAATCCTGAGCGATTCTTGTGGTCGCGACAAGCTGGCCAGTTCCTGTTTCCTTCTTCCCTCCTCGCCGGAAGGGAGTTCTGACACCTCCATGGTATAGACGATTGACCGGTCTCATAGGATTGTAGGCTCATGCATCGCGAGAGCCACGGCAATCTACACGTCCTACCTGCTGTACGGAGGGAACATATGGAACAGGGCGGCCGGCGTTCGGGAATGATCCACGGGTTTCTGTTTCTAGCAGTTGCCGGCGTCCTCGCCGGCTGTAGTGGCGGAGGCGCCGGAGGAGGTGGCGGGGAAGGAAAGACGGTTGTGGTTCCGCCGGCCATCACCACGACGAGACTGCCGCTCGCAGATGTCATGTTGCCTTATGATTCGGCCTTAGAGGCGACCGGAAGCCCTGACATTACCTGGTCCCTATCGGGCGGATCGTTACCGGCTGGGGTTTCTCTGTCGGGTGCAGGCACGATCTCCGGGACGCCGACCCTACCGGGACAGTTTCCCGTGACAATTACAGCCGTCGGGCCGGGCGGCAGCGACGTAAAGAGCTTCACCTTCACGGTTCGATCTCGAACAAGTTTGATCTCTGTTGATAGTGCTGGACAACAAGGCAATGCGGAAAGCGGCGCACCTCCGGCCTATGGGGGAGAGGCGGAACTCAGCGGCGACGGGCGGTTTGTCGTGTTCAATTCGTCCGCGGGAAACCTGGTGTCCGGCGATATAAACGGGAAGCGAGACATATTTGTTCATGATCGAGCAACGGGAGAGGTCAGCCTCGCGTCTTCCGGAGTAGCGGGAATTCCAGCGGACGGAGACAGTCCCCTCGGCGCGATCAGCGAAGACGGCCATATCATCGCCTACCATTCCTTTGCGACGAATCTTGTCAACGGCGATCAAAATGGGGCGGGTGATGTGTTCGTGTGGGACCGCAATACCAAGGAGACCACGAGAGTTTCGGTGGTCACGCTCAATGGAGGGGAGGGGATGTGTGACGTTCCACCGGCCGGCGGCTTGGACTGCACGAGCTACGATCCGCATCTAAGCTACGACGGTAATCTTGTGGTGTTCGGCTCAACCTTTTCAAATTTGATCTCGGGGGATACCAACGGCCAAGCAGATATCTTCGTCCACGATCGAACGACCAAAGTGACGGAACGGGTTTCGGTGGGGCCGGCCGGTGTCGAATCCGATGGGTTCAGCGGCAACCCGGGCATCAGCGCGGACGGCCGCTACGTCGTCTTCGAGTCGAAGGCCACCACGCTGATCGGATCTGGACAGGATACCAACGGGTTCTCAGACATTTTCGTGCATGACCGAGTCACCGGACAGACGACGCGCGTGTCAGTCGGAGCGGGCGGGGTACAGGGCAATGATCACAGCTTTACCCCTTCCATCAGCCGCGACGGGCGGATCGTCGCCTTTTGGTCCCTGGCAAGCAATCTCGTGGCCAATGATGCCAATGGCGTTGCGGATGTCTTTGTGGTGGACTGGCAGTCCCCGTCTCCCACGGTACGGCGAGTCTCTGTGGATCAAAATGGTGTCGAAGGCAACGGCGAAAGTCGCGTCCCGATGTTGAGCCGCGATGGAAGATTCGTGGTCTATGAATCCGATGCAAGCAATCTGATCGGCGCCGGACAAGATACCAACGGCCAGACCGATATTTTTGTGGTGGATACCCAACCGGGCGCGGTCAACCCGGTCCGTCGCGTCTCGGTGGATGGAGACGGAACGGAAGCTGTCGGCGGAGCGAGTTTCTTTGCCGCGATCAGCGCCGACGCCCGGTTCGTGTCGTACACCTCACGTGCCACGAACCTCGTCGCGAACGACCTCAACGGCGTCGCCGATGTCTTCGTGACCCAGCGTCCATAGCGATTCTGGACGGGAGCGAGCCCGCCGAGGCATCTGGGACAGTCGCCTCGGCGGACTTCCCGCGCGAGGGCCTACCGGAGCTGTTCGAGGACCGAAGCCATGAGGAGCGGGAACATGATCTCATGGTGGCCGATGAGCGAGTAGCCCGTCCCGCCTTTTTGAGTCGGCCGTTTTACGACGTTGGTCAGTGGGCGGTAGTGCGGGATGAAATCCATGTTGACGGTCGTGATGTTCGTGAGGGAGTGGCCGAGATTCCGGCCTAGCGTGACCGCCTTGAGAAAGACCTCCGGCAAGATCACCGCCGAGCCGAGATTCAGATAGACTCCGCCTTCCATTCCCGCCACGACCGCCGCCAGCTTTCTGAAATCCACCAGCGAGCAGGCGCCGATCGCTGCGCCGTCCGCAGAGGGGTGCATGTGGATGATGTCGGTTCCGATCGCCACGTGAACCGTGACGGGGATACCGAGGCGGGTCGCGGTCGCCAGCACGCTCAGCGAGCGGTGGGGGAACACACGCTTTCTTGAATCGATGTAAGCCCCCACGGCCTCGCCCAACCCAAGGCCGTTACCGGCTCCCAGCGCAATCGCCTCATTGAGCAGACGTCCCGTTTCCTCGGCCATGCCGAAGCGGCCAGAATCGATCTCCGCTTCCACATCCTCGGAGGTCTGACCCAATAACGCGATCTCAAAATCATGGATGATTCCGGCGCCGTTGAGAGCCATGGCTGTGATGATGCCGCGATTCATGAGATCGATGACCAACGGGCTCAACCCCACCTTGATCGGGTGGGCGCCCATTCCGAGAATCACCGGCCGTCGCCGGCGATGAGCCCGGACGATCGCCTGTGCGACGGACCGGAGCGTCTTGACAGCAAGGATGTCTGGCAGCCACTCCAAGAATTGATAGAATCGGCCTCCAGTTTTCCACGGCTTGGCAAAGTCGGCGATGCGCACCTTGCTGTGTCGCCGCTGAAGCGGATAAGTCGTGAGCCGGCTCACATCGATCGGCGTGACGGGCGGGCGCGGGCGGACGGATGCGGGAAGCTTACCGGGGCGTCGTGGCAAAGAGGTCTTCCTCGATCAACTCGCAGAGGACATGCCCGAGCGTGATATGGCACTCCTGGATGCGGGCGGTCACAGTGGAAGGCACGACGAAGCGGTACTCCACGAGCGAGGCCAACTTGCCGCCTTGATGGCCGGTCCAGCCGACGGTGACGAGGCCGCATTCGCGGGCTGCCTCCGCGCCCTTCAGGACATTCGGGGAGTTGCCGCTGGTGCTGATGGCGATGGCGATGTCGCCCTTGTGGCCGTGAGCGCGGACTTGCCGGGCAAATATATCGTCGTAGGTGTAGTCATTGGCGATACAGGTCAGCGCCGCCATGTCCGCTCCCAGGGCGAGCGCGGGCAGCGGGCGGCGATCCTTGTGGTACCGTCCCACGAATTCCGCCGCGAGATGCGAGGCGTCCGTGGCGCTGCCGCCGTTGCCGAAGAGCAAGACTTTATTGCCTTCTCGGAAAGCTCGCGCCATGACCCCGGCGAGTTCCGCGATGCGATCGGCGTGTTCGCGCACGAAACGGCGCTTGACCTCGGCGCTGTCGTCGAACCGTTCGATGATGCGAGTCTTCATCCGGGCGCCATTCTAGGAAAGGCGTTCCACCCTGTCAAATTCAAGGCTTCGTCGTGGGCGGAGCAGGCGATGCGGGTTGCTTGGCGATCACGTTCATCGCCAACGCGATCATGGAACCGACATCGGAGACCGTGGCCGGCAGCACCAATGTATTGCTCGACTTGGCCAATTCGCCGAATCTGGCAATGTATTGTTCGGCGACGCGAAGCTGAAGCGCTTCGAATCCGCCGGGGACCTGGGTGGACTCAGCCACCTTCCGAATCCCTTCCGCCGTCGCCGTGGCAATCGCCAAGATCGCCTGGGCCGCGCCCTCCGCCTCGTTGATCTGCTGTTGCCGCTTCGCCTCGGAGGCCTTGATGACCTGTTGCTTCTCGCCCTCGGCTTCATTGATCGCCGCATCCCGCTGGCCTTCGGAAGTGAGGACCACGGCCCGCTTTTCCCGCTCGGCCCGCATTTGCTTCTCCATGGCGTTGAGGACATCTTTGGGCGGGGTGATGTTCTTAATCTCATACCGCAGCACCTTCACGCCCCAGGGCTCGGAAGCCTTGTCGAGTTCATTCACCACCTGCACGTTGATGTTGGTCCGTTCCTCGAAGGTGCGGTCCAGATCGATTTTCCCGATTTCGCTGCGCAGGGTGGTTTGCGCGAGCTGCGTCAGCGCGAACTGATAATCGGAAATGCCGTAGGACGCCCGTTCAGCGTTCAAGACCTTGAGATACAACACCCCATCGACGCCGACCTGCACGTTGTCCCGGGTGATGCAGACCTGCTCGGGAATGTCGATGGCGGTTTCCTTCAGGGAATGTTTGTAGCGCACCGTGTCGATGAACGGCACCAGAATGTGAAAGCCTGCGTTTAGGGTCTTATGGTACTTGCCCAATCGCTCGACCACGAACGCGCTCTGTTGCGGCACGACACGGGCGGTCTTGGCGATAGTGACGACCACGAGAATCGCCAGGATGAACATGACGAACAATCCACCGGACATGGCCGAGTCCTCCATGATAACGAAGCCTCTCCGTTCAGCCGGCCGTGACCCAGAGGGTCAGGCCGTCCACCCGTTCAACCCGACAACGCTGGCCCTTGGTGATCTCCATCGAGCCGCCGTTTTTCGCGGACCATGCAGAGCCGCGAAGCTCCACCTTCCCGACTCCCCCGGTCTCGATCGCTTCCAGAGCGATCGCCTGTTCTCCGATGAGGGTATCCACTTCGCTGGACGGGGCCGCGCGTTTCATCATTCCAAGCAGCCGGCCTCGGAACAGGACCAGCGAGAGCACCGCCAGGACCGAAAAGAGCAGCCACTGCGCCCAGTCGGGGAGAGCCAGCCCCAGACCGAGCACCGATCCCACCACAAGCGCGGAAAGACCAAAGAACAGGATATAGAACCCGCCCGGTGTGACCAGCTCGGCTCCCAGGAGCGCGAGTCCCACGAACATCCAGTGCCACCACAACATTGTCGTCTCAAGGAATCATGATGGGCCGGGAGAAACGAAGGGGTGCCGGAATCGGCGACCTGTGGACGGGTGCGGTGCGTTCAACAACGGTCAGTCTAGTCACGTCCGGCGAAACGGTCAAGGCGCAGGAAGTTTTCAGCGCCGGCCGCGACCACAGGCAGCACCGGCAGGGCCGGGCAGTCGTTGATCGATGGAAGGGCCGGTGCTATAGTCCGCCCTCCATGGCCGCGGAGTCTCCCGTCAAAGCGCTCCTGTGCGGTTTCGGCAGCGATGTCGAAGCTGCCGCGCATCTGATTAACCGTTTGAAACCTGACGTCCTCTGCTTTTTTGCCCCTGCCTCCGCCAAGCCCCTGGTCCAACAGCAGGTTCAGCCAAAGCTGGCGCAAATGCCCCGCCGCTGGGACATCATCGTGACGCCCGATTCGCAGGAGTTTCTCGCCTCCTATCACGTGCTCGTCCATGCCCTTCCGGCGCTGCTTCAGACCTGGGAGGTCCAGAGAGGGGAATTGGTCATCGCCTGGGCTGATGCCACGCCGCCCATGGTCGGGGCGCTGGTCCTGGCCGGGCTCGATAAAGCGTCGCGCATTGTCCAACTGTTGGAACCACCGTCATCGGCCGAACTTCCCGACGGCTCACCGAGTGGCACACCGGAGGAGCGATGGAAGTGGATACAGGGAAATCCGTGGGACGAGGGAGCGGCTGGGGTCCGCAAGGAGGCGAGTGGGCTGTTCAACCGAGGCTCGTACGAAGCGGCGGCCTATCTGTTCAAGCAACTCGAACTGCGGGTGAGCGGCGGGCAGAAGCCGCTCTATCGCGCGTTCGCCGATTTGGCGGAAGGCTATGGGTTGTGGCATCGGTTTCAGTACCGTCAGGCTTGGGACAAGTTGAAAACCTCGCACAAGGCGCTGGAGATGGCCTCGGTCTGGGGCGGTCCTCCCGGGCTCAAGGAGCTGATTCCGGCCGTCAAAGCCAATGCGGGCTTTCTCGAACGGCTGGTGCTCGATCCGCAAGAGGTGAAGGAGCAGGTCGCCTTGGACCTGCTGGCACAGGCGCGGCGCCGGGCCGATCAGCACGGGGACAGCGAGGGAGCCGTGGTCGCGCTGGTTCGCTCGCTGGAAGCTTTCGCGCAGCGGCAACTGTTCAAGCAGCACAGGATCAAAACCTGGGACGTGCAACCCGAGCAATTGCCGGACGCGCTCCGCGAAACCTGCCGCGCCTGTTATCTCGATGACCTGGACGGCAAGTACAAGCTGCCGCCCCAGGCGCAATTCCGCGTGCTCGCCGGGTTGGGCGATCAGATGGGGCAGGCGTTTCTTGCGCAGTGGCCCAAGATGAAGCCGTTGCTGGATGCGGCGAACCAGGGAGTGCTCGGCCATGGGTTCGAGCCGGTGAAGCCGGAGCGATTCCACCAGCTCTATGAGATCGTCATGAAACTGGTCGGCGTCCCGGAGACCTCGCTGCCGAAATTTCCCGTGCTGAACGTGTGACGCGTGACACGCACCCACACGATCGATATTCGCATCTATTATGAGGATACCGATTGCGGCGGGGTGGTGTATTATGCGAACTACCTCAAGTACTTCGAGCGGGCGCGGACACACTATCTCGAATCGAGAGGGATATCCGTCACCGAGCAATTGCAACAGGGCACGCAGTTCGTGGTGGTCCATGCCGAGCTGGATTGCCGGGCGCCGGCCCGGTATGGGGAGACCTTGACGATTGACACGCGCCTGGCCGAAGTGACGAGGGCCTCACTGACCTTTGCCCATGTCGTCCGCGAACGGACGAGCCAGCGGGTCGTGGTCGAAGGAGCAGCCAAGCTCGCGGCGACCGATCTTGCGGGTAAGGTCAAACGGATGGACCAGGTGCTGGTCGACCGACTTCAGGACCGATAGGAACGACGCACCAATGGAAAAACTGGGAACATGGTTGGCCATCGCCGGTGTCGCGGTTGGATTCGTCGTGCTGGCCTGGTTGTTGTTTTCCGAGGGGCCGAAAGACAAGAAGGGCAAGAAGCCGTAAGTTCCCCTTCGGCATCCGTCAGCTCTCAGCCGAGCCGTGCGGGCATTTCGTCAATGGTCCCTTCCATGGCCCGTTCGCTCCGCATCACGATCACAACAATTCGGCCTGTCATCGCCATCAGTGCTTGTACTTCCGCTCGGCCTTCCTTATCTTGAGCGACTGTGTCTTGAAACCGGAAAAAAGGTCGTCGTGAATCTGTCCGCTTGGAACGCCAAGCTGCGCGATTGGCAGAGCCGCGCGGTGGCGGCGGTCTTGACCCATCACAGCCCGGACTTTCTCGCGACCGCGACGCCCGCGGCGGGAAAAACGCGGTTCGCCCTGCGGATCGCCCATCAATTTCTGGCAGACCGGGCGGCCGGCCGCGTGCTCGTCGTCTGTCCGACGAATCACCTGCGCGGGCAATGGGCGGCCGCAGCCGGCCAGGTGGGAATTCAACTGGACCCGGCGCTCACGAACGACCAGGCCTGCGAGGCGCGCGACTACCATGGCGCGGTCGTGACCTATCAGCAGGTCTGTCTCGCGCCGGCCTTGTTCCAACGGGCCTGCCGGAGCCGGCGGACGTTGCTGATCTTCGATGAGCTGCACCATGCGGGCGACGGCAAGGATTGGGGCCGGGCCTTGCGGGAGGCGTTCAGCGAGGCGGCGTTTCGCCTCGCGCTCTCCGGCACGCCCTTTCGCTCCGACAACAATCCGATTCCCTTCGTCCGATACGAGCAGGGAGAGAGCCAGGCCGACTTCGCCTACGGCTATGCCGAGGCGATCCGCGAAGGCGTCTGCCGTCCGATTCTGTTTCCGAGCTATGAGGGCGAACTGACCTGGCTGTCGGACGGCCGCGAGCACCGGGCCACGTTTGAGGATGGATTGACGGCCGAACGACGGCGAGAGCGGCTCAAGACCGCCCTGTTGCAGGAGACCTGGTTGGGGCCGGTGATCGCCGACGCCCATGCCGAATTGACCAGGCTTAGGAAGCACGAGCAGCCGGACGCGGGCGGCCTGATTATCGCCATGAATCAGGACCATGCCAGGCAGGTGGCGGAATTAGTCGGCCGCGTTACGGGAAGCCGCGCCTTGGTGGCCGTATCCGACGATCCGGCCGCCTCCAGGACGATCGAAACCTTTGCGCAACATCCGAAGCAACAATGGCTCGTTGCCGTGAACATGGTCAGCGAAGGCGTGGACATTCCACGGCTTCGCGTCGGCCTCTACGCCACGAACGTGTTGACGGAGATGTATTTCCGCCAAGTTGTCGGGCGATTTGTCAGGATGCAGGAGGGGATTCCGCGCCCGCAGCGGGCCTGGCTCTACCTGCCGAAGGACGAGACGCTCGTGCACTATGCCAAACGGATCAAGGCCGAGCGGGACCATGTCTTGGAAGAGGTCATGCCGTCCGTGCAACGGACCCTGTTCGGCACCGTCGCCACCTCGCTGAAAGAATATGTGCCGTTGAACGCGGTGGCCCGACTGGATGCCTTGATCGGCGAGGACGAGGCGGAGCCAGAGAAAAGCACGGGAACCACGGAAACGGACGTCTCGCTGTATGACCGGAAGATCCACCTTCGGGATCTCCACCGGGATTTGGTCGGAACGGTCGCGCGCAAGACGGGGATCGATCATCGCCGGCTCAATGCGGAACTCATCAAACGCACCGGCGGGCGGGTTGATCAGGCGACCGTCAGGCAACTGGAGCGGCGGATCGCCCTCTTGGAACGGTGGCGGGATTCCGGCTTTGACGGGGCGTTACGATCCTGATTTCTTCCGATCCGCCTTTCCGCGCGACCGCTCTTTGATCAACCGGAAAAGTACCTGATCGTCGCTCAGGCGCACTGAAGAACCGCCCTCTGCGGGCAGCGCGACCCGTCCCCGCGCCGCCTCCTTCATAATCCTGGCCGGACAGCCGATCTCCTTGCATCGCCTCTGCGTGAAGCGGGACGGAAGCTCGCCGTCGAACAGCACGCGCTGCTTCGGGTTGCTCTGCCTGATCAGGACCGGAGCCAGCGGCACGATACCGTCAATGGTCTTCACCGAAAGGTCGATCGTCCGCCTCCCCTCCACAGTCGGAGAGCCGGAAACCATGAGCCTTTCCTGCATCAGGGTCTGACCATTCCGGTCGATGAATCGGATCAGCACCTCGCCTTCTCCGATGATCGCGATCTCCATGACAGGCTCCTCTACTCTCTAAATGGTCGGGGCGAGAGCTTCTTTAAGTCTCAGAGTGGAAGCTCTTCGTCCAAATAGGCGTGCGAGCCGACGCGACGGCCAAGCACGAACTTGGCCGGCGCATCGAAACCATACCCGAAGTCCCGGACCCGCAGCAGCGCCAGCCGCGCGCCGTCGATGGGCGGAGACGGGACGTGCGACGGTGCATGCAGGATCGCCGGCGGACGGCGGAGGTCGGGGAACGCCAGCCACAGATCCGTCAGCGCGTTGGCCGTGAACTGCAGCTCGCCGAACTCGTGCCCTTCATCGGTCCATCCGTAGAACTGGTGGCTCTTCTCGGTCGCGATCTCCCGGACCGTCGTCCGGTCGCCGTCGAGCGAGTCGAACGCCACGGCCCAGATCTCAGGGGCATGGGTGACGGCCGGGGAGAGCAGTTGTTCCACCGCGATCTGAAGCATGATGTTCCCCTTTGCCATGGGTCCAACCTCCTTTCCGCGTTACCGCTCCCGATACCGCTCCAATGGGCGACGATAAAACTCAAGCGGCGGGGCCCCTCCGCTCTCGAACAAGAGACGCTCACCCTCGACGCGATACCCTGTCGAGGCTTCAAATGGCCGGATGAACGAAGCTTCGAACTCCATGCGTCGCGGCTCGCAGGCCAAGCGCGTGGTCATGCCGGGCGACACGGTTACCTGTCTCTCACCCGGCCCGAACGTGACGCGAGTGTGGTACCGATTGCAGCCTGTGTGGCCCGAGGCCCTGCCGTCTTTGAATTCGAGGATGACGGGCTCGCCGTTATCGCCATGCGGGACCGTGCGATCGCCCCAGCGGACCAACTCCCACCGAGTGCCCTCGGCCAGCCGGCGCCTGTCTTCCGACGAGGGAGCGGAAGCGCAGGATATCAGCATCACTGTGATTGCGATCATGAGGGGATGGGCTGTGCGCATCTCAAAATGGTCCGGCGAGAGGGTGACCCTCGGTGATATCCTCGCCGGGATCAGCCGTCGGGTCATCCGCATGGGGCGACGCGCTGTGCCGGTATCTTGCCAAGATTGCCGCGCCCTGCCAAGTGATTCGTGTCAGTGGCTGACCGCGATCCTCGCTTGCGCAAAGAAGAAGCAATGGATTCGCTAGGCAAGGCATGCCGAAGGTCTCGGGTTCGATCATTTCCTTCCGATGGCCGACACCCACGTTTGGGCAAACAGTCCACTTGGACTGCGACTCCACGCGAGCCAGGTCGAAGCGTGCTCCTGCTGTCCGTCCCGAGCCAACTGGCGAGCAAGATACTCGCCGATCAGGTTCAAAGAAGGGTAACACTCATAGCGAGCCTGCATGCTCATGGTATGAAACCCGGCCTCGTGCAAATAGGTTCCAAATTTACGGCCTATCAACACGTCTCCTCCGTTCTTGGTCTGAAGTGCCATATAGGCCTGCATCGCGTCGGACAATGCCGGCGAGGGCGGAGAGACGATAAACCCGCCCCAATCCGGAGAGCAGATGCCGATACTGCCACCGGGCTTAAGGATTCGGTAGAACTCTGCCAAGGCCCTCGATGGTTCCGCCAAGTGCTCAAGCAGCGCATGACTGAATATGCAGTCGAATGAGGCATCGTCAAAAGGCAGGGCATAACAGGTGGCGGTCAGATAATCGAGGTTCGCGGTGCCATGCTCGACAGCCCGTTGTCGGGCCAATTCAATTTGCGAGCGGGCGTAATCCACTCCGGTCACCCTGCCGGGGAAGACTGCTTCGGCAATTCCTATCGTGATCGAGCCAGGACCACAGCCGCAATCGAGAACGGTTGATCCAGGCTTGAGATGCGCATGAAAAAACATGCCGTGAGATTGGAGAGTGCGTCGCGCCATGAAATCGCTCGCGTGCACCGTGTATCCGGGGGTGTATGATTCGGTCGCCATGGCTCAATCCGTTGACAAGTCGCAAATGGCTATCGAAGGCAAGCGGATGAAGCAGTTCATCAATGGGGATTCGGCAACAGCCTGATGCATAGGCGGTGAAGGCGTCAAGTCAGGGGGGCCAGCATGGTCGAGCAATCACCCAGCACTCCGATCGGTTGGGTTCCCACAGCGGCCTGCCGCCGGGAAGTGAAGGCCGATCAGGTATCGTCGCCGTGGGAAGGGGACGTGGTTTCGCGTGAGACTGCCTGATCGGCCCTGGGTCGGCGTTCGGCATAGCGGCTCATGAGGAGAAACCGCATGGCGCGCGCCTTGGGCGCGCGGGACGTACAAGTTCCAGCCTGCGACGTGTGGATGCCCCACTCCTACTTTTCTTGGTGACCCGAATTTGCACGCGATCGACAGGACCCATGAGGACAACGCGGTCGCTCACTCCGTAGTTCTCCCACTTGGCACCCGCTCTCAAACGGTGAGTAGGATGATCTATATCGCTTTACCAGGGGAGGTGGGTTATGAAACAACGATCCCGAAGTGCTCTCCTGTTGGTCGGAACCGGCGTTGTTCTGTCGTGGCTGGCGGCAGGCTGTGCCACGTCCTCGGATCTGGAGATGCTGAATCTGGAACTGAGCAAGAAGTTGGACGCCCAGACCAGGACCATGCGGGCGGAGACCGGTAGCCTGCGCGAGCAGGTCAAATCCTTCAAGGGTGAGTTGGAAAATCTCCGCGCCCAGGTCGGCACCTTCCAACTCGATACGAGATCGGCGCTGGAATTGCTGAAGGAGCAGGAGGTGATGAATGGGCAAATTTTGCATGAACTCAGCACCGTCACCACCAGCACGAGGAAGACCATCGAGGGCTACGCGACCAAAATGCAAGACCAGTCCGGCAAGATTGAGTCGATGACTGGAGAGATCACGACACAGCTCCAGAGCGTCCAGCAGGCCGTCTCCGGCGTCAAGGGACGAATTGAGCAATTTCCGCCGCTGGTTACGGCGCTGGGGACGGAGGTGCGGTCGCTCACGGAGACGCTGATGGGAAATTATGAACTGGAGGAGGCGGCGCTCAAGGACCGCCTCCGGGTCGTCGAGGAAATGAAGAAGCGGTTCAGGCCGCTTCAAGCCCACGAGGCGAGTGGGGCAGGCGCGATGAAATAGCGGCGGAGATTATGTGGTGACCTGTCCGATCTGAGGAGGGTGGACCATGGATACAATGTCTCGGGCCGTATGGCTCCTGTCGCTGTTGGTCCTGCTGGGGTTTGCCGCCGTGTCTGTCTCCGGCTGCGTGAGCAGTAGCACCTATCAGGCCGCCAAGAAGGAGGCTGAGACCCTCAAGCATGAACTCGAACAGGAGCGATTAAAGCTGGGGGCGATTGAGAAGACGTATGCCGAACGGATGAAGCAGATGGAAACCTTGGCAAGCCGCTTGGGTTCGTCGGCTGAACAATTTGATCGTATTGCAAAGGTCTGGAACGATCTTCGCATCGAGCTCATGGCGCTCAGGATCAATCGGGAGCTCGAGCGTCAGAAAGGCGGCGGTGGGGTCGGCATCGTCTTACAAAGCGATGTGCCGAGCGTGATGCCAGCTCAATAAAGTTGGTACGCGAGCCGACGCCCGTTGTTGGTCACGGCAGAGATGGCATCATAGCCGCCAAGACGTTCAGAGAGTGTTTTTGTGCTCATGGCAGGATTTCCTTCTGGCGAGAAGTGGCAGAACAGTCCGCGTGAGCCCCGCGCTGCTTCTGGCCTGTCCGCTGCAGGTACTGGAAAGGGTCGAAGGAGCAGGATTCGGTCTCGACAAATCCGGTCGGTGGCGTTTGCCTCGTCCGGCACACCGCACAATCATTCGCCACCCTTTTCGAGACCCTATGAGGCAGAAGTGACTCTTACTGGTAGACGATCATGAGTATTTGCGGACAAAGGCAAGAATGGCCTCGGCATAGGCGTCCGGGTGGGTGACATGTGGGATGTGGCCAGCCCCCGGAAACGTCCGGACCTCGGCGTGAGGCATTGCCTGAGCCAGCTTGCGAACGACCGGCCCGAAGGTGGGCGGGCTCTGGTCGCCCATCGTGAGAAGAACGGGCCGGGAAAACTCCTGTACCCACTCGAGATCGAAAACGATCTGCTCGGGATCTTGTGCCTCATCGAGAAAGGTCGGTGCGTTGTCGGTCATGGTCTGCCGGACCTCACGCGGCAGTCGAGCCCACGTACCTGGTCCGAGCGCGACCGTGTCGGCGAACTGTTCGGCGGCGCCGGCATGATCGCCCAAGGCGATCCGCTCGACCACGGCCCCAACCCTCTGCCTGATCTCCTCTAGCATCGGCGCAACGGCGGCGTCACCGCCGAGCAGCGAAAAGAGCGGTGGCTCGTGTGCGATGAGGCCCCGCAAGAGATCGGGGCGTTCACCAGCCAACCGCAGCGTGATGGAGGCGCCGAAAGAGTTTCCGGCTATCCAGGCCGGCGCGAGTCGCAACTCCTCGATCAACGCAGCGAGGTCGGCCACGTCTTCGCGCACGCTGCCCTGTCCCGGGAGACGCTCGCTCTGGCTGTGACCACGCCGATCGTAGGTGAGCACGCGACAGGACTTGGTCAAATGGGGAACGAGAAGGTCCCAATCGTGGTGAGAGTCCCACGACCCATGCACCAGGACGAGCGGAATCTCCCCACCACCGGTGAGTTCGTAGAACAGCCGCACGCCGTTTATGCTTGCAATGGCCATGTCTTCTTGCCTTTCAGCACGGCCCCGCACGATTACCGAGGCGATGAGCCCATCGCCTCCCATTCTTCTTGGCTGATCGGCTTTCTTGGCTTCAACGCGCCACTCGCATAGGCCAGATGAAGCGCCTCTTCCAACCACGCCAGACGTTGAGCCGGTGTTGCCGTCAATGTGGCCGCAAGCAGGCTTTGATCGCTGGCTTGCCAATCCGCCTGCGCTTCTCCTGACAAACCCCCGGACTTGTCGGCCATGTCAGCGATTGCCTTTCTGTCTGCGGATCGCCTCCAACTGCTCAAGGTCGGTCAAATCCTGTGGCCGACCAGCGTGCCGTTTTAATAGAATCAGATCGTCCAGCGAGGCAATTCTGACTTTTGTCGTGCCCACGAGGGCTTCCTGTGAGCGGGCCAGGAGTTCATCAAAGGGCACCTCCGGCTTCAGCAAGAGGTCCACGACCCTCATGGGATTGGTCGGATCGACGAGTGAAAAAGCGCGCATGTGCTTCTCAGCGAACCATTCTTCACGCACGGCCGGATCGGCAAATCTTTCCGCCGACACCGGAACCTGCGGTCGAAACCCCTTCTCACCCAACGCCCGAATCGTTTTTCTGACTTCTTCCGGAGCGAGATCGACGGCCAAATCGACATCCGCCGTCAGCCTAGCATATCCATGCAACAGCGTGGCAAGGCCACCGACCACGACGTACCGTGCACCCGCCGCATTCAGGATTTGAAATATGGGTTCGAAGACGGACACGAGGCTATTCTAGCGAATGCGCGGGGAAATACCAGCCGTTCGAGTCGGTGTGACATAGAATCGTCGATTCATCGAGGAACCAGGTCGACGTTTCGCCGTTGTTCCGATAAGGCCGCAGCTCGGGAATGATCAGAATCGCGCGTTTCGCCAGAGAGCCTTTGTGCGCCCTCATCGCCGGAACTCGACAGGAGCGCCCGCAGGACCCCAGCCTCTTTCGGACGCGCAATCGCTTCTTTAGCCGAGACCGACTCCCAGGCGTCATGGTTGTCGTGGATGTGGACGTCAAAGAGGGGAAGGTCGGCGGCAGAGACGGCGGTTATCGTGGCAAGGAATAGAGCGGAGGCGTATGGAAAGAGGCAACGAGACCGCGCGTGTCTCGGTGCTGGTTTCATCCGATGGGCCATTCCTACTTGCGGAGACGATCCCAACAACCGCGCGGATCGACAATGGCGAGTGGAGATTGAGGTGCGACGGCCAACAAGTCTTGGTCTCCAGTGACCAGGAGATCTGCTCGGCCCGCGATTGCCGATGCAAGCACCCACTGGTCATCCTGATCACGAATGGGAAGCAAGGATGGCGTTCCGGGCTTGGGGACGATCGTCGTATCGCGCAACTCCGCCTCGATGGTGGCCGTCAGTTCCGGCGATGCGTGGAACCGATCCCTCAACACTCGACGAAGCTCAACCAGATTCACCTCACCGGTGAGTAACTCATGCTCAGCCAGGATATAGCGGAGCAGGTCGGCGCAGATACCGCGTGTCGTGTACGCGCTCACCAACACATTGGTATCGAGGAAGACTCTCACGACACGATGCGGAACACGTCCTCATCGGTGAGAATGCCCTGCGCCTCGGCGAGGGGAAGGAGCTTCCGGCGAGACCGTTCGAACCGCAGTAGGGCGATTTGACGCCTTACCGCATCGCGAACGATGTCGCTGCGACTGCGGCCCAGTTGGCGGCTCAGGCGATCCAGTTCGCGCTGGATCTTGGCATCGAGACGGATCGTAACCGTAGAGGCCTTCATGTGTTACTATGTAACACATCCAAAGGGATCGCGCAAGCGTGGGTCGATGTTGACGGCGGGAGGGCTTGAGGGTCCAACAATGGTCCAACGCTGCTTTTCCGGCTCCAACATCAGAGGAGTCGGTCACGAAAATCCAGAATGTCCCCTTTTCTTCAATCCACAGAGGTTGTGGCTTGGCAGGAAGATGACAAAGACAAGACCTGATTAAGAAAAAGGCTGGACTTGCGGGGCTGAGGTAGAATGCGGGCTCAATGGACCCACGTGCGTCATCCGCTCCATAAGTCAATACTCATGCCTGACCCCAACGTTGATGCAGCGTCCCCGGAAATGCAAGGCGAGGCGGACGCACCATGTCACCGAATCTAGCTCATCGACACGCACAAAACAAGATCTGACCCCGCTTGTTCCGCCGGTCGGCTCAAGGCGGATGTTGGCCGGGCCGCTGCCATCACGGAAGAAGCGCCAGCCCGCTGCTTCGAGCAGCTTGTTGATCTTGATTCGGGCTGTGGCCTCCTTCTCGGACACTCAGGCTCCTCGTTCAGCGGCGATGGTGGTCAAGCGGCATAACGCGGAGTTAGCCGGCGCGGCGCCGTTGGCCGCGTCCGATTGAACGACGTGTTAGACCCGATGCCTTCTGCGCAACTTCGACGAGGGAATGCAGCGCCTTGTTGACCGACGCTGAGTTGGGAAAGACCTTCGCCACGTCAGCATCCAGAACCACTACGTTGGAGCTCGACTTGACACGCTCATAATACTTGCCACGCTCCAGCTTCCCGAAGTCGGATCGCTTGTACTCAGACCGAAGCTCATGGGCTTTGGAACTACCCTTCTTCATAAATGCGCCTTTCCTGTTGGGTTACCACACGGGCACTAATGATGCGGATCGCATTCCTGCGCTCGGTGTGGGCAACGACTAAGAGCCGGCCGGCTGATGACATGCCAAAGGTGACCATCCGTTCTTCACTTTCGGAGTGATCAGGGTCGGCGCCTGTCGCCGCGAGTGGATCGTGAAACACGCTGGCAGCTTCGTCAAATGAAACCCCGTGTTTAACCAGATTCTTTCTCGCCTTGATGGGGTCCCATGCGAACTGCATAGTCGAATTCTACGCGTACTCCCCTGGTGAGGTCTAACGCTCGCGCTCAGCGGCTGCCGTCCCTGATACCACAGCTCCTGAAACGGCGCCACGCTCCCGCGGCAGTCCGCTGCAACGCGCTGTTAGACGGCGATACATTAAGCGCATGTCTTAGAACCCTCTTCGTCAAGAAAGCGATGCAGCCTGCGTGCGATGACGATGCGCTCACCGATGCTGGCGTGAAGCAGATACCGTGAGACGAAGAATCGCGGTGCGTTGGCTACCCTGCATGGATACGGTGCCTCGGTGATGCCGCAGCGGTCCCGCGGAAATTCACGGCATAGAGCGGCGACGGCGTTCCGAGCGATGTAGCCCATGACCCATACCTTGGTCGCGACGGATAGGAGGGGCTGAAGGTGTGTCGCTGCCTCAGCGCGCTTGGATGAATACGTTTTCGCCCGGCGCCATTCCTGCTTAACCACAGGCTGTGGGAGCAAGCAGCGGATGGCATGGTCGAAGAGGAATCCAGCATCGCGGAACGCGGGGAGGTCGGGTTGTGCGATGAGCTCATGCGAGTGCAGATCTTCCAGCAGCATGGTTTGGATAGCCGCCCGTCGGTGCGCGTCGTAGAAGTACGGTTCGCTCGGGCTTTCCCCGACGATGAGGCATCGCAGGCCGCTTGGACACCATGTCTTGGACATCGCAAAGGTATCCCACGGATGCGCGTGGCTTGAGCAGCAAATCATTGCAGGTACCAGAACATGGTTCTGCCCCGCTCGCCGTCTAACTATTAAGTGAGCCGACAAGGCACTGCGCGTTCTGGCGGCCTATCTCGCGTCGTTCCTCATCCCGAACCGCGCGAAATCTGCCGGATTCTCCGTGAAATACATGAGGGTGTCAATTTGAGCCGTTCCAGAGAACCCCGCCTGCCCGGCGGCCTATCACCCTATTGGCCCGTAGCCTATCTCCGTCTGACCAGCGGCTCAGGGAGGCTCAACCGAGCCGATCTGCGGGGCTGCACACACCGCGCCCACCTCGATTCAGGACATGCGTATAGATCATGGTGGTGCTCACGTCCCTGTGTCCCAGTAGCTCTTGTACGGTCCGAATGTCGTACCCATCTTCAAGGAGGTGCGTCGCAAAGGAATGACGGAACGTATGGCAACTGGCCGGCTTGGCGATTCCAGCCTTGCGGGCGGCTTCTTTGACGGCCTTCTGAATGACGGATTCATGCAGGTGATGTCTGTACTGCTCGCGGGTCACGGGATCGGTGTAATATTTTGAAGCCGGGAACACCCACTGCCAACTCCACTCTTTGCCCGCCCTGGGATATTTGCGATCCAACGCATTCGGGAGGACGACACGGCCTAATCCCAGTTCGAGGTCATGCTGATGTTGCTGTCTGATCTCCTCAAGGTGTCTGGCGAGGGATTCTTTCACTGCTAGAGGAAGCCTCGTATAGCGGTCTTTGTTCCCCTTGCCAGCTCGAACCACGATTTGATTTCGGGTGAAGTCGAGGTCCTTCACTCTGAGGCGGCAACACTCCATGAGGCGAAGGCCAGCGCCGTAGAGCAACGTCGCCATCAGCCATGCCGTCCCATCAAGCTGGCGGAGCAGTGCCTTCACTTCTTCGCGTGTTAAGACCATCGGTAGCCGGTGTGGCCTTTTGGCACGCACCACCCCATTCACATAGCCGATCTCCTTACTCAGGACCTCACGGTAGAGGAACAGCACGGCGTTCAAGGCTTGATTCTGTGTTGACGCGCTCACGTGGGAGTGTGTGGCCAAGCTCGAAAGGTACCCGGCCGATTTCTTGTTCGGCGATCTCTGCAGGGTGACGCTGATGGTGAAAGAGGAGAAAGCGTTTGATCCACCCGACGTAGGCCTCTTCGGTCTTATGACTATAGTGCCTCCGTCGAATGGCTTGCCGAACTTGGTCAAGAAGTGCCAGATTCGATGCAATGTCTTCACGGACCTCTGGCTTGTGCCCTGGATTCTGGCCGGTAGTTGAACGGAGTGACGCCTCGACTTCGACCGGCTCTCCCGCAAAGAGCGTGAGCAGGTGTGAGATAGTCTCGTCGGTTCTTGGGACGGTCCAATAGCGGCCGTCGGCATGCCAGCAGCGACCCTTGACGCCCCTGATCTTCGCGATCCGGTCCGGCCGGTAGGGGAGCACAACCTTGAGCCGTCCGGCTTCCGTTGGCGTGATCTGGATTGGAAAGTGTTCCATGGCAGTGTGCTGGTTCCTCAGCGAAGAAAGGGCTCGATTTCATCGCCCTGTTGATTCACGGTTGACGAGTGGCCCTTGACGATTGACGGTGCTTGTATTCGCCCTACTCCCTCCGTGCATACCCTTCCGCGATCAGGACATCCGCGAGGTTCTGTCCGTTGAGAAAGACATCGGCCACCGTGCGGCCGTAGACATCGTGGGAAACCGGGACGATCTTGATAGCCCCCTCGCGCAGGATTGCTGCGAACCGCTGCGCGGCTTCCAATCCGCCGGGCGTGCCGATCTCCGGCGCATCGATCCCACGCACCCGCACCTTGATCCCGTTATAACTGAACGTGTCCCCGTCGATCGGCCGGAGGAATCGTCCATCGACTTCCACCGGGCTTCGAAGGTTCGAGAGCACGTTCGAGCGCGGGAGGGTGCGGAGACCCGGTATTCGGCCGGACCGATGAGAGGCAGATGCTCCGTGCTTTCGCCAGCGGTAGGGTCTCACAGCCGAGCGCGGCCGCTTGTGAGGCTTGTGCGTCAGCTTCGGGTGCGACGGAGCGGGCGTCCAGCAGGTCGGGCAGATCTGCGGTTGCGGGATTTGCCCATTGGAGTCGGTGCCGCCGAGAAGCGGGGATGCCGGAAAGAGGGTAGAGGCAAGCATCATGATGAGGACCAGGCGGCGTGAGGTGATCATGGGTGACCTTGGTTCTGAGTTGATTCCAGGCAAATCGGCTCTGCAAGCCACTTTGCAAGACACATGCGCGGTCTGGAAGGGCGACCGGCGGTTTAGCGCATTGCGCCGTTGACAAGCCGAAAAACCGCATGATCAAATGCCGCAAGATACGGTATGCAGCAGCCGACGAAACAAACGTGTTATGCGGCGGATGGAGACGAAGGGTATCTCGCGATTCACAATTGACCAATGACGACTGACGAATGACGGAGGATTAAGCCATGGATATGTTTGGCAAAGTGGGCCTGGTGGAGATTCCGGTCTTGATCGCGCCGGATCAGAAGGCCTGGATGGATAGGATGATCAAAGAGGGCCGGATCGCCGTGCCGCCGGGCGGCACTCTGGAGAAGGGGTCGCTCTACTCGATGTTCATCCGCATGTTGCTCCACAATGCGATGGAGGAGCAGAAGCGGCAGGAGGCGCTTGAGATGGCCGACGAGGACGACGAGTAAGACGGAACGTTGAAAAACGCTTCCAGCCTTGTTGGGGTACCCATTGCTCCCCGCCTGCAATGGGTCTTACGCTCAAGGCCTCGACGTACCAAGCGAAAAGTACGACTCGGCCTCTCGCTCGCTGCGGCCTCGCTGGAAGGCGTTTTTGAACGTCCCGCAGGCGTTGAACCCCATCCCCACCTTTCGCACTGTATCGAATCGGGTCGGACTTGTATCTGAAGGGATACAGATCGAGTGAGGCGTCCCAACGATACGTCTCACAAGTCCAGTGGCCCGCTCTCTCACCGTCTTCCCCCCGTGCGGGGAGAGGGCAAGGGACCGGGACGCAAACACTAGAGAGACCTCAAAGCCGATTGAGCGGCTTTGACGGTCTTCGTGATGTCCGCCGGGGTATGGGCGGTTGAAATGAAGGCCGCTTCGAACTGGGATGGGGCCAGATAGACGCCCCGCTCCAGCATGGCGTGAAAGAACTTGGCATAGCGTGCCGTATCCGACTGTTTGGCTGTTGCCCAGTCCACCACCGGTCCCCTGGTAAAAAACGCGCCCATCATCGACCCGACCCGCGTTTGATAGAGTTCCACGCCGGCCTTTTTGGCTGCCTCGCCGAGCTGGGCCGCCAGGGCGGCGGCCTGCTTCTCCAGCTTGCTATAGACCCCGCGAGTCTTGAGTTCCGTCAACGTTGCGATGCCCGCCGTCACGGCCAGTGGATTGCCCGACAAGGTGCCGGCCTGATAGACCGGCCCGGCCGGCGCGATCAAGTTCATGATGTCGGCCCGCCCTCCGTAGGCGCCCACCGGCAACCCTCCTCCTATGATTTTGCCGAGAATCGTCAGGTCCGGCTTGATGCCATAGAGCGTTTGCGCCCCGCCATACTGCACCCGAAATCCCGAAATGACCTCGTCGAAGATCAACAGGATGTCGTGGGCGCGTGTCAGCTCGCGCAGCGCGGGAAGAAAATCCGGCGCCGGCGGCACGACCCCCATGTTGCCGGCGATCGGTTCGACGATCACGCAGGCCAGTTGCTTGGCCTGTTGCCGGATCACCTGCGCCGCCGTGCGGAGATCGTTATAGGGAACCGTGAGCGTGTGTTTGGTGAAGTCGGACGGCACGCCGGGGCACTCCGGGATGCCGAGCGTCGCGAGTCCGGAGCCGGCTTTGGCCAGCAGATAGTCGCTGTGGCCGTGGTAGCAGCCTTCGAACTTCAGCACGCCGTCTCGTTTGGTGAAGGCGCGGGCCACGCGAATCGCGCTCATCACCGCCTCCGTGCCCGAGCTGACCAGCCGGACCTTTTCCATCGACGGAAGCGCATCATGAATCATCCGGGCCAGCCGGACTTCCAATTCGGTCGGAGCTCCATAGCTCGTGCCCTGCTTGGCGGCGCGCGTGAGGGCGACTACGACGGGCCTGGGCGCATGGCCGAGAATCATCGGCCCCCAGGAGAGCACGTAGTCGATGTAGCGGTTGCCGTCGGCATCGTAGAGATAGGCGCCCTTCGCGCGGACGATAAACCGTGGCTGCCCGCCGACGGAACGGAAGGCGCGCACGGGGCTGTTCACTCCGCCGGGAATGAGCTGTTGCGCCGCCTCGAAGAGGGTTTGTGATTTAGTGGTTTTCATAAGGGCGCGGCAACCTAACATGGGTGAAATCGCTGAATCAAGGAGGTGAAGTACCCGAGGGCATGGTCCTTGCGCATCAGGAGCGCGCATTGCACTGCCGCACTGATTCCTGCGGAAGGAGCCCTCCATGCCGACTTCACTGCGCCTCGCGACCTTCAACCTCGAAAATCTCGATGACAAGCCCACGGAGAAACCGGCGCTTGCCGTTCGCCTTCCGTACCTGCGGCAGGCGCTGGTGCGGCTGCGGGCCGACGTGTTGTGCTTGCAGGAAGTGAACGGGCAGGAACCGGCCACCGGCCCCAGAACCTTGGCGGCTCTCGGGACGCTGGTCGCCGGCACTCCCTATGAGTTCTTCCACCTGACCCACACCAAGACTGTCACGGGCGTTCCCTATGATGCGCGCAACCTCGTGGTCCTCAGTCGGTTTCCGATTCTGCAGACGCAGCAGATCCGTTCCACCGAGGGCATGCCGCTCTACCGCAAGGTCACGGCGCAGCCGCTGGAGCTGGAGGCCAAACGCGTGGAATGGGAGCGGCCCCTGCTGGTTGTGCAACTCGACCAGGGCGGAGGCCTGGTCCTGCATGTCATCAACGTGCACCTCAAATCCAAGCTGCCGAGCGATATTCCAGGACAGCAAAAGGACCAATATACCTGGCGAAGCGCGTCCGGATGGGCTGAAGGCTATTTCCTTTCCTCGATGAAGCGGGTGGGGCAGGCCCATTGAGATCCGCCGGGTGATCGACGGCCTCTTTGCTGGGACACCCGAACCCTGGATCGCCTGCTGCGGCGACTTCAATGCGGATTTGGACGATGTGCCGATGATGGCGATTCGAGGGCGGATTGAGGAGACCGGCAATCCCGACCTCTGCCCCAGCGTCATGATTCCCTGCGAACAGAGCATTCCCGAACTGGCCCGCTATTCACTGCTCCACTTGGGGCGAGGGCACATGTTGGACCATATCCTGGTCTCGCGGGCACTTCTCCCTTGGTATCGCGGCACGGAGGTTCACAACGAGATCCTGCCGGACGAGTCCGGGGCCTTCCGAGACGACACCCAGTTTCCCGAGTCGGACCATGCGCCGGTCGTGGCAGATTTTCAGATTCCGTGACGACCGTACTGGTAGTGGACAAAGCGGCCGCCTCTACCTCTGGGACGAAACCGAAGTGTCCGGGGCGCTGGGTGAGGCTCTAAATTGACCGAATCATGCTGGACACCATGGCCTAGCCCACATTATTCATGACGGTTCGTCACGAAACCACTGAGACGCCAAGCGAGACGGGCACGCGGAGCCCCTTGCGGCGGAGGCGTACTTGAAACAGTACGTTGAGGCCGTGAGGGGCGAGCCTGCCCGCCCGCATGCCCCAGAGGCGCATGCGGGCTTGTCGCAGCGGCGTATCGGCGGTTGCAGTAGAAGCGTTCATGAATAATGTGGGCTAGGGAAGTTACCAGGGGGGCCGCGCGAAATCGTGCGATTTCGCGCGGCGGAACCATACATTCCTTCACCCGCTTATCAGGCCCATTCACATTCCCCAACTCCTCCTGGAAACCAAAGTCCGCGAAAAGCGCACGAAAATAGCTGTGGCATCCGTCCGGCCCGGGACTTGCTGAGAGTCGTAAGCAAGGCAAACCGGGAGCACCGACCATGTTGCTTGTTTGTGCCTGGTGTGAGCGGGAAGGGCGGATGGGACTAATTGGGGAAACCAGTCCGTTCGACGACCCACGAACCACTCATGGCATCTGTTGGACGCACGTCAGGACCTACCTGAAGAACTGTGACCACGAGACCGAGCTTGCTTGTCCGCTGGTCCCTGTTGGAGTCGGTGAAGGGCTGACCAGACAGGACACCGAATCCAGGACAGGACGCGAAGACCGCTGGTCTCAGCCGTAGACGGGTTGTCCAACCGAAAAGATACAGTCGTCCATCGGATCAGATACAGTTCTGTGGTCTGGCCGGAGTTCAGACAGACAAGTCATTGAAAACTCTTGGAGTTCTCAATGTACGCCAGGCGGTCTGAAATTTGCTCCATTCGAGAGTGTGGGCGGTACGATGAGGAGATCGTTCACGGGATGATTGAAGCGACAGGATATTGGAGCCTTTTCATGAAGATCGTGTGCGCCTGGTGTCAGAGAGAAGGGAAGCCCGGGTTCATAAGGGAGATCCATCCCACCGTGGATCAGCGGGTGTCCCATGGGATTTGTCAGGCGCATTCGGAGGTCTATCATGCCCGCCTCAGAGCCGGGCTGAAGCGCGTGTATCCGGTCGAGGGGCAACTACGGTCCGACCCTGCCGGCGTCGGATGACCCAACCCAACGGATGACGAGTATCGCAGGTTCCGGTCAACCACTCTCCCATTATCCAAGCTTCCCGCGCAGCAGGCTCAAACCCTGCTCCAGCAAATTGGACTCAGGCACTTTTCCTTCAGGCGTCAGGCTGTCCACCAGGGTCGGGAGCAAGCTCGACAATTGACTGCTGCAGGCCTCCGGGGAGAGCCCTGTGCCGGCGGATAACTGTTGAAGGAGCTGACCGCCCAAGCCCTGCTTGACTTGCTCGGGGCTAATGGGAAGATTGGCGCCCGTGCTCACCCAGGAATTGACGATCTCCGAGAGCCCGCTCTTCTGAAAGGCTTGGATCAGCCCGTTCAAGCCGCCGATGCCGCTGTCCTTCCCCAGCAGTTGCGTCATCACCTGCACGAGTTGATCCGGTTTCCCGTCGCCTTGACCGAGCATGGATGTCGCGGTCTGCGCCAGTTGATCAAACAGTCCCATGGGACCCTCCATACCAAGCTTCGCTAGACCCGGCGGCTCATCGGGCGCAACCCCTCTATGCCAAGCTTCGCTTGAACCGCGGGCTCTTTATCGCTTTTGAGAACATGATGCCCGCGGAGAAACTCCTCCAGTTCGCCTTTCTTCGTTTATACCAAGCTACGCTTGAACCGCCGGCTATTCGTTATTTGTAACTGAACCGGCGGAGAGGCCCCTTAGCACATGGTTCTTAGCACATGGTTCCATTCCTCTGCCTTCAAGAGGACGCCGGAGAAACACCTCACGTGATTGTCCACCCAGTCTCCTTTTCAGTCTTGTGGCCTCGTCGGACTTGCTGGGGCATCTGACTCTATCAAGGTGAGCTGCCTCCTGTCATCGGCCCTTCCAGAGAGGCAAGCCCCAGCGTCGGCGGGCCGATTTTCTCTCCTCCGTCACTACGCAGACAGTATGGAACGGCTTAGGAGAGCGGCCCGCCTCCTCTGAAGCCCAGTAGGCGCCGGCCGCGCGCAGGATGCTGATGAAGGTCCGATAGTCCTTGTCCGCCCCCGCGAGCAGCGCCTCCGCCTGCTCGATCAACAACAGATGGCCGGTTCCGGCTACCCACGAGAGGTCGCAGAGGCATTCTTCCAGCGCGTCCCAGTTTTCGCCGAAGTAATCGGGGAAGGCCAGGGTGACGGCGAGTTCCTTGAGCAGCCCGTCCTTTGTGCGACAGGCGCGGCCGTCCAGCGTCTTGACCGCGAGATC
Source organism: Nitrospira tepida (assembly GCF_947241125.1). Classification (NCBI taxonomy): domain Bacteria; kingdom Pseudomonadati; phylum Nitrospirota; class Nitrospiria; order Nitrospirales; family Nitrospiraceae; genus Nitrospira; species Nitrospira tepida. The sequence goes on along the minus strand of NZ_OX365700.1, from coordinate 4,629,763 downwards.
GCCCGGCGGCGTGAGCCGCGCCATCGCGGTCTCATCCGGCTTCAGCACCAGCAGATAGACCCAGGGAGATGTGAGAGACTGCAATCGATGATGTGCCGGCATCAGGTCCTCAGTTCATAGGAATAAAAGTTCGGTAATGGTCGCTTGTGTAGTAGGCCTTGCCGCTGCGCTGATCCACCACAATGCGCTCGGCCCCTCGATTTCTGCCCGGCACGAGCGGATAGATATCGTACTCGCGATATCGGCCCGAAGGGAGGCGCCGCTCACGGTTCATGAATGTCCGGCCTCCGACATAGCCGGGCGGCGGCTTCCCGCTGTTCCGCTGAATCGCCGCCAAGACTTCGTAGGCCGTGGCCGGCACTCCCTCCACGCGCCGGTCGCTTTCAGACTCTGGAGCAACATCGACATGTGTGCCGGTGCCATCCGCGGCGCGATCCAGCGGATCAGCCAGAACGGATCGATCAGCGGGCGAAGCGGCAACCTCAACCGATGTCTGTTGTTCCGAAAGCGGCGGGACAGCGCGCGCGTGATCAACGTCCCATCCGGCGATCAACAGAATCGCCGCCAAGCTCGATCGGAGCAGCGCCGCCCTCGCGAGATAGCTGCGTGGTTCTATCGTCCGCATGGCCGGGAACACCGTAACACTTCTCTGCGAACCGGCACAATAAACCGAGGACGCGCTCCGCCGTGCTTTCATTGCGACCCCCGGACCCCTCTGTTACAATCTCCGCGAACGTCAAGAGCTCTCGCCCGCCCGGCTAGGCCGGCTCTTCAATCTCATGCGAAAAGCCAAAATCGTCTGCACGATCGGTCCGGCGAGCCGCTCGCTCGACAGCCTGCAACAGTTGCTCGACTGCGGAATGGACGTGGCGCGGCTGAACTTCTCGCACGGCACGCTCGACGAACATGCCAAGACCATCGATCTGATCCGGCAGGCGGCCGACCGGCGGGCACGGGCGATCGCCATTCTTCAAGATCTGCAAGGGCCGCGCATCAGGCTGGGCCTGCTGGCTCCGGAGGGGATTCACCTTCAGCCTGGCCAGCGGGTACGGTTAGTGGGCTCGGCCCTGCGCTCCGGCGGGCAACATGGCTATCACGCGGGCCGAACCGTCTCCGAGACGGAGATGCCGGTGACCTATCCCCACCTGAGCCGGGATGTGAAGCCGGGCGCGCGGATTCTCATCGACGACGGGCTGATCGAGCTGCGCGTGGTGACGATTGAAGCGTCCGATGTGCTCTGCACGGTGGTCACGCCGGGGCTGGTGCGCTCCAACAAAGGAATGAATCTTCCGGGCACCGCCATCAGCGCGCCGACGCTCACCGACCGGGATCGGGAGCACATTCGATTCGGGGTGCGGCAAGGCGTAGATTACCTCGCGCTGTCGTTCGTGCGGGGCCCGGCCGATATCGTGGAGGCCCGCAAGCTGCTGAAGGACTGCGGCGGGGATCAGCCGATCATCGCCAAGATCGAACGGGCCGAAGCCGTGGAAAAGCTCGATGCGATCCTGGAGGAGGCGGACGGGGTCATGATCGCCCGAGGCGACCTGGGGGTCGAGATGGGGCCCGAAGTCGTCCCGGTCCTGCAAAAGCGCATCATCAGCCAGGCCAACCGTCGCCGCCGGCTCGTCATCACGGCCACGCAGATGTTGGAGTCGATGACGCGGAGCCCGAGGCCGACCAGGGCCGAGGCCTCGGACGTGGCGAATGCGGTCTTCGACGGGACGGACGCGGTGATGCTCTCGGCCGAAACGGCGATCGGGCACTATCCGGTCGAGGCCGTGCAGGTGATGGATCGTATCGTACAGGCGGCGGAAGTGGAGACCGGGCCGAAGTTCGTGCGACGCGCCCAGCCGGACCAGGGCCGCATGTCCTTTCCCGAAGCCATTTCCACCTCGGCCTCCACGGCCGCCGCGGCGATCGGCGCCGGCGCGATCGTGGTCTTCAGCGAGAAGGGCATGACGGCGCGGCTCATGTCGAAGCAGCGCCCGGCCGCTCCGATCATCGCGTTCACGCCGTTTGAGTCGGTCCGGCAGCGGATGGCGCTCTACTGGGGGGTACTGCCCCACACGATGGCCCAGATCGCGCAAACCGACGAACGCATCACCGAGGCCGAGCGCCGCCTGAAGGCCGAGGGGTTGGCGAAGGCTGGCCAGCGCATCGTGATCCTGTCCGGGACGAGGATCGGATGGCCGGGGGGAACGAATTTGATGAAGCTGCACGAGGTGGGATGAGACGCGCCTGTGGCCGGATCGAGGCTCCAGCGCCGCCGAGGGACCAGATGCTCGTATCCGCCAGGGGGAAGCCTTCGGGAATTCCCTCGCGGACTCCCCACCCGCCAGGCGGGTACCCGGTTCCCGCTTTCCTCCCCGGCGAGTGGACAGGTTCGGCGGCAAGGTCGCCTCATGTCCTGTCGCAGGCTCGACATTTGGAAGACAGGAGGAAACGAATCCTGCGGGCGTGGCAGCTCCTGCTGGCTCTATCGATGTCCTTGTTGATGGTGGCGGAAGTACAAGCGCAGTCGGGCGGCCTCACGCATGATCCAACGGAGATCCTGAAGCGCTATTTCACGCTCGATTCGAAAGGCGCCCGGTTGGAATCCCTCTCGTACGAAACGGTGGCTCCCTATGTGGCCTGGAAGGACGAGCCGGTCTGGGGCCATGCCGTCGTCATCGAGGACTTCAAGGTCATCAACGAAACGAGCCAATGGGAGATCGTGAACAATCTGGAGGTGGTGATCCCGGTGGAGTTCAAGGTGCTCGGCTTGGTGTACTATGAGAAAGCAATTTTCATCCCGGAGCCGGGGCCGGAGGTGGTCCGGGTGCGGGTCAAGGCCGTGCGGAATCGCTGGCGTATCGTCGAGCCCGTGCTGCCGCCGCACATCGGCCACAAGCGGATGATCAACCACGTCCGGCAGGCCTGGCTCGATGAAACGGACTTGGCCAAACGAGAACAATTGGATGCGCTCCGAGAGGCGATCCGGAAGGCCAAATAACCATGCGCGTTCCCGTCAAGCTGTTGATCTTTGACCTCGACGGCACGTTGGTCGAATCCAAGTGGGATATCGCGGACGCCGTCAACCTGACCCTGCGGGATCTCGGCTTGCCCGAACGGCCGCAGGAGGAGATCTTTGGATTCGTCGGGGACGGGGTCAAGCGCCTGCTGCGGCTCGCGGTCGGCGAGATGGACGAGATCCGCTACGCGGAGGCGCTGCGAGTCTTTCGCGTCCATTATCTGGCACATTGCCTGGATCGGACGAGGTTCTATCCCGGCGTCGAGCCCGTGCTGACGCATTTCGCGCGGAAATCGAAGGCGGTCGCGACGAACAAGGCGCTGGAGTACACCAAGGTGATTCTTAAGGGGCTGGGCGACCACCACTTCGATTACATCGTCGGGGGCGACAATGGCTTCGGGCTCAAGCCCGAGCCTGGCATGTTGCTCCACATCCTCGATCAGTTGGGCGTGGACAGGGAGCAGGCCGTCTTGATCGGAGACAGCACCAATGACATCAACGGCGGACACAATGCGGGAATTCGTGTCTGCGCGGTCGGCTACGGCATGGGCAACCGAGAACGGATGCAGGCCTGCCGTCCGGATTGGTTTATCGAACGGCCGGAAGAACTGATGGAGATTTTCGAATGACACAACACTCAAGATGCAGGCTGAGGCTAAGGTCGAGGCAACATGTGAGACGGACAACCGGCCGGATTGTGATCACATGCCTCGGCCTTTTGCTCACCCTTAACCTCAACCTCGACCTTGTTTTTGCCTCGACCGGCCTGATCGACCGCGTGATCGAACATCGGCTGGCGAACGGCCTCACGCTGCTCATGGTCGAGCGGCACCATGCGCCGGTCGTGTCCATCAACGTGACATTCGGCGTCGGCGGCGTCAACGAGCTGACCGGCCAGACCGGCGTGGCGCATCTGTATGAACACATGGCCTTCAAGGGGACGCGCCGCCTCGGGACGACGAACTACGAGCAGGAGCGCCCGTTGTTGGATGAGTTGGACCGTCTGAACGCCGAGCTGGAGCAGGCGCGCCGGGAGGTCGCCGCGCTGAAGGACAAAGGCGCGCCGGAAGAACCGTCGCTGCAGGCGAAGGTGGCCGAGTTGGAAGCGCGCTTTGCGCAGCTTCAAGAGAAGGCCGGGGCCTACGTCGTCGAGAATGAGATCCCGTTGCTCTACCAGCGGCACGGGGGCGTCGGGATGAATGCCTCGACCGGGAAGGATGTCACGCGCTACGTGGTCAGCCTGCCGTCCAACCGCCTGCCCCTCTGGGCCGCGATCGAAGCCGACCGCATGGCCCATCCCGTGATGCGGGAATTCTATAAAGAGCGCGCCGTGGTCATGGAAGAGCGGCGGCTCAGGACCGACGACAGCCCGGCCGGCCTCCTGTACGAGGCCTTTTCGGCCACGGCTTTTCATGCGCATCCCTACCACGCGCCGACCATCGGCTGGGGCTCGGACATTCAAACCCTCACGCCTGCCGTGACGGAGGACTTTTTCAGGCGCTATTATGCGCCGAACAACGCCGTGATCGCGATCGTGGGCGACATCAACCCGCCCGAGGTCATCGACCTGGTGGAGCGGACGTTCGGCAAGATACCACGGGGGCCGGTGCCGCCGTCCGTCGTGACGGTCGAACCGGTTCAGCGGGGCGAGCGGCGGGTGGAGGTGGAGTTCGATGCGGAGCCGGTCGTGCTGATCGGCTATCACAAGCCGGCCATCGGCCATCCCGACGACTATGTGTTCGACGTGATCGAGGCGGTGCTTTCCGACGGCGTCACCTCCCGGCTCTATGAGCGGTTGGTGCGGGAGAAGAAGCTCGCGGTGTCGGTGGACAGCGATACGACGTTCCCCGGCGCGCAGTTTCCGAACCTGTTTGCGATCAGTGCGGTCCCGCGGGCGCCCCATACGACGGCCGAGGTCGAGGCGGCGATCTATGCCGAGTTGGAGCGGCTGAAGACCGAGCTGGTCTCAAAGAGTGAATTGGAGAAGGTGCTCAACAATCTGGATGCCTATCTCCTCCGATCGTTGCGGTCGAGCAGCGGGCTGGCCGGGTCGCTTGCCTATTACCAGACGGTCACGGGCGATTGGCGATACCTCGTGAAGGGGCGGGACCGGATCGCCTCGGTGACCCCGGAGGACATCCAACGGGTGGCGAACACCTACTTCACCAAGAACAATCGCACGGTCGCCACCTTGGTCAAGGTCCCGGCCGCGAACGCGATGGCCAGGACAAAGCCGGTGAAGGAGACGGAGGTCAGACCATGAGCCGCAGGATCGGAAGGCCCATTGACGCAGGACCCCGGCTGCTCGTGCGGATCGTCCTCCTCTTCGGCCTGATGGCCATGCTGCCGTTGAGTCACGCGGCGGGGGAGACCGCCTCGTTGCCCGATCCACGCCAGATGAAGTTCGAGCCGGTGACCTTCACGCCGCCCGATGTCGAACGGTTGGTGCTGGACAACGGCCTGGTCGTGTTTCTGCTGGAGGACCACGAGCTGCCACTCGTGACCGTCTCGGCCATGATGCGGACCGGCTCATGGCTCGATCCCGCCGAGAAGACCGGCCTGGCCGGGTTGACCGGCAACCTGATGCGGACCGGCGGATCCGCCAAGATGTCGGCCAAGCAGGTGGATGAGGAGCTGGAACGGATCGCCGCCGGCATTTCCTTTAGCATCGGGGAGGAATCGGGCTCGGCCACCCTCGATGTGTTGAAGAAGGACCTCCGCACCGGCCTGCGGATCTTTGCGGACCTGCTGCGGACGCCGGCGTTTGAGTCCGAACGGGTCGAGTTGGCGAAGCTGCAAGCGATCGAGGGAATCCGACGCCGGCAGGATCAGCCCGGCTCGATCGCCGCGCGCGAGTTCGCCAAGCTCATGTACGGCCCGACGCATCCCTATGCGCGCGAGAGCACGGTCGAATCGGTGACTAAAATCACGCGTGACGACCTGGCGGAGTTTCATCGGCGGACGATCCATCCCAACGGGTTGATCGTCGGCGTCAGCGGGGATTTCGACAAGCAGGAGCTGCTCGCGCTGCTGCGGGAGACCTTCGGCGATTGGGCGAAGGGGGATGTGCCGACCTTGACCTTGCCGCCGGTTCAGCCGGCATCGACAAACCAATCGAAGATGCTGGTGCACTATGTGGGAAAGGAAACCTCGCAGGCCCACCTGCGGGCCGGCTCGTTGACGATCAAGGAAACCCATCCGGACTATCCGGCGCTCGCCATCGTGAACGATATCCTGGGCGGGTCAGGGTTCCGCAGCCGGTTGTTTAAAGACGTGCGGACCAATCGTGGATTGGCCTATTCCGTCGGCAGCCGGTTGCAGGCCAACGTCTACGAACAGGGGCTCTGGTACATGCGCGCGGAAACCAAATTGGCCTCCGCGCAGGAGGTGATCGGCCGGTTCGTGGATCACGTGGAACGGATGCGCCGGGAGCCCGTGACGGCCGAGGAGTTGGAAGAGGCCAAGGAGTCCTTCGTCAACTCGTTCGTGTTCTCGTTCGCCAGCAGCGCCAGCATCGTCGCCCGGCAGGTGGATCTGGAATATGACGGCCTTCCCAAGGACTGGCTCCAGCAACTTCGCGACAAGGTCGTCAAGCTGACCAAAGAGGATCTGCTCCGCGCCGCGCAGACGCACCTGCATCCCGAGCGGTTGAAAGTCTTGGCCGTGGGATCGCCGGCAGCCCTTTCCAAGGCGCTGGCGGGATTCGGGGACGTGAGGGAGATCAAGCTGCCTCCGGAGGGGTAAATGGGCGGGCCCGCGGGCAGTTCTTCCGGTGCTCGCAGAGCCCGCACGATCGGAAGTGATGGAAGGGCGACTCGTGCCGATCCCTTGCTCCCAGAGCCCGCGCGCTATGAAGCACGCTCGCTCGATGGCCGCAGTGGGACCAGCACGAGTGCCCTTCCGGGAAAAGAAGCAACGAGCAAGCTTTGAGGGATTAATTTGATGGTTGCTCGATGCGCGCAGGGGGAAGACCAGCCCGCGTGTCCCGGAAGAGGAAAGCGAGGAGTTGGGCTAACAGCAGACAAGAGGATATGCAATGGGACAGAATTACACCGCAGTGATCAAGCAAGATGCAGGATGGTGGATCGGCTGGATTGAGGAAGTCCCCGGTGTGAACTGCCAGGAGCAGACGCGAGAAGCGCTGATCGAAAGTTTGCGCCTGACCCTCAAGGAAGGACGGCGAGACCTGATCAGGTGAAGCAAGGTCAAGCGTGACGGGGTAAGCACCTGTCGCATGGCTTCCACGCTGACAAAATAGACCCCCGTTCGCTTGGGCACGGTCTTGCCAGCCTGAAGGGCCTTGAGCGTCGCACGGAACTCCTGCAATCCCTCTTCTAATGGGCGAACTCCCACTTTCAGCCGTTTGATTTTCATGGCTTGCCCCCCTCCGCAATTGCAACCATATCTTGGTGAAGAATCTCATCCTTAAGAGCCCCGTGGACTCTCCCGCCTCTCTTGTGTGAGACTAGATTCCCCTGAGTTCCGGTCTGCGTCCTTTGGCAAGAAGACAATCGACACGAATCCCTTGAGGTGCTTCTCCGCCGGCGACAATCAAGAGAGGCTGCGCCTGAATAGCCGGCGGCTCAAGCATAGCTTGGTATGAATAATAGGGAGAAGAATCCCTTGAGGTGTCTCTCCCGTGGCAAAGTAACGATAAAACTCAAAAGAGCCACGGGTTCAAGCGAAGCTTGGTATGGAGGGATGTCATGGTGACCTATGTCATGCTCCTCAACTGGACGGATCAAGGCATCAAGAACGTCAAGGATTCGCCGAAGCGGCTGGACGCGGTAAAAAAACTCGCGAAGGACATGGGCGGAGAGGTCAAATCCTTCTTCATGACGCTGGGGGCCTACGACCTGGTCCTCATCGTCGAGATGTCGAACAACGACAAGCTGGCGAGTTTTGCGTTGAAGTTGGGCTCGCTCGGCAATGTCCGTTCGACGACGCTGAAGGCCTACTCCGAAGAGGAGTACCGGCGGATCATCGGGAGCCTGAGCTGACGCCACCGCTTCGCCCGTACAAGGATCGTCGTACCATGAGCCTGCACATCACCGTGATCCAAGGCAGCATCTTGGACGCGAATGCCGAGGTCATCGTCAACGCGGCCAACAGCCATGGCTTCATGGGCGGCGGGGTCGCGGGAGTGATCAAACGGGCCGCGGGCATCGAGGTCGAACAGGAGGCCGTGAAGCAGGCGCCGATCGCGGTCGGACGGGCCGTGCTCACGTCCGGCGGCAAGACCCTCTTCAAGGGCATCATCCATGCGCCGACCATGCCGGAGCCGGGCATGCGCATCCCGGCCGAGAACGTCTCGCGTGCGACCAAGGCGGCGCTGGATCTGGCGGACGAAAAGGGGTTCGTCTCGATCGCGATTCCCGGCATGGGCACCGGCGTGGGAGGAGTCGAGCCGGAGGACGCGGCCCGGCACATGATCCGGGCGATCCGGTTGGTGTCCCCGCGATCGCTTCAAAACGTGATCCTGGTCGATATCGATGCGGCGATGGTTGCGGCCTGGCGCAACGAACTTATGCAGCCAGGCAAGAGGCCGGCATATGACGCTTGAAGACGAGTGGTGGGATATTGTCAGCAAGGCCCGGGTCGGCCAGGGCTTGAGCGAGGTGCAGCTCGCGCACAAGAGCGACATCTCCCTAGCCGAATTGCATGCCCTGAAAACCGGCAAGCCCGAGCAACATGTGGAAGAAGTCGGCGCGATTGCGCGGGCCTTGAAGCTGCGCCCGGACCAGCTCAGGCAAATCGCTCTCCAGCAATGGCGCCCGTTGCCCACTCCGCCGCTGATGCAGGTGGAAACCATTCGCGGCGACATCGGCGGATACGAGGTGAAGGGATACATCGTTCACAACGGCGGCGAGGCGGTGCTGATCGATACCGGGTACAATGCGCCGGCGATGTTGGCGTTTCTGGAGCGGCGTCGGTTGAAACTGGTCGGCATCTGTCTCACCCACGGTCATGTGGACCATGCGGGAGGGATTGATCAGATTCTGGCGAAGTGGCCGGTGCCGGTCTATCTGGGGACCGGCGACGAGCCGTTGTTGGAATGGTCTCCGCCCCGAAACCTGCTGGTGACGCCGTTCGACGGCAAGACGATCCGCGTCGGCGACCTGACGATCGAATGTCTGACCACGCCGGGCCATACACCGGGCGGTCTCTGCTACAAACTGACCCATCGAGGCCAGCCGATCTGTTTCGTGGGAGACACGTTGTTTGCCGGCTCGATCGGCCGGTCCAACCCCGCCACCCTCTACGATACCCACCTGGAATCGGTGCGACGGCGCGTGTTAACGTTAGCGACGGAGACGGTGCTGTTTCCCGGACACGGGCCGGCGACGACGGTTCGGGAGGAGCGTGCGCAGAATCCCTTCGCCGGAGGGACGTGATGCGTTGCCATGGAGCCGGAATCGAGACCGGAGCCTCAGGATCCCCTCTCGAACGGGTCACTGTTCCGCGATCCCAATGGCTGGCGGACCATCGAACCGGCCGCTGCCGGTACGGCGGTGGAGGATGACGAAGAGGAAGAGGAGCCTTCGCGAACGAGATTGCTCCTGCCCCTCGGCCTGTTCGCTCTGACGGTCTTCACGACCCTGTGGGCCGGCGCCTACCAAACCAACAGCAATCCGTTTCAAGGACCTTGGCAGTTTCTCAAACAGGACCCGAGCGCCCTGTGGAAAGGGATTCCTTTTGCCGCGACCCTGCTCGGTATTTTAGTAACCCACGAGTTCGGCCACTACCTGTTTTCTCGCATTCATAGGGTTCCCGCGACCCTGCCGCTGTTTATTCCAGGGCCGCCGCATTTCATCGGCACCTTCGGCGCGATCATCCGCATGAAGCCGATCTTGAACCGCAAGGCGCTCTTCGACATCGGCGTGGCCGGCCCGATCGCCGGGTTCCTCGTGGCGCTGGTCATGTTGGCGATCGGACTCAAATGGTCGAAGGTGGTGACGGTCGATGAGACATTTGGCCTGCATCTCGGCGAGCCGCTGCTCCTGCAATTCATGTCGTCCCTCATTATCGGCGACATTCCGCCCCGGGCCGATGTGATCTTGCATCCGGTGGGATTCGCCGCCTGGTTCGGCCTCTTCGTGACCTCGCTCAATTTGATCCCGATCGGGCAACTCGACGGCGGGCACGTCGCCTATGCCCTGTGGGGAAAGAAACAGCGCACGATTGCGATGGTGGCGGTGCCGATCTTGATCGTGCTGGGATTTCAGGGCTGGCCCGGTTGGTTCCTGTGGGTCGGCATGGCGGGGCTGTTGGGGTTATCCCATCCTCCTGTGCTTGATCCGTCGGATGAGCTGGGCGTGACCAGAACCGTCATTGGCTGGCTCGCGCTGGCGATTTTCATCCTCACCTTCGCGCCGGTTCCGTTTTCGGTGCATTGATTGTCACGAGAGGTCGTATGATGGCGAGATTGGAATTAAAGCGTGGCAGAGTAATGTCGGTCGTCCTGCTCGCCGCCGTTCTGTTGAGCGGGACCGACCCAGCCCGGGGCGCCGAGCGGTTCGTGCTGGAGTTCAACGGCGAAGCGGTCCGCGATACGAAAACCGGCCTGATCTGGGAACGGGAACCGGACCGGGAACATGACATCTGGAGCCGCTCTCTCGAACGCTGCGCCACGAAAGAAGTCGGCGGCCAGAAGGGTTGGCGGCCTCCGACGATCGAGGAAATCAAGACCTTGGTCGACCCCGATCAGAACGATCCGTCGCTCCCCCCGGATCATCCATTCATCGGCATTCGTTCGGAGATCTACTGGACCTCCACGCCCCACCCGACGGACGACATCGTGGCCTGGCAGCAGAGTTTTCTTACCGGCCAGGCCGTGACCGATCAGAAATCCGGCATGCGCCGGCTCTGGTGCGTGCTGGGCAAATGATCTCGTAAGTTTGTGGCGACCATCCGCGATATCCTCGCCTGCGCCCTTCGAATCAGCCGCACTCCATGGAAACCTGTCCCTAACTGGCAGATGGTGACAGGCTCCATCGTCCTGGCCTGGTTCTTCTTCTTTCTCAAGGCCGATGAGGACGGATTTCTCTTTCTCGACCATGTCAATCTTGTCTTCCATGAAGCGGGACACGTGATCTTCGGTCTGTTGGGTTCGACGCTGGAACTGTACGGAGGCACCATGGGGCAGCTTGCCATGCCGGCGATCGTGTGGATGGCTGTTTGGCGGCAGCGGGATACGGTGGCCTGTGCAATCGCAGGCGTCTGGTTTTTTGAAAACTTCGTGAACATCGCGAGGTACGTGGCCGATGCACGCGAGCAGGTCCTGCCTCTGGCCGGCGGTGGAGCACATGACTGGGCCGAGATTCTTGCGCGCTGGGGCCTGCTTATGTCCGACCAACTGATTGCACAGCGAGTGGCTCTGGTGGGCTGGGTCGGGATGGTCGCGTCTTGGGGCTGGCTCGGATGGCACTGGTGGTCCCGAAGCAGAAGCGACGACACATCCGTTTCCTGATCGCGATACCTTCCTCTGACGACGCCTCACCCGTTCCACCGGCCATTCTTTCATTCATATACGGCGAGGGGACTGCGCGGGGACGACATATTCTTATGCCGTTTTTATGCGGGTAGCATCCGTATTAACACTGTTCTGACATCTCGCTTGGTAGAGTCATGAGCGAAATGACACGTGGGACCAACAGCTCACTCGGCCAATGGGCGGTCCCACGGGGGAGCATGATGACGTGGATAGCATTGGGTCCACTGCTGGGTATGGCCGGACTGCTGTGGATTCTGCACGTCACGATCTTGGGAGCGGACGATCGGCAGGGCGAACGGAGCCGGCCAAGCCCCGGGAAGACGATATCAGCCAAGAGACTTCAGGGATCACGAGCGGCTTGATCCGGCGATAGGGTGTCAGGAAGGGAGCGGCGACTTACTTACATGGAACGGAGGGTTTTGCAGCTTATTAGGTGGATCATGGTGCTGACGATGTGGATCGTGGTGACGCCGGTCTTGGGTGAGGAAATCCTGGGCCCACTCTCAAACGATCAGCGACGGCAGCAAAACGGCGCCATGGAAGAGCCGTCTAAGCAGGGCGGGTTGCCGCAGCAGGATCTTGCGGTTTCGCCGTTGTGGCACTACGGCGGGTTTGTGGATCTGGGGTATCTCCTGAACTTCAATTATCCGGAGAATCATTTGTTTCGCAATCGCAGCACGACGACGCGGGTCAATGAGCTGGATCTCAATATGGGAGCCGTTTACATCCGCAAGGATGCGACGGTCCAATCCCGCTGGGGGATGGAGCTCTTGGCCCAGGGAGGACAGGATGCGAAGGACTTCGGATTTGGGGTCAACCTGCCCAAGTTGGACCATTCCGATGCGTTGCGGCACTTGGGGCTAGCCAATGTGTCCTATCTGGCTCCGGTCGGAAACGGCTTGGTCCTGCAAGGGGGGATCTTTAACAGTCTTATCGGCTACGAATCACTCTACGCGAAGAATAATTTCAACTACACGCGCGCCTGGATCGCCGACTATTCTCCCTACCTGATGATGGGCGCCAATGCCCAATATTCCTTTAATGATCAATGGGCCGGCGCCGTCTTCGTGATCAATGACTATTTTCACCTGCAGAATGCGAACAGCCTTCCCAGCTACGGCGCGCAGGTGGCGTATAAGCCCACGACGCAATGGACATGGAAGGAAACGGTGTATTACGGGCCTGACCAAGCCGACACATCCGTGGAGTTTTGGCGCCTGTTCGCGGACAGTATTGTCGAATGGAAGGGCGAGGATGCCACGGTTGCCTTGGATTATCAGATAGGGACGCAGAAGAGTGCGACCGCGCCGGGGAATCCCCGGCAATTTTATACGGGCGCTTCGCTGTCCGCCCGATGGCACATTGCCGGGCCGTGGGCGGTCGCCGTCCGTCCGGAAGTCTACTGGGATCGGAACGGCGTTATGACGGGTTTCGAGCAGTTCATTCGGGCGGTCACGACGACCGCGGAATACAAGCTCCCGTATCGATGGATGAACACGATCCTGCGGGTCGAATATCGCTATGACGAGTCCACCGGCGCGGGTGGGGGGTTCTTCAAGGGGAACGAAATTGCGCCGGGTGTCATCGGCCTGACTCCGGCTCAACATATGCTGATCGTCGGGGCGATCTGGACCTTTGATTCGCCGTGAACCGATGCGGCTGGGCGGGGGGGATGTGGTGTCAATAAATTGACGCCGTTTTTACGCCCGATTTGATAGGGTGACACCATCGGCGATTGCCTTTGGAGATGCGGCACATGGACCTTCTTCTGATCGCACTGGCCGTCGGCTTCTTCGTTCTGTCCGGTTGTCTGATCTCGGCGCTGGATCGGCTGTAGGACGCCTCGATGGACATGACGTACCTGCTCGGCCTCCTCCTCTCATTGGGCTTGCTCGTCTATCTGATGGTCGACCTGCTCAAGGCGGAGTGGTTCTGATGACCGCGAACGGGCTGGGTCAGATCGGATTGTTCTTCCTCGTACTGCTGGCGTTGGTCAAGCCGCTCGGCTGGTACATGGCGTTGGTCTATGAGGGCCGACCCTGCGCGGTGGACCGGATACTCGGCCCGGTTGAACGTGGGTTCTATCGGCTGTGTGGCGTGCGTGCCGACGAAGAAATGGATTGGAGAACCTATGCCCTCGCGATGCTGCTCTTCAATGCAGCAGGGCTGTTGGTCCTATATGGATTGCAACGGCTGCAAGGGGTCTTGCCGGTGAATCCCGAGGGCGTGGGAGGCGTGGCCCCTGATCTTGCGTTCAACACCGCGGTCAGCTTTGTCACGAACACGAACTGGCAGGCCTACGGGGGAGAGACGACGCTCAGCTATCTGACACAGATGCTGGGTCTCACCGTGCAGAATTTTGTGTCGGCCGCGACCGGCATGGCGGTGCTCATCGCCTTGATCCGCGGCTTGGCGCGACGCAGCGCGCAGACCATCGGCAATTTTTGGACGGACCTGGTGCGGAGCCTACTCTACATTCTTCTGCCGCTCGCCACGCTGTTCGCGCTCCTCTTGGTGTCCCAAGGTGTCGTGCAGACTATGAATTCGTACCAGACCGTCACGTTGCTGCAACCCGTCAACTCTGCCAAGCCTGTGATGGATGCCTTGGGCCGGCCGGTCCTCGATGACCGGGGCCAACCCCAGACAGAGCCGGCGGTGACAGCCGAACAGATCCTTGCCGTCGGCCCGTCGGCCTCGCAGATCGCGATCAAGCAACTCGGCACCAACGGCGGCGGGTTCTTCAACGTCAACTCGGCCCATCCGTTCGAGAACCCGACCCCGTTGTCGAATGTGTTGGAACTGCTCGGCATTCTGCTGATCCCTGCCGCCCTCTGTTACACCTTCGGGATGATGGTCGGGGAGACGCGACAGGGGTGGGCCTTGCTTTCCGCGATGACCATTCTCTTGCTCTGTTTCATTCCGCTTGGGTTGTGGGCCGAGCAAAGCGGGAACCCGGTCTTCACGGCGCTGGGAATTGACCAGCAGCCCGGGACCGAACAGGCCGGCGGCAACATGGAAGGGAAGGAAACCCGATTCGGGATCGTCAATTCCGTTCTGTGGTCGGCCGCCACCACGGCTGCGTCCAACGGGTCGGTGAACTCGATGCACGATTCCTACACGCCGGTGGGCGGGCTCGTGCCGTTGCTGCTCATGCAATTCGGAGAGGTGGTTTTCGGCGGGGTGGGGTCCGGGCTCTACGGGATGATCGTGTTTGCCCTGATCGCCGTCTTCATCGCGGGCTTGATGGTCGGCCGGACGCCCGAATATCTGGGGAAGAAGATCGAACCCTACGAGATGAAGATGGCCGCTCTGCTCGTGCTGATCATGCCCATCGTGGTGCTCGGATTCACCGCCATCGCGACCGCCACCACGACAGGCCGCTCCTCGATCTTGAACCCCGGCGCGCACGGGTTCAGCGAGATCCTCTACGCGTATACGTCCCAGGGCAATAACAACGGCAGCGCCTTTGCCGGACTCAACGTGAATACGCCCTTCTACAACCTGACCGGCGGCGTGGCGATGTTGATCTCCCGGTTCTGGCTGGCCCTGCCGACGCTGGCTTTGGCCGGCTCCCTGGCGCGAAAGAAGCTCGTGCCCCCGGGCCCCGGCACATTACCGACTCATACCCCGCTGTTTGTGGTGCTCCTGATCGGAGTCGTGATCATGGTCGGCGCCTTGACCTTCCTCCCGGCTCTGGCGCTCGGACCGATCGTCGAGCATCTGGCCATGGCCGCGCGGCCGTGACGCTGCGGAGCATCGACCGATGACCGCCCAGACCAAAGGACGCTCGCTCTTTGAAGCCGCCATCGTTCGACCGGCGTTGTGCGACGCATTTCGGAAGCTGGATCCACGCCATCAGCTCAAGAACCCCGTCATGTTCGTGGTTTGGGTGGGCGGCCTCGTAACGACCGGCTTGTTCGTCCAGGCCATGGTTGGGACCGGAGAAGCGCCGGCCGGCTTTATCCTGTCCATTGCCCTGTGGCTCTGGTTCACCGTCCTCTTTGCCAACTTCGCCGAAGCGATGGCCGAAGGGCGAGGCAAGGCGCAAGCGAATTCGTTGCGGAAGGCCCGGCAGGAATTAACGGCCAGGAAACTGGTCAGAAACGAGTCCGGCTCCGATGGTCCTGCGGGCCTGCGCCGGTTATTCCAACAGAACGGCGCGTTCAGCGCAATCTCCGCCGATCGGCTCGTCAGGGGCGACGTGGTGCTCGTCGAGGCCGGGGAACTCATCCCGGCCGACGGCGAGGTGATCGAGGGGGTCGCCTCGGTGAACGAAAGCGCGATCACCGGCGAGAGCGCGCCGGTCATTCGGGAAAGCGGGGGTGATCGCAGCGCGGTGACGGGCGGCACGAAAGTACTGTCCGACTGGCTCGTCATTCGCGTGACGGCCGGCACGGGCGAGAGCTTTCTCGACCGGATGATCGCCATGGTGGAGGGCGCCAGGCGTCAGAAGACGCCGAACGAGATCGCGCTCAACATTCTGCTGGCGGCGTTGACCATCGTGTTTCTCCTCGCCACCGTCACCCTGCTGCCGTTCTCGCTCTACAGCGTCGCCGCGGCGCGGCAGGGGAGCCCCGTCTCCGTCACGGTGCTGATCGCGCTGCTCGTCTGCCTCATCCCCACCACCATCGGCGCCCTGTTGTCCGCCATCGGCATTGCCGGGATGGACCGGATGGTGCAAGCGAACGTCATTGCCATGTCGGGCAAGGCGGTGGAAGCGGCCGGCGACGTCGATGTGCTGTTGTTGGACAAGACCGGCACCATCACGCTGGGCAATCGCCAGGCGACGGGCTTCATTCCGGCCGACGATGTCAGCCAACGGACCTTGGCCGATGCCTGCCAACTGGCGTCGTTGGCGGACGAAACCCCCGAGGGGCGGAGCATCGTCATCCTGGCCAAGGAGCAGTACGGGCTTCGCGCCCGCGACATTCACGAGTTGGGCGCCACCTTCGTCCCGTTCACGGCCCAGACGCGCATGAGCGGCGTGAACTTGAACGGACGGGAAATCCGCAAAGGCTCGGCCGACGCCATCGAAGCCTATGTCACGGCCAGAGGGGGGCGGTTTTCCACGGCCATCCGGTCGCAGGTGGAGGCCATCGCCACGCAGGGCGGCACGCCGCTGGTCGTGGCGGAGGGCGGGACCGTGCTCGGCGTGATCGCGCTGAAAGATATCGTGAAGGGCGGGATCAAAGATCGATTCGGGGAACTGCGGCGAATGGGCATCAAGACCGTGATGATCACCGGCGACAATCCTCAAACCGCCGCCGCGGTTGCGGCCGAGGCCGGCGTGGACGATTTTCTGGCGCAGGCCACGCCCGAAGCCAAGTTGAAATTGATTCGGGACTTGCAGGCGGGAGGCCGCCTCGTCGCCATGACCGGGGATGGGACCAACGACGCGCCGGCGTTGGCGCAGGCCGATGTGGCGGTCGCCATGAACAGCGGGACGCAGGCCGCGAAGGAGGCCGGGAATCTGGTGGATCTGGATTCCAATCCGACCAAGCTGATTGAGATCGTGGAAATCGGCAAACAGTTGCTCATGACCCGCGGGGCTCTGACCACCTTCAGCATCGCGAACGATATCGCGAAGTACTTTGCCATTATCCCGGCGGCCTTCGCGACGACCTATCCGGCGTTGAACGCGCTCAACCTGATGAACCTCGCGACCCCGCACAGCGCCGTCCTGTCCGCGGTCATCTTCAACGCCCTCATCATCATCGCCCTCATCCCGCTGGCCTTGAGGGGCATTCGCTATCGTCCGATCGGCGCCGGGCCGTTGTTGCGGCGCCACCTGCTGATCTACGGATTGGGCGGCGTCGTGGCGCCGTTTGCCGGCATCAAGCTGATTGACATGCTCCTGGTCGCTCTCCATTTGGCGTGATCACCATGTCTGTCACGGCCCAACTCCGACCCGCGCTGATGACGCTTTTGCTGTTGACGATCATCACGGGCCTGCTCTATCCATTGGCCGTCACGGGAGTCGCCCAGGCGCTCTTCCCACGTCAGGCCAACGGCAGCCTCATCGTCCAGAACGGCCAAGTCCTCGGGTCGTCGCTGATCGGTCAGCCGTTTGACGACCTGAAATATTTCTGGAGCCGTCCCTCCGCGACATCGCCCTTTCCATACAATGCCGCTGCGTCCGGCGGATCGAATCTCGGGCCAACCAACCCGGCGCTCATCAAGGCGGTGCAGGACCGTGTCGCAACCCTGACGGCCGCCGATCCGGACAATCCCTTGCCCATTCCCGTCGACCTCATCACTGCCTCCGGAAGCGGCCTCGATCCTCACCTCAGCCCGGCGGCGGCCGACTATCAAGTCCGGCGCGTGGCCCGTGCCCGCGGTATGGACGAGGACGTTGTCCGCCGTCTCGTGGCTGAGCATACCGAAGGCCGGCAATGGGGGGTGCTCGGCGAACCGCGGGTCAATGTCCTGCTGGTGAATCTCGCGTTGGATCGCCACCGATAGGGCTGCGCCGGATGGCCAGACCCTGGTTGAAGGTTCCGGCGGCCTTTCCTACAATCATCCGTTGAATCTGATCCGACCCAGCGGCCCTGACCGTCTCATACTCATGACCGACACACGACCAGATCCCGATGCCCTGCTGAAAAAGGCGCAGGAGGAAGAGCGGCAGCGGCATCGAGGCCGGCTGAAGGTCTTCTTTGGCGCCAATCCCGGCGTCGGAAAGACCTATGCGATGTTGGAAGCGGCGCACGAGCAACGGCGCGACGGCGTCGATGTCGTGATCGGCGTGGTCGAGACCCACGGCCGGGCCGAGACCGAATCGCTGGTCAAGGATCTGGAGATCATCCCGCGCCGGCGCGTCGAATACCTGGGCACGACGCTGTCGGAGTTCGATCTCGACGCCGCCCTCGCCCGGCGCCCGACGATCATGCTGGTCGACGAGCTGGCTCATACGAACGTGCCGGGGTCTCGCCATGCCAAACGGTGGCAGGACGTGCAGGAACTGCTCCGCGCCGGCATTCATGTCTACACCACGCTCAACGTGCAGCATCTGGAGAGCCTCAACGACGTGGTCGCCAAGATCACGAACGTCCGCGTGCGGGAGACGGTGCCGGATTCCATCCTGGAACAGGCCGAGGATGTCGAGCTGATCGATCTCCCGCCGGACGATCTGCTCCAACGGCTCAAAGACGGCAAGGTCTACCTGTCAGACCAGATCCGGCAGGCGGCCCAACACTTCTTCCGGAAGGGCAATCTGCTGGCCCTGCGGGAACTTGCCCTTCGTCGCACCGCCGAACGGGTGGACCAACAGATGGAGGTTTACCGCCGGGATCATGCGGTGGTGCAGACCTGGCCCGCCGCGGAGACCATTCTGGTCTGCGTGAACATGAAACCGCGCGGGCCCCGTCTGGTTCGCGCCGCCCGGCAGATGGCGGCGGGATTCCATGCCAAGTGGATCGCGGCCTACGTGCAGATCCCGCGCCACCTGACCCTGCCGCAAGCCGAGCGCGACCGCGTCGTCCACACGCTTCGGCTGGCCGAGCAACTGGGCGCCGAGACGGTGACGCTGACCGGGGAGGATGTCGCGCAGGAAGTCCTGGCCTATGCGCGCAGCCGCAACGTCACCAAGATCATCGTCGGCAAACCCGTGCGGGCTTGGTGGAAGGAATGGCTCTTCGGGTCCGTCGTGTCCGATCTGGTCCATCGCAGCGGCGACATCGACATTTACGTCATCACCGGGGAGGCGGGTGAAGGACGCCCGCTGGCCGCGCAGGCCCTCCAGCGATCCAGTCCGACCTCGGGGTACAGGCTGGCTGCCTTCGTGGTCTGTCTCTCCACGGCAGTCGCTTGGCTGATGAACCCCTACTTCGGATCGGCCAATCTGATCATGGTCTATCTGATCGGCGTCATGGTGACCGCGATTCGCTATGGTCGAGGCCCCTCCGTGCTGGCCTCGCTGCTGAGCGTGGCGGCCTTCGATTTCTTCTTCGTGCCGCCCTACTTCACCTTTGCGGTATCCGACCTCCAATACCTCTTGACCTTTGGGGTCATGTTGGCCGTTGCCCTGACGATCAGCGGGCTGGCCGTGCGGATCCGGCGGCAGGCGGAAATGGCGCGCTATCGCGAAAAGCGAACCTCGGTGCTCTATGCGATGAGCCGTGATCTCGCCACCCACCGGGGCGCGGCGACCCTGGCCAATCTGGCCGCGAAGCATCTGCGCGAAGTGTTCGACAGCCAGGTGGCCGTCTTCCTGGCGGACTCCGACAAGCGACTCCAGCTCCAACGGGGCGAGCAGCTCTTCTTCGAATTCGATCCCAAGGAGGCCGGCGTGGCGCAGTGGGTGTTCGACCACA
Source organism: Nitrospira tepida (assembly GCF_947241125.1). NCBI lineage: Bacteria > Pseudomonadati > Nitrospirota > Nitrospiria > Nitrospirales > Nitrospiraceae > Nitrospira > Nitrospira tepida. The sequence continues at coordinate 4,609,947 of NZ_OX365700.1, read as the reverse complement.
ATGAACGGGCCGGTCTGGGCAGCGATACGCTGCCCGGCTCCAGCGCGCTCTATCTCCCCCTGGTCGGCTCCGACGGTCCGATTGGGGTCGTGGCCGTTCGGCCCGAGCAGGCGAGCCGCGTCCTCGATCCCGATCAATTGCACCTGCTGGAATCGCTGGCCGGTCAGGTTGCGCTGGCGATCGAGCGGACCCGGCTCTCCGAGGAGGCGCAGCGGGCTCATGTTCAGGCCGAAACCGAACGGATGCGGAATGCCATCCTCAGCTCCGTGTCGCACGACCTGCGCACGCCGCTGGCCTCGATCACCGGCGCGGCCGGCAGCCTGCTCGATGAATCAAACCGGCTTGATCCCGCCGGCCGGCAGGAGTTGATCCGGTCGATTCATCACGAAGCCGATCGGCTCGATCAGTTGCTGAAAAACCTGCTCGACATGATGCGTCTGGAAGCCGGGGCCCTCCACCTCAACAAGGATTGGCACCCCATGGAGGAAGTGGCCGGTTCCGCGCTGGCCCGCATGGAGCGACGCTTATCGGGTCATCGCGTCGTCGTCTTGTTTCCTGAAGACTTGCCGCTCCTGTTCGTGGACGGGGTCCTCCTTCAGCAAGTGGTGATCAATCTGCTGGAGAACGCCGCCAAGTATGCCCCTGCCGGGAGCACGATCGAGCTGTCTGCGTCGGCCAAGGAGGGGGAAGTCATCGTTGAGGTCGCGGACCGTGGGGCGGGCCTGCCGCCCGGCGAAGAGGACCGGATCTTCGACAAGTTTTACCGCGCCAAACCGACGGGGGAAGGAGGGGTCGGACTGGGCTTGACCATTTGCCGAGGCATTGTTGAAGCCCACGGCGGGCGGATCTGGGCGGAGCATCGCGAGGGAGGCGGCGCGCGGTTCCGTTTTGCGATCCCGCTGCCCAAACAGCAGCCTGCCGTGCCTGCGGAACAGATGGAACCTCAATCGGCGTGACTCAGACAGGGCAGGCCGATGGTGAGGGGAAGGCAGAGGACCCCATGTCCGGGCATGAGGCGACGCTGCTCGTGATCGAGGACGAGCCGGAGATTCGCCGGTTCCTGCGCGCCTCGCTGCCGGCGCACGGTTATCGGCTGTTCGAAGCGACCACCGGACGGGACGGTCTGGCGGAGGCGAAGGCGCGAAACCCCGATCTGATCCTGCTCGACCTGGGCCTGCCTGACATGGACGGGGCGGAGGTGATCCGGCAGGTCCGCGAGTGGACCGCGACCCCGATCATCGTCCTCTCGGCCCGCGACCAAGAACGCGTCAAGGTCGCCGCGCTCGATCTCGGCGCGGACGACTATGTCACCAAGCCGTTCGGCCTCAATGAATTGCTGGCCCGTCTCCGAACGGCGCTGCGACATGCGCGCCGCCCCGACGATGGGAGCACAGCCGCGTTGTTCACGGCCGGTGATGTGACGGTCGATCTGGAACGACGCCTGGTGCGGAGGAAGGACCAGGCGATTCGGTTGACGGCGACCGAATACAAACTCCTCGCGGCGCTGATCAAGCATGCCGGAAAAGTGCTGACGCATCGTCAGTTGCTGAAAGAAGTCTGGGGGCCGTTGCACGTCGAGGAAGCGCATTATCTGCGCGTGTACATGCGGCAACTACGCAACAAGTTGGAGGCCAATCCCGCGCACCCGCGGCATCTTGTGACGGAGGTGGGCGTCGGCTATCGGCTCCGCGTCGATTGACCTGTTCCTCCGCTGCCGAGCGCCGGTCTTTTCTTGATCCAGCCCCCTGACCTTGGTACCCTCCTCACCCGCGGTCCGAACCGACGGCGGCCGAGATCATGAGGCAGCAGAGGAGACGCGGCTGGTCTTGTAGCGAAAGGCGGGCATGATCGGGCCGAGTGGTTCCTGTTCCGTGATCGTCACCCTGCTCTTGCTTGGCCTCTTCGGGACGATGGCTCGGGCCGGCGACACCCCCGATCTCAACTGCGCGAGTCCCGCGTCCGTCCGGCACGAAACCGACGACAAGTCCCGGCTCTGGCGTTACGGCGCCTGCGTCGATCTCAGTTACGCCCTCGACTTCAATTTTCCGCAAAACCATCTCTGGCGCAGCAAAGGCACGACTCCCAGGGTGAATGAGTTCGCCCCAAATCTGGGGCTGATCTATGTCAGGAAGGATATGACGACGAGTTCCCCTTGGGGCATGGAGTTCGGCCTCCAGGGCGGCTATGACACACAGGGCCTGGTGCCTCCCACCAGACCGGAGATCGATCGCCCGATCGGCGGAGCCGACACGCTTCGTCACCTCTCCAGGGCCAATGTCTCCTACCTGGCGCCTGTCGGAACGGGACTCACCATTACGGCCGGCCTGTTCAACAGTTTCATCGGTTACGAGTCCTTCTATGCCATGAACAACCATACCTCTACGAGGACCTACATCGCCGACTACTCTCCCTATTTCATGCTGGGGATCAGCGCGCAGTATCGGATCAGCGACCGGATCAAGGCGGCGATCTATGTCGTGAACGGCTACAACTATCTCTCGAAACCCAATGACCAGCCGAGTTACGGCGCACAAGTCGTCTGGTCAGCGTCCGCGCGCATGACCGTAACCCAGAATCTCTATGCGGGACCGGACCAATTCAAGACCAGTACCGAGTTCTGGCGGGTTTTTTCCGACAGTATCATTGAATACAAATTTGAGACGGTGACCTTGGCCCTGGCCTACGATATCGGCACGGAGCAGATCGCGCAGGCTGTCGGAGCGCCCCGGACATTTTGGACGGGCGGCATGGCCGTCGCGCGCTGGCAGTTCTCGCCCCAATGGGCCGTGGCCCTGCGTCCGGAATTCTATTGGGACCGTACCGGCCAATTGACCGGTACGGAGCAACTTATCAAGGCGGTGACGTCGACCCTGGAATACAAGCTACCCTATCGTCGGTGCACGAAGACGATTGTCCGGCTGGAGTATCGCTACGACGAGTCCACGGGGTCAGGCGGCGGATTCTTCAAAGATGGAGAGATTCGTCCCGGCGTGGTGGGGCTCACGTCCGGGCAGCACCTGCTGATCGCCGCCCTGCTTTGGTCGTTCGATTCACCCCGCTAATGAAATTGGCTGATCTCGCCATCTAAGCCGACGTATCAAAGGACAGGGGCGACTTGTCCGGTTCAGGCAGTGGGGCGTGGAGCGTCGTGTTGGACAAGTTCTCAAGCGCCAGCAGCAGCGCCTGTGTCCCGCAACGGCCGTGGCCTTGCGCTTGGACTGATTGATAGAGCCGATGCGACAGCGCAAGGCCCGGCAGGTCGAGACCCATTCTTCGGCTTTCCTCCAAGGCGATCCCCATGTCTTTCACAAAGTGCTCGACGAAGAAGCCCGGGTCGAAGTCGCGCGCGAGCATGCGAGGCGCCAGGTGGTCGAGCGTCCAGCAGGCGGCGGCTCCGCCGCGAACAGATTCGAGCATGCGCGGGAGGTCCAGCCCCGCCTGATAGCCGTACAGGAGGCTTTCGCAGACGCCAATCATGGTTGAAGCGATCACGATCTGGTTGCTGAGTTTCGTGTGCTGCCCGGCACCGGGTCCTCCCTGATGTCGGATCTTGTTGCCCATCAGCATGAAGAGCGGCATCACCCGGTCCAGGGCTGCCTGATCGCCGCCGACCATGATCGAGAGGGTTGCTTGGCGGGCTCCCACATCCCCGCCGGACACGGGGGCGTCCAACGACATTGCGCCTCTGGCCTGCGCGGCCGCGGCGATCTCTTGCGAGAGGCTGGGGTCGGTCGTCGTCATGTCCACCAGGATCATGCCGGATCGCGTGCCGGCGAGGATTCCGTCTGGGCCACAGTACACATCACGCACGTCCTGCGGGAACCCGACCATGGTAACGAGCACCTCCGCCTGCTCGGCCACGGCCCTCGGAGAATCGGCCCAACGGGCTCCCCGCTCGATCAATCCCTGGGCCTTGGCTTTGGTCCTGGTGAACAGTACGACCTTGTGGCCGTTCGCCAAGAGATGGCTGCACATCGAGGTTCCCATGACACCCGTGCCGATCCAACCGATGTTGGTGGGGCAGTTGTGCCTCTTCATGACCGATCCTTTCGTACGGAACTAGAAGGACCTACGCAGCCGGCCGGCCACCACGAGGACGAAAGTGAGATTTTTCTCCGAGCCGGTCGGCCAGCGTCGTACAATACAGCCTTCCGGTGGCGCGGTGCTATGGCAAAAACTCTTCAATTCCGCGCGACGATCTTGCCGTCCTAACTCGTCGGTCAGGCAGAAGGGAGCCTATGGAGGCGCGGGACTTGTATATCGGAAACGGACCGAAGGGACTTGGAGTCTATGCTGGTCGGACGATCCTGCCGGGCGAGCGGATTCTCACCTTCACCGGCCCGCTGATCGACTTCGTCGGGACTTTGGCGCTGGGGGAGCGCGAGGGTGATGCGCTCCAGATCGGTCTGGATCTATACATCTATCTCGACCAACCGGGCCGCTATGTGAATCACTCCTGCCGCCCCAACGCGGGGATCGTCGAGGACCGCATCCTCGTGGCCCTGTCGCCGATTTTCCCCGACGACGAAATCTGCTACGACTATTCCACCACGATGAAGGAAGACCATTGGACCATGGCCTGTCTGTGCGGCAGCCCTGCCTGCCGGCGGGAGATCCGCGACTTCACGACCCTGTCGCCGGACCTTCAGCAATGGTATCTTGGGCAGGGGATTGTCCAGCGATTCTTGACGCCGCAGCCAGCGACCGTGCCCCATGTCCAGCCCCTGTCCCTCCCAGAAGTATCGATCTGATTGTCCTGCCGCCCGTATCTCTGTCCCGCCCATCATAGTCGTTCCCATATCGCGCAGCCTGTATTGGGCGCCGCTCATCCTGGCGGTTGCCTTGATCTTGCCGTGCGCTGTCCAGGCAGCGGGGCTTCTTTCCTTGGACCGGGGGATCCCGATTAACGCGGAGAGCCGGCCGAACGGCAGCCGGGAAGTCGAAGCCAAGGCGAAGAATGATCTCGGCGTCGGACTTCAGCAACAGGCTGAGCAGGGGCTCGATCCTGTTCGCAATTTGGAGCGGGCATTGACGCTGTTCCAGGAGGCGCTCGAATTGCTGGGCGACCGGCGGGAATCGACGGTCTATGCGGGCGTGCTGGTCAACCTGGGAACGACGGCGCGGTTGCTGGCCGAGCAGGACATCGACAGGCAGCTCAACCTGCTGAAGGCCGGCAGCGCATTGCAAGAAGCCGCCGGGATTCACCAGCGGATGGGGAACGGAGCGGGCGTTGCGACGTCATTAAACAGCTTGGGCCTGACCTACCGGCTCCTGGCCGAACAGGAGGAGGACCCGGCCGGCCACCTGCGCAAGTCCGAGGAGGCGCTTCGGATCGCGGCGGAACAATGGCACCGGCTGGGACAGGAAGGAGGCCGCGCGGCGGCCATGAATAACCTGGCGCTCACCTATCAGGTCATGGCGCAGCGGGGGATGGAGCCGGAGCGACACCTGCAACAGGCGGTCGAAACCCTGCGTGAAGCGGCGCGACTCCGTGAGGCACAAGGGCTATGGCTGGGCTACGGGAGGGCGCAAGCAAACCTCGGCACGACCTATCGTATGCTCGCGGAGCGGGGTCAGGATGCTCCGGTCCATTGGGAATCGGCGCGTGTGGCCTACGAGGAGGCCTGGCGGATTTTTCACGCGCTCGACCGGACCAGTTACTTAGTCCCGCTCCGTGCCGAGTTACGACAGGTGCTGGAGGCGCTGGTCAAGGCTGGGGTGGAGGTCGATCGCAACCGATCGCGGCTTGAGGAGCTGGAAGGCCTGCGATAAGTTGTTGGCCGGGAATCGGGCTGCTCTCACCTTCAAGCTCCTCGCACCGCCGCGGGCGGCTCCTCGGTGATCATGTCGTCCGCTTCCGGCTCGGCCTGTTGGAAATAGTCCTTCACCGCCACCATCGCCCAGCAGTCGTCTTCGTTGTACTGGAGGATTCTCGTCAGCGCCGCCTCGTTGGACTGGTTGGCCAGGTATTCGTTGTACCAGGCGATCGAGTTGGCCCCGGAGGGGTCCGGGTCGCGCCATTTGAAGCCGATCAGCTTGGCGATCTGCTTGATGCCGTAGGAATAGGTCGGCCAGTCCGAATATTCCACGATCAGGTCGTGATAGAGATCGAATTCTCTGGCTTCATAGGCGGCGAACGGGCCAGGGTCGAGTTGATACTTCTCCATTAAATGCTTGAGCGTGGTCCGCTCTTTCGGCGAATAGACGTAATACACGTCGTCCTCGGCGGCGGCGAGAAAATTCCAAAACGCCCGCACGGTCGCCTCTTCCTCTTCCGGTCTCCTCGCCACGAAGTACTGAAACTTCGGGCGCCCCGTGCCTTCCTTGACCAGGAGCCCGAACAGATACGTGAGCCCCTGCGTGGGATCGTCCTCGATGTCGAAGTACACTTCGCGCCTGCGCTGTGGGAACGTATAGCCTGGCCTGATCAACGGCAGGCCTGAAAGGCGAACCTGCGCCCGGACCTTCATCCGTTGCAAGGTGGCGGCGCCCATGCGCGGGATCTTCTTGGGCGGCTTCGTATAGGCGGCCACATCCATGACGGCAATGTCTTCGATCGTGCGGAGCCCGGCCGCTTTGAGCGCGAACTTCTGCTTGCCGATGAAAAACAATCCGGTAGGATCCGACGTCTGGGTCACCCATCGTTCGCAACGTTTGAACCAGGGACACAACTGGCAGTGGCTGCCCAGGACCGGCTCGGAGGTGTCCTGTCCCAAGACCAGCCGGCGGGCCTGCTGGAGCGCCGCATCGAAGTCCTGCTGAAAGTCCTCCGGGTCGAACTCTTCGGTTTCCTTGTCCACGTTGATGATGTGGGCAAGGGGAGTCAGGGTGCCCTGAATCTTTTGGAGCAGCAGGCGATAGAAGAGCATCTGATAGGCGTAGTGCACTTTAAACTTCGTCTTCTTCTCGTCGCGCTCCTCCCAGCCCTTGCCGGCCTTGATGTCGATGGGTTCATAGAGGTATGGGCCGAGGCGCGACGCGCCGTCGCGTTTGACCAAGAGATCGGGCCGGCCGACCAAGTCTTCATCCTTCAAGCAGCCCTGATAGATGAGCGGAACTCCGTCGCGCATCAGGCGCAGGGTTTCCTCGGCGGCGACCTCCAACGGAAGGGCCTGTAAATCGGCGATCTGACCTTCGCCCAGCATGTCGATGTACTGGCGCTCGGTCTGCAAGCCCAGTTCCCAGAGCAGCTTCACGAACGGGCTGACCTCGCTCTTCTCCTTCGGATCGCCGTTCGCGTCGAGGTACACCCGGTGCGCGCACTTGGTGAGGTTATAGAGATCGTTGGCGGTGATGGTGCCGGAACTGCTCATGGTCGGATGGCGAGCACCCTAGCACAGAACGGGGATAGGCTCCTAGCCTGCATTATTCATGACGGTTCGTCGCGAAATCGCGCAGTCGCCAAGCGAGACGGGCGCGTGGAGCCGCGAGGGAATGAGGCGTACTTGAAACAGTACGTCGAACCGACCGAGTGGCGAGCCCGCCCGCTGGCAGACCGTGAAACTGCATGCCAGCTTGTCGCAGCGGCGAATCCGCGATTGCAGCAGAAGCGTTCATGAATAATGCAGGCTAGAGTTGGAGATCGGCGGCAATCGCCCCGGCAGGGCAAGCTATGTCCGGCATCCGCCCGGAATGCCGCCTGCTAGAGATCGCGCTCGGCGGAAACCTGAAGCCCTCGATAGATGTCAAGGACTCTGTCCACGTATTGCTGTGTGGAGGCCAAGGGGGGAATGCCCTCGTGACGGCTGACTCTTGTTTCGCCCGCATGGTAGGCGGCCAGGGCGAGCTCAAGATCGTCATTGAAGCGAACGAGCAGATAGCGCAACTGCAACGCGCCGCCGCGAATATTCTGGCTGGGATTCATCGGATCGGCGACCTGCCAGGAGAGCGCGGTTTCCGGCATCAGTTGCATGAGACCGAGCGCCCCCTTTGGCGAAACGGCAAAAGGATTGAAGCTCGATTCGACTTGGATGACAGCGGCCAGCAGAGCCGGGTCGAGGCCGTACCACCGGGCATAATGTTCGATGATCGATTCAAACCGCGCGCGGAGGTCGGACGGCCTGAGTCCCGAGGGGGCTCCCCAGAAGCTCAGACGGGCCTGGTCGGTGATCGGCAGCACGACGAGGAGGGCCGTGGAGCAGAGGAGCATGACAGCCAGCCCCCTCAGCCAAGGGTTCCGCCGACGGCGAGGAGCCCTCCGGCGGGCTCGGGGCTCTCGCAATTCGATGCCGTATGGCGTGAGATCGAACGGCATGGGGAGTTTCCATCAACAGGAGCAAAAAAAGAAGCAAAACGCAGGCGGGTGATCACGACCATCCGCCCCTGTGGTCCCATTACCCTACTTCCAGACGAAGATTCTTTCAAGTCATGGCAAATCTCGTTCCGCTATTCCGCACCGCCTCCCCAGGATGGCTCAGAGCCTCTGATCCTCATCCAGTTCGCATTCGTCATCAATGTCGTTGCAGCGGCACACGGTTGAACGGGGGCGGGCGTTCAAGGCCAGGCCAGCTTGAAAGGAGAGGGCGCCATTCTTTCAAAACCCAGATCGTCTTGTAAGGACACTTTCAAAACAGGCTTACGGCAGCGGAGGACGGGGTGGCAGGTCAGGCGTCTCCTCCGGCGATGGCTCGGGCGGGAGCGGCCAGATGCGCACCGCCATCGCCTGTACCTCGTTCGCGTTCATCACCGGAATCCGCCGGCCGTCCAGCGCCATGAAAAAGAGATCGCGCCCCGGTTGCTGGATCGTCACCTCGACGAGGACGGTTTCGCCGTCGGCCACATCCGGGTCTTTGACCAGCGGAATCTGACACCGTCCCATGACGAGCACCGGCAAGGCCCCCGTCTGATCCACCACGCGGAAGGAATAGGCTGCATAGCAAATCGTGCCGTTGTTCAGTTGATAGGGATCGAAGGGGCGCACGTTCTCGACGGTGCCGCGGACCAGGACTTGATGGAGATGGTATCGGTCGGGCGCCGCCAGCAACTCTTCGATCGGGACCGGCTCGCCGTTCTGGGCCCACGCAGACCAGGGCCAGAGGTACATCAGCAGGATCAGCCATCGAGGATCGATCATTGTGAGAGAGAAGCAACGAGCCAAGAGACATCCGCCTTTCGAACCGGCGTCATTCTCGCATTGTGTACCAATGTTCACTGATCCGTCATGCATTCCGTCCTCTTCTGCATCCGGCTATAATGCTCGACCATCACTACCCAGGAGCCCTTCCCGATGAGCGAGTTCAACCGACGCCTGCTCCAGTACCTGGCCGACAACCGATCCCGTTTTGAAGACCTGCTTGGGAGCATGGTGGAAGTGCCATCCGTCAGCATGGACCCTGAACGGGTCAAGGATGTCCGCCGGATGGCCGAGCTGGGAGCGCAGATCTTGAAGGACTTCGGCGCGGAGGCGCAGGTGATCGAGACCGGCGGCCATCCGCTGGTCTCCGGTGGATGGACGACCGGAGCCAAACATCCGACGGTCACGATCTATAACCACCTGGACGTGCAGCCGGCCCAGGAGCCGGAGTGGAAGCAGGACCCCTTTGCCTTTCTGAAGGACGACGGCATCTATCACGGCCGGGGGACGACCGACGACAAGGGGCCGGCGCTCACCGCCCTGCTTGCCGCCAAATTCGCGATCGATCAAGGCCTGCCCCTCAACATTCGGTTCCTCTGGGAGCTGGAAGAGGAAATCGGGAGCCCGCATTTCGCCAAGACCTTGCGCAACCGCGACGCCATTCCCAAACCCGATTCGGTGGTGATCTCGGATACGATCTGGATCTCCAACGATCAACCGGCCATCGCCGTCGGCTTGCGGGGCCTGCTCGCGGTGCGGTGCTCCCTGGTCACCGGGTCAAAGGACGCCCACTCGGGCGTCACAGGCGGAGCGGCGCGAAACCCGCTCGTCGAGCTGGCGGAGGTCGTGGCCGCCTGCGTGGATGCCAAATCGGGACGGGTGAAGATCCCCGGATTCTATCGGGACGTCCTGCCGTTCTCGGCGACCGAGCGAAAGAGTTTTTTGCGGTCGGGCTTCGACGTGCCTCGCTTCATGAAGGCCTATGGCTTTCAGTCGCTCCGCACGAAGAACGCGGCGGAAGTCATGGAACGGATCTGGGCGAAACCGACGTTTGAAGTGCACGGGCTCACGGGCGGCTACCAGGGACCTGGCGTGAAGACCGTGGTGCCCTGGAAGGGCGAGCTTAAGGCCAGCATGAGGCTGGTGCCGAACCAGAGGCCCGAGAAGGTGTTCGAGCTGTTCACGCGCCACGTGGCCAAGGTCAATCCCTCGGTCAAGGTCGAGTGCGACGGCATGTTGCACCCCTTCAAGGGCTGGTCAACGGGACCCTATGTCGAGGCGATTCAACAGGCCATCCGCGCCGGATTCGGCAAGGACCCGGCCTTCACGCGGGAGGGCGGCTCGATCGGCGCAGTAGTCAGCATGGAGAAGGCCTGGAAGGTGCCGATTCTCTTTCTGGGGCTCAGCCTGCCGGAACATGGCTACCATGCGCCGAACGAGCGGTTCGATTGGCGGCAGGCATCCGGCGGCATGAAGGCTTTTGCAACGTATTTTGCAGAGCTGGCGAGGATGGGGCGTCTCGGCTGACAAACGGTGCGCGGGCTCGCTCGTGCCACGATGCGCTGTGCTGTGACCAGCCATCGCTGTCTTACCGTTGGCCGCGTGCTCCTCTGAAACTGCGGCGAGACGTCGCCATGCCATCGCAGCGCGGCACCTCCCCGGCAGGCAAAAGGGCCATGCCCGCCATGGCGCGTGCTTCGCCGCGCAGCCGTTCCATCCGAGACTGGGAAAAGGAAGAGGCTGACAAGCAGAGACTGGACACATGCGCTAGCTGGGTGCGTGTGGCCGAGGCATGAACACATTGTCCATTGGCCCTTCCCCTCGGATCTGCTATCATTCCGCTATCAACCAGGCAGACGAGAAGGATTACGGAGGAGCCCATGGCACAAGTCCTTGTGCGGCAACTGGACGAGCAGGTTGTGGAACGATTGAAAAAACGGGCGAAAGAGCACGGTCGATCGCTGCAAGCTGAAGTGAAGACAATTCTTGAAGAAGCCGCCCCCGACTATGAAGCGGCTTGGAAGCGGATCGAGCGATTTCGTAAGCGCCTGAAGCGTTCAGGTCGCAAATTTGGTGACAGCGCCGGCCTCATTCGTAAGGATCGCGACCGGTGAGTCGCTATGTGATCGACGCGAGCGTCGCGATCAAGTGGTTCCTTCCTGAGCCGTATGCGGAGGCGGCTGAACGACTCAGACCCCCAAGCCACCAACTCCATGCCCCTACGTTCTTCTGGCTGGAAATAGGCAATGTTCTCTGCAAGAAAATTCGGCGCGCTGAACTCAGGCCCGAAGAAGCAGAGTTTATTCTCGGTGAGCTCCGTCATATCCCGTTGCGACTGCATCCCGATGAACGACTGTTTGGTGCGGCCTATGACCTCGCGCTCTGCACCCGGCGAAGCCTGTACGATTGTCTCTATCTCGCATTAGCCGAAGCCATCGAAGGCACACTCGTGACGGCGGATCGGAAGTTCTTTGTTGCCCTGGCGGACGGGCAGTACGGCCGACGAATGCTGTGGGTAGAAGATCTTGCACAGCCATCATGACCTTTGTCATCGGATGACCCTCTTCCGCAGCGCTGTTCTCGGCCGGACAAACAACTTTAGCAAGGTCTCAGCGCGGTGGTCGGCATGGAGAAGGCCTGGAAGGCGCCGATTCTCTTTCTGGGGCTCAGTCTCCCGGAACATGGCTACAACGCGCCGAACGAGCGGTTCGATTGGCGACAGGCATCCGGCGGGGGCCTTCGCGACGTATTTTCAGCAACTGGCTGTGATAGGGAATAAGAGGTGGGTTGGGCCAGATTGAGTCGCTTAGCTATTCTGCAAGATTCTTCATCAATTCAAGATGGGTAAGCGCATACAGGTTGAACTTGTCGCTCGTTCGGGGTTTGGGTTTGGAGACCTGGAAGCTCCGTATTGGTTCATTGGCTTGGAGCCAGGATTAGGTCGGAAAGAACACAACGAACTCAAAGATCGAATAGACCTGCGTATCTCCGCATGGGAAGAGAAGGAAATTCAGGATCTGTACGAGTATCACTATAGAATTGGCGTCGACTGGTGGTTTCGCCCAAAGGCCAAGTTGCAGAAAACATGGGCAAAGCTTATCAGAATGCTGTTCGTACTCGATGGAAAGCCGGTCGATGTGGACTCTATTAGGGAATTTCAAAGTGATAAGTGGGGACGGACGAAGAGCAAGACATGTCTTTTAGAGCTGTTCCCGCTCCCTTGCCCATCTACCAAGGCTGAACACTGGAAATCCTGCTACGATATCGAACGTCGATTCTATGAGGAACGCTGCCGTAAGATACGATTACCACGCTTTCACCAATTAATAACGGAATATCGCCCTGCTGCTGTTATTTTCTATGGGCTCAAAAAAATGGAAGACTGGAAGTTGATTGCAGGGATCGATTCTAAATGTTTCATGAGCGAGGGTTCCATGGGAGTCAAGAATGGAACTCTTTACTACGTGGTCAAGCACCCTGCGGCCAAGGGCGTTTCAAATATGTACTTTGAGGATGCCGGAACAGATGTTCGTCGCCTGCTGAATGGATTGATTCACAATCGAAACAACTAGCGATAAGGTGCGGACAATTTGTCGCCTCTCTCTACGAACCCACACGAAAACCCATAGATCCATCCTTTCTTCGTTCTCTCAGTAATTCCTCGGTGACGGATGTCCTGCTCTTCAGTATCCCACACACGCTTCTGATGTATGCCTTTGTGATCGGTTGGAAGACGATCTCGTTGCCTCGTTCGATGAAGCACACCTTGGTGCCGGGCTTGATGCCGAACTTGCGGCGAATGCGTGCCGGGATGACGAGCCGTCCTTTGGTTGTCACATAGGCCGTTTCCATGGAATCCCCTTCAAACGGTCCATGCCGCTGAGGACAGCCGCGGCATATTCAGTACCCGTGAAAGCCGCCACAGCGAGCGATCACGGACGATCTCAGATCCCCATGCAGGATGGTCAAAAAGACCGTCCAGCGCGGGCGCAGCGAGCGAAGAGGCGAAGCGTACTTTTTTCCGTACGTTGAGCCTCTGAGCGATGCGAGAACAAAGCTGGCGGACTTTTTCAACATCCTGCTACCCCGTCGGAGTCAGCGGTGCGAGCAACAGCGAACTCAGCGGGCTGGCGAGCAGCGGAGCGAGCATCAGGCCAAACTGAGGGAAATGATCTTGCAGCGACAAAAACAACCCATGGTCCTTCAGCCATTGGTCTTGTTCCGGCGCCGTCTGTTTGTGGGGGCTCTCCTGCAACAGGGCTTGGGCCCGCCTTGCGAGCAAGACCGCGGCGGGCAGGTAGGTGGCCACGAGCATCAAGGTGAAGGTGACGCCCCAGAACAGGGTAATGGCCAGGGCCGCCCCCAATATCGCTTCATGCGCATGGTTGTCGCCGACCAATGCCGCCGGCCACCGCAGCCAGGCGCCCATGTGCAGGATGCCGGCCACGAGGATCGCCGAGGCCGCGCTCAAGACCTCCTTCAACCGCCGCATCTGCAAAGCGCAGTACTCCGAATCGATCGCACGGCCGGTGACCGGCGGCGCCAGCGTGCTGCAGGCCGCGAGCAAGGCCACCACCGGAACCACGATGGCCTGTACGTTGACGATGGAGACCACCGTCATGGTATAGCGCAGGAGGCCTTCGCTGATCCGCTGCGGCCCGGCCTGGCGCAGGTTCTCGTAGCTGAAGCTGAAGACCGCCCGATAAAGCGCATGCGTCTCATCGAGCGCCCAGATGAAGGCCAGCCCGATCGAAGCCAGGACGATTCCGACCGCGGTCACCACGAGGAGCCTCGGTCGGGGATGAGATTGGTAGATGAGCGCGGCGCAGAGGATCAAGGCATAGAGCCCGGCCACCAACGCCACCACCACGGTCGTGAGCCAGATGTAGCGGGCCTTGACCTCGACGAGAAAGTGGGTGGCGTGAAAGTGGGGATCGGCGGGTTCTGACGAGGGGTGCATCAGCCGACTCGTGAGATCATGAAAATTGTCCACCGTGATGTTGGCGCTGAATTCAAACAGGCCGGTCGCGAGCAGCAGGATGAAGACTGAAGGGATGATCAGGAGCAAAAAGCGATACTCGGAAGCCGGTGAGGCGGCCGGAGGCGTCGTCATGTTGTCCAGACCGGTGTGGTGCTGAGCCGATTCGGTAGGAGCAAGGTAGGGCATCCTAGCACAATGGCTCGATGGGGACGAGGGAGGAATCAGCCTTCCAAAGCCGCTCTGGTCGCAACCGATCGAGGCCAACGCTCAACCCCGGCCCCTGTGCATTGACAAGCCGGCCGGCAATCGCTAGCGTGGAGCCGGTCGAGGAATTCCTGATCGGAACGAAGCCCGCATGGATGGGAAACAGACATGGGGTCCGCGCCTCGCCTCTCTCCGTCTCCATGGCACCGCCCTTGTCCTGCTCGTCCCCCTGGTCGCGATCGGCTGGTGGGGCGGATCGAAGCCGGTCCCGGGGATGGCGGAGGTGACAGCCATGTCGAGAATCCTGCCAACCGGCGATGCGCTCGAACTGACCTATCACGCCGCTGGAGAGACCTGGACGGACCTCATTCCGATCCATCGAGCGGGACCGGCTCGCTATTTCAGCGCCGGGGTCGGCATGGCCGAGCGTGCGGCCGAGTATCCCGCGTTTCCGCTCAAGCTCGTCTTGACCGCCGGGGGGAAACCTTTTCTGGCTCGCGTGGGACTGGAAGTCACGAGTCACGATGGGACGATCCACCTGTCGATTCCACCTGACCATGTGACGGGGCCGTGGCTCTTTCTCGATCTGCCGGCTGGAACTTACGACCTCACCGGGACGAGAGGGGAGGAGAGGCCCCGGCTTCGCCGCGTGACCGTACAGCCCGGATCGTCGCAAACCCTCTATCTCCGGTTCTCCGGAGAGTAAGTCCTAACCCACATTCCTTTTCCAAGTCGAAAGCCGCCGCCGGTTCACACATTGCCGGACCGGCTGCATGCGCTCGTCACAGCAGCGGCGTTCGCGCAGACCGATCGGGCAGGCGGATGTGCCGATCGACATGGGCGATGAAGGACGGGTCGTTCGAGGCGAAGACCACGGACCAGGGCTCGTCCTTGGCGCAGAGGCGGCGCAGCAGGACCTCTCTGGTCGGAAGCGGCATGCTGTGCAACGTTCCGTCGAAGATCAGGAGTTGCGGCCTGGTCACGATGGCCCGAGCCAGCAGAATCCGCAGGGTCTGGCTGAGGGTAAAGGTCTTGCCGTGGCCGGACACGACGGTCTTGATCCCCTGCGGCAGAGCATCGACCTCCTCCTCAAGCTCCGCAAACGCAATGGCCCAGGTCAGGTCCTGATAGGTGATGCCAGGCCGGCCGACCGTGATGTTGTCTTCGAGGGTGCCGTCGAGGAGCGTGGGAAGGGAGTCCAACATCAATGCGCGGCAGCGATTGATCGAGTCCTGGTCGGTCTCGACCAGATTGACGTCATTGTAGCGAACGGTCCCGGCCGTCGGTTGATAAAGGCCGGCCAGGACCTTGGCGAGGGCCGTCTTGGCCGTGCTCGTCTGGCAGAGGATCGCCATCTTTTCTCCGGGCGCGACGTCGAAATCCAACTCCTCGAACAACGGGGCCGATCCCGGGTAGGCGAAGGATACCTGGCGGCAGGTGAGCCGCACTCCTCTCGCGCCCGTGAGCAGAGAGGGGGACAGGAGGTGCGCCTCGCCGGTCGCTTTCGGCAGCGCAAAGAAGCCGGCGAGCTCCCGCATCGAGGTGAACATGAAGAAGATCGCCACCATGCGGCGGGCGAAGGTATCCATATGCAGCAGGAGATTGCCGACGAGGACCTCGGCCCCCGCGAACTGGCCGACGGTAATCTGGCCGTCCACGACCAGGAGCCCGGCCGTCACGATCATGCCGCTGTGGCCGAACGCCTGCCAGACGGCCGTGGCCTTGTACTGCCGCCCGGTCAAGGCATCCGATCGCGCCTGTCTCGTGCGGACGTAGGGCAGGAGCAGGTCGTCCGTGCGGGCCATGACAAAGTCCTGGCTGGCGACGGCCCGCAGGTGCGGCAGGTTCAACGCGAGGTTCTGCATCCAGTTGAAGAGCTGGTAGTTGAGCTGCGACATCTTGAGCGTGACTTGGAAACCGCCCCGTCCGAACAGCACGAGCAGCGCGACGAAACCGACCAGCAGCACGCCGAGGTAGACCAAGAAGAACGGGCTGAAGAACGTCAGCATGCCGACCGCGATCGTGCCTGCGACCGCCACGTTGAAGAGGTCCGCGACCATGGCCACCAGGGCGCGCGTGAGCAGCTCCGCTTCAAAGAATCGGTTCGCATGTTGGGGGACGAAGGTGTCGTCGTTGATCAGCGGGAGCTGCTCGGCGAAGGCCAACGTGATCCTGGCATAGACCCGCTGTTGCAAGGTCTCGACCGCGCGGGCCTGGCGCTCCCGGAAATAGGCCACGCCGAGCAGCGCGACCAGGACCATCGCCGCCAAGGTCAAGACCATCCGCGGTTCCATGGCGAACGAAAAGGTGCTGACCAATTCCTGCACCGCGATCGGGACGCAGAGAAACAGGAGGCCGATGGCCACGGCGTAGCTGCCGATGATCCAGAGAATGCGGCGCTCGAGCGACACCAGCCGGCTCAGGTGCTGCCACATGTCCCGGATGACGTGGGTCAGGGCATACTGCGGTTCCATCATCGACATCGACCGGCCCGCCTCAAAAAAAAACTCCTACCGGCCTGCGCCGGTAGGAGTTGATTGCCGAGACACACCTCCTACCGAGCGGTAGGAGTTATCAGTCCCCGATCCCGACGGACCAAGGACGGTTCCGGTGAACTCCATCACCTGTACGAGCGAATGTGCCCTCAGTCTAGCGGCGAGCGGCGCGCCCGTCAACACTTCGGGCGGAAGCGGAAGCCAGGCCGGATGCGTTTTGATGAAACCGTAATCGGGGGTGGAAGGGCTTAAGGTTTGGGACAGCGACAAGGGTGAACGGCTGTCGGACCGTCAATCGTGGGGCACGAGAGAGACGGAGAAGGAGCGTCGCGTCTGAAGCCTGTTGTCTTATCTCCGAGGTTCAAAAATCGATGACGAACTGACAGGTCCGCCGCAGCGGATGCGGATCGGCACATCGCGAGACTCAACCGATCGTCCGGCGAATGAGAAGGGTTTCAGCGGAGAAGTCGGACTTGTGGCCGCGTAGTCGCTGGTTGGCAACATTCTCGATCCTCGTCGTTGGCTTGCGCGGCCGTCAGTCTTTTTTGGGCTCCGGTTTCGCCTCCATGGCCGTCAGCAGGGGCAGGAAGGTCGGGTCTGCGTCAAGCAGGGCCCTCAGGCTGTCACGGTTCAGCAGATAGCTCCAGACTTGCGGCGTGGCGCCGGGCGTGAGCTCAAAGAACTGCTTGGCCTGGGTGAGGTTCGCCAGCATCAGCTTGGGATCGCGCTCCGCCATGTAGAGTTGGCTGTAAGCCATCGTATAGGCGGCCGTGAACTTGTCCAGCGGGTCGTCGGTGAGCCGGAACGCCTCCTCGGCTTCGCGGTAGGCCTGATTGATGTCGGGGTCGTTGAGAAACCGATTCCACGACACTTTGTGGATGCGCGACCAGGCCAACTCGATCAGCGCGCGCGCGCGCTGGCCGGGGCGGGCTTGAGCCAGGTCGTTCACCAGCGCTTCATGCGTCTGGATGGCGCGCAGTTGGTCGTTGTTCCACCGGTAGGCGATCCCGAGGTGAAGGCGGTTATCCAAGTCCTTGGGCCGGACTTTGGAAAGGGTCTCCATCGCGGGAATCATGCGGTAGAGAAAATCCCCGGCGGTCGGCTCCGCGAGGCCGCCCATTTCCATGTTGTTGGACAGGTCCAGACGGAAGTTTTGCGCATACCAGTTCCAGGACAGCTCGCTCACCCGTTTCGCGAGCATGGCATCCTTGAACGGCACGGAAGGCACGGCATCGCCCGTGGTCAAGACCCGGCCGTAAAGATCGTTCGTCATTGCGGTGAGCGCTTCCGGTTGTGCTTCGTCGATCAGGAGGACGCGATTCAGGAGCGCAATCCGATCCCGCAAGTCCGGGAAATGCCGCGATCTGGCCACGGCGGCGATCAACAGGCCGGAGCCGTCGGACGGCTGCCAGATGGTGGCGGAGTCCGCCAACACATGGCTGGTCTCGGTCGAGAAGGGGATGGCCTCGCTCGGAAGCTCGCCGGTCTGCGGGAGGTCGCCCGCGTCCGAGAGCACGGACACGGGCACGCTGAGGACCGCGGCGTCGCTTGGATAGCCCAGGCGCTTGAGGCCCGTCATCACCACGAACTGCACGGCCACGGATTTGACGGGGACGCGGGGGCGGTGGATCGTCGATCGGAACCGATAGGCCCCTTTGGCGAAGGTCACCGGCGAGGTGAGCATGTCCTTATAGGCCACGCGCAGTTGAACGAGGGAGGTCGGGACGCCGGCCAGCTTGCGGTTCTTCCCGGCTGGAAACGACGCGTTCGGGATCGTCTGCTGCCGCTCGATCGACAACGTGAGGCCGGTGCCGGGCGGCGATTGGCCGAGCAGATCCATCACGGCCGCGGCGGCCTGATAGGATTCGAGCGGTTCGGTAAAGAAGACCAGCCGTCCGGGACCGGGCCAGATCGTATCCATGCCCTCATCGGTCTTCCAGATCGCCGGCTCGACGGCCTCCTTGAGGCGCTTCCAACAGTCGGCATAGATCCCATCTGTTGCCGGAGGGAACTTCTTCAATGTCCCCTGCTGCTCGACCATGCGGTATTGGCAGGCAAAGTCGAGTTGGCCAAATTTCGTCTGATCCCCGGATGAAATGGCGAGGGCGTAGTCCATCGCGGCCTTGCCGGCTGCCGAGGGGGCCGGAGGTTTGCGGGTTTTCTTCTGGCTTGCAGGGGCGGACCAGGCCGGGCTCGCGGCCGCGCCCACCATCATCAAGCCCAGCAGAATCGCGGTCAGAAGCCGGCAGCCACGAAATACACCATCATGAACAACGTCGGGTCTGTAAGTCATGATGCACCTATGGAATGTCGAGGAGATGACAAAGATGTTGACACCAAAGACCACACTCTAGCATGCGGTCCCTTGCATGTGGAAGGGGCGGATGCCGCGATCAGCGGCCGGGCTCGGCCGGAGGCGGTCGGTCGGGGGAAGGGGGACGGAACTGGATCAGGGATCGGATATAGGCCAAGACATCGCGCTGTTCTTCGTCGGTCAGCAGGCCATTCCAGGCGCGCATGGCCGTATGCGGCTTGCCCTGGTCGATGATCTGGAGCAGTTCCTTGTCGGACTTGGCCGAGGTGCCGGCGGAAATCAGGCTCGCGGGGCGGGGCGAGAGGTAGGGCGCCTCGACTCCGTCGCCGTTTCCGGTGAGTCCGTGGCAGGACAGGCAGTGCGTGAGATAAATGGCGCGGCCTCGATCCGGAGAGCCGAGCGGAGCCGAAACGGAATGGGACGCGATGCTCGGCAGCGCCAATCCAGCCAGGCCCACGAGGAAGACGATGATGAAGGTCGGTCCGCCCGGGACCCTGCCGTTACCGAGCATGGTCGGGTGTACCCTGGGCTGGCACCGGACCCCATGGGTTGCGTTGCGCGCGCACCCACCGGTCGAGCTGCGCTTTGAGGTCCTCCGGGTTCGGGACGCCGCGGATCACCAGATAGTCCTCGGTGAGGCTATTGGTGATTTCGAGCTTGCCGAGATCGAACCAGCGGTTGAGCAGCTCGTACCGGACGTAAATGTCGGTCACGTCCTTCAAATGGAATTCCTTCACCACCCGTCGGTTCAATCCGAAGTGGGCGAAGGGGCCGAACAGAACGAGGATGCGGGACGAGGTGATGCGATAGTAATGTGCGTAGTGAAACCAGGCGGCAATGCCGAGAAACAACCCGACGGCCGAGCAATACAGCGCGGCCGTGCCCCACTGCTGAGCTTGGAGGGCGACGGCGGCCCGGACGGCCGCGGCGGCCATGAAGATGAACAGGATCGCCTGGTCCATCCAGGAGGTATGGCCTTCCCACAATATCCGTTCCGGTTGAGAGGGGACGTCACCGTTCATGGTTCCTGCTCCACAACAATTTGCGCACGCATCTGATGCCCCGGCATGTCGCAGATATAGCCGAACTCGCCTGGACGCAGGGGCGTGAAGCGAATCTCCGCCCGGCCTTCCGGCGGAATGATCACCCGTTTAAAGCCTTCCTCCCCGAATTCAGGGGCGCCGTTGCCGCCCACATTCAGGTTCACGCCGCGCAGGAGATCTTTCGGGACGAACGAATGGAGTTCCGTGTCGAGATTTTCGAACACGAGCGTAGCCGGCTGCCCGACTCGGAGCGTGACGAGGGGAGGATGAAATTGACGGGCCTTGATCGTAATCACCACGGGGGTCTGGTCGACGGAGGCGGACACGTTCAGGGGCGTTCGTGTGAGCACGGCCCCTGCCAAAACGGCGACACTCCATCCCGCAGCGAGAAAGACCATGTGTGCCCGGGCGGTTGGACGATGGAAGGAAAACATCCGTCCCTCATCTTAACATGTTCCGAGGAGAGCGGTGGAGAGCGGTTCACCGCATCGAGGCCGGGAAGCGGGGGCAGGAACGAGCGGATGGACGGGACTCTACCGAATGCCGGCCGCCTGCATGATCTGGTGGCGGAGGTGGGCCTTGGCGGAGACGGACAGGGGTTTTGGGGCGACCTGGCGGCAGAGGGAAATGGTCTGGCGCAACGAGGTGACGAAGATTTCGCAGTTGGGACAGGCGCCGAGATGCCGGCGGATTTCAGTGCACACGTCCTGCGCCAGCTCGTCGTCGAGATAATCGGATAACTGCCGCAGGATGTGGAGACAATGGGCCTTGTTTTTTCGGGACCGGCTCGCCCGCCCGGACCGCCGCGAAGCAGAAGAATGGTTGCGTGCTCGTGCCTGTGCCATGGAAAACCTCTACATTATACCCGAGTCCGGCTCCTCTGTGTGGTCGTGATGATGTTCCGGTGTCAGGGGCGCCCCGACGCCCCGCGCGCTCAGCTCGCGCCGGACGAACAGGCGCGCGCGATGGAGGCGGGATTTCACGGCCCGCTCGTTGAGGCCCATCACGGCCCCCACTTCCTTGGCGCTGAGCCCTTCCATGTCCCGCAGGACCAGGACCATGCGATATTTCGGAGGCAGCCGGCCGATCGCCTGGTCCAACGCGCGGCGAAGCTGCTTGTTGGCCAGCGCCTCTTCGGGGGTGAGGCCCTCCACCGGGATCTGAAGACGGAGTTCCCCATCGGTGCTTGGAATGAATTCCTCCAGGGACAACTCGTGATCGGGCTGGCCTTTGCGCTTGCGGCGCAGCCGCTGGCAGGCGCGGGACGCAATCGTGTAGAGCCAGGTGGAGACCTGGGATTCTCCGCGAAAATCCTTGTAGCCGCGATAGGCGTTCAGAAACGTGTCCTGGACGAGATCCTTGGCCGCCTCCGGCTCGCCGCACAGGCGCTGGGCATAGCGGAAGATGCGATCGACATGGTCTCGGTAGAGGTCGTCGAAGGACAGGCGTGCATGGCCGTCCCGTTGGGTCTCGGGCGAGCCGGTCTGAGGCTGAGTCGCGGCTTGGCGGGCCATGAGGGGGTCGAGTCTAAAGAGCCGATTTCGCGAGTGTCAAGCCGCCGTATTGAGTCATCTAAAATCTTACCGAGCGACCGATCGTTGCGTCATTTGTCAATCTTACCCTCCGAGTCCGCATGGGGCGGGCCAGAAGGAGGGGGAGGATGGAGGCAGCGGGGATGGCGCGACGGTCGAAGCACGAGTATCTGCGGGTGATGTGGCAGCGGTATCAGCGGGCGGGGCGCCGCGAGCGATCGGCCCTCCTGGACGAAGTGACACGAGTCTGTCGATATCATCGCAAGTATGCGATTGGGTTGCTGAGCCGAGCGGCCCCACCTCGGCCGCCCGTGCGCCGGGTGATCCGGCGACGGCCGACGTATGGGGAGCCTGTCAAGGGTCACCCAAATTTCCCCAGTTATGGTCATCGAAAACTCCCCACCCTGGTTACGTGGTCGTGGCGGCTTCTTCGACGCGCACCAAACCGGCTTTAAGTTTCTCCTTGAGCCGGTACGAATGACCACGGATATTGATGGTGATGGCGTGGTGCAGGACCCGATCCAGGATCGCGGTCGCCAGCACCCGGTCCCCGAAGACCTCCCCCCAGGCCCCGAAACTCTGGTTACTGGTGAGAATCATCGGCCCCTTCTCGTAGCGACGCGAGATGAGTTGGAAAAACAAGTTGGCCCCGGTGCGGTCAATGGGCAGATAGCCGATCTCATCGATGATCAGTAACCGCGGGATCGTGTAGAGCTTCAGCTTGTCCTCCAGCCGATTCTCCGTCAGGGCTCGAGTCAGTGTGGCGATCATGGCGGCGGCCGTCGTGAACAACACCCGATAGCCTCGCTCGATCGCTTTGAGCCCCAGCCCGATGGCCAGGTGGCTTTTGCCGACCCCGGGCGGCCCCAAGATCACGAGATTCTCGCCGTGCTCGATGAAGTGGCAGGTGGCCACTTGCTGGATCTGCTTCTTATCCAGCGACGGCTGGTAGGCGAAGTCGAAGACCTCCAGACTCTTCACAAACGGAAACCGCGCGAGACTGGTGCGCATCGTAATGTTCTTCTCCGCTTTGGCGGTCACTTCTTCACTGAGGACCTGATCGAGGAAGTCCGCATACGACAGGTCCTTGGCCGCCGCCTCCTGTAAGAGGGCGTCGAGCCGCTCGCGGCTCTTCAGGAGCCGCAGCCGCGTCAGCTGTTCACGGAGCCGTTCCAGTTGCGCCGGGTTCATGGCTGCACCTCGTGCGCCGCCGCGCTCCCGCACACCGCCTCGTAGCACGCCAGATCCCGCACTTCGACCTCCGGGACCGCACCGGGGTGAGTGGCCAGTTCGCTCAGGGTTGACCGGCGCTGGCGCGCAATGCGGGCACTGGCGCCGGGGCCGTGCTCCGGCAGAATGCGGAATTGGTGGCGGCCGGGTAACACGGGATGGGTGGCCACCTCGCGGTCGCGATGGAAGATATGGATGGTGTCGCCCCGCCGTTGCGCCTCAACCCGTTGCCCAATCAGGCGGAAGGGCACGGAATACCGATTCGTGTCGAAGCTGACCAGATAGTCTTCAGCCACGATCCGCGAGACCCGCGCCTCCTGCTGGAAGCCGCGCTGGCCCGCCAGTGGCACGAGGTGCTCGCGTTCTCGCTCAAACCGCGCGATCGGTCGCTCATGAGTCGTGCCGTGCAGGCGCTGGTCGGCGATCGTCACGTTCCATTCGTCGAGCTGGGCCTGGAAGTCCACCACGTCGACAAACGTCCGCCCGGGCAGAAAGTTCCGCTTCACATACTTCACGCCCGATTCCACTTTGCCTTTGGTCTGCGCCCGGTAGGGCCGACACACGCGGGGCTCAAAGCCCCAATAGTCGGCAAAGGCTTTGAACGTGGGATTCCAGAGGCGTCGGCCGGTCTCATCCGCATAGCACACGGTGCGCGGACGATCATAGAGATGCTCGCGGGTGTGCCCGCCGAAATGGGCAAAGGCCCGTTCATGGGCCTCCAGAAATTGCGCCAGGCGCTCATCGGCACACGCGTGATAGAAGCCGCGGCGACTGAACCCTAAGGTGAGCACGAACACGTGCACCACGACGGGACCGGTGCGGAAGGGCACGGTGGCCTGGCCCCAATCAATCTGACTTTGCTGCCCCGGCGGGGTCTCAAAGCGGAGGAGGGCCCGCTCCGCTTGCAGCTGGACCTCGCGCAGCGGCGCCACACACCGCTTCACCGTCTCATAACTGCCGGTGTAGCTCCGGCTCGCCCGCAGTTCCTGGTAGAGAATCCGCGCCGAGTACCCCACCTGCGGGGCGCGGGTCCGCACAAAGTCGGCATGGGCGGTGAGCAGCGTCTCCGCCACCGCTGCCCGGCGATAGGGGTGCCACGTCGTCTGCCGCAGACTGCGCCGGACCGTCTTGCGATCCAGATCCAACCGCCGCCCAATCGCTGAAATGGACACCCGCTCCTCGTGAAACAACCGTCGAATCTCCGCCCATCGCTCCTGATCCACCATGCATGCCTCCCCAGATTGGTCCCCCTGGGCACGCATGATCGCCGACGCTCCCGTCTCGTCAAGTCCCATCTCCCTCCTCCTTCAGTTAGGAGGGTGGGGAAAATTCAATGACCACACCTGGGGATTATTGGATGACCGCTGACAGGGAGCCCGTGATTCGCCTGCTGGCAGAAATCTGGGCGGCCTCGGGCTATCTGTGTGGTCAGCGACTGAAGGCGGCGCTGCCGCACTGGCTGCCCTGGCTGACGCGGCGCACCGCGGTCACGCCGGCGGTGGAAGCCCAACTCCGGCGGATCAGTGCCCGGCAGATCGACCGCCGGCTGCGGGACCGGAAGCGACGGCTCAAGCGGCGGCTGTATGGCACGACGCGCCCGGGGTCCTTGTTGAAGCAGCAGATCCCGATCAAGACGGAGCACTGGGACGTCCGCACGCCCGGCTATCTGGAGATCGATCTGGTGTCGCACGCGGGCGCCTCGGCCGCCGGCGAGTTCCTGCACACCGTGGACGGTGTGGACATCCACACGACCTGGGTGGAGCGCCAGGCCGTGATGGGCAAGAGCCGTCACGGGGTCGTGCAGGCGATGACGACCATCGAGTCGCAGCTCCCGTTCCCCCTGCGGGGCGTGGATTCCGACAACGGGAGCGAGTTCATCCATGACCACCTGCTGGCGTGGTGTCAGCAGCGGCCTGTTGGTCGACAGGTCCAGTTCACGCGCTCGCGCCCGTATAAGAAGGATGACAACGCGCATGTGGAGCAGAAGAACTGGACGCATGTCCGCAAGCTAGTGGGTTGGGAGCGGTACGACACCGAGGCGGCGCGCACCGCGCTCAACGCGCTGTATGCGGACCTGCGGCTCTTCCAGAACCTCTTTCAGCCCGCGATGAAACTCGTCCGCAAGGTCCGGGTGGGCTCGCGGTTGATCCGGCGCTATGAGGCGCCGCAGACGCCGTTCGAGCGGGTGCGGGCCTGCGCCGACGCCGATCCGCAGAAGGTGGCCGCCCTGGAGCAAGTCCTGAAGACGACCGATCCGTTTGCGCTCTCGCAGCGGATTGACCGGCACCTGGAGCGACTCTGGGCGCTGGCCACCCGAGCCACGCGCACCCCGCGCGAAGCGGCGCCTCGGCCGCCGCAGCTGCGGGCGAGCACGCCCTGGCGTGGGTGGACCTTCAGCCCGAGGGTCCAGCGCCAGACACCGGCGCTGCCCCGGACAGGACGCTCATAAGGGGGGATCTCCAGTATGGACCGAGCGGCGATCGTTGATCCTAGGCCAAATACGGAAGCCGGTTTTCCGACCGAGCGCCCGAAGAATCCCAACTCCAGGCTCAGGGGATGCGTCGCTCGGTAAGATTCACAAATGACTCAACGATCCCCCGCTGGGTAAGATTTTTAAATGGCTTGATAGGCCGCACAGACGGCGGGCTGCACGGAGGGAAACGCATCAGTGGCCTTTGCGGATCTCGACGACGGACCCCTTGCCGTTCAGTTCAACGATCACCGGCGATCCTTCCTTGAGTCCGGCGAGCGTCCCCCTGGCCTGATCAGCCGGGAATTGCTGCTCGCCTTCCGGAGTCCAGAGCGTCAACTCGCGCTTCTCCGGCGTGGCATAGGCGAGTTTGCCTGTGAGGAGCCGGACAGTGGGCTGCTCCTCTCCATTAGGCCGAAGCTCCACGGCCATGTTCGTGTCATGGATCCACAGCGTGAGGTCCTGTCCCACCTTGGCCTGTTTCAAACCGGTCTTCGAACTGATGGGGAGTATCCCGACCGGCGTGCGCAGAAAGGTGTAGCCGGCCTTCAGCTTGGCGACCGAGCCGCTGATCTTCATCTCCGTTCGATTGGATTGGTTCGGCACTTGGCTGATCTGCAGATCGTATTGCAGATTGTGCAGGCCCACCACCGTGCCGGCGGCGTTGACTTCGACCGTGACCGGTTTGCCGGCCGGCTGGGAGGCGAGCTTCGCAGCCAAGGCTCCGGTGGCGAAGGCACGTTCGCCCTCGGGCGTCCACAGCAGCACTTCCTTCTTATCGGGCGAGGGAAAGACCGGCGGTCCCCACAGATAGCGGCGCACAGACTTGTCCTGTCCCTTCGCCGCGATATCGACGGCTCCGTGCGAACCGTGAATCCAGAGGGTGACGTGATGGGCGCCGCGCAGGTCCCGCAAACAGGTCTGGCAGGTCAAGGTCAGCAGCCCCACCGGCGTTCTCAGAAAGACGAATCCCGGTTTCATGCGCCAGACGGTCCCGCTGACCTGGATCCAGGGATCAACGTCCTCCGCCACCGCGGTCGTGGCCGAGGTCTCCGATGAAGTCTGGTCGGTGGCCTCTTCCGGCTGGCCAGGCAGCGCGTCGGGCGCCGGCTCCTGAATGGAAGCCGGCTCCTCCGCTGCCGGTAACGCCTGTGCGGAAGCAGCCGACAGGATCAATCCGATTCCGAATGCGAGCATGAGCAGAGCAGAGCCACAACAGAGCAAGAATCGATGGTTCATAACAGACCTATGGATGGTGAATGAATAGGTTCAGTGGGCTAGAAGAGCCTGGGGCGACGCGACCTGCATGCGAGCACACGTCCGTTGTCTGTTCGCGAATAACACGCAGGTGGGAGGCTGTCAAGCGGATTGCCGGATACGGCGGTCGGGAGGATGCCGGCGCGGGACGCGGCTAAGCTTTCTGGAGCGTGACGAGAATTCTCGTCTGTGCGGCAGAGGATCGGGACGGAAAGACAAAGGCTCGGAGCATCATCGCTTGGGGAGACTGTCCGACAGATCGCGTCACCTCGAACGGCCGCCAGTCGTCCGCCTCTTCCCGATCGGACAAAACGTCCTGGATCTCGGAACAAAATGTTTCGACCGAGGGGGGGAGTCCGGTTGCGCCCGCCCGCTGTTCCTGGCGATGGAGGTCTCCCAGGAGCTGGGAGGCCTGTTCGTCGAGATGCAGGACGCGGCTCGACGAGGAGAGGACCAGGAGTCCGACTTTCGATGCGGGGAACGGCACATAGCCCTGGGACATGTTTGATGCCATCAACTGTTCTTCCATGAGCCCCGCCATGTGAGAAGTTGTGAAAAGTTGTGAATCAGTAGGTGGCTGCCTACAGGCGCAGGGACGGATCGGATCTGTCGAATTCCGGTTGTCGCACAATGCATCGGTATCATCTCTGGTGAAGCGTCAAACGAAAGGATGAGTGCCCGCAGGCTAGCCTTCCTACGTCCCGATGCGGTTACTTGGATGTGAAGGTCCGGTTACATTCCACTGAAAACGACTCGAACAGAAATTCACGGCCACAAGAACAAGCAAATTTCACGCCATCCTTTGAATGATTCGCGAATGGTTGGGGAGGCAATGGACTGGCCGGCGGTTTCGCAGGTTCGTCAAAATGCGACAAGGTCATGGCCTGCCTGTTCGACCATCGGGCGTATCCAAATGTCTACAACTGTATCCTTCTGGTTCTGGAGGAACTGGCCTACAGTGAGTGCGGCGCCGGCTTCGATCTACGCGGTCACTTCTTTCTGACCAAGATGCGAACGGGAGTGCCGATCAACGGGAATTGCTCGCGCAGCCGGTTCTCCAGAAAACGGAGATAAGCGGCGGTGATCCCTTCCGGATGGCCGACGAATAGGGCAAACACGGGCGGCTTGGTGGCGACCTGGGTGATAAAGGCCGAGCGGGCCGTCTTCGTGATGCGGCCCTTGCGCATCGGCAGTGGATGGCTTTCCAGCACCGATTGGAAAAACTGATTCAGCGGGCCGGTCGGAATCCGGTTGGTGAACGAGGCCACGACCTGCTCGATCAACGGAAACAGCGGACGCAACGAATCCGGCTTCAGGGCGGAGGCATAGAGCACAGGCGCCCAGGTCAGGAAGGAAAACCGGCGGTGCAGGTCGGCCTCGTAGGCTTGCTTGGCCCCGGCCTCGTGCGCCCGCAGATCCCATTTGTTGACCAGCAGAATGCAGGCGCGGCCCTGCCGGAGGACCAATCCGGCAATTTTCGTGTCCTGTTCCGTCAGCCCTTCCTCCGCATCCAGCAGCAGCACGGCGACATCCGAACGCCCCAGCGCGCGCAAGGACCGGGCTACGCTGTACCCTTCGACTCCCCGTTCGATGCGGCCGCGCCGTCTGATGCCGGCCGTGTCCGTGAAGATGTACTGCCGGCCGTCCAAGGTCGCGAGGCTGTCGATGGGATCGCGCGTCGTGCCGGGAATGTCGCTGACCACGCAACGGTCTTGTCCGAGGACGGCGTTGACCAACGTCGATTTTCCGACGTTGGGTCGCCCGACGATCGCGACGCGCGGCACATCGGCCAACGATCCTTCGGGAGGTTCTTGGGGGAGGTGGGGGTAGACTGCCTCCAGCACATCATCCACCCCGATCCCGTGCTCGGCGGAGACCGGATAGAGGTGGTCCAGTCCCAAGCGGTAGAAATCGGCGACCAGCGGCTCGGCCTTGGCCGTGTCGATCTTATTGACCGCGTAGTAGACGGGTTTCTTGATCCCGCGCAGCAACGAGACCACCGCTTCGTCGGTCGGCGTGACCCCGTCCCGCCCGTCCATCACGAAGATCAGCACGTCGGCCTCCGCGATCGCCACTTGCGTCTGGTGCCGGATCAGGGCCAACATCCCTTCGTTGGCGCTCGGGTCGAGCCCGCCCGTATCCACCAATCTGAACGGACGTCCCCGAAAGGAGGCCTCGGCGTAGTTGCGATCGCGCGTGACCCCGGGCACGTCGTCCACGATGGCGGAGCGATGGCCGAGAATCCGGTTGAACAGCGTGGACTTCCCCACGTTCGGCCGGCCGATAATGGCGACGGTCGGAAGAAGTGCTGAGTGCTGGGTACTGGGTGCTGAGCGGGCAGTCATGGACATGAATGAGAACGGGATGGCCGGACCGTAACACAGGAATTTTGGCAAACACAATGCGCCTCGTCTTCCGGCGGGACCTTCGCTATACTTTCTTTATGCCTCAGCCCTCAGCACCCAGCACTCAGCACTCTCTCGTGTGGGACGAAATCGACGATGTCCTGCTCGACATGGACGGCACCCTGCTCGATCGGCATTTCGACAATTATTTCTTCGAGGAGGAGCTGCCGCGCCGCTATGCCGCCCTGCACCGGCTCTCCTTCGAGGAGGCCCGGAACAGGCTCATGGCGATGTATCGGTCGGTGGAGGGTGAATTGGCCTGGACCGATCTCCACTACTGGACCGGCCGGGTGGGGCTGGATGTTGTCGCCCTGCACCGGGAGCTGGATCACTTGATCGACTTTCTTCCGGATGCCCTGCCGTTTCTCAGGGCGCTGCGGCGACGCGGCAAGCGCGTGACGATCGTGACCAACGCGCATGAGGCCGGGGTGGCCGTCAAGGTCGCGAAGACGGGGTTGGATCGGCATGTCGATCGGATCGTCAATGCGTTCGAGGTCGGCTGCTTGAAGATGCGGCCGGAATACTGGCCGGCCTGCCAACAGCTCGTCGGCTTCGATCCAGCCCGCTCCTTATATATAGACGATGACGAGGGGTGCCTCAGGGCCGCGCACGGCTTTGGCGTGGCCTACCTGTACCATCGGTCCAAATCCAGCTCCCAGCTCGCCCCTGAGCCATCCGCCACCTTCCATTCGATCGAGCATTTCTCGACGCTCACGGACATCTGAGCGGCTCGGCCGTTCGCCCGTCACGCGCGCGCCTGCCCCCGATACATCGTGCCGGCGATCCGTGGCACGCCCGGCAGCTCGAACCGATCGAGCCGGTCGAGGGTCAAGCCTGCGTCGAGGATCAGGCGGTCGATGCGCCGGTTCAGATTGCAGCCGCAGCCGACGACATTCTGGATCGGGTTGAGCCGATCCTGCCAGGCCGCCACCCGCGGATGGTCGCTGCGGCCATGTTCCGCAAAGAGAAACAGCCCGCCCGGTTTCAGGACGCGCTTCACCTCGCGCAACGCGGCGACAGGATCGGGGATCGTACAGAGGGTCCAGGTGCTCACGGCGCAATCGAACCGCGCGTGGTCGAAGGGCAGGGTCTCCGCCGTCATCGGCACAACCTGCACGGGAAAGGAGACGGCGCGGCACCGTTCGGTCACGCGGGCCGGGAGGGCCTGCATCGGATCGACCCCCGTGAGGCGCGCGATCGACGGCGGATAATGTGGCAGGTTCAGGCCCGTGCCGAAGCCGATTTCCAGCACGTCTCCATGAGCAGGCGCAAGCGCCGCTTCCCGTTCCTGTTGAAAGAGCCCGCGCCTCATCCCCCAGTCCATGAGGCGAGGAAAGATCTGTCGCGCGTAGAAGCCCATCCGCCGCGGGAGTATAACAGACGAACGCCCGCCGGTCCTTGCCGAGGCCCTTGCGTGAAGCCCAGCGAGCGATCGAGCGTGGTCTCGCTCTGCTTGAGGGGCCTCCTGCCGTATGTTATTGTCCGACGTTTGAATCAACGGTAGGGTTCCTCCAACCGATTAACCTTCTTAACCTCCACCATGAGCCGTCCGTACAATTTTCACTCCATCGAAGCCAAGTGGCAGGCCTATTGGGAAGAGCACCGCTCGTTCCGGGCGAGCGAGGATCGCGGGAAGCCCAAGTTCTACTGCCTGGACATGTTTCCCTATCCTTCCGGATCAGGGCTCCACGTCGGCCATCTGGAAGGCTATACCGCGACCGACATCGTCTCGCGCTACAAGCGCATGCGTGGGTTCAACGTCCTGCACCCGATGGGGTGGGACGCCTTCGGCCTTCCGGCCGAGCAATATGCGGTGAAGACCGGCATCCATCCCGCCATCACCACGGCGCAAAACATCGCCACGTTCAAGCGCCAGATGAAGCGGGTCGGACTCTCGTACGACTGGGAGCGCGAGCTGAGCACGACCGATCCGGATTACTATCGCTGGACGCAGTGGATCTTTCTCCAGCTCTACAAGCGCGGGTTGGCCTATGTGGCCGAAGTGCCGGTCAACTGGTGCCCGGGGCTGGGCACGGTGCTCGCGAACGAGGAAGTGATCGACGGGAAGAGCGAGGTCGGCGGGTTCGAGGTGGTCCGCAAACCCATGCGGCAGTGGATCTTGAAGATCACCGCTTACGCGGACCGGCTGTTGGACGATCT
This sequence comes from Nitrospira tepida, assembly GCF_947241125.1. Taxonomy (NCBI): domain Bacteria; kingdom Pseudomonadati; phylum Nitrospirota; class Nitrospiria; order Nitrospirales; family Nitrospiraceae; genus Nitrospira; species Nitrospira tepida. Next base: position 4,578,783 of record NZ_OX365700.1, on the reverse strand, counting down.
GAAGCTGGTCGAATGGCCGACCTCCACGTTGGAGATGCAAAAGAATTGGATCGGGCGGTCCATCGGGGCGGAGGTCGAATTCGCGCTGGCACAGGTTCACGGCAATCTGAGGATCTTCACGACCAGGCCCGATACCCTGTTCGGCGCTACCTATATGGTGCTGGCCCCGGAACATCCGCTCGTGGAGGCGGTGACGACGCCGGACCGACGGGCCGAGGTGCGTTCCTACCAAGAGGCGGCGGCGCGCAAGAGCGATCTCCAGCGCCAGGAGCTGGAGAAAGAAAAAAGCGGGGTCTTCACCGGCGGCTATGCGATCAACCCGGTGAACGGCGAGCGGTTGCCGATCTGGATCGCCGATTATGTGATGATGGGCTACGGCACCGGGGCCATCATGGCGGTGCCGGCGCACGATGAGCGGGACTGGGCCTTCGCGCGCAAGTATGCCCTTCCGATCCGCGAGGTCGTGTCCGGCGGCGACATCGAAAAGGGCGCGTTCGTCGAGATCGACCAGGGCACCGTCGTCAACTCGACCACGCCCGACGGCTCCTTCTCAATCGACGGCTTCAAGCCGGCTGACGCGATCCCGAACATCACCGCCTGGCTGGAGGCTCAGGGCAAGGGCCGGAAGACGATCAACTACAAGCTTCGCGATTGGCTCTTCGCGCGGCAGCGCTATTGGGGAGAGCCCTTCCCCATCATTTGGGTGGAAGGCGAGCATCAGGCCTTGCCCGAAGAACAGTTGCCGCTGACGCTGCCCGAAACGACCAACTTCACGCCTTCGGGAACCGGCGAGAGCCCGCTCGCCAATCTGGAAGACTGGCTTGTGACCGTCGATCCGGCAACCGGCCGGCCCGCGCGCCGCGAAACGAACACCATGCCGCAGTGGGCCGGGTCCTGTTGGTATTTTCTTCGGTTCATCGACCCGCGCAACGAGCGGCACCTCGTCGATCCGGACAAGGAACGGTACTGGATGCCGGTGGACCTCTACATCGGCGGCTCCGAGCATGCCGTGTTGCATCTCCTCTACGCCCGCTTTTGGCACAAGGTGCTCTACGACATCGGCGTCGTGCACACGCCCGAGCCGTTCATGAAACTCGTGCACCAGGGCATCGTGCTCGGCGAGGACAATCAGAAGATGTCCAAATCGCGCGGCAACGTCGTGAATCCCGACGACATGATCGAGCGGTTCGGCGCCGACGCCGTGCGGCTTTACGAGATGTTCATGGGGCCGCTCGAAGCGATGAAGCCCTGGAGCACCCGCGGGGTCGAGGGCGTCACCCGGTTTCTCGATCGGGTGTGGCGGCTGATGGTCGAGGAGGACGGCCGACTGAGCCAATCGGTCGTCGAGGCCGAGCCCTCCCTGGAAACCGCGCGCCTGCTCCATCAGACGATCAAGAAGGTTACGGAGGATCTCGAATCGCTCCGGTTCAACACGGCCATCTCGCAGATGATGGTCTTGACGAACGAGCTGACGAAGCTCGACCGGCGGCCGCGATCGGTTGTGGAATCGCTTGTGCTGCTCTTGTCGCCCTTTGCGCCCCATCTGTCCGAAGAACTCTGGGAGCGCCTCGGCCACAAAGCCAGCGTCGGGCAACAGCCTTGGCCGACTTACGATCCCGCCCTCACCGTCAGCGACCGGATGGAGCTGCCCATTCAAGTCAATGGGAAACTCCGCGGGAGGATCAGCGTGGCCGCCGAGGCCGGACGCGAGGAGGTCCTGCGTCTGGCACAGCAAGAGCCCAAGATCCAGGAGGCGCTCCAGGGAAAGAACCCGAAGAAAATCGTTTACGTCGAGAAGAAGCTCATCAATTTCGTCATCTAAAAAAGTGCTAAGTGCTGGGTTCTGAGTGCTGAGTGATGCAGCACATAAGGAGAAAATAATTGAAGGTCTCCGGGCTGAAACCCTTTTGTTCGTACTCAGCACTGAGCACTGAGCACTCAGCACTCTTGGCTGGCACCGCGCTGGCCGTCGCGTTGGCGCTGCTCGCCGGCTGCGGCTACCAGTTCGGCGTGGAGGGACCGGGGCCGACGATCGGCGGCACGGCCCAGCCTGCCGCGCAGGTCAAACCGGGCGAGCATGTGCCGCGGCTCAGCATCGTGAATCTCCGCAACGGGAGCTTCGAGCCCAATCTCGAAATCAAGTACTCCAACTATCTCCGTCAGGAGTTTGCGACCAGCAGCGGGGCCCAAGTGGTCGGAGGAACGGAAACGGCGGATTATGTCCTCAAAGGGACCATTCTTTCCATCCTGATCCCGACGTTAAGCTTTACACAATCCACCACCTTGGAAAGCCGCGTGGAGGCCCTGGTCATGGTGCAGGCCGAGGATGTGCGCAGCCACAAGGTCGTCTGGGTGCAAACCGCAAAGGGAATGTCGGAATTCTTCGTCACGGGCGATCTCCAGTTCAATCGCGTGCTGCAAAACCGCGCGGTCGAACAGGCGGGCAGGATGGTGGCGGCCGACCTCTCGGCACGCTTTCAGCTCTTCATCGACGATGTGCGGGAGGGCAGGATCAAGCCCACCGAGGCCCCGCCCGAGTTTGTCCCGATGCTGCCGGGCGCGCGATGACATGATGGGGTTCCATCCATGTCCCGCCTGACCTTCTCCGGAAAGAGATCGTTGCCGCCATGATCGTGAAGGCCCTGACCCTCGCTCACTATCTCCAACGCGAAGCCATCCCCCCGCTCTGTCTGGTCGAAGGCGAAGAAGAGGAGCTCAGGCGAACAGCGGTCGTGACGCTCAAGGACCAGCTCTTGGGCGCCGGCACGGACGACGTGTTCAATTGTGCGCAGCTCTATGCCGACGAAGACGGCGCCTCCTCAATCTTGACCGCCGCGCGGGAAATCCCGGTGTTCGCCCCCCGCCGCCTGGTCATCGTCAAACAGGCGGACAAGATCACGGCACGGGACAATGAAGCCTGGCTTGCCTACCTGGCCGACCCCTGCGAGACCACCGCGCTGATCCTGGTGGCGGAGAAGCTCGACAAGCGATTGAAGTGGACGCAGGCATTGGTGAAGCGCGCCTTGGTCGTGGACTGTGGTCCGTTGAACGGCGCGGCGCTCACGGAATGGATTCGAAGTGAAGCCGCGCGGTTGAACTTGAAGATCACCGATGAGGGGATCGCGGTGCTCCGCGAATCAGCCGGTCACTCGCTGGCATTGATCAAACGGGACTTGGAAAAGCTGGCCTTGACCACGTCGGCTGGAGCGGCGGCGGGGGCGGCGGAGGTGGAGGCGGCGCGCGGGATCGAGCCGGGCGCCTCGGTGTTCGACCTCACCAAAGCCATCGAAGCACGGGATTGCCGCCGGGCGTTGGAGATTTTGGCGCGGAACCTGGAGGCGGGGGAAGCCCCGTTGCGGATTCTCGGCGCGTTGGTCTGGCAATACCGGCGTCTCTGGAAGACGAAGGATCTGTTCGCCCAGGGCAAAAGCGCGGGCGAAGTCTCCAGACCGCTCGGGATCGAGCCCTACCGGGTGAAGAGCTTTTTCGGCCGCTTTTCCGACCCGCACCTGCGCCGGGCGTTCGAGCTGTTTGTGGATACGGATTCGAAACTGAAGGGCGGAAGCGCCGGGTCGGGCAGGCGCGTCATGGAAACGCTGCTGCTCTCCCTCTGCCGCGGATGACGCCTTCGAGGCTGTAGCGAGCAAAAGGACGGAAATCCGTCACTCGTCAAACGTATTGACGGTACGTCTTCGCATCCTGTCTTCTTCATCGTTAGTCGATTGACGACTGACGCTTGACGCATGACGACCAAACCAAGATCCGAGAACAAAGCTGGCGGGTTTGTTCAATGCCCTGCTGGCTTATTTGGCGGCGGTCAGGCCGTTGACGCGAAGCGTGAGTCGCGAAATCCGGCGGGACGCCGTGTTCCGCTTGATCACTCCCTTGGCCGCGGCTCGGCCGATGGCCGAGCTGGCCTCGCGAAGCGCGGTCGCCGCTTCATCCGCCTTTTTTTCCTCCACCGCGGCGAGGGTCTTCTTGATGAAGGCCTTGACCGTGTTGAGGGTGGTGCGGTTTCGAGCGCGGCGGGTTTCCGCTTGACGGGCGCGCCTGATCGTCGATTTGTGAACCTGTGGCATGATTCGCGACTCCTTCTGAGAAAAAGAATCACCCTTTTACCACAGCCTTGATTGATGGGTCAAGAAAGGGTACTCTGCCCGCCTCGCCATTCTGTCTGTGTTGGCCTGCGGTGGGTTGATTCTCTATCTGTCACCAAGAAGGAAACGTGGACTCATGACTGCTCAATTCCAGGTTCGCGATCGGCTCATTCTGGCGCTCGACGTGCCGTCCGCCGAGGCGGGGATCCGCCTGGTGGAGAAAATCGGCGAATCGGTCTCGTTCGTCAAGGTCGGCCTTGAGCTGTTCACGGCCGCTGGACCCGAGTTCGTCCACCGGCTTCGCCAACAGGGCAAGCGGGTGTTCCTCGACTTGAAGTTCCTGGACATCGAAGAAACCGTCCGGCGGGCCACCGCGCAAGTCGCCATGATGGGGGTGGATTTTCTGACGGTCCACGCCAATCGCAAGGCCCTGACCGCCGCCGTGCGGGGGCGCAGCCAGGTGCCGAACTCCGCGCTGAAGATCCTGGCCGTCACCGTGCTGACCAACTATGACTCGCAGGACCTGCGTGAGATGGGCATCCAGCACAGCGTGGCGGAACTCGTCACGGCCCGGGCGGCCTTGGCGGCCGAGGTCGGCTGCGAAGGGGTGGTGGCGTCGGGCGAGGAGCCGCAGGCGATCCGCCAGCGGGTGGGAGACAAGTTAGTGATCGTCACGCCCGGCATCCGTCCGGCGGGAGTCGAGACCGGCGACCATGCCAGGGCCACGACGCCGGCCCAGGCGATCGCGGCCGGGTCGGATTATCTCGTGGTCGGCCGTCCGATCAGGGATGCGTCCGATCCGCGGGCCGCCGCCGAAGCCATCCTCGCCGAAATGCAGCGGGCCTTCGACGCGCGTAGTGCGCGGAAAGGTGCTGAGTGCTGAGGACTGAGTGCCGTCCCTTCAGTGCTGAGCGATGAGTGCTGAGTGCTCAGTGCTGAGCACGAACAGGAGGTTTTCAGCCTGGAGACCTTCAATTTCTTGCTCCCTGCGTTCTGCATCACTCAGCACTTCCGCGCTCGGTGGCTTGCGAGTCTCATGGCGGTTTGTGTACGATAAGCGTTCACGTGACGGCCTGCCACAAAACACATCTCGGGTGGTGAGTGTAGCTCAGTTGGTTAGAGCGCCGGATTGTGGATCCGGAGGTCGCGGGTTCGACACCCGTCACTCACCCCAATTTTTCTAAGCCAATACAGTCACTTAGTCCGTCGCTCGGTTGCAGTGACGGCCGCATTCCCCTTCTCGGTTGCGCAGCGGCTGTCACGTCAATGGAATAGGCTGTTGAAGGTTAGTCGGATATTGAAGCGGGATGAATTGAGCGGCCCGACCGGTCGGACAGCATGCGAATGCAGGCCGGTCGGACAGCATGCGAACGCAGGCAGGCATGTCATGATAAGAGCCCTCATAGTGGCCGTTATGCTGGCTTCGCTGGGCGGGTGCCTGGCGGATGATAGTTCGCGGGCTGTAAGGACGATCGGCGAGATTCAAAAATCTGAATATCGCGCCGAGTACAATTCCGCCAAATCGGTGGATGTCGTGAGTCGCTGCATGATGCAAACCCTGGACGGGTATAGGACCGAGCAAAACACGCATCCCTACGCAGGGGTCGAACTGCTCAAGGCCGGACCCAATCAGGAGATGACGCTGATCATGCCCTCCCGGCCGGTGGCAGGCAAGTCCCGGCCTGAGGCGGAACTTCTGTTCCTGATAGAAAACCTCCGTGTCGAGACGGGAGGAACCCGTTCAAGGATCTGGGTCAATCCCACGATTCATTCCCCCGCCCCGCAAGTATCCCTGAATATGCTTTCGAACATTGTCAAGGCCTGTTTGTAAGGGTGCGCGCCTGCCCGCGGGCAGCCGCACACCCGTTCCCCTCCGCGCGATTGTTCACCAGTACGTAGCTCTTGACCGCTCCACTGACCGCTTTCTTGACGAGATCAACTGTCTCCCGTCGCATCTGCAGTTGCACCTCGACAATCCTCGTATAGGGTTCTGCCCGCTTCTTGGCTGCCTCATCCAGCCCTATAGGCGACATTCATCGTTTTGAGAGTTTGCTAGCGGTAACAAGATGGGGAATCTAAGCTGATGGAGGCCTGGTATGCGGATCGGGGTCGTCCGGAATATCGGGATACTTGCCGGGGAGGCTCAGCCCCCTAGCGAACACAGTCCGTCGAACTCGGGACGCTCCTAGCCTCGCTTCAGAGGACCTCTATGGCAAGAATAACAAGGGGGAGGATGGGTTATCGACTCAGACAACTCAGAAGGCGCTAGGAGCCTGTCCGACATTGCGGTTCGCTGACCCATTGCAAGTCGAAGAGCAATGGGTGCCCAGGATTTTGCGGGCCGAGAACGACGCAGATGGCTGCAGATCGTTCGTCGCAGTAGAAAAGTCAATGTCGGACAGGCTCCTAGGAAGTCGGCAACCAAAACCCTGGACCGGAGGGAGGCCCGTGATGGAACGAGTCTCAAACAGCGAATCGTACGTACGGCGTTGTGGCGATGGGGGCGGTTGGGCCCTGTTCGTGATTCTTGCCATGGGGCTTTGTTGTTTAATTGCCGCGCCAACGTGGGCCGCCTTTGCGGATGATCTGACGGCCTGCACCGTCCAAGGATACCTGTACCACATGGAGGGGTTGCTGACGTTCGAGCGTGTCGATCACTGTACGGAGGTGCGTGCAGAGGTGATGGACAATGCGCTGATTCTCACTTCGCTGCGCCGGCAGGTGGCGGTGGTCCCCCCATCGACACACGGACAGGTCCGGTTTTGGTACCGGTGGGGACGAGGCGAGGCTCACCTCTCGACAGAAAGCATCCCGGCCGCCTCTTGGCCGATCAGGAAGCCGGCCGTCTCTTCACGCTGATTTCATTCATCGAACGCTGGCGTCGCACCGTCGATCACCACATGTATGTGGTGTGCCAGCAGTGGGCAGGAAGGAACGCGACGCTCGGAGGCAGGATGGATCAGTCAGGCTTATCCAAACCGTCGTGGATGGTTCTCGTTCGTAATCTCTCCAGGAGCGTTTCATAGGAGGAGGTCTGCAGGATCTTGGAAAATTGCCCTCTGTAATTGCTCACCATGCTGATGCCGTCGACCACCACATCGTACACCTGCCACAGACCCGATTGGTTGATCAGCCGGTAATTCACAGGGATATTCACTTTACTCCCCTTCACATTCGTTCTGACTTCGGCATAGGATCCATCCAACCGCTCATTCAGATATTCGACTTGCTCATCGGTGTATCGCAGGATCCGGTTCGCATAGGTATCCCTCAGGAGGTGAGCAAAAAGAACAACAAATTCCTGCCTGTCCTTTTCGCTCAACTCCTTCCATTTGGCGCCTAAGGACCGTTTCGCCAATTCCCTATAACTGACCCGGTCCCCGATGGTCTGTTCAAGCCGGTCCAGCCGTTCCTGTTGGCGACCCGGCTTCTTGAGTTCCTGATCCTGTAGAACATGGACCGCCTTCTCGAAGGTGGTGCGAACCGCATCCGTCGGCGTTTCGGCCGCCATGAGCAGATTCGCTCCGGTCAACAACACCACAGCCAATAGCCCGCTGCGGAGAGCCCGACTGTTCATGCGGGCCAAGGTTGAGTCTGGGCAACTGAGTTTGAATGAGCCTGCAGGAGACAATCGATGGCCCATATTCAGTTCATCCGGACAACAGGCCCATGTCCGGTCGGGACGCTCTTGATCTGTCGCGGTCCACTGGTCCATGGAACACCTCTGTAATAGCGCCGCCTCGATTCCGTTCATGCGGTTATCAAGCGCTTCCCACGTTCAATGACCTCATCCACGGCTTCTGCCGTGTCTTCAACCATGTCTTCTGCAAAACTTTTGAGTCGTCGCCGCGTCCGCGCTCCAGATTGTGGAGCAAAGAGAACACCGGTGCCCACACCAATACCCAGTCCGGTTACAAAAGCTGTTGCACCCAGGAAAAGGGACCGTGCGTTGCCGTTCATCATCGTGATGTCTCCTTTCATCTTGTGACAGCTAGGGTAATCACCAGGGGCCAACGCCCTGCATTTGTCTAGTACAAGAGCAACGCAACCTATGTGCCAAGCAGGCGGGGACTCCATATTCGGCTGCCAGGCCTGGAATGCCGCAGGGTTATGACTCGGCCCGGAGGGAACGAAGAAAAGCAATTCGGGACATCTGGTCCCCTCAAGGAATTGGTTGTCCTTCTTGTTCCAAACCGATTCCTGCATTTCGCTGCTTCTGAGACCTCCCACCGCTGAGCGCTCACTCGGCACTTCCGGATTGGGTGTCCGCGACGGGTTGACAGCATGATGGTGCGACAGTAGCCTCGTCTCATCTATAGAGCTTCACGGCTTGCCTCTGTCGAGGGCACGGTGGCCAGACGGTCACGATCATTCAAGGACATCCCGATCCTCACCCGGACCATTTCGGGCATGCCCTGGCGGATGCCTACGCCAGCGGCGCGGAACAGGCCGGCCATGCCTGCAAGCGGATCGACGTGGCCGCGCTCGACTTTCCACTCCTCAGGCGCAAGGAAGATTTCGAGAAAGGAACCCCGCCGGAGTCGATTCGTGAGGCGCAAGAGGCCATCCGGTGGGCGGACCATCTCGTGATTCTCTTTCCCCTGTGGCATGGGACGATGCCCGCCCTGCTCAAGGCCTTCTTCGAGCAGGTGTTCCGCCCAGGCTTCGCCCTCGCCTACGAGTCCGGCAGGATGCCCAAGAAATTGCTCACCGGCCGGACGGCCCGCGTCGTCGTGACGATGGGGATGCCCGCGTTCATCTATCGGTGGTATTTCGGTGCCCACGGACTGAAAGGCCTGACCGGCGGCATTCTGTCGTTCTCGGGCATCGGGCCGATCAAACAAAACCTCATCGGGATGGTCGAAGGGATGGACGGCGCAAAGCGAGCACGATGGCTTGAGAAAATGCGCCGGCTCGGCAGCGACGGAAAGTAGTCGGCGCAGGCGTGAAGGTGGGGATCGTTCTCCAACACGAACGCGCCTCTTCTCCATTCATCAGCACCCAGCACTGAGCACTCAGCACTTCCCACGTGGTTTGCAGCCCGTCCTTCCGTCTGTGTAACATGTCTTTTCCGCACAGGTGTCTTCCGCCGCAACATCTGGGTGGTGAGTGTAGCTCAGTTGGTCAGAGCGCCGGATTGTGGATCCGGAGGTCGCGGGTTCGACACCCGTCACTCACCCCAAGACTTCCCTCCTCCTAACCTGCTGGAATAAGGTAATCGACCTGACCAGACAGCCATGAGAGATAGTCATCGGCTTGTTTCGTGAGTGAATCTCCCGAGTCCTCAAATCTGTGCCTCAACTCTCCTGGTTTCGCATTTCCAGGGAACCCCAAATTGAGTAAGTCTGCCGAGTACAAGCGACAGAAGACAACATTGGAGGTTACTTACCCGTTCCATTGTCACATAAGCTAAAAAGCAGTATCCTCGTGCCACCATGCCTCGTATTTTCGACAACATTGAACAATCACTCCTTCCCGCGCTTCGCGAGACCATCCAAGTAGCAAACCGCGCCGACTTCTGCATGGGCTATTCAATGTTCGCGGATGGAAGCAACTCGACTCGTATATTGAGAAGTGGTCCGGGGGAGAGGGGCATTGCTGCCGGCTTCTCGTTTGAATGCAAAGGATGCCGCAAGAAGAACTGGCGGCCGCACTTAACCTAATCAAACACGATAGCGAGATAGACAACCAGACCGCGATTCGCCTTAAAAAGAAGCTGGCCGAAGAATTTCGCGATCAGTTGAGCGTCGGCATTCTGCCGAACGGAGCGTGCCAGGCATGAGTACGATGATCGATCTGCTTCTCCATCCCTTCACTGATGCCAATCCCATAGGGCTTGTTACCGCTCCTGGTCTAAGTTGGGCAGGTTCAGCACTCATTCTTTTCTTCACGCTTGCCGTCCTTACTTGGATGGCGGTGAAAGTATGGTGGGTCAGGCGACCTCTCACGATGGTCGCCACAGAACTCCAAAAGCTCCGGCATCAGCATTCTGTGCTGGACGCGGAAGGTCTCAACCGCCTCGATGGTCTTTTTGGCAAAGCTCACTCGCTCACCCAGGCCTGGGAAGAGTTCCGAGAAACAGTCCTCGTTAACGAAGACTCACCAGGCAGAATCAGTGTCTACAATACCCGTGCAGCGGAGGAGTTTTTCACTGAAGACAATCTGATCAATCAACGTATCAATCTTTCCTTCTACTCCAGCTTCCCCGGAATCGTGACAGGGATCGGCTTGCTACTGACCTTTTTGGCCATTTTCGTAGGGCTATTGCAGGTCAACATTGATGAGGAAGCCTCTCGTATTCAGGGAATTTCTGGTCTTATCAATGGACTAGCGGGAAAGTTCCTTACCTCCATCGTAGCGTTATCTTGTGCAACCATTTACCTCTTTCTTGAGAAACCGCTGGTCCATGGCCTAAGCAACAGTTACTATCGATTCGTCCATGCCCTCAACAGGTTGCTCACTCGGAGGACAATCGAACACATTCTCGAAGACATGCATCGCAATCTCGCAGAGCAGACCACGGCATTTCGTCATTTTGGCGTCGACCTTTCAACCCGCCTGAAAGAAGAGCTTTCTGAAAGCCTCGGCCCCACTCTTAACCGCATGGTGGAGGTCGTGGAGCGGTTGGCTACTCAACAGCGCCAAGACACTACTGAAGCAATTAAAGGACTGATCGCGCAGTTCTTGAAGGGGCTAGAAGGAACGACCAATACACAGTTCAGTGAATTACAACAGGTTCTCAATTCTGCTGGAAACCGCCTTGAGGAGATCAGCCGAGCGGGTGAACAGAGCCGAGTTGGCTTAGCCACGTTCATCCAACGCTTGGACGATTCCATGGCTGCCCAAAATCGAGCCGTGAGTGACCAGATAGGGCAATTGCGTGAAACCGTGGGGTCCGTGCTTGCTCGACTGGAGAACGTGGGATCTGAACATGAACGTCGAGTCCATGAACTCTTGGCATCTGTAACATCGACAATCCGCGATACACAGGAACGCTCGCAAGCCAATCTCTCAGAGACTGTCGAGAACGTACTTCAGCGGACGGCTAAATGGACTGAGCAGGGTGCCATGAACCTTATGGCTGCACTCGATGAGCATCGATCAGCCAGCCAACAGCTTGCGCAGGCTAAGTCTGTCCTCAACGAAGCTTTGGAGTCGTTCCGCGCCATGACAACTGAAGGCCGACAGGCTCTCAAGCAAGTCGAACAGGCAGCTTATACGCTCCTGGAGAGCCAACGTTCGTTCGCAGTTACTGCACAGGGAATGCAGCAGCTTCAGGAGCAAGCAGGCCAGAACGCCGTGGCGTTAGCCCAACAGCTGACCCGCTTAGCAGAAATCCACTCTGTTCAGACAGAAACTCTCAAACAGTTCCAAACTGTGTTCCATACCGTCGAGACAGGCCTCAGCAAAGTCCTCACGGAGCTCACCCATAGCATGCAACAGTATTCGTCAGTGGTTCGAGAGTATACAGAAAAACAACTCACCCAATTTGATCACTCATTTTCTCAGGCGGCGCAAGAGCTGAAGGCCAGTAGCGATATGGTACGCGATGGACTTCAACAGGTCACTGGACCTCTTGAAGAGCTAGTCAAACGTATTGGGCGATGATCGGAGTGACTCGGGACAAAGCTGCTAAGGATCAAACGATTGTCATGGGGATCACAGACCTCATGACGTCTTTGGCTGTGATTTTCATCTTGCTGCTGACGCTATTCATCCGCGCGCAGTTTGCGTCTCGTCAGGTCAGCCAGGACATCAGACAAGACGTCATTGATGCCCTTATTGCAAAGCTCACGAGTTCACAGGATGAGTCGCTAAGTCAGGTGAAGGTGGCCAAGGACCCCAATGATCCTCTTGGAATCGAAGTCGTGATAAGAGATCCCCTCCTAAGGTTTGAGCCCGACAAATCAAACCTCAGCGAGGGGGCGAAAGAATTCCTCAGTGGGTTCGTGCCACTACTTGCGTCAGTCATTTGCCAGGACCAATTAGAAAACATTCAGACCATCGTGATTGAGGGCCACACTGATCGCACAGCCCCACTCGGAAAGGACCCCGACGAACATAATATCCCCCTTAGCCAGAATCGTGCGCGGTCAGTGATGGAACACGCGTTGTTTGTGTTGCAAGGAACACATGAGGAGGGGAGAGACTGCTTCCTCAATATGACCTCTGTCAATGGAAGAGGGCTCCGCGAGCCTCCTCCGGAACTCATCGACAAACCTGAGCGGGAGCTTACTGCCCAGGAACGTGAAGCCATGCGTCGAGTCGTCTTCAAGATTCGTATCAAGTCGACCGAGCAGCGGCAGGGTGTGGCTCGGTTGCAGACAAGCGTGGAGTGATATCCATGTTCTTTACGGCTTAACCATGTCTGAGACAGTAAACCTTGCCGATGCCTTCGCCGCTTTGCAACAACTCGAAAAGCATGTAAAGCGATCTGCCCACCAACCGCCGGACTGGGTACCGAGGTTTCCGCCAAAACTAAGTCGGCTAGTCCAGTCTTGGGGCAACATTCCTCCATTCAAGAGACTTCTGGCCCCAGCCGACGAAGTGATCCTTCAAAAGTGGCAGCGTTGCAGGGAGAGCAACGACACGCCTGAACTCTCTTCTCATGAGATCAGTCGCTTGTGCCAGCACCCAACAAGCGCAACCGACCCGGTCTTCTATCGCTATCTCGCAAGGAGGCACTATTCGCCACCAACTTATGCGTTACTGGGATTGGTCTATACCTACCATGCGAGGTGGTGTTCTCTCGCATCCGGGAATCGTCGTTCCCTTGAGGAAGCGCTTGAAGCTTTCCTTCGAACTTATCGTGGGTTCTCCAAAGCACTCCGTAGGTGGCAAGAATGTCTCGATCACATCATAGGGTCCGAAGCGCCTCTTCGTCTGGGCAGGAATTTAGCCGACGAGCGTTCGACTCCTGAGCCCTTTGCTGCTGCCTACGCTTTACATACCAACACGGAGTTCTGGGCCGAGGCGCTAGCGCAAGCGGCAGAGCACATCGTTCATAGGATTGAACGAGTGCCCATTTCTCAGCTCGAATATTTGACCCAGACGTTGTTTGGCGATTCGGGAATGCCGAAATCCCGTGTGAAAGAGCTATTGGCGAAGGCCATTCTCAGCGGGCGCTGCGATGCAGATGAGGCAGCAAGAAGCCAGATCATCAGCTTTGCCCTTGGTTCCACGGAATTTGGCGACCCTCGTGTTCATCAAGCTGGCTGGGTAGGGGTAGAAGCTGCTAGGGAACGTTTTATCTCGTGGCTTTCGCGTGAAGACATCAAATTGTTCTTCGATCTAGTTATTGACCGCTCAAGCGATCGTCAAGGACGAAAACCATACTGGTTGACGTGGTTACCACAATTGAAGCGGACCAGGGTATTGCTCAGCCGTTACGATCAGGATCGTGTTCGATTGTGGCTACGGAGCCGGAATGAACAGATTCCCTCTTATGGACTCCTCGATGCGCCTGATACAAGTGCATTCCTTCTCGATTTTGGCAGTGTCGTAATCGTGGAATTCAGCAAGAGCCCGAACGCTTCGTACCTTTATCCACGAGCCATTGCTAACGATTTGTTCCGTGACTTCTATCAACAGAATCACCGATGGACCGTTCAGGAACTGAAGCGCCGAGACCTTGTAGAACAAGAGGCTGCCCGACGCCTAGTACATCGGCGTTATCACCACAACCAGTGGCAGGACGAAATGACGGGTCTTTTAACTCGCCACTATCGCCTGCTCAGGCCAGAGTGAACCTATGCCGGTAGACTCGTTGCTCCTCCAAGATTTTGGCCCGGACATTCACCTGAAAGCAGAACGCGATGGGTTGTGGCTGCGATATAGCGGATCTGATCCACATGTGTGCCTCGCACGGAGCGACTGCTGGCCTGGATATCAGGATGAATCAGCCCGTGTCCGAACCTGGCGGACCGTGGTGGAACAACTAGTCGACCAGGAACTCGCCATTCCTGATGGACAACACCTCAAAATTTCTTATGAACATCTAGACTCTATTGAAGACCAGGGACTCACTCTATTCAGCGATCTGACTAAATGGTCACCGTTCTCCGTCCACATCCGTGCACACAGCATCTTTGGCGCCCCAGATTTTGGCTATATCGCTCAAATAAAAGTCGGAACACGAGTGTTCACGCCTTTGAGGTTCGGATGCTTTCTATTGGTCGGGGAAACGCTTTATCGACTTCCTCAAGCCACGTACCATCTGTTGAACGCAATCGAGGCTTTTAATGCCTTACCACCAGAGCGCAAGAGCACAGCTGGTGCTCTCAAAGAATTTGCTTCAATCAAGGCTTTGATCGAAGAATCGGATGCTGAGGCTGATTCACTGCTAGCTACAACTCATGTTGTGATTCCCTCTAAAGTCTCCCTCGATGTGGACTTCGATGAGAATGGCCACGTAAGTCTATTCCCGTCGTTCGACGGAATTCCACGAGATGCTTTCAAGAAGGTCTACTACCAACTGAGCGATGTGGATGCAGTCTACGTCTTGCCGTCTGATGATGGAGGTCGGGTGCGAGTGGTGCTACACGAAGATCTCCAGAAAGCTCTTAAGGTCATGCAAACCGTTCGACACGTGGGAGGTGCAGCAAAACTCGAAATCCTTGGCAATCCTGCTTCGCTCTTCGAAGGCGTATGTGACCTCGACCTTATTGATGTCTCACTCTACGGCCCACGTGTCCGTGGAATCGGCAAGTACCCAGCACGAGTTGCCCCGTATGTGCGAAAAGATGGGCGTCGTCTTTTCAATCAGGAGGAAACGCCTGAGGTAGGACTCGTCTATGAGTTTGCCGATGGCGGGTCCCAGCAAGTGCAGTTTGAATCACGCGATGAACTTCGCAATTTTGCGGAACAAGTTGGCGCAGCCCATGCTGCCGGCCAGAACTTTGTCGGGTTTAAGAATGCAAGTGTGCCTGTTACTGATTCCCTTGTCCGCGCGCTTACCAGTCTCGTTAAACGATTTGACCGACAGGACAATCGCCAAAAGTCAGCATCGTCAGATGCAGCGAATCTCCTCATTTATGCCAATGAGGAGGTTCTCGAGTACGATGAGGCAGCACAGTCCATCCCCGGCTCACCCGTGCCTGAGTTACCCAAGAGCCTTACCCGTTGTGACAGGTTGATGCCCCATCAGGCTGAAGGCATCGCTTGGCTTCAACATTTGTACCGTCACAGTCCTATTCGTCGCGGCGGGCTACTAGCTGACGAGATGGGGCTTGGTAAGACGCTCCAGATACTTGCCTTTGTTGCCGCACACCTAGAGTCTGCTCGGCCCACGGACTCTGGCCTGTCTTCCGGGCAAGGTCCTGTCCTCATCATTGCGCCTCTCATGCTGCTTCCCACATGGGAGGAGGAGATGCGACGGCACTTCATGAACCGTGGCGAAATTTTCGAGCCCCTGCTGGTACTACATGGTGCCACGCTGAATCAGTTTCGTTGTGTCACCAATACTCTTCGCGAGGCCCAGGCTCAGACCTCAGTTCTCGATCTCGACCGGATCCAAGCCCATCGTGTGGTGCTCACCAATTACGAGACGGTGCGAAACTATCAATACTCCCTCGCCCGTATCCGTTGGCGCATGGTGATCACCGATGAAGCGCAAGAGTTCAAGGACCGTTCGACCGGTATTTCTCATGCTGTCAAAGCCTTATATCCCAAGTTTCGCATCGCGCTCACCGGTACACCGGTCGAGAACAGACTTTCGGATATTTGGAACATCATGGATTTCGTGCAACCAGGTGTGCTGCTGGGGAGTTACCGCGAGTTCGTAAAGGCCTATGAGGAGCCGGCCATGACCGGCACGTCGGATGAGCGCCTGCGGCACCTACAGACGCTGCGCGACCGGCTACGTTACAGAAAGGCGGACGCATTCTTGCTTCGACGTGAGAAGCAACTCCTGTCGGGTTTGCCAGTCAAGCATCCGCCCCATGTACTCGAAGCAGACCTTACACCTGAGCAGCGTCTCTTACACCTTGAGTGCCTGGCTCGGATGCGGAACCCTGGCGCCGAAGAGCACCGCTTTAAACTTCTTGATCGGCTAGCGAAACTATCACAGCACCCTTCGCTACTGGACACAACCAGGCGCTTGGAACTGCAGGACCCGCTTTCTTACCTTCAATCGTCCCCAAAGCTAAAAAAAGTTGTCAAAACGCTGCACATGATCCGTCAACAAGGTGAAAAGACAATTGTCTTCACCCGGTCTCGCCCCATGCAAGACATCCTCAAACTTGTCTTCGAACACGAGTTTAAGCTTGCCGTCGGTGTGGTCAATGGGTCACCAATCACGAGCCGCCGCTACATCGTCAAAGATCGGACGAATCGGATCAAAGACTTTGAAGCACTCCCCGGCTTCAATGTCTTGATCCTCTCGCCCGATGTTGCTGGTGTAGGCCTAACGATCACTGCAGCTAACCACGTGATCCACTATGGCCGATGGTGGAATCCTGCAAGAGAAGCGCAGGCAACTGACCGAGTTTACCGCATCGGACAAGAACGAGATGTTCATGTTTACTTACCCATTGAGCGCGATCCGCGGGGTGAGTTTCACACGTTTGACCAATGCCTCCATCAACTGTTGCTAACCAAGGAGCAGGATGCTCGCGATTTCCTGATCCCATTACCATCTGAGGAAAACTTGGAAGCGGAATTATTCGAACACCTTCGGCAGGAGCGTCCGCAATCCACTGGGCAGGTGCGGCCTATCCGGGATAAGGAAGAACTCCAGCTCATGACACCAGAGATGTTCGAAGCACTGGTCGCAAGACTTTTCGAACAAGAGGGATTAAAGGTCGTCCTTACACCAGTTAGTGGAGATCGAGGAGTAGACGTTATTGCCGTGTCACATCGGGCAGTAACCCTTATTGAGTGTAAGCATTCAGCCGTCGGATCCTCTCTCGGTAGCGAGGTTGTAGATCACTTCGTCAACGGGATTGAATATTACGTTCATAACATTCTCCCAGCAAGGCTTCTAAACCTTCCACGTGAGTGTTTCCTGGTCACTAACACCTCCCTCGACCGACACCTGATGGCCTCGGCTCGTGCCCACGACATTCGTGTAGTATCCAATGCCGACCTCATCACAAAGCTCGCACAATTCACGATAACTTGTCTCGATGTTGAGGAACAGCACTTAGCACGCCAGCGCTCCATGAACGACGTTCGCGCGGCATTGCACAGGCTTCAAAGACTTTTGTAAGCGAATGTTGTCGAGAAAACAAAGAGCAACAGTCTTTTTCAAACGTTGCACACTCCACCACACGTGCACAGTCTATGAATTGGGATCATCACCGGCTAAGAAACGACTCCCGATAATGATCTCGAAGGCTCCTTCACTGGAGTGTACAGTGGGCACCATACGTGCTGGCGATGCACTACGGCTTCACGGATGAGGAACTCGACTTCATCATCAACTACGATATCAAGCACCGTATGGGCCAGTATACGGACAGCGAAGACGAGAAATAGAAATGAGGGGGTTGCCGAGGGCAGTTAGATCAGCCTTGGATAAAGCGCACGACTCCGCGTTGCTGGCCGTTGAGGTTTATAACAAGCCAGCTGTGAAGTTCAAATCAGGTGGTTACATCGCATTGATGGTGATCGCCTGGACGGCGTTGTTTCATGCCATCTTCTTCAAGAAGAAACGGAAGCCCTTTTACAAGAAACCAAGCGGACGGTACGTCAAGACAGGCGGAGATTACCGATATTGGGAGTTGGACGAGTGTCTGCGGCAGTACTACGGCAGCGACACAATGAATGCGGTGCGCAAGAATCTAGAGTTTTTCATTCCCTTGCGGAACAAGATCGAGCATCGTTCGATGCCAGAACTGGACGCCAACATCTTTGGCGAATGTCAGGCGATGCTCCTAAATTTCGACGAGATGCTGGAAAAGGAATTCGGCAGCAAACATTGCCTGCGCGAAAGCCTCTCATTCTCCCTGCAGATGTTCCCTTCGGCCGAAGGGCTGATAGATGCGGTCACTCGCAATCCCGCAGCGAAACCGATCGCCGATTTTATCCAGCGTTATCGCTCGACCGTCTCCCCCGAGACTCTGGCCAGCGGCAAGTACTCATTCAAGGCGTTTCTGATACAAGTGACCAACCACCCCGGCTCCAGCGCACCCTCTATTCAGTTTTTGCACTACGACAAACTAACAGAAGAACAGAAGAAACAGGCTAGAAGTTATTTCAAAACCTTATGACCGTGCTTCGACAAGCTCAGCACGAACGGACAACTATCGATGTTTGCGAGAGAATTTCCGTTCGCCCTGAGCCCGTCGAAGGGGGAACAGAGGGTTTTGAAACAACTTCTAGCCATTTAGTAGCCATGGTCAAGACGAAGGCGGTGCCAGTACTAAACCCTGACACGATGAAAGCAGGGGAGGTCGTGAAAAAGGTCCAGCAAGGACTGGGCAATCCTACAGTGTTGCGGGCCGGGAAACAGGGTGAAAAGTTTACCATGGATACCCACATCCGTTGCTGGAGGCGATACAAAGTCCGTCCTCCCAAGGGCAGCCAAACCCCATGGGAGACTGACCCGAAGTACTGTGTATATGACAAGCTGCACAATGACTACGGTTACACTCAAGAATGGGTTGATTTTCTTATCGAGGAGCTGAAGGACGACGCCAAATTCGATGCTATCTGCAAGACAGTGTCATCAACGCCGGCAAAATGATCTAGCTCGACCGAGAAAAAGGAAAGATCTTGGACTTCATCATTGGCTTCTATATCAAGTGCCGTATAAGTCAGGTTGCGAATGAGGACGAGAGGTGAACCGGGAAGACGTTACCGAGCTCCACTTCATCACAGCAATCGACAACGTGCCATCAATCTTAGATCACGGCATTCTGTCGAATCGACGGGCGACTCAGTTAGCCCACACGTCCGTAGCTATGGAGGAGGTGCAGGACAGGCGTCGAGAGAAAAGGATCCCTGGCGCCGGTCTCTTGCACGAGTATGCCAATCTATATTTCGACGCACATAATCCTATGCTCAGCAGGCGACGCGACCGAAACGATACGATCTGCGTTTTAAGAATCGACCATGCCGTGCTCGATGAGCCGGGAGTGATTGTCGCCGACCGCAATGCGGCCAGCGATTATGTGCGTTTCTATACGGCGTCGGCAGGAATAGACGCTTTAGACAGAGACCTGGTGTTTGCCAGATTCTGGACCAATGCTGACGATCCGTATGAGGCGATGAGGCGCAAATCGATCAAGTGTGCAGAGGTTCTGGTGCCTAACTCCGTCAGCTCAGACTTAATAATCGGTGCTTATGTGGCGAACCAGCGGGCGTTGGAGGTCTTTGAAGCACTGGGGACCCGATTGCCGGTCGTGATCAACAGTGCTATGTTCTTCTAACAGATAGCCATGCGAATCCTTGTCGGCGACATTCTCAAGTCGAAAGCCCAGACGCTGATCAACACGGTCAATTGCGTCGGCGTCATGGGGAAAGGGATTGCGCTGGAATTCAAGAATCGATTCCCGGATATGTATGATGACTACGTGCAACGATGTCAGCGGGGGGAAGTGAAGCCCGGCGTTCCTTACCTTTTCAAAACGCTGTTCCCGCCCCAGATCATCAACTTCCCAACCAAAGATCATTGGAAGTCAATTTCCAAGGTCAGTGACATTGAGCGTGGATTGCAACATCTGCTCAATCAGTATCAAGCGTGGGGTGTCACCTCCTTGGCGATTCCCCCGCTCGGTTGTGGTAACGGGCAGTTGGAATGGCGAGTGATCGGCCCCTTAATTTATCGTTTTATAAAGGACATGCCGATTCCTGTTGAGCTGTACGCTCCGTATGGCACGCATCCGAAAGAACTGACCGTGGAATTCCTGGGGCAAGGTGCTGATCAGCATGTCGAGGCGACGACCAAGAATGACCACTCGGTTCTCAATCCAGGTTGGGTGGCGCTCGTTGAGATTTTGGCCCGCATCGAACAGCAGCCTTACCATTGGCCTGTAGGACGAACTCTGTTTCAGAAAATTGCCTATGTTGCTACTAATGAGGGTTTGCCGACCGGTTTGCAGTATCAACGAGGCAGTTTCGGGCCGTTCTCAGGCGAGTTGAAAGGACTCGAAGCCAAGCTCATCAATAACGGTCTATTACAAGAAGAACGTCGCGGAAAGATGTTCATGGTTACTGTGGGACCGAACTTCACTCGCATTCGACAGAAGTATGCATCCTTCTTCGAGCAGTGGAATACAATTCTCGACAAAACAGTCGATCTGTTCACGAGAGTCAACACCGATCAAGCTGAACTCATCGCAACCGTCTTGTTCGCGGCAAGTGAACTGGCGGGAGAAAAGCGCGAGCTGCCTTCCGAGACCGAGGTGTTAGATACGGTTCTGCATTGGAAGCAGAAGCGTCGTCCGCCTCTTGATCAAAAGACGGTCGCCTCAACCATTCGTAATCTCGCCACATTACGTTGGCTGTCTGTCACAGCCGACCCCAACCTTCCAGTAGCTGACGAAGAAGCAATCCTGACGTAAGAATCTCCGTGACAATTGGGACCACCTCCGCACCATGCCACTGTTCGTCGTGGACGGGTCGTCGCCGGGGCATGGGTTCCGAAGGCCGGTCTGACTCAAGAGGAGTTCCAACTCTACGTGCGCGCGGTGGCTGTGGAGGGTGCCCGCTTCGAGTACACGCTGACCGGTAGAGACAACGAGTAAGGAGCGGTATCCATTGGATGCCGGCCTTCGCGGCGCTTGACAAAGTGCCGCCGATGATCCTTCATTGAGCCGAGGCACGTGGATTTGACGGCCACTGCTCCCAGGAGGAAAACTCCCATGACGCGCAACCAGGTGCTATCCACCTTGCATGCACATCTTCCGGAGATTCAGTCTCGCTTCGGCGTGAAGCGGCTGACCCTGTTCGGGTCTGCCGCCCGCGATGAAATGCGAAACGGCAGCGACGTGGATGTACTCGTCGAATTCGAGGGGCACCCCACGTTCGACGGCTACATGGATTTGAAGGCCCATCTGGAAACTCTTCTGGGGGCCAACGTCGATCTCGTGACCGAAGAGGCTCTGAAGCCGCGCATGCGGCCGATCGTCGAGAAGGACCGGGTGCATGTCGCGTAACTGGCTCTTTTACCTCGAAGACATCTGGAGAGCTGCGGGAAAATCCGCCGCTACACCCAGGGCGTTACCTTCGAGGCGTTTCGGGCGAACGACATGATGATCGATGCGGTGATCCGGAACCTGGAGATCATCGGCGAGGCTGCGAAGCATCTCCCCCCAGAGGCCAGGACCCTGATGCCCGAGGCGGACTGGTCGAAGGCAGCCGGGTTCCGGGATGTGATCGCGCATGGGTACTTTGGGTTGGACCTCTATGTCGTCTGGGATGTGGTCCAGGCCAAGGTGCCCGGCCTGGGGCAATCGGCAGAGAGAGTACTGCAGCAACTGCGGGATGAGCCGGTCTAGCGCGGATGTTCCCTCCTCGTGACCACTGGAGAAACTCCCGTATTGCTCGTGTAGGGAATTGCCGTCCGTTCCTTGCCACGACTGTTGAAGTAAGCGAGGCTTTGCTCCGATGAGCTTGCCCCAGACCTTGACATCCCCTCTAGGCCCGTCTAGCAGGCTGCGGAAAACCTCTCCGTTCATCCTTCGAGAGCCTCAGGACGAACGAAGCGGTCGTTGAATATGCTGGGGTTTCCCGATCGTGCTGAGCCTGTCGAAGCACACAAATCGAGTTTTTCCGCAGCCTGCTAGAGCCCCGCTCGACATAGCGTCCGGTTGAAGGGAAGAGGGTGCGACTCCCTCACGGTCCCCCAGCTTGTTACTGTTCGCCGCAGGGGGCAATGAGCCGTGAGTCAGAGATTTATTGTTAGCCTTCGAAGGATCGGTATAGAGAACACGAGACCTTGCGGGCATACTACTCTTCCCGTTGGAGGATCGTGCGAGGGCATGTCGCATGGAGTCGCGAAGCATGACCTCTTGATCTCTTCCAGGCCTTCATCATCGATCCGGCCTGACAACCTCCTCCGCAAATTGACACAGTGGATGGTCAATGATACTTTCAAGCCTCAAAGTATCATTGATGGCAAGGAAGGGAATGAAAGTATCATACTGCCAGAATGATCGATGAATCCTACTGATTTTACAGATGAAAAGAACGGACGGCTCGTCAAGACAGAGCGCGACTATTGGGCCTTTGTCCCGAACCCCCTTCCGCCCAAGCTGACGTTGAGCTGGGATCTGGTGAACCAGCTTTCTGACGCTGATAGAGCCCTCAGCGAACTCGCAGGAACAGCTCGCACCTTACCGAACCCCCACTTGCTCATCGGACCCTTTATCAGACGCGAGGCGGTGCTCTCCAGTCGCATCGAGGGAACCCAGGCTTCGCTGTCCGATCTCCTGTTTTTCGAAGCATCGGGGGCGGTCGATCCCAAAGTGCCCGATGCCCGCGAGGTGGGGAATTATGTGAAGGCGATGGAATATGGACTCGCGCGTCTGAACAAGTTTCCGCTGAGCCTCCGCTTTATCAGGGAACTGCACGAACGTCTCATGGAGGGCACACGCGGGGAACACCTGACTCCCGGTGGGTTTCGTCGCTCCCAGAATTGGATTGGCCCTGCCGGCTGTACTCTGATGGAGGCCCTGTATGTCCCGCCTCCGGTCGAAGAGATGGAACAGGCCCTCGCCCGGTTCGAAACCTATCTTCATGCGTCCTCCACGCTGCCGCTCCTTGTTCGACTCGCAGCCATCCACTACCAGTTTGAGGCGATTCATCCGTTCTTGGATGGGAATGGCAGGATCGGACGACTTCTCATCACGCTCCTGCTCTGCAAAGAGGGAGCGTTATCGGAGCCGCTCCTTTATTTGAGCGCGTACTTTGAGCGTCACCGCGACGAGTACTATCGGCTCCTTCTGGCCGTGAGTCAGAGAGGCCAATGGGCGGAGTGGATCTTGTTCTTTCTTCGCGGTGTCACGGAGCAGTCGCGGGATGCACTGATCCGTTCTGCTCGATTGCGTGAGTTGTGGCAGGGCTACCGTCAGGAATTCCAGTCGGCTCGCTCGTCGGCGCTCCAGCTTCGCTTGATCGACCAGTTGTTTGCCTATCCCGCGATTACGGCGAGTCAGGCGGCAAAGCTCTTACAGGTGACGCATCGCTCGGCGCAGTTGAACATTGAGAAGTTGATCCACAAGGGCATTCTGAAGGAAGCCACCGGGAAGCAACGGAACCGAATTTTTGTCGCGCCGCAAATCATTCACGTCATCGAAGCGCCGCACGCAAGCTAGTCCGCATTATTCATGAACGCTTCTACTGCAACCGCCGATACGCTGCTGCGACGAGCCAGCATGCGGCATGCAGCGTATGCTGGCGGGCAGGCTCGCCCCTCAAGGCCTCGACATACTGTTTCAAGTATGCCTCGGCCTCTTGGGGCTCCGCGTGCCCGTCTCGCCTGGCGTCTTGTCGGTTTCGTCACGAACCGTCATGAATAATGCGGGCTAGAGCATTCGGCGATCAAAACCAAGTCGGTGTATTCGAGCATCGAGTCGCGAAAGGACGGTCTGTGCGTCCTCCTGCTCTCCGCTGCGAGGCTCGACCGTGCTGCCCCGATGGCGTTCCCGTCGCCCCTGACCTTGACAGCCCCCTTCCCGCCCGACTAGGAGTTCCGGCCGACATAGCGTCCCGTTCAAAGAAAGAGGGTGCGACTCCCTCACGGTCCCGCCGCTGTAACTGGGGACGACTCCCGCACATTGTCACTGTTCATCGCGGGCGGGCGGTGCCCCGTGAGTCAGAGGTTCATTGTCAGCCTTCGAAGGGTCGGTATACAGAACACGAGACCTTGCGGGGAGCGTACTCTTCCCGGTTGAGGGCCGTACGCAGATTACGGTTCTCGCCATTCCCGTAGCAGCGCCACATGGCCCTTTCGTCTTGCCCGCTTTTCGTAGGCCGTATCGGCCGTGAGATACAGTCCTTTGGTGCGCAACGCGAGGACATGATAAGCGGAATCATAGAAAGTGACGCCCTTGACCTCATGCATATGTTCGAGCACCGCCAGGCTGTACTCGGTCCTGAGCGGAACCTCTTCGAATTCATAGGCAAGAAGGGCGCTCATTAATTCCGTAGCCAAGGCCGACTGCTTCAGGCCCAATACATTTCCGACTTCGTATCGCCACAGAGTCGGCAATCGAATCTCGACCTCCTGAGCGAGGAGCGCTTGTTGAAGCTGCAAGGCCTGAGGATAATCGGATTCGTCCTCTTTCTCCAACACCCACTTCAAAATGACAGACGCGTCAGGGACGATAATCATTGATCCGATCGAGTTCGCTCCTTCCGCACTGCCGCCACGATATCTTTTCCACTGAAGGTCGCACTTCGCTTTCTGAGATGCTTGATGACTTCCGTGGCGTGTTGTCGTTTTCGTTTGAGCAGTTCGTTGCGTAACGCTTCACTCACGACTTGACTGCGCCGACGCGGAGGAACGAGCTTGAAAAGTTCTTCTCTGAGCTGATCATCGATGGATACATTCAATTTCGCCATGGTCTGCCATCCTTCTCTGTAACAGAAGTAGCCTGGGTGTCAATAGTATGCGCCTTCCATGGGCGTCTAATCAAGGTTCACCATAAAAACTGTATGCTTCTCGCGCTGCTGGCGGACATCCAGAGGACCCCAAGATGGGTTGCCCTCTTTCTCTAGCGGTCGCTTCCTCCCGCTGAAGGAACTCCAACACCCGTTCGTCTGGCTCGGATCTCCCGACCTTGACAACCCCCTTCCTGCCCGTCTAGAGTCCCGGCCGACATAGCGTCCGGTTCAAGGGAAGAGGGTGCGACTCCCTCACGGTCCCGCCGCTGTAACTGGGGACGACTCCCGCACGATGTCACTGTTCGCCACAGGCGAATGGGAAGACGCGGGCAGTCGGGTGATCCAGAAGTCAGAAGACCTAACCGGTATACCAGACCAGGGTTCCCCCGTGGGGTGGGGAATGCGGTGAGGATGAAGAAGCAGGGTGCAGTCCTCCGGGTCTATTGCTTTGGCAGGCCCCGAGGGCTTTTTTGTGTCCTGTGTCCGGCTTCACCAACGGTCAGTTCGCTCGCTCCTCGCATGGCTGCTCCTCACGAGCACCCTCCTCCTTGCGGTTCGATCGGCTGATGCGGCTGAACGGATCTTCGTCGATGATCTCCGTCGTTCCGTTTCTGTCCCGGACCAGGCTGCGCGCATCGTCTCCCTCGCTCCCAGTTTGACCGAGCTGCTCTTCTCGATCGGCCTGGACCGGGAGATCGTCGCGGTCACGCCGTTTTGCGACTATCCTCCGCAAGCGGCCACGAAACCCAAAGTCGGGTATACGAATCCCAGCCTTGAGGCGCTTCTCGGCCATGATCCCGATCTGATCCTGGCGCCGCGGGAGTTCATGAGGGCGGACCTGCTCGGCACACTCGAGCAGTTGCGCATCCCGGTGCTCGTGTTCTCGGCCGGTTCCGTCGCGGATATCATCGCGCATCTCCAGACCCTCGGGCGGATCTTTCATCGTGAGTCTCAGGCTGACATCGTCGCGACCGCCATCAGGCAGCAGATCGCTGCGATCAAGTCCAAAGTCCGTGCCCTTCCGCCGCGGCGTGTCCTCTATGTCCTGAACAGCCATCCGCTCATCACGGTCGGGCCGGGCAGTTTCATCCATGAATTGATCGGTCTGGCCGGCGGGCTCAATGCCGCAGCCGACGCGGCGATGCCATACCCTCGCCTCAGCATGGAGGTGGTGTTGAAGGAAGACCCGGAGGTGTTGCTTTTTCCGGTCGGGAAGGCGGAAGGGATCTCGCCCGGCGAGCAACAGGTCTGGAAGCGATGGCCCGATCTTTCTGCCGTGCAGCAGGGCCGGCTCCGTTCCGTTCCGTCCGATCTGTTGAACCGTCCCGGCCCCAGAATCGGCGACGGATTGGAAGCCCTGGCTCGGGCGATCCATCCGGAGGCCTTTGCCGGGGAGCCACAACCGTGAGGCAGACAGACGGCATGATGCCGCGCCCGTCCGTCCATCGAGACGTGGCGCAGGAGATGGCGGAGCTGGAGCAGCATTCCCGACCACAGTCCGGACCAGCGAATCGGCCTGCGCCGCGGACCATGGACGGCAGCCACCGGATCGCGGGCAGCCGGAGCAGGAGAGCGTTCAGGGTTCTCGGCCTGCTCACGACCGGACTGATCCTGCTGATGATCCTTTGTCTCCAATTCGGGACCGAATATATCGGGCTCCAGCGGATGGCGGATCTCATCCTACACGCACTCAGGCGGGGCGACTGGGGCCGCGAGTCGATCGGGACGAGCGGCATGATCCTGTTTCACGTGCGGCTGCCGCGCGTCCTGTTGAGCGTGATCGTCGGGGCGTCGCTGGCCTGCGTCGGCGTCGTGCTTCAAGCCTTGCTCCGCAACCCCCTGGCCGATCCCTATGTCGTCGGGGTATCGAGCGGCGCCGCGTTCGGGGCGGCGCTGGCGATCCTCTTCGGCATTGGGACCTCGTTCCTGGCCCTCACGGCGCTTCCGCTCTGCGCTTTCGCCGGAGGGTTGCTGTCGCTGCTGCTCGTGTATCGATTGGGCGCGACCCAAGGCCGCCTCTCGATCCACAGCCTCCTGTTGGCCGGCGTGATTCTGAACGCGATCTTCTCGGCGCTGATCATGTTCTCCACCCTCCTCATGGACCCGAACCGATCGTTCGGCTTGATGGCCTGGTTGATGGGCACCCTGACGTTGCAGGTCTCTCCCGGGCTCACCGTGCTGCTGGGCTACATCCTGGTCGGGCTTGCGCTGCTCTTGACCCAACTGCGCTCACTCAACCTCATGACCCTTGGAGAAGAGGCGGCGCGCTCCTGCGGCGTCGATACGGAGCGGGTGAAGAAGCGGCTCTTCGTGACCTCGGCCCTTGTGACCGGCGCCGTCGTGTCCGTGAGCGGGATGATCGGCTTCGTCGGCATGGTGGTCCCGCATGCCGTGCGGTTGTTGTTCGGCGCGGACCACCGGCTCCTGTTTCCGGCCTCTGCGCTGGTCGGGGGCATGGCCCTGCTGGTTGCGGACACAGCGGCAAGGACGCTGCTCGCACCCACCGAGATTCCGGTGGGGATTGTCACGGCGCTCGCCGGTGGACCCCTCTTTCTCTATCTCCTGCTCTGGCGAAGGGATCGGCTGGCGTGAACGATGGGCAACACAACGGGGATGCGGTTGCCGATGAACGGCACTCATTGTTTGCGACCGCGGGCGTTCAGACCATGACCTCGACACCGATGTATGAAGTTCGGTCCTTGAGCCTTTGTTATCCGGCGGACAATCCAGACAGGCTGCTGTGGGCTGTGCGAGAGCTGACCTTCGACATCCGAGCCGGTGAATTTGTCGGGATCGTCGGCCCGAACGGGTCTGGCAAGACCTCGCTGCTGAAACTGCTGGGCAAAGTCCTCCGCCCGAAGGCCGGTACCATCCGCTTGCGCGGACGCGATCTGGCGACGATCCCGCAGGACGAGGTCGCCCGCACGGTGGCAATGGTGCCACAGGAGAGTCATCAGGTCTTTCCCTTCACCGTTCTCGAAACGGTTCTCATGGGCCGGCATCCGCATCATGGATCGACGTGGCGCGCCGGGTTCAGGTGGGAAGATGAGGAGGACCTCGACATCGCAAGGGAGGCGATGGAGGCCACGGATGTCGCCCACCTGCAGGATCGCGCCGTGACGGACCTCTCGGGAGGGGAACGGCAGCGCTGCTGGATCGCCCGCGCGCTGGCGCAGGCGCCGCAGGTCCTGCTGCTGGATGAGCCGACCGCGTTTCTGGACCTGCCGCACCAGATCGACATCAGCGCGCTCCTGCGCCGACTGGCAGATCGACAGGGGCTGACCCTGCTGATGATCTCTCACGATCTAAACATGGCCGGTCAGTATGCCGATCGAATGTTGATGATGAAGGAGGGAGCGCTAGTCGCCGCCGGCACGCCGGAGGAGGTGATCCGGCCGGACGTGCTCAAGGCCGTCTATGGATGCGACGTGCTGGTCGACCGCCATCCTGAGTCCGGACGGCCGCGGGTGACGTTGCCGGCGTGGATGCGACGACCGACGTAAGAACGTCAACCGGCATTCGTCAACCGTGCGAGACGGGGAGGGAAATGCGACGCACAGGGGTGTTCTCAACAAATGACGAATGACGGTTCACGAATGACGCGTTGCTGAGGCGCATGTACCCGCGCCTCAACGTCAAAGATAGGGGTACGGTCACTGGGTCAATCTTCAAGGAGGGGGTCAGGAAGAAGTCGTCGGGGACGGGGAAGAGGGTGCAAAGCCCTCACGGTGCCGCCACTGTAAGCGAGGAGTGGTCCCGCACAAGAGCCACTGGTTTAGGCGTCAACCGTCAGCCGTCACTCGTCAATCGAATGGGGAAGATCTCTCACTTCCCGCGAATGACGAATGACCAATGACGAATGACGTCCAAGCCGGGAAGGCGCGGGATCGCGACGATCCGCGAGTCAGGAGACCCAGCCGACGGACAGATCTGCTCAGCCCTTCGAGCATGGGGGAGGAGTGTATGAAGTCATGGGGATGGTGTGTCGTGATTCCAAGTCTGGTTTGGGCCGGAGGCAGCATGGGAACGGCGGCGTGGGCGGAGCCGGCGGACGAGCCGCTCGAAGTGAGCGAGGTCGTCGTGAGTGCGACGAAAACGCCGCTTCCGATCACGCAGGTGACGAGCGCGGTCGAGGTCATCAAGGGCGAGGAATTGGAGCAGAAGAGGATCAAGACGGTCGTGGACGCCTTGCGCCTCTCTCAAGGCACCACCGTCTTCTCGAACGGAGGGCCCGGCACCAACGCCACGGTGCGCATCCGCGGAGCCAACTCGGCCCACACCCTCGTCCTGATCGACGGGGCCATCGTCAACAGCCCGACCAGCGGCGACTTCAATTTTGCCAATCTCACGGCCGAGAACATCGAGCGGATTGAAATTTTGCGCGGCGCGCAAAGCATGTTGTACGGGTCAGACGCCATCGGGGGCGTGATCAACATCATCACCAAGCGGGGAACGGGGCCGCTCACCGGCAGCGCATTTATGGAGTACGGCTCGTTCGCCACGTTGCGGGAAGGCGGGCAGGTCTCGGGGACCAAAGGCCCGGTGGACTATGCGCTCTCGCTGTCCCGTTGGGATACGAGCAACTTCTCCGTGGCCAACTATCGGCGTGGCGCGACGGAACGGGATGCGTTTCATAACTGGCAGGGTTCGGGACGGGTCGGGGTGACGTTGCCGAAAGACGGTCGGCTCGACGTGACGGCGCGCTGGTGGAACTCGGATGTGTTTCTCGACAATGTCACCACGACCTCGAAATTCGATGTGCTCGGATCGAAGTTCACGACTAACACGCTCATCTTGAGTGCCGCCTATGAACAGCCGCTGACTTCCTGGTGGTCGCAGAAGCTGACCGTTGGGCAAAACCATGAGCGGCTGTCGTTCGACGGCGGGTCGGTGCGGCGGAACATTGAGACGGGTGTCGTCAACCAGCTCTCGCCGCGGACCCTGTCCGACATCGAGATCCTCAATCGTCGAATCGAATGGCAGCATAACTTCCAGATTGGGAAACCACTCCTGTTGTCAGCAGGCTATCAATATCGCGACGAGCAGGGTGACAACCCCAGCTTCCAACCGGCCACGTCCCCGACGAAAATTCTTTCATCCCATGCGGGATTTGCCCAGGCGCAGGTGAATCTTCAGGACCGAGTGCTGTTTACAGCCGGAGTCAGGCAAGACAGTTTCAATACCTTCGGCGACGCCACGACCTACCGCATCACCGGCGGCTACCGGATTCCGGAAACGGGGACCAAGTTCCGCGGCTCGTACGCCACAGGATTTCGCGCGCCCACGATCAACCAATTGTTTTTTCCCGGTTTCGGCAATCCGGACCTTAAGCCGGAAGAGAGCCACGGCTGGGACGTGGGAGTCGATCAGTCTCTCTGGCAGGACAAACTGTTCCTCTCCGTCACCTACTTTCACAACGACTTCGAGAACCTGATCCAGAACGTCGTGGCCGGGGCCCTGTTGAGGCCGGAGAACATAGGGGAAGCCAGGACGCAGGGATGGGAGGCCTCGTTCAAGGTCGATGTGACACAGCAGCTCAGTTTTCGCGGGCAGTACACCTATACGTCGAATCGGGATCTCACGAACGGACGCAGGCTGGCCCGTGTGCCGATCGATCAGGCCAGCTTGGGCGTGAGCTACAAGCCGATTCCAGCGCTGCAATTACACGTGGACTATCGGTTCGTGGGCGCGCGCAACAACGATGCGAACAATGCCCCGGCGGGCAGGTTGGGGTCGTTCGGGGTGGTGAATGCGTCGGCCACCTACGACATCAACAGGACCGTGCAACTCTTCGGTCGGGTCGAGAATCTGGGCGATCAGCAATATGAAGAAATCATCGGCTTCGGCACGCCCATTCGGTCGGTCTTTGGCGGGGTTAAACTGACTTTCTGAGGAGTGATCGTGAAGGCGCCGCGGATCATTATCGCCGGCACCGGCAGCAACGTCGGGAAAACGACGGTGACCTTGGCCTTGCTGGCTGCCTTCACAGCCAGAGGTCGGATGGTTCAATCGTTCAAGGCCGGGCCGGACTTCATCGACCCAGGCCACCACCAGGCGGCGACCGGCCGTCCGTCGCGCAATCTGGACGGGTGGATGCTGGGGAGAGAAGTCAATCGAGCGATCTTCACCCGCGCGGCGGCCGGCGCGGACCTCTCGATCGTGGAAGGCATGATGGGGCTGTTCGACAGCAGCTCGCCGGTGAACGAGCTTGGCAGCACGGCGGAATTGGCGAAACAGCTCGACGCGCCGGTGCTGCTCGTGATCGACGGCAGCGCCATGGCTCGCTCCGCCGCGGCGATGGTCGAAGGCTTTGTCCGGTTCGATCCGCTGCTCAACATTGCCGGCGTGCTCTTCAATCGGGTCAACAGCGACGGCCATTACCGTCTCCTGAAAGCAGCGGTCGACCAGCGAACGAACGTTGCCGTCGTGGGGTACCTGCGGACCGATCCATCGGCGTCGATTCCCGATCGCCATCTCGGGTTGATGACGGCGATCGAACGGGGATCGGCCGATCTCTACGAGCGGCTGGGCCGAGCCGCGGCGGAGACGGTCGATCTGGATCTGATCGAGCATCTGGCCGGCTCAAGCGTTGAATTGCCTGCCGCGCCGATCGTTCCGGTGAAGCAGCACACCGGCCGCGACATCCGGATCGGCATCGCCTACGATCAAGCCTTCTGCTTTTACTATCAGGACAACCTCGATTTGCTCGAGGCGGAAGGAGCGCGGTTGATCCGCTTCTCGCCGATGAGCGACCACACGTTGCCCGACGTCGATCTGTTGTATCTGGGCGGGGGCTATCCGGAACTCCACGGGGAAGCACTGGCTGCGAACGTGGCGATGAAGCGGGCCATCCGATCCTTCGCGGAGCGAGGCGGCGTTATCTACGCCGAATGCGGTGGGCTGATGTATCTGACCAAGGCGATCCGCGATTTCAAGGGCCGGTCGCACGAGATGGTCGGCCTGTTCGCCGCGGAAGCGGGCATGAGACGATCGGGGCTCACGCTCGGATACCGGACGGTCGAATTCTCGCGGCCCTGCATCCTGGGTGAGCTGGGCACGGTCGTGCGCGGGCATGAATTCCATTACTCCGCCTTGAGCGCGACGGGACCGCTCGACTATGCCTGCCGATTGACCGATGCGCGAGGTGAAACCAAGGGACCGGACGGGCTGGTCACGAAGAAGACCCTGGCCCTGTACACGCACCTGCATTTTGCCAGCCGGCCGCAGGTGGCGGAGGCGCTGGTCGAAGCGGCCAGGCAGAGCAGGTTAAACGCCTCGGGGGGGAGGCAGGCCGGATGACGGACGATGAAGAGCACAAGGCCAGGATGGCCCGGTTGAAGGCCTCGGTGGATCGCCGCATCGAACGGGCGCAGGAGGAAAAGGGCCTGCTCATCGTCTACACGGGAGCGGGCAAGGGCAAGACGACCGCCGCGCTGGGGATGGTGCTCCGCTGTGTCGGCCATGGGAAGAAGGTGGCGGTCGTGCAGTTCATCAAGGGCGCAATCGACACGGCGGAGGAGCGGGTGCTCAAGAGTTTTGGTCCGCTCGTGACGTTCCTTCGCATGGGAGAAGGCTATACCTGGGAAACGCAGGACCGGGAACGGGACACGGCCTTCGCGCAGCGAGCTTGGGAGAAGGCCTGCGAGTTCCTCCGCGATCCCTCCTACGCGATGGTGATCCTCGACGAGTTCAATATCGTCCTGCAGCACGAATACGTCCACCTGTCCGAGGTGCTTCCCGTCCTGTCCGAACGGCCGCCGATGCAGCACGTGGTCGTCACGGGCCGGAGCGCCAAGGCCGAGTTGATCGAGGCTGCGGACCTGGTGACGGAGATGAAGCAGGTGAAGCATCCCTTCCGAAAGGGCGTCAGGGCGCAAGCGGGAGTGGAGTTCTGACTGGCGAGCCGGAGTCGGCTTGGCGAGGAGCGCGGATGAAAGGGCCGGTCACAAAGACCTGCGAAGCCTGCGGCCGGACCTTCGAGTGCGGGCAATGGGGCTGTTGGTGCGGGCAGGTCGGGGTGACGGAACGCCAGATGGATTGGATCGCGGCCCGCTTCCAGGATTGTCTCTGCCCCGATTGCCTCAAGAAAGTCAGTGCGGGGGATGTGAGTCTTGTTCAGAAGCCGGTCGATGATCCCCCTGCGACGAGCGGGAACTAAGAACAGGGAGGTCCGGTGTTTGATCCACCATCCATTATTCGGCTCGGTGAAGAAGCCCTCGCTGCCGATGCCGGGTTTTCTCCCATGGAGCGAAGCGCCGTGTACCGGGCCATCTTCGAGCGGCGCGATGTGCGCCGGGGATTCCTGCCGGCGCCGATCCCTGATGACGTGCTGGGAAGGCTGCTGACTGCCGCGCACCATGCCGGGTCGGTCGGCTTCATGCAGCCCTGGGACTTCGTGGTGGTGCGTCACCGAACGACGAAGCGCGCCGTAAAGAGAATCTTTCGCCGGATCAATAATGAGGCGGCGAGGCAGTATGACGGGATGCGCGCCGATCTCTATCGGAGTCTCAAGCTCGAAGGCATCGAAGAAGCGCCGGTGAATCTCTGCGTGACCTGCAACCGCCGGCGCGGAGGCCGAGCGGTCCTCGGACGGTCCACCGTGAGGGACACCGACCTCTACAGCACCTGTTGCGCGATTCAAAATCTGTGGCTGGCGGCGAGGGCCGAAGGAATCGGAGTCGGGTGGGTCAGCATCATGGATCATACCGCCTTGAAGCGCCTGCTCGGCATTCCCAAATCGGTCACGGTGCTCGCCTACCTCTGTCTCGGTTATGTGTCCGAGTTTGCGCGAAGGCCTGACCTTGAAACGGTTGGGTGGCGGGTCAGGCTGCCGCTGGATCGGCTCGTGCACTATGAATCGTGGGGAAACCACGTCGAGCTGCAGAGGAAGAGTCGGAATGCCCGTTCCAACGCGTTCCACGAAAATCGTGAAGAGGGGTATGAAGAAGACAAGCAGAAGGCGAGCCAAACTGGTTCTCGTGTTGGGAGGAGCCTCATCGGGGAAAAGTCAGGCGGCGCTCGAATTGGCGGGAAACGCGGCGCCCAAGGCCTTCGTGGCCACGGGACAGGCGCTGGATCGGGAAATGGCCGAGCGGATCAGACGCCATCAACGTATGAGGTCGCCAGATTGGGAGACGATGGAGGTCCCCGTCGATCTTGCCGGGTGGTTTCGAAAACAGGGACAGGAGTACCGCGCGATCGTCGTGGATTGCCTGACCCTGTGGCTGAGCAACCTGGGCGCGACGGGGGTGCGCGATGACGCGGTGAACGATCATGTCACCGATCTGCTGCGGGCCATTCGTAGGACCCAAGCCCTGGTCCTGCTCGTCAGCAATGAACTCGGCCTCGGGTTGGTGCCGCTGGGTCGATCAGCCCGGCGGTTTCGTGATGTGGCCGGGAGGGTCAATCAACGAATAGCCGCCGAAGCGGATGAGGTCCACTTCATCGTGAGCGGCCAGACGTTGAGACTGAAGTAGAGGAGGAGTGATGACCATCGATGATCTGTTGTCGCTCATTCAGCCGCCCGATCATGGCCTGTTGGAGCAGGCGCAGCGCCGTCTTGACCGTCTGACCAAACCACCCGGCAGTCTTGGGCGTTTGGAGGAATTGGCCGCCTGCTATGTCATGCTCACCGGGAAACTCATGCCGAACATCCCAAGAGCGGCCGTCTATACGTTTGCGGCCGATCATGGGATCGTGCAGGAGGGGGTGAGCGCCTATCCCATCGAGGTGACGGCGCAGATGGTGCTGAATTTCCTGCGCGGCGGCGCTGGGGTGAACGTCTTGGCGCGACATGCCGATGCGGAGGTCCGGGTCGTCGATATCGGGGTGGCAGTGGAGTTTCCCGCCCTTCCCCATTTGATCCGACGAAAGATCGCGCCCGGCACGAAAAATTTTCTGCACGAGCCGGCCATGACCCGCGAACAGGCCATCCGGGCCTTGGAAGCCGGCGCCACGTTGGCGCAGGAGGCGGCCAGGGAAGGCATCGGCCTGCTCGGGACCGGCGACATGGGGATCGGCAATACGACCGCGAGCGCCGCGATCGCCGCCCTGATGACCAGCGAGCCGGTGGAGGCTGTGACGGGACGAGGGACCGGGATCGATGATCGCAGGCTGTCAGACAAGATCCGCGTGATCGAGGCCGCGCTGGCGTTCCATCGGCCCAACCCGGACGACGCGCTCGACGTGCTGGCCAAAGTGGGTGGCTTCGAGATTGCGGGCATCGCGGGCCTCATAGTCGGCGGCGCGGCGGCCCGCATCCCGGTGGTCTTGGATGGCTTCATCTCCGGAGCGGCCGCGCTGATCGCGGTGGGCGTGGCTCCTGCTTGCCGTGACTATCTCATCGCGTCCCACCGATCGGTCGAATGTGGACATGGGGCTGTGTTGAAACGGCTGGGCCTCGCGCCTCTGCTGGACCTCTACCTTCGGCTCGGTGAAGGGACAGGCGCCTGTCTCGGCATCGGGTTGGTGCAGGCGGCGCTCAAGATTTACTCGCAGATGGCCACCTTCGACGAAGCGGGCGTGTCCGAACGAGGGACTCAGTGCTGAGTGCTGAGGTGAAATTCAAATGGAATGCTTTTCAGGAGGCCAAGAAATCGGTGCTCAGTCCTGAGTCCTCAGTCCCCGGTCCTGGGCTTCGGTTTCTTCATCCTATGATCGTCGCCTGGGAATTCCTGACCGCGATTCCGGTGAGCCGGGGGCACCAACCAATCATCTCGGGCCAATTGGCCAGGTCAATGATGTGGTTCCCTACCGTCGGCCTGATCTTGGGAGGCATCCTCGCCGGCGCCATGGTCCTCTGTGAAATGGCCATCCCCCGATCCGTGAGCGATGGGCTGGTGATACTCCTGCTTATTCTATTGACGCGCTGCCTCCATTTGGACGGGTTGGCCGACACGGTGGACGGATGGGCTGGTGGACGGACGCCGGAGCAGCGGTTGGCGATCATGCGCGATTCCAGCGTCGGCGCCATGGGTGCCGTGGCTCTGATCATGTCGCTCGGGCTCCGCTACCTCGGCCTCTCGGCCTTGCCTGATGCAGGCCGGTGGCTCGCCGTAGCCAGCATGCCGCTGGTGGGCCGATGGGCCATGACGGTCGGTGGATTGCGGATGCCCTATGCCCGAGCCGATGGGGGCTTGGGGCAACCCTTTCTCGCTGCTCTGAGAACCGAGCATGTCGTCGTTGCCACGATCTCAGCCGCCGCCTGGCTGATCTGGGGCTATGGATTGACAGGCGGGCTGATCATCCTGGCACTGGCCGGGCTCCTCGCGAGAGGAATCGCGTGGCTGTCCTGGCGGCTCTGTCGGGGGATGACCGGCGATGTGTTCGGCCTCATCAATGAGGTGACGGAGGTGGCGTTTCTCATCCTTGTGCCAGCTTTCTTGGATCGCCGATGACCATGACCGTCCTCCTCGGGGCCTGCGCCTTGGATCTCGCGATCGGCGATCCTCGATGGCTGCCGCATCCGGTCCGGTGGATCGGCTGCCTCATCGACAGGCTCGAACGACCCCTGCTGTCTACGGTTGGGCACCGGATTGTCGCAACCTCCGCCGGAGTCGCGGTCACGCTGGTGGTTCCAGGTCTTGTGTTTGGCTTCGTCTGGGGCTTGGTGCAGGGGGCCCATCAGCTCCATCCGCAGCTTGGGCTGATGGTGGAGATGGTCTTTTCGTTCTTGGCGCTCGCGGCCCGCGATCTCCAGGACCATGCCAAGGCTGTGTGGCATGCGCTTGTCGGCGGGTCGTTGGACGAAGCCAGACGGGCGGTCGGCCGGATCGTTGGGCGGGATACGGCTTCGCTTTCCGAAAGCGAGATCGTGAGGGCCACGGTCGAAACGGTGGCGGAAAGTACCAGCGACGGCATTGTCGCGCCGTTGTTCTTTTTGGCCGTCGGGGGAGCACCGCTGGCCTGGACCTACAAGGCCGTCAACACGCTCGATTCGATGATCGGCCATCCCGAACCTCCCTTTCGCCACATCGGCTGGGCCTCGGCCCGGTTGGATGATGTGATGAACTGGCTGCCGGCGCGAGTGACCGGTCTGTTGATCGCTGTCGCGGCGGGCCTGCGCTATCGGAGCCTCGCTCGATTGCATCAAGCCTG
Organism: Nitrospira tepida; assembly: GCF_947241125.1. Lineage (NCBI taxonomy): Bacteria > Pseudomonadati > Nitrospirota > Nitrospiria > Nitrospirales > Nitrospiraceae > Nitrospira > Nitrospira tepida. The sequence goes on along the minus strand of NZ_OX365700.1, from coordinate 4,542,040 downwards.
GGTCGTGCTGAGTCGAGACGGAGGACACCATCCAAGTCCCAACAGCGGCAGGCCGGAAGCGGCCATGGCCGGCGCCTTGCTGGTTCAACTGGGCGGTGCGAACGTCTATGACGGGATCGTCAAGGCGAGGCCGATGATCGGCACGGCCGTCCGGCCTCTGACACCGGAATTGATTCCCGAAGCCCTGTCGCTGATGTGGATTGCCTCAGCCCTTGCGGCGGGCCTGGCCTGTTTGGTGCTGTGGTGAAGGAGGACATCCACGGGGGGAACCTCTATCGCGCGGCCCGCGAACGAGGCTGCCGTCCGTCCGATCTGGTGGATTTCAGCGCCAGCATCAACCCGCTGGGGCCGTCTCTCTCGGTCCTGCGGGCGTTGCGAAAAAGCCAGTGGATGCTGCGCCATTATCCGGACCCGGAAGCCCACGACCTAGTCCAGGCTCTGAGCAGACGATCCGGTCTCACTCCGGCCCATTATCTGATCGGCAACGGATCGATGGAACTGTTGTACCTGCTGCCCATCGCCCTCTCGATCACCAAGGCTCTGATCATCGGGCCCACGTTTTCGGAATATGAACGGGCCGTGCACCGAGCGGGAGGCCATTGTACGCATGTCTCGGCATCGCGCGCCGATGACTATCGACCTCCGATTGAAGAAGCACTGGATCTGATGCGGACGGGGAAGGGGCGATTCGACACGGTCTTTCTCTGCAATCCCAACAACCCAACGGGCCGAGTGATTGGGAAGGGTGATCTGCTCAAGCTCGTTGCGGCGCTGGGTGATGGGCACATCTGGACGATCGTCGATGAATCCTTCATTGAGTTTGCGCCGGAGCATTCGATGCTTCAGGAGGTCTCAAAGCATCCGCGGCTCCTGGTCCTCCGAAGCTTCACCAAGTTTTACGCCATCCCCGGGCTTCGGATCGGCTACCTGGCCGGGCAACCGGACGTCGTCGAACAGGTGCGGCGGCGACAGCCTCCCTGGTCGGTCAATGTCTTGGCTCAAGCCGCAGCCCTGGCCGGTCTGAAGGATACGGCCTATCGAAAAAAGACTCTGGCATTGATCTCGGACGAACGAACGAGGCTCGGCCGGGCCTTGCGCGAAATACCAGACCTCCAGGTCTTTCCCTCCGAGGCCAACTTTCTTCTGATCGAGCTGCCGGCTTCCCTCCGCGCCTCTGATGTGGCCGAGCGGCTCCGCGATCGCGGCCTGCTGGTTCGGGACTGTTCGACGATCGCCGGGCTCACCGAACGCATGGTTCGGGTCGCAATCAGGACGCCGAGGGAGAACGACCTGCTGCTGCGCGCGATCGAGGCCGCTCTGCATGGGTAGAGGAGCAGACAGGCCATCCGAGAGGGTGCCGGCCAAGTGGATGGTGAAAGACCGTACCTTGCTCATCGATCTGGGCCGGGCTCGGCGCGTCTTGTCTTCTGCGCCGCGGGGCGGAGGCCTGGTCCAGGCCCGCTCCATCATCAACCATCAGGTCCCGGACAACCCGATTCAAGGCGCGTCGCCCTCTCCTCAAATCGCCGATGTCTCTGTCTTGCGGCGATGGGGTGATCCGTCCCGATACCTTGGGCGCGTGGCAGCGGCGCTCCAGGCTCCTCCACCGACCGTTGGGCTCATGACGGCGGTGCTGTTGGACCGATTGGTGGTTTGTCGCGAGGAGGAAAACAATCTCTGGGTCGAAGGGTTCGTGACGGTGGGCGTGACGAATGCCGTCAGGGCCGGCGAGCCGACCGATCTGGCCGGGCGGCGCTGGGTGACGCAGGGCGCCGGGACCATCAATATCATCCTGATCACCAATGCCGCCCTCACGATGTCGGCGATGGTCACGGCGGTGCAGGTAGCGACGGAAAGCAAGACCGCGGTTCTGTTGGAGGCGGGAGTTCCCAGTTGGACCGGCCGGCCGGGGGCTACGGGGACCGGGACGGACGCGGTCGTCATCGCCGGAGGCGACGGACCGTCGATTCGCTACAGCGGAACCCATACGACGATCGGTGAATTGATCGGGCGGCTCGTCGGCCGTGCGGTGGCCAAGGGATTGCGCAATGATCGGACATGATCGCCCGGTCCGTTTTCGTTGGCCGATCGGCCGGATTCGCTGTAGAGTCGCTCCAAGCGCAACGGTCATCGGCCGGCCGTTTCCATCGAGAAAGGCGGAGTCGATGCAGGAACTCCGAGCCCATCCGCGCCACATGGTCGATCTTCCCGTCCTGTTTGTCACGCCCGACAGCCAGGGCGTCGGACTCAAGCAGGGGAGCCTCTATAACCTCTCCATCGGCGGCTGTGCGGTGGAAAGCCCGACGCCCGTCACGGTGGGCGAAGGGTTGGCCCTGTTCATCCACCTTCCTGACGATCGGAGCGCCATCAAGATCGATCGGGCGCTGGTGCGTTGGGCTTCGCGCGGCGAGTTCGGCGTCCAGTTTCAGTCGCTCCGCCCGGAAGAACAGGAACGGCTCCATCTGTTTCTCTACGCGAAACCGGCGTAGCCGGCGATCTTTCGTTCGCAGAGCCGCCTCTCCCCGGCAATCAGCTCACTGCGTGCAGGGTTCTCTTTCACTGCCGACTGTTTGACCGCTTCACGCTTGCGGCGCCATTCGCCTGCCCAAGCCCCCGACATTGGACCGGGGATGTCCCTGGAGTTGTGCAGGGTCCGGCCCGTTTGTATCATGGGATCGTCTGCCTGGTTCATCATCCCGGGATCGGCGAACTCATCATGACGCGAAGGATCGGCCTGCTCGCCTATGGAGTCTTGTCGGCGCTGCTCTGTCTGGGCGCCGCGCCGCTGTCCCCGCTGCGGGTCAGCGACAACGGGCATTTCCTGGTCACGCAGGACGGGACCCCTTTTTTCTGGTTGGGCGACACCGCCTGGTCCCTGACGAAACTCAGCAACGACGACATTCGCCTCTACCTGACGGATCGCGCGGCCAAAGGATTCACAGGGATTCAGGTGACCGGCGGGTTTAACGAGGACTGGATGGGATTTCGGGAGTCTCCGTTCCTCGACGGCGACACCGATCGCCCTCGCGAATCCTACTGGCGGCACGTCGATTTCATCGTGGACGAAGCGGCGCGGCAGGGACTCTACGTCGATCTCGTGGTGATGTGGGGCCAGGCCTACAAGCAGGCATTTGACGGGGATGCGGAGAAGGCAAGGCGGTTGGGACTGTGGCTCGGTACCCGCTATCGGGATCGATCCAACGTCATCTGGGTCGTCAGCGGCGAGTATGACTCAATCAACGACTATGTTCCGACCCTCTCCGACGAACAACGTGCCCTGTTTGTGGCCATGGCCGAAGGGTTGCGATTGGGGCATGGCGGGCGGCAGCTCATGTCGATTCATCCCGGCGCCCCGGCCAGCTCCGCACCAGAATTTCATCAAGAGCCCTGGCTCGATTTCAACATGCTCCAGTCCGGCCATATGGATGATGCGCAAGCCTGGCAATGCCATTGGTCGGGAGGACGCTGCGGGGAGGCCTATGAGCTGGTCGCGATGGAGTACGACCGCCGGCCTGTCAAGCCTGTGATCGATGCCGAGCCGATCTATGACACCAAACCAGACGGGTTTTATATGGGGGCGCCCGGCCCTGGTCCGCGTGTGGGCGAGGACGTGATGCGAAGGAAAGCCTATTGGGCGGTCTTTGCCGGCGCGTTCGGCCATGTCTATGGTCACAACGATATCGAGATTTTCTATGTGCCGGGCGAGCCCACCAGCAACGGGCAACGCGGACATTGGCAAAAGGCTCTGGATGCGCCGGCCGCCGGACAGCTTCGGCATCTACGAACGCTGGTGGAGTCACGCCCCATGCTCACGCGTATTCCGGATCAATCCCTCATCGCGTCCGATCCTGGACGTGGCATCCACCACGCTCAAGCGACCCGCGCGTCGGACGGCACCTATGCCTGGATCTATCTTCCCACCGGCGGCTCGGTGGTCGCGAACCTGGAACGGTTAGCGGCTCCAGGGACGGCATCCTGGTTCGATCCGCGAACCGGGCAAACGATACCCGTGGGCGGGTTTGTGAACAGGGGAACCCGCGAATTCGACGCGCCGGGAGAGGTCCGGAGCGGAAATGACTGGGTGCTTGTGTTGGACGTGCAGATTGCTCGATCGGCAGACGGGAAGGGGGAATGACGGGAGCGGGCAAGGCCCGCTCCCGCGCTCGCTCAAAAGAAGAAGAGGCGCACGCCGACGAGAAACCCAAACGAGGAGGCGTTCCAATCATCCGACCGCACGTTGCCGATCGTGACATGGCCGTCGTTGCGCTTGTAGGCCATTTCCACGTTCAGGGCCAGTTGTTCCGTGAGCGCGTAGTCCGCGCCCCAGCCAAGCCGCCAGGCGAAATTGTTGCTGGGGCTGATCGTGGTGTTGCCGATGTTGCCGCGGTCCTCTCCAAACCCGTTCACGTTGACGCCGAAGCTCATGTTGGCATAAGGACTGATCGGCCCGACCCGAAAGGGCCGGAGTTCCAGCGTGGGCAGCACCGACACGGTATCCAAATGGCCGAGATTCAGGCTCGGCCGTTCCTGGTCCACCGAGTGCCGCTCCCACTCGATCATCATGCCGAGGAACAGCCATTTATTGACGGCATACATCGCTTGGAAGTTCAGCAGGTGGCCCACGTCCGTATCCGTGTTCCGTCTCAACTCTTGCGTCAAGGGGGTGAAACCGGCCCGTACGCCCAAATACCAGGTGCCTGGCTTCACGCCTTCATAGGTCTGTTTCCATTTTTCTTCCGCCTGGACGGCGGAGGGAACGAGCAGGGCCGGCAGAGACCAACCCAGCAGGACCAGCAGAATCAGCGCAACACGAGACAGCCGCATTCGAAACCTCCTTCATCGATGTCTATCTTCCATGCTGAGGCAGAATCCGCACGGCGGCGCCGAAATCATCACCGCTCGATTCGTCGGCGCCAAGACTTCGCCGCCACAGCCCTCTACGGACCACCTTCCTATAGCCGGAGCGGTGAAAAAACTCCAGGGTTTTTTCCTCCCATGGCCGCGCCGATCGAAGGGTGACCCATAGAGTTGAGGACTCCAACGGTCGAACCGGATCCATGAATGGGACTATTCGCTACAGCGGAGGGCGCTCGCGATGTAGCAGTTTGCTTCGCTGGAGCGGGGTCTCGGCTCGCCGGCCATCCAAAATCAACAGGTTGCGCGTGATCCTGAGGGAATAGCGCCGTCGGCGTAGTGGCCTCCCTCTTGCTCACCGGTATCACTGTCTATTGATGAGGGGACCGTATATTTTTCACGCCGGTCAAGCAATGGCATGCTGCGCACAGTCACAACCTCGGTCGGCAAGGCGAAGGTGAAAAATCCGGTGAGCCTGATTGGATGGGTCATGGGGGTTGTGATCCTTTGGTCGTGGTTCGGCAGTCAATCGTGGGCTGCGATGTATCTGGTCCCCAACGCCTCCGTGGAGGTCGAGACGCAGACGATACCCTATGACCCGAAGGCGACGCTCCACCCCATGGTGGCTGAAGCGCTGGGCGACTTTGAGCGGATGGAGCAGGCGGTGGAGGCACAACGTCTGGATGAACTCATGGGTTTTTATTCGGCAGACTATAACTATCATGGGTTGAAGCTGCCGGATGTCCGCCGCGTATGGGGAGAGGTGTTTACGCACTACGATGCGCTGTCCTCGACCCATCTCTTCTCCCAGGTGAAACTCTTCCGGACCGGCGCCAGATGGAACGCCGAATTCACCTGCACCGGCGGGCTCTACGGAACCGAGCGTGAGAGCGGCAAGCGAATCACGATCGACAGCTGGTTTCGCGAAGTGCATTATCTCGTCAAAGACGCCGGCGTCTGGCGCTTCGTCGGCAATGCCGGCGATGCGCCCAAGAACGCCCCGTTTACCTCGGCTCCCCATCATCCGTTGTTCTGACCGGATGCCGCTGATGAAAGGAGTTGCGCAATCCTGGTGTGGTCGCCTCGGCGCCGCCGCCCTGTTCGCAGTCGGCGTCGCCCAGGCGGCGGTGCCTCCGACGGAGGCCGTACGGGGCACGGTCACCGAGGTGCTGCGCATATTGGGGGATGAGACCCTGAAGCGCCCCGAACGGTTGGCACAGCGCCGGCGCATGCTGAAAGAAGCGGTCGGGGCTCGGTTCAGCTACGAGGAAATGTCCAAGCGCACGTTGGCAGGACAATGGAAACAACTCAGCGAGTCCGAGCGAACGGAGTTCGTCGATCTCTTTCGATCCTTCTTGACGGATACCTATGCGGACAGGATCGAAGGCTATGCCGGCGAAGACATCCGTTATGTCGGCGAGCGGCTGGACGGGCCCTATGCGGAGGTCAGAACCAAGGTCGTATCGAACAAGGCGGATTTTCCAATGGACTATCGACTCCTCAATCGATCGGGCGAGTGGTTGGTGTACGATATCGTGATCGACGGCGTCAGTCTCGTGCGCAACTACCGCGGGCAGTTTGAGAAGATCATCCGCGACTCGTCATATCAGGGACTCCTGGAGCGGCTGAGACAAAGAGTCAAGGAGTTCACATGGGCCGTGGAGACCGGCGGAATCACGGCGGCGACCGTGTCCGAACGAGTTGTATTCTGATCGGCCGATCGATTGGATCGGCGGGATCGAAGAGATCGGAAAGGGCAACCTATGCCGTGGGGACAAGATTATCTGTTCAAGGATCGGCGCGATGCGGGCCGGCAACTGGCCCAGGCGCTTGTGCGATATCGAGATGCCCCGCAGACAATCGTGCTGGGGCTGCCGCGGGGCGGGGTCGTCGTGGCCTATGAGATCAGCCTGGCGCTCCATCTTCCGCTTGATGTCCTGGTGACCCGGAAGCTCGGAACGCCGGGCAATCCCGAACTGGCGATGGGAGCCTTGGCCGAAACCGGCTATCGATACCTGAACCGCGACGTGCTGGACTCTTACGACGTGCCGGCCCGCGAGTTGGAGGAAGAGATCGGCCGCCAGCAGCGGGAGATTGCGCGGCGGATCGAGCGGTATCGGCAGGGACGCGCGCTGCCGGCGTTGGCGGGCGACACGGTCATTCTCGTGGATGACGGGATCGCCACGGGCGCGACGTTCTATGCCTCCTTGGCGGCCTTGCGTGAGATGAAAGTCGGGCGGCTTGTGGCGGCGGTGCCGGTAGGGCCGGACCGGGCTCGGGAAGATTTGCGCGAACTGGTCGACGAGGTCGTCATCCTGCACACACCCTCGTCGTTTTATGGCATCGGACAATTCTATGCGGACTTTCATCAGATCGACGACGAGGAAGTGCTGGCGTGCCTGGAAGGCATGCGCGCCGCATTGAAACGGACGCCGCCTCCACAGGAGCCCGGTCGCAGTGGCTGACCGAGGCCGGCGCGACGAGTCGCTGAACGCTCACCAACTCGGACAGGGAGACTGGCACGATGCAAATATTGCTGGCCGTGGATCAATCCTCTTACGCAAATACCGTGCTCGCCTGGATGAGAGACTTTCCCCATCCACCCGGAACGCGCATCACGATCGCGCATGTGATCGAACCGTTCGACGTGCTCGACACGTTGCCGGGAGAGCCGCGGTCCGGCGTCGAGCGAAGGCGGGCGGATGAAGCCCAAGCCGTCCTGGAGCGGGCCACCCTGGTCCTGCGCACACGCTATCGCGACATCAAATGCGCTCTCCGTCAGGGGCCGGCCATCTACGAACTGCTCAAGCTGATTCGGGAGACCCAGCCGGACCTCATCGTGACCGGCACGCGAGGACTCCAGGCCGCGAGGGGGTTGGTCCTCGGCAGCGTGTCGCAACGGCTGCTGAGTTACGCACCCTGTTCCGTGTTGCTCATTCCGGCTCAGACCAAGCTCAAGGTTCCGCTGACGGTGCTCCTGGCGAGCGATGGCTCGCGAGGGGCCAAGACCGCCGCCGGGATCGTGGCGAACCTGCCCAAGATCGGGCGCATCGGCCTGGTGTCCGTCGTTCCGCCGGTAGACCAGCAAGAGGTCAGGCTCTATCAGCGAGAGACGAAGCAACCCCCCGGCCTGATCAAGCGCCAGATTCAATTGGCGCGCTATGATCTGGCGAAACGGGCCATGGATGCGACGAGGACCGTTTTGGACGGGGTGAAGGCTGAGGTGAAGACGAAAGTCCTGGTCGGGCGTCCGGGAGACGCGCTGCCCCGCGAAGCCAAGCGGCAGAACAGCGGGTTGCTCGTCCTCGGTTCCCGTGGCTTGACCGGCCGGATGGCCGAGGTGTTGGGCAGCGTGTCCTTGACCGTCGCGCAGCGGGCGACCTGTCCCGTGTTGGTGGTCAAGCGCCCGCTGTAGCAGGATGCGAAAAAGTCCGCTGGCCGGGGGCCTGTGGCTCTTGAATGCAATGGGTGATCGCCTCTTGGTCTGGTCGTCATGCGTCGAACGTCATCCGTCAATCGTTCGGGGACGAAGAGGCCGTATCGGACTTCGAGCGCCTTCACGGTTGACGATCGGCGCATCACGATCAGCCTTCCCATCCTTTCGATACCGCTGATGTTGTCGAGCCGATGAGAACCAGATGCAGCCCATGACGCTGGCGCTGACCGGGGATGTCATGTTGGGGCGGTTGGTGGACGAATCGGTCATCCGCAACCACGCCCTGCCTCCTGAAACCGTCTGGGGCGACGTGTGTCCGCTGCTGTTGGGAGCCGATCTGCTCCTCATCAACCTCGAGTGCGTCATCAGCGACCGAGGCCGCGAATGGAGACCGGACAGCAAGGCCTTTCACTTTCGCGCCGATCCCAGGGCCATCGAGGTCCTGCGCGCCGCAGAGATCGACGGGGTGACCCTGGCCAATAATCACGTGCTCGATTACGGACCGGAGGCCCTGCGAGATTGTCTGGAGAGGCTCGATGCCGCGGGAATCCAACATACGGGCGCCGGAACCACGCTGGCTCAGGCGCTCGAGCCGATGTATCTGGCGACGTCCTCCGGCACCGTGACTGTGATCGGTCTGACGGACAACGAGCCGGAATGGGAGGCGACGGATCGGACGGCCGGCGTGCACTTCATTCGGTACGGAACCGGTGGGCTGATCGAGCCCTATCGGGAGCGGCTGTCACGGCTGATTCGATCGGCAAGGCAGCGCGCGCAGCTTGTCATCCTGAGCGCCCATGTGGGGCCGAACTGGGGATCGCCCAGCCGGGCTATGCAGGCGCTGGCCCACGATCTCATCGACCTGGGAGCCGATCTCTACTGGGGCCATTCCAACCATACGCCCCAGGGGATTGAACTCTACCGGCATCGCGCCATCCTCTATGCCGCCGGCGACTTTGTAGACGACTATGCCGTGGACCCCGCCGAGCGGAACGATCTCTCGTTTCTGTTCGTGGCGGAGTTGGAGCAGGGGCGGGTGGCGCAGATCCGGCTCGTCCCGGTCGCGATCGACGAGTTCCGGGTGCGGCTTGCGAAGGGAACAGAACGGACGTTTCTCGAGCGGACGATGGAGCGGAAGTGCGCGGCCTTCGGCACCCCCGTGCGCTGGCGGCAAGGACAAGGCACGATCCTGGTGTAAGAACAGGGAGACGGGGTTCTTCCGGCCTGTTGTCAGCGTGGTAACTCATGACCTAGAATGCAGGGCCGACTTCTTCGCCGCCTACATCGAGGCGTCATGCGATACCGTGCGTGGTGGCTTTTGCTGGCTAGCTTTCTGCCTGCCTGTGCCGGCAACATCAAAGATACCGATCTGATTTCCAGCAGCACCTTCTTCCTCCAACCGAGCATCCAGCACACCGTCTTCGTCCAGGCGCGCAATTCGTCGGACAATCAGGCGGCGACGCTCACCGACCTTGGCGCTCGATTGGCGGCGAAGGGTTATCAAGTCGTCCAAGATCCGGATGCGGCCAACTATCTCGTGCTCGCCAACATCGTCTACTGCAACGTCACGAAACCGGAGTTGTCGGTGGAGGCGATGGTCGCCAGCGGCTACGGAACCGGCTTTGGATCCTCGATGATGGGCGGCCTCAACAGCCTAGCCGGCTTGGCGAGCATGGCGGGGCCGCAGGGCGCCATGGCGGGCGCGGCGGCCTCCATGGGACTCGGGGCGATCGAGGGCATCGGCAGCGCGGTGGGCAGCCTGTTCGGAGGGCCGTCCGGTCGAGCGGGCACCGACGAAGTCATCTATGCCTGCGTGACCGATCTGCAGATTGCCGATCGCTCCGCGGTCTCCGGCCATGTGGCCGCTTCCGGTGAGCCGTCAGGGGTCTATCAAACGCGACTTGCGGCCAGCGTGCATCAGAAGAAAATGAAAGAAGAGGAGGCCACATCGCTGCTCCAACAGAAACTCAGCGCGGCGGTGGCGGGAAACTTCTGATGGCCGACTCGTCTGATCGTCTTGCGTTTCACGTGTTTCGTTTCATAAGCCCATTCTTTCTCATCATCTTGTCCGTTCTGACCGTCGGCTGCTCGAACGTCATCCGCTCGGGACTCGTGAACAGCAACACGATCTTCCTTGAGCCGAGCACGAGCCGCACTGTCTATCTCCAGCCGCGCAACGTCTCTGAAAACCAGCAGGTCAATCTGGGGGTCGTCGGCCAGAAGCTTGCCGCCAAAGGCTATCAGCTTGCCGCCGATCCCGAGCAGGCCAACTACTGGATCCAAGCCAAGGTGGCCTATTGCCACAAGTCCGGCCAAGGGGTGAAGCCGGAAACCGTGGCACAAAGCGGATTCGGTTCCGGAATCAGCACCGGCGGGAGCGCCGTGACCTCCGTGACGAAGGGAGAAGACCTGTCCGCCATGATGGGCGGCATGGATATGAACGCGATCATGCGCATGGCCATGAGCGGCCGAGGCGGGTTTGGGATGGAGCCGCCTCCGGAAGAAGGGGTAACCTATCTCTGCGCGGCCGATGTCCCGATCACCGACCGCAGGCTGGGCAAGCCGCTCGGCCGACCGGCCGGAATGCCGGCAACGGGCGGTGCCGCTCCCAAGGTCCAGCAGATGAGGATGGTCGGCCACGTGTTGCAGAAGGATCTGGATGTTCCTGAAGCGACCCCGATCGTTCAGGAGAAGATCAGCACCGGCATCGCCGGCCTGTTCTGAGACGAATGATAGGGAGACAAGGCAGAAAGACGGAAGGATGAATGCGTTGACCTCACAAAAAAACGGCCCGCTCTTACTGGATACCGGGCCTGCCCACTAGCCGGGATTGGTTCGGACGACCCTCCAGCAACCCAACCGTCCCAGATCGTCCCGCGCCACCCTCATCGGACTCGCATCAGACGGTCGTGCCTACTGGCACCGAACTCATGGCGCGTACCCTCGAATCTCAACCCCGCAACACCCACAGGAGCGACATCCTCTCCCCTCGCACTGCGTAAGAGCGGGTCACCAACCCAGGATGCCGACCTTTGACTTCTTAGGCGTTCCTCGCCCCCTTTCTCTCTGGAGACTGATTAGCCACTTTTTCACGAGAATCAATCGGTGAGTCCGACAATAAATGGGATTCCGTTAGAAGGGACTTCAGGGCTTGAATCGCCGGCAGAAGGACTTACCTATGAGTAGGCGGAGGGGTGGTGAGAGGTACAGCGAGATGAAGAGGGGTCAGGTGTAGAGGTGGTGTGCAGGCCCGGCAAGGTCGGGAAGCCTAAAGCCTCTCCAAGATCCCACAAGTGAAAGCCGAGCTCTCCGAACCAACCTCCGCCGGTTTTTTTGTGTGCTCCAGCCAACCGCGATGTGATCCAGTCCTAACAGATCATCCGTCGATCTCGTCTACGCTAGACCGCCAATCGTCATTCGTCATCCGTTGGGAAAAGCGCGGCTCCTTCTCATTCCGTTTCCTTACGTTCTGACGCTTGTCGGTTGACGCATGACGCTTGACGGGGCCTTCGTCATTCATAGTGCAGCGCTTCGATCGGATTGAGGCGAGAGGCTCGGTTCGCCGGGTAGAGACCGAAAAAGATGCCGACCGCCACCGAAAACAGCACGGCGACAACGATCGCGTCCAGGGAGATGGTGACCGGCCAGCCGGCGAGCCCGGACAAGACCCGTGCTCCGCCGATGCCGACCAAGACGCCGAGCAATCCGCCGACCGAACTAAGCACCACCGCCTCCATGAGAAACTGGAGCAGGATATCCTGCCGCTTGGCCCCGAGGGCCATCCGAATCCCGATCTCGCGTGTCCGTTCGGTCACTGAAACCAGCAGGATGTTCATGATCCCGATCCCACCGACCAACAACGCGATCGAGGCGATCCCCAGCAACAGCAGCATCATCGTTCGGCTTGTCCCGGCCGACATCTTGGCCACGTCTTCCATCGTACGGACCGTAAAGTCGTCTTCTTCCGTTTGGTGCAGTCGATGGCGCGCTCTCAACAACTCGCGGACATCCTGGACCATCTCCGACATGCGAGCCTCCGGACCGGCCTTCACGAAGATGGCCCCCACCGTGCCCAACAGTTTTGTTCCCAGGACCTTCCGCTCGGCCGTTGAAAAGGGCAGGAAGACAATGTCGTCCTGATCCTGGCCAGTGAAGGACTGGCCCTTCGGCTTCAAGACCCCCAGCACGCGCAGCGGCACGTTCTTGATGCGGATCTGCGCCCCGACGATCTCTTCTCCCCGCTCAAACAGGTTCTGGGCCACTGTCCGCCCCAACACCGCGACCTTGGCAGCCACGTCCTCGTCCGATTGGGAAAAGAACGTGCCCGCTTCCACCGGCCAGTCCCGAATGTCCGGCAGCGAGGCGGTCACGCCGGTCACGACCGTATTCCAGTTCTTGTTTTCGCGGACGACTTGAAGCACACCTCTCGTCGCATAGGTCATGAGCGATACGCCGCGCACGCGCTTCTGGATCTCCCTGGCATCGTCCACGGTGAGCGTGGACACCCCCCCCAAGCCGGATCGGACGCCCCCCACCGTCGTGGCGCCTGGCACGATAATCACCGCGTTCAGGCCCAGACTTGAGATTTCGGATTGGATGAGGGCACTGGCGCCCTCGCCGACGCTGACCATGGTCACGACGGCGCCGATGCCGATGACGATCCCGAGCATCGTGAGCCCGGTGCGAAGCGGATTACGCGCCAGCACGCGAATCGCCAACTGACCGGTCATCCGCAATGAAAGGAGTGAACGTGGCATACAGGGCGGGGCCTTTCCCCGGGCGCCTCGCTCTTATCGCATCCTCGGTCCGACGCCGAATCCAGGCGGCAAGGTCTTGCGATCTGTTTCCTCGTCAGACCCCATGCCCACGATCACGCGGTCTCCCACGCGGAGGTCCCCGCCTGCCACTTCCGTGATGTTGCCATCGGTGATACCGGGTATCAGAGAACGGGTTTGCGGGCGATCCTGAGTGTCGAGCGACCAGACGATCGGGCGTTTCGACTCGACCGACGCATCCGGCATCTTGAAGCGGAGCGCGGCATTCGGCACCCGTAGCACATTGTCTTTATAGGCCCGAACGATCGACACGTTTGCCGTCATGCCCGGTTTCAACTTGAGCGCATGGTTGTCGACTTCGATGATGACGTCATAGGTGATCACGTTCTGGACATTGATCGGCGCGTTCCTCACTTGCACCACGGCCCCGGTGAAGGTCTCGGCCGGATAGGCATCCACCATGAACTCCGCCTCGTGGCCTTCGGCAAGGCCTCCGATATCGGCTTCGCTGACGCTCGCGTTGACCTGCATCTTGGTCAAGTCCTGGGCGATCACAAACAGAGTGGGGGTCTGCAAGGTGGCCGCGACGGTCTGTCCGACATCGACGTTGCGGGAGATGACGGTCCCGTCCACGGGTGAATAGATCGTGGTGAGAGACAAATCCAGGTCCGCGACCGCATAAGCCGCTTGCGCCTGTTCCACCTGGGCCTGGGCCACTTGCACCTGCGCAAGCGCGTCGCGGAAATTGGTCCTCGCCAGATCCAGATCGGCCTGCGGAATGAACTGCTGTCGCCTCAGATTGGTGGCGCGATCCAACTCGAGCTTGCGCTGGGCCAATGCGGCACGGGCTTTGGCGAGGGCGCCGAACGCGGTCTTGACCGCGGCGGAGGCCTGGGCGGCGCGCGCCGCAAATAGCGCCGGTTCGATCTGGGCGATCTTCTGGCCCTGCTTCACCTCCGAGTTGTAATCCGCATAGAGCGTCTTGATCCTGCCGCTGACTTGGCTGCCGACCAGCACCGAGGTCACCGGATTGACCGACCCGGTCGCGGTGACGGTTGCGACAATCGGACCTCGATCGACGAGGGCGGTCTTGTAGGTTCGCGCAGACCCTCCCCGTGATCCCCATTGCCAATAGACGACCGCCCCTATGGCAAGGATCAGGAGGAGCGGCAACAGCCATCTCCGGCGGGTCCGCGCGCCCTGGGGGATCATCTCAACTGGAGCAGCCTCCACCGGAATGAGCCTGGACGTGAAGGGGATGGGGGTGGTCTTGCCACTGCCTGAAAGAGGCTGGACTCGATCCAGTGTGCTTTGCCGGTCCTGTTCTGTGGCAGCGTCGTCCATTGTTTATCAGCCATATCGAACTTGATCACTTCTTGAGTGGAGCAAGAGGAGTGCCGCCCAGGGAGAGTCGGGAAGACCGCAATCGGTGCCAGGTGCCGATATTTTCGAATGAGAGGGATTTCTCACTGGGGAGATTCTCCCCAGGATTGAAGTTCACATTGCGGCGCGAAGGGGCAATGTGGGGAAAGTCGAAAAGTGAGGAATGAGGAATGAGGAATTAGGAAGAAGGAGACAGGTATCGTTGAAACCAGTCGAGCGCGAGCGTGGCCACCTGCTCCAATGTCCCTGGTTCTTCGAAGAGGTGGGAGGCGCCTGGGACGATGATGAGTTGTTTGGGACAGGTGAGCAGGGAAAGGGCCTCGCGATTCAGCTCGATGACCGGCCGATCGTCTCCTCCGACAATAAGCAATGTCGGCGCCGTCACCTCCGGCAGGTAGGTCGCGGCCAGATCCGGTCGCCCGCCGCGCGATACCACCGCCGCCACCTGGTCCGGCGCCTGGGCTGCGGCCTGTAAGGCCGCTCCCGCTCCGGTGCTGGCCCCGAAATAGCCGACGCGGAGTCGTTCAGTTGTGGATTGCCCGCCAAGCCACTCGGTTGCCCCGCGCACTCTCCCGGCGAGCAGGGGAATATCGAAGACGTTTCGACGATCCTCGGCTTCCCACTCCTCCAACAGATCCATCAATAACGTCGCCATCTGTCCCTGCTGAAGGTGCCGGGCCACGAATTGGTTGCGAGGGCTCAACCGTCCGCTCCCGCTCCCATGTGCAAAGAGAACGATTCCTCTTGGGTGGTCAGGGACACAGAGAATACCCTGGAGCCGGTGCGTACCGACCACGATTTCCACAGGCTGTTCATCGGGACGCAATTTCATGCGTTCAACCTGTTGGGGAACAGACTGCATGTTTGGTGCCGGAAACTCAAGATTGCAAGCGGAGGTCGGGGTGACACGAGTGCGAGGAGCCTTAGGCCGGGTCGCGCCTGCGCACCTGCGATGCCGGCACTCACTCTATGGGTCTATTCCTGGTGCTTTGAAGCGGCATCGTGCGTCGAGAGAGATGTTGAGCCGGACTGACCGCGCTCCTATGATGTGGGAACGCCATCGGAGGCCGAGCGTGGTGAAACAATGGGCGAGCCACATCGCATTGGTCTTGAGCGGCTGTTGCGTGGCATTCGTCCTCGCGGAAATCGGTCTTCGTGTGCTCGGCGTGTCCTACCCCTATTTCTACCTCCCTGATGATCTGACCGGATATGCTCACAAGCCTGGGGCACGGGGGTTCTGGCACAAGGAGGGCGAGGCCTATGTCACGATCAACCGCGCAGGCCTGCGCGACCGTGAACACAGCCTGGAGAAACCGCCGGGGACCTTTCGGATCGCGGTCCTGGGCGACTCCTACACGGAGGCGCTCCAGCTTCCCATGGACCAGACCTATTGGGCCAGACTCGAACAGGAGTTGCGAGGCTGCCCCGCGCTCGCCGGACGGTCGGTCGAAGCCGTGAATTTCGGCGTGTCCGGGTACAGTACGGCCCAAGAGCTGCTCGTGCTGCGTCATAAGGTCCGCCCGTATCATCCGGATCTCGTCCTGCTGGCGCTGTTCACGGGCAACGACATTCGCGGGAATTCGCGAGAATTGGACGGAGACTCGGTCCGGCCCTACTACGCCTTCAAGGACGGGCGATTGGTCCTGGATGATGCGTTTCGCCGGTCGGTCGCGTTTCGACTCCAGCAGCTCCCGTTCAGTTCCGAAGCCTTTGAGTTCTCCCGCGTGCTCCAACTCATCCGCGAAGCCAAGTACAGATTGAAGGGCGCCCTGAACGAAGCCGTCCATCAACGGCGGATGAAAGCCGAAGCCGGCCCGGAGATCGATCTTGATGCCACGGTCTATCTTGAACCGACCGATCCGCTCTGGACGGAGGCCTGGACGATCACCGAAGCCTTGGTGGTGCTGGCGAAGCGGGCGGCGGAAGCCGGAGGGAGCCGATTCCTTCTGGTGAGCCTTTCGAATCCCGACCAGGTTCACCCCGACCTTCAACATCGAGAGGCGGTCGCCCGACGACTCGGGGTGCCGGATCTCTACTACCCGGATCGACGCATTCAGGCCTTGGCGAGGCGGGAGGGCATCGCATCGTTGAGTCTGGCCGAGCCTCTGGCCGCCTACGCCGCGCAACAGGGTGTCTTTCTGCACGGGTTTCCGAACGCCAAGCTGGGCGATGGGCACTGGAACGCCACGGCCCATCGGCTGGCGGGCGATCTGATCTCCGAACGAATCTGCGCGATGCTGCAATCCCATAATGTAGGTGTTTGAACGCGACCGCGATTGATCGACGCGCGGAGGTGAGGCCCCCATGTCGGACTACGAATATATTTTCAACACCCGCGGCGGTTCCTACAATGAAGCGTGCCGCGCCCTTCCATCCGTGCGGGAAACAGAGCGGTCGCTGTTGATCAACCTCTTGGATGCGGCCCCCGGTCATCAGTGTTGCGATGCGCCGGCCGGGGGCGGATATCTGGCCGAGGGTCTGGAGCAGCGGCGCGGACACCATCGGGGAATCATTTGTCTTGAGCCGGCCGAAGGGTTTCTTCACGGGGTCGCCCCGCGGTTTGATCGCGTGCTCGGTTCGCTCACCGTCATGCCGCTCGCATCGGAAACGATGGATCGGATCGGGAGCCTTGCCGGCTTGCACCATATCGAATCCAAGCTCGATGTGTTCCGGGAAGCGTTTCGCGTGCTGATTCCCGGCGGAAAACTTGCCGTGGCGGATGTCCAGGAAGGCACGCCCGTCGGATGGTTCCTGAATGATGCGGTGGATCGGTTCAGCCTGACCGGCCACAAGGGGCTGTTCTTTCGTCCCGGCGAGCTCACGGCCCTCATGGCTCACGCGGGATTTCGGGAGGTCTCGGAGCGGCATGAGCGCTTCACCTGGGATTTTCCCGATCTTCCCTCCCTGGTCTGGTACTGCCGGCATCTCTTCGGGATGGTCAAAGCGGAGCTGCCTCAGGTTGAGCAGGAGCTGCGAGCGCGGTTCACGATCGATTGCGCCGATTCTCTCGTTCGGCTTCCATGGTCGTTGGCGTATGCGGTGGGGACCAAACCTTTTTGACGGGAACCTCATGAAAGGAGCCGAGCAGAGGAACCGACCGGCGGCCGGCTCGACCTCCGCTGAACAGCGGTATTGGGATGACGTGGCCCGCGCGTGGACCAAGGGCGGGCCGGATCGGCTCTGGCGCGCCCACAGCGACGCCGTCAATCTCGGGCTCTGCGCGCGATGGTTGACGAGGGCGCCGATCCGACGATTGCTGAAAACGGATCTCTTCGACGAAGCGGTGGGCGAAGGATTGTGGACGTTTTTGATGAGCCGTGCGGAGGTCGTGGTCGGGATGGATGTCTCGATCACGGCGCTCCGCGGGGCCGCCTCCGCGCGGCCCCACGCGGCGATGGCCTGCGCGGATGTGCGCCGGCTCCCGTTTGCGGACGACTCGTTCGATGCGGTCGTGTCCAATTCTACGCTCGATCACTTTCACTCGCTGACCGAGATGGCGGCCAGCCTCAGGGAGCTTTCGCGGACCGTCCGACCAGGCGGGCAGTTGGTCATCACCATCGATAATTTGGCGAATCCGATCATCGCCTTGAGGAACAGTCTGCCGTTCCGCTGGCTCAATCGGCTCGGCGTGGTGCCGTACTATGTAGGCGCCACCTGCGGGCCTGGGCCGTTCGGGCGGATGATCGAGGAGGCGGGGTTGGAGATTCTTGAGTCCACGGCGATTCTGCATTGTCCCCGCGTCATGGGGGTGCGAGTGGCCCGATGGCTCCAGGCCCACGCGACGACGACCCTGCAGGCGCGATTCGGCCGATGGTTGATGACGTGGGAATGCCTGGCCCGCTTCCCGACACGCTACCTCACGGGGAATTTTGTCGCCATGCGTTGCCGGAAGCCCAGCCGGGAAGCGGCATGAGTACCGTCATGCGCGACATGGCCGAATGGGCCGGCGCTCGCCTGCCTGATCGGCTGCGCGAGGGAATCACGCGCGTCGGTCTGGCCCTGCTGGGATGGTCGGGACTCAGGAAGACGCCGGTCGCCCGGTTGCGAGGCCCGACGCGAGGAAGCGGACGGCCCGGCGTCCTCCTGGTCGCAGGGCACGAGCCATGGGTCGGGTATGTCGCGCAACGATTTTTCCAAGGCGAGCCGGCGCGCGAAGCTGTCGGGGAGTTCACCCTCTCGGCCCTGCCTCACGTTCTCGACCGGCTTTGCGGAGAGGCCGACCTGACGGTGGCGCGCGTGGATCGGCGGTCGGCCGGGAGATGGACCGGTCTCGGTTACCTGCCGGTGCCCGAGTGGGTCGGAACCAGACTGCGCGTTCCCGAGGATCTCGAACAATTGGTGCGAAGCGGCGGCAGCATCAAGCGGGACATGGTCCTTGTCCGGCGCCATCAGTACCGCCCGGTCGTCACGCAGGGGGCCCAGGACTGCGATGCCTTTTACGGATCCATGTACCTGCCGTTTGCTCGGAAGCGTCATGGAGAATCGGCGTTTTTGCGGAGCAGGCAGGATCTCCGGCGCCGGGTCGCCCGGGGAGGCATTCTCTGGGTGCAGCGGGACGGACGACGCGTCGCCGCGGTTCTCTTCGAGCGAAAGGCCGAAACGCTCGACCTGTTGGCGCTTGGGACGGCCGATGGGGACCTGAGTCTGGAGCGGGAAGGGGCCGTCGCGGCCCTCTATTACTTCATCGTGAAGTGGGCGCGCGAGATGGGCTGCCGCACGGTGGATTTCAGGGGCAGCCGTCCGTCTCTGACCGACGGACTCTTGCGATACAAGAGCAAATGGGGGGTCACCCTCTACGACAAGCCCGACAGCTATCACGACCTTCTGCTGCGGTGGCGCCAGGGGAATTCCGTGGTCACGGAGTTCCTGTCTCATACGCCGTTGATTTTTCGCGACGGGGGAGGGTTTTCCGCCCTCCTGGGAAACGAGCATCAGCGGGAAGACGAGTTGTGGGTGGACGGGCTCCGGCGATGCTATCGCCTTGCCGAGTGCGCAGCCACCGCTCTGCCGGGAGCCTGACATGTGCGGAATCGCGGGCATCGCCTACCGAGATTCTCGTCAACCGGTTGACGAGCACCGGCTCCGTCGCATGACGGATCTGGTTCGGCACCGAGGGCCCGATGGCGAAGGTTTTCATCTCAGTCCGGGAGTCGGCCTGGGTTTTCGCCGTCTGAGCATCATCGATCTCAAGCGAGGCGACCAACCGATCTCCAATGAGGATGAAACCGTGACCCTGGTGTGCAACGGGGAAATCTACAATTATCTCGAATTGAGGGAACGCCTGCTTGCCGCCGGCCATCGGTTCCGCACGGATTCGGACGCCGAGGCAATCGTGCATCTGTACGAGGACTATGGGTATCGTTGCGTCGAGTTCCTGAGAGGCATGTTTGCCTTTGCCTTGTGGGACAGCCGGCATCGCCGGCTCTTGCTGGCGCGAGACCGTTTCGGCATCAAGCCGCTGAGCTATGCCGTGACCGGCGACGCGCTGTTCTTCGGATCGGAAATCAAATCCATCCTCGCGGGCGGAGCGATGGAGCGAACGGTCCACGCCCATGCCATGCAGGAGCTGTTCGCGGTCGGGTTCATCTCGGCGCCCCATACACTGTTGCGCGGGGTCCTGCGGCTCCCCCCGGCCCACTTTCTCCTCTATCAGGCCGGGACGTTCACGGTGCAACGCTACTGGGACCTCGATTTTCCGGCTCAAGGGCAGGCTGTGCCCCAGCGCCGGGAAGAGGAATGGGCCGAAGCGGTCCAGGCAAAACTCGACGAATCCGTTCGATTTCATCTACGCAGCGACGTGCCCGTCGGGGCCTACCTCAGCAGCGGGCTCGACTCAAGCGGCGTGGCGGCCGTGATGAGCCGGCAGGTCGGCCGTCCGATCCAGACGTTTTCCGTCTCGTTCGACGATCCGCGCTTCGATGAAATCGGCTCGACCCGCATCCTGTCTGATCTCCACCCCGATCGCTTTCGCAAGAGCGTCACGGCCTGCGGGATCAAGGATTTTGATCTCTGGCCCAAGGCAATCTGGCACCGCGAGGATCCCAGCCTCTCCGGCGGCATCATCCCGCATCTGCTCCTGGCGCAGCGGGCCTCCCAAGAGGTCAAAGTCGTGCTGGCCGGCGAGGGGGCGGACGAGGTGTTCGGGGGATATGCCTGGTATCGCGTGGAGAAGCTGCTGCAGCCGTTTCTTCATCTGCCAAGCGGGCTGCGGCGGCTCGTTTCCCGGATTCCCGCGCTTCGAAGGCTATGGTCTCGATCCTGCCGAGCTTTGGGCGCCCCGGCGGCGATGAGCCGCTCGCGCTATCTGCAGGTCATCGACAATGCGACCGATGCAGTGGATCCGCGCCTCTTTTCGGAGGCGCTGAGAGCACAATGGCATCAGGAGGGAGAGTCGTCCTGGTCGCCTGACCTGCCCTCTCAGTTCGAGCGATGGGCGAGGTTTTCTCGATTGCAGTATTTTGACCTCAATCTGCGCCTGTCGGACTACATTACGCGAAGCCTTGATGCCGCCTCCATGGCCCACGGGCTGGAAGTCCGCGTGCCGTTTCTGGACCACGAATTCGTCGAGTTGTGCAGCCAGATCCCGCCGCATCTGAAATTGCGGCAGCTCACGGAAAAATACATCCTGCGCCGGGCCCTGAACGGCCTGTTGCCCAAGGAGATTGCGTATCGAAAGAAACGCGGGCTGGCCGCTCCCGATTGGCCCTGGGACCGGTCGATGCCGTCGTTCGTGCAGGATGCGCTGTCCGAGCGGGAGCTTCGGACGCGCGGGCATTTTGAACCGCGGGCGGTGAGGGAGCTGTTGGCCCGGCAACAGGCCGGTGCGGGAGATCATGGCCGGGAATTGATCGGAGTGCTGGGAGTCCAACTCTGGGATGAGTGGTTTCTCCGCGGCGCGAAGGCGGATTGAATCCATGCTCTCCGCCGTTCAGGCTGCGACCGCGCTCGGCTCGTTGCTCCGTCACCCTCGCGCCTCGCGGGACCAGGTCGTGTCGTTCCAAAATCAACGGTTGCGCCGGCTGATCCACCATGCCTACGAATCGGTGCCCTACTATCGGCGGCTTTTCGACCGGCATGGCGTGAAGCCGGACCGGATTCGGACGATCGAAGATCTGGCGCTGGTGCCCATTACCTCGCGGGCGGAGCTTCAGGATCTCCCGATTGCGGATATCGTGACGAGGGGCGTGGATCCCTCGTCGCTGATTCCCAGCCGATCCAGCGGGTCATCAGGTCGCCCGTTGACCGTGCGGCGCAGTTGGCTCGAAGAGCGGCTGCATAACGCTTATCGATGGCGTGCCCTGCGGTCGTATGGGCTGCGCCCCACCGACCTGCATGCCTATGTGATGCTGGCCCGGACTCAGTCCGCGGAAGACAACCGGTTGCTTCACCGCGCCGCCGAGGCGGTCGGGCTTGGCCGATATGTGATGGTCAGTTGCTTTCAATCGTCCGAGGACATTGCGAAGGAACTGAAGACCATTCGGCCCGATGTGCTCTCGGGCTATGCCAGCGCGCTGGCCCGACTGGCCCAACAGGTGGATCCGGTCGAACTGCAATCCCTCCGCCTGCGCTTCGTCGGAACGGGAGGAGAGGTGTTGACGCCTCCGATGCGCGAATCGATTGAACAGGGGTTCGGCGCCCCGGTCTATGATACCTATGCCAGCATCGAGTTCAACATCCTTGCGTGGCAATGCCGCCAGACGGGAGATCTGCACGCCTGCGACGACGGGGTGGTCATCGAGATTCTGGACGGCGCTCGGGCCGTCATGGAAGGGGAGGAGGGTGAAGTCGTGGGAACGGATCTGCATGCCTACGCCATGCCCATGATTCGGTATCGGCTGGGGGATGTCGTGATCAGGGGAAGCCTCTCGTGTTCCTGCGGACAACCCTTCTCGACCATCCGATCCGTCCAAGGTCGAACGGTCGATTACTTTCGTCTTCCGGATGGCCGTACGATGCATCCCTATGAACTCGGTATGATCCACTATTCCTGGATTCGGGCGTTTCAGGTGACCCAAGAGCGGCTGGATCGGATCGTCCTGCGCATTGTGCCCGGGGCAGACGCGCCGACACAGGAGATCGCGGCGCTGAAACGATCGGTCTCGGCCAAGGTGGGGTCGGGCGTGGCGGTCGAGATCGAACTGGCGGAGACGATCCCGGTTGACCCGAGCGGAAAATTCAGACCCTTCCGCTCCCTGCTGCGTCCCTCCGAACAGGGCATGCCCGGGGATGACCGGAGGGGATGGCGCGCGGAAGATCCTGCCCGTCCATGTTGAGGGGCTCAACCACGGCCCGAATGTTCCTGCACGAGGCGGCCGCGCTCGTCAGTCGTGCCCAGATGGTTCCCGCGCTCGTTGCCGTGAGTCAGACGATCGGCGGTCGCTCCCGGGGGCTCGCTCGCAAGGCAAGAGATGTTCGGGAGCTTGAGCCTGAGGCCGCCTCCCTATACTCTTAGACCTTGTCTGCCCAAGGCGGGGGATCCGAGGACGCGCCTCATAAGTAAAGTAGAAGGCTATGGCACATTGCCGCCATCCAACCAGCCGATGATGGACCGGTTTGAATCCGCTCAAGCCGTCACCGTTTCGGTCGTGGTCCCGGTCCATAACGGGGGGCCGCACTTTCGCCGGTGCCTGGAGAGCTTGCAGGCCTCGTCGCCGCCTCCTCTTGAGATCATCGTGGTGGCGGATGGGGACACGGACGGGTCGGGGGACTATGCCGAGCGACTCGGGCTACGGGTCCTGCGGATTCCGACTGCCGGAGGACCAGCGAGGGCGCGGAATCTGGGGGCTGCCAAGGCCCAGGGGGAGATTCTGTTCTTCGTCGATGCCGATGTCACGGTCAGGGTCGAGACGATCGGCCGAATCGCCGAATTATTTCGGCAAGAACCGGATGTCGCGGCAGTGATGGGGTCCTATGATGATGAGCCGGGCGATCCCGGCTTTCTCTCGCAATACAGAAATCTCCTGCACCATTGGGTTCATCAGGAGGGCTGCGAGGAGGCCTCGACCTTCTGGGGCGCCTGCGGAGCCATCCGGCGGACCGTGTTCGAGGCCGTCGGCGGGTTCGATGAAACCTATCGGACGCCTTCCATCGAAGATATTGAAATCGGGTATCGCCTTAAAGACGCGGGCCATCGGATCAGGCTGGTGAAGAGCTTGCAGGTCACCCATTGGAAGCGCTGGACTGTTTCTTCGATCGTGCTGACCGATGTGTTCCGCCGGGCGCTGCCCTGGACGCACCTGATCCTCTCGCGTCGGGCGGTCCTGAATGACTTGAACTTGCAGATGGCCGGACGCATCAGCACGCTGTTGGCCGGGACCCTGGTCGCGGGGTTGGCCGTCGCCTGGTGGTGGCGTTGGGCGATCGTTGTGGTGGGCCTGGCCACGGCGGGGCTGCTTGCGCTGAATCAGCGACTCTATCGGTTGTTCGTCAGGAAGCGCGGATGGCTCTTCGCCTTCCGGGCCATCCCGTTGCACTGGGCCTACTTTCTCTACAGCGGCTTGGCCTTTGGGATCGGCCTGCTTCGATTCCTGACGAAGTCCTGGACCAGGCCGGCGTTCCGGGATTCGGATCTGAAGGGCAGGCTTTCCGTGAAGTCCGTGCCGTCGGAGAAGGCCAAGTGACCCGGCGTCCCGTCGTGATCATCGGGGCCGGTCCCGCCGGATTGACGTCCGCCTATGAACTCTCCAAGCGCGGAGTGCTTTCGACCGTGCTGGAAAGCGGCACCCAGGTCGGCGGGATTTCCAAAACCGTGAATTACGGCGGCTATCGGTTCGATATCGGCGGGCATCGGTTTTTCTCGAAGGTGCCGTTGATCAATGAGTTGTGGCAGGAGATCCTGGGAGAGGAGTTCCTGCTGCGTGCCCGCAAGTCCCGGATCTATTACAAGCAGCATTTCTTCGACTATCCCTTGAAGCCGGTCAACGCCTTGATCGGCCTGGGGCCGGTCGAGTCACTTCTGGTGGCGCTCAGCTATCTCAAGGCGAGGTTCGCGCATATCCATGACGAAAAAACCTTCGAAGACTGGGTGTCGAATCGATTCGGGTCCCGGCTGTACCACATCTTCTTCAAGACCTATACGGAGAAGGTGTGGGGGATTCCCTGCACGGAAATCTCGGCGGATTGGGCGGCGCAGCGGATCAAGAACCTTTCCCTCAAGCAGGCCCTCCGCAACGCGCTGCTGCGCGCGTCTCGCGGCATGGACGGCCAGACGATCACCTCCTTGATCGAGCGGTTCCACTACCCGAGATTCGGGCCCGGCATGATGTGGGAACGCTGTGAGTCGGTGATCGGCGAACGGGGCGTCCGGACGGTCCGCGGCACCCACGTCCAGAGGGTCCGTCATCGAGGGGGACGGGTCGAGTCCGTCTCCGGGACGATGTTGACCGGGGAGCGGGCGGAATTCGACGGATCCGACTTTGTCTCGACCATGCCGCTCCGGGAACTCATGTTCGCGCTGAGCCCTGCGCCGCCCGCCAAGGTGCTGGATGCCGCGGCGCGTCTCCGTTACCGGGATTATTTGACCGTGGTCCTAGTCGTCAACCGCGAAGAGGTCTTCCCAGACAACTGGATCTATATCCATTCTCCGGACGTCAAGGTCGGGAGGATCCAGAACTACAAGAACTGGAGTCCCTACATGGTCCCGGATCCGGCCACCACGTCGTTGGGGTTGGAATATTTCCTGTGGGACAAAGATGAGGAATGGTCCTGGCCGGATGAGCAGCTCATCCAATTGGGCATCCGAGAGTGTTGTCAATTGGGCTTGGTCGATCCGAAGGACGTGGTCGACGGCACGGTCGTCCGAATGGAAAAGGCCTATCCCGTGTACGACCAAACCTACCAAGCCAATGTGACGGTCATCCGCGACTATCTGGCGACCTTTGCCAATTTGCAGACCATCGGGCGGAACGGGCTTCACCGCTACAACAACCAGGACCATTCGATGCTGACTGGGATCTACGCGGCTCGCAACATCACGGGGGAGCGTTGGGACGTCTGGGCCGTGAACACCGAGATGGAATATCACGAGGAGGGCCGCGTGGCCGAGTTGAGGGGCGGAGACCGGATGGTGCCCAGGCGGGTGGCCGTTCCGGTCAACGAGGTGTCCGAGGTGCCGGCCGCGCTGGATCTTGTGCTCGACCGGGCCTTTGCGCGGCTGGATCCTGTCGCGATGGGGGTGGCGACGGGAGCGGTCGGCGGACTGGGACTCTTCCTGGCCACGGCGATCCTGTTGGTCAAGGGCGGCAGGGTTGTGGGGCCGAATCTGTCTCTCCTCGGAGAGTTTCTCCCCGGCTTCAGCGTGACATGGGCCGGCGCCACGATCGGCCTGGTCGAGGCGGGACTGTGGGGATTCCTGACCGGATACGCGGGGGCCTGGCTGTGCAATCGCGGCGTCATGCTGTACGCGTCGCTGGCGCGTTCCCGCGCAGAGGCGGAGGAGCGCCGCGATCTGCTGGACAAGGTGTAACGGTTCGAGACCGGTAGGTGACAGATGGACAGACCGAATCAAGATGAGCGGGAACTCAGTCGGGCTGTGGCCAGGATTCAGGCCTGGCTGCTCGCGGCCGGTTTCGGGATAGTGGGTGGCGCCGGGTTGTTTCTCATGACCGTTTGGCTGCTGATCAGAGGCGGCGAGCATGTCGGAAGCCATCTCCAGTTGCTGTCCAATTACTTCGTCGGCTACTCGGTCACCTGGACCGGCAGCCTCATCGGTTTTCTCTACGGCGCCGTCACGGGAGGGCTGATCGGCTGGTCGATCGCGACCATCTATAACCGGGTCGCCGACCTGCGATCGAAGTGAGGACTGTCTTTGAGGGTCGAAGGGGTGTCGATGGGTGGCCAGTCGATGGCCGGGCGGTTCGTCCTGGAAGGACGGTGGACGCTTCCGCTGACCTCAACAATCGGCCGGCGACGGCTGCGGAACATGAAACGGAACGGGCTCCCGGAGGCGCTTTGCCGGCCGCTTCAATTTCTGTTGGACAGGACGATCAGCGAGGAAGATGCCGGAGTCGTCGAGCGGGATCGAAGCCCTCCGGGCCAAGATGGCCGAGCGGAGTGGGGATTCGGTGGGAGTGTTTCGGGAGGGCGGGGATGGGCCTTCGGTTGGGGCTGGGTCAGCGGGACAGTCCTCCGGCCCTGCTCAAGGCAGGCGATCCTTGACCGAAGTGGCGCATGTGACCAGCGTCTCGCCTCTCTGGGAGACCTTCTTGTATCTCTGCGCCAAGGAGGCCGGATCGAAAACGATCCTGGAATTGGGAACCGCCGCCGGCATCTCGGGCTGTTATTTGGCGTCGGCGCCGAGCTGCCGACGATTTATTACCGTGGAGGGCAGTCCGGAACGAGCGAGGCTGGCGCAGGCGCACCTTCGTCAGGTCGTCGGCTGCTTCGAATTGATCACGGCCTCCTTCGACGCGGCGCTGGACCGGATCTTGCCGGGCCTTCGCGACGGCATCGACCTCGCCTTCATCGACGGAAGCAAGAAGAAGGGGGAGAACCTCCGGCTCTTTGATCGTCTCTCCGCGCGGTTGAATCCGGGCTCCGTGATCATATTCGACGACATCCACTGGTCGACGGACCTGTGGAACGATTGGAACGTCCTGGGCCGCCGTGCGGGGCTCACCCACGCGATCGGGGCCGGCCGGTTCGGCCTCTGTCTATGGGGCGGCGGCGGGGTGCGGCCACGGACTGATACGTTGTATGGGATCGCGGGCCTGGACCTCTATGGGGTAAAGCAGCGCCTGAGCCGCTGGCGGCCCGGATGATCCGGTGGCAGATCCCCGCCCGACGCATCGTCGCAGCCAAACCGGTATCGCCCGAGGTGCCGGACTGAAAGGAGTCTCCGACAGGTGAGCGAGCCGAACAGCCCGTTGATGTCGATCGTGATCGCGACGCCGGACGATTTCGACGTCATTCGTCACACGATCTCGTACCTTCTCCGCCAGACGGTCCGGGCTTCGCTCGAAATGGTGATCGTGGCTCCGTCCCGCGCCCAACTGAATCTGGACCAGACCAGGCTGTCCGCGCTCCTTGCAGAGTTTGCACAGGTGCAGATCGTGGAAGTGGGGGCGATCCGCTCCATCGGCCGAGCCAACGCCGCGGGCATTCGCCGCGCCATGGCTCCGCTGGTCGCGCTGGCGGAGGACCATTGCTTCCCCGACCCGCAATGGGCGGAGAGCCTGATCAGGGCGCATCGCGGCCCTTGGGCGGCGGTCGGCCCGGCGGTCCGCAACGCGAATCCCAACAGCGCCGTGAGTTGGGCGGATCTTTTTATCGGCTACGGCCCCTGGCTCTGGCCGACGACTGCGCGGGAGGCGGATTTTCTCCCCGGTCACAACACCAGCTACAAACGGGATCTGTTGCTGGGGTACGGGCCGCAGTTGGAGCCGATGATGGAGGCGGAGACGCTGCTGCATTGGGATCTGCGCCAGAAGGGGCACCGCCTCTATCTCGATCCGTCCGCGCAGGTCGCGCATACGAATTTTTCGCTGTGGCGGTCGTGGCTGCCCGTGCAATTCTACAATGGTCGTCTCTTCGCCGGTGCACGGGTGCGGGAGACGGCGCTCTGGCGGCGCGCGCTGTTCGTGGCCGGCTCCCCGGTGATTCCAGCGTTGCGGCTCTGGCGGATCTGGAGGGGGCTTGAGCCCGGCGAGCAGCGGCGCCGGTTCCGTTCATGCGTCCACGCGCTGGCGATCGGGCTGATTCTGGACGGAGCCGGACAATTGGTCGGCTATGCCGCGGGAATCGGTCGGGCCGTCGATCAGGTGGCCCGGTTCGAATTTCATCGGTTCCGGCATATCCGGGACGAAGACCGTCGGGATCTGTCCCTGGCGTGAACCACAGACAGGGTGTCATGGAAGCCGGCTTGCAGCGGGCGGTTCGAATCGGATTCATCGGGTGCGGGCGCGCTACGGACCAACTGCACCTGCCGGCCCTGAAGTCGCTCCAGGGGCTGGAGGTCGTGGGACTGGCCGATCCGGACCCCGACGCGCTGCGCCGGGCGTCGCGGCACGTCCGAGCCGAGCATCTGGTCGCCGACTATCAGGACCTGCTCAAGCTCGATTCTGTCGATGCCGTCGCCGTCTGCATGCCGGCCCAGCGGCATGTGGAGATCGCGCTGGCTGCATTGGAGGCGGGGAAGCATCTCTTCATCGAAAAGCCCCTCGCGCTCACGCTGGAGGATTGCGATCGACTGATCGCGCGGGCGTCCGGCACGACCCGCACTGTGATGATGGGATTCAATGCACGCTGGCATCGGTTGACCGGTCAGGCGCGAGCGGTGATCCAACGGGGCCGATTGGGACCGCTGGATCTGATCCGCAGCGTCCTGACGAGTTTCCATGACCGCGTCCCGGCATGGCGAAGGGCCCGCGCGACGGGCGGAGGGGCGCTGCTGGAGATGGCCGTCCATCACTTCGACCTCTGGCGCTATCTGGCACAGGCGGAAGTGGAGGAAGTCAGCGCCTATGTACGGTCAGGGCAGTGGGAGGATGAATCGGCCACGGTGATCGCCCGGATGAGCAACGGCGTGCTGGCGACCGCCGCCTGCGCCGAGCGCACGAGCCAGAACAACGGTCTGGAGATCTTCGGGCGAGCGGGTTCCCTGGCGCTGTCGTTCTACCGATTTGACGGCCTGGAATACGCCTCTACGACGAGTATCCCCGGGGATGTCCGGAGCCGGGTGGACGCGACGACACGTCTCGTCCGGGAACTGCCGCAGGCGATCTCGGGCCTACGCCATGGGGGAGAATGGGCCCTGTCCTATCGGGAGGAGTGGCGGCATTTCCTGGCCTGTCTCCAAAACGGCCGCCCGCCCGGCTGTACCCTGGAGGATGGCCGGCGCGCATTGGCGGTGGCGCTGGCGGCCATGGAGTCGGCCTCGACGGGCAGAAGCGTGACGGTCGATCGGGCATGAGGGGCGCGTGAACGACGATCCTGTCCCGTCTTCGAGGGCTCCGCGCGCAACCCCGCCCGCGCCGTCCTTTTCGATCATCGTTCCCACGTGGAATCGGCCGCGACAGCTTCGAGCCTGTCTCGAAGCGTTGGCCGGGCTGGAGTACCCTGCGGCGCGCTTCGAGGTGATCATGGTCGACGACGGAAGCGAACCGCCGCTTGACGCGGCGGATTTCGATCGGCTCGATGGTCGCGTGACGTGGCTGCGCCAACCCAATGCGGGGCCGGCGGCCGCCCGGAACGCGGGAGCCGCCAAGGCCCAAGGCGAATACCTGGCCTTCACCGACGACGACTGCACCCCGGATCCGGGCTGGCTCCAGGGATTCGCCCGTGCGTTCGAGCGCGCGCCGCGGGCGCTGGTGGGGGGCTGCACCGCCAACGCGCTGCCCGACAATATCTATGCGACCGCGAGCCAAGTGATTGTGGAAGCGGCGAGGGCCTATTTTCTCGCGATGCACAGCGAGTTCCAGTTCTTCGCGTCCAACAACCTGGCTCTGCCCGCCGATCTGTTCCGGACTATCGGAGGGTTCGATCCGTCCTTTCGAACGTCGGAAGATCGGGATCTCTGCGATCGGTGGGTGCGCGAAGGGCGCCGGCTGGTCTATGCTCCTGATGCGGTGATCCATCACCGTCACGAGCTGACCTTGGCCGGATTCTGGCGTCAGCATTTCGGCTACGGGCGAGGCGCGTGTCGCTTTCATCGGGCGCGCGCCCGCCGCGGGGCCGGCCCCTTTCGTCCCGAGTTCTCTTTCTATCGCAACGTGTTCGGGCACCTCTTCGTGCGCGCCCGCGACAGGCGGACGGTCTCCCTTACCGCGTTGTTCCTGCTCTGGCAGGTGGCGAATGCCGCCGGGTTTCTCTGGCAAGGCTGCCGGCGTGAGACGGCCAAGGTGAAGGCGATGCCGCCGCGATGACGACCGCTCGGTTCCTTGCTCACCCGGGGCGCCATTTGCTTGACGGCACCCTCCGGGTCCTCCTGGCGGAGGCCCTCTTCCCCGTGACCGGGCTGGTGACCGCCGCCTTTCTTACCCGGAACCTCGGGGCGGACGGATATGGGTTGCTGACGCTCGCAGTCACGCTGGTTGGGTTGGCGGAGTGGAGCATCAATTCGTTGTTTTCCAGGGCGACGATCAAGCACGTCGGAGAAAGCCCGGATTGGCGGCCGCTGGGCACGGTCGCCGTCCAGCTTCAGTTCCGCATGGGAATCTGGGTCATGGTGGCGATGTGGATGCTGGCGCTGCCCTTCGCTCGGCTGCTCAATGAGCCCACGTTGGCGGCCTGCCTCGCGCTCATGGCGGTGGATATTCCGTTGTTCGCGCTTGCGCAGGCCCATCGCCACATTCTCGCAGGGACGGGCGCCTATCAGGCCTGCGCCTCGGCAAGCGCCGGGCGCTGGCTCGCGCGGCTGCTGTTCGTGATCATCCTGGTTTCCGGCGGCCTGTCCGTGTTCGGCGTCATCCTGGCCATCATCGGCTCCACGCTGCTCGAATTGCGCCTGTATCGACGGACCCTGCGTCCGGCGCTGTTCTCGAAGACCGGTTCGAAGTCCTGGGCGCTGTGGCATTACTCCTGGCCCCTGTTTCTCTCCGCCGTCGGCCTGGCGGCGCTCGGACGGATGGATCTGTTCGCCCTCAAGGTCCTGGGCGCCACGGTCGAAGAGGCGGGTCTCTATGGCGCGGCGCAAAATCTGGCGCTGCTTCCGACGTTGTTAGGGATGTCGGCGGCGCCGCTGCTGCTGTCGAGCGTGAGCCGGGCGCTGGCTCGCGGCGACGCGGGTCTCGCGCGGATGATGACGGAGCAGGCCTTGCGAGGAGCCTTGACGATGTTTCCCTTCGCGGCGGTGATCGCGGGGTCGGCCGGCGAGATTTCCGCCTGCCTGTTCGGGGCCTCATTCCAGGAGACCGGGCGGTTTCTCCCGGCGCTCATTTTCGGGGCCGCCGCGACCTTGCCGCTGACGGTGGCGCTTACCGTCGTGATCGCCGACGGAAAGCCGCGCATGACGGTCGCGCTGACGGGGCCCCTCGTTCCGCTCGCGCTGCTGGGACACATGCTGATCATTCCACGATATGGTCCGCTCGGCGCCTCGGCGGTCACCGCCTTGGCGGGGTTCATGGGGATGCTCATGGGATTGGTCACCCTCGGCCGCCTGTGGGGGGTCGTGCCGCCGCTTGGCCTGGTCGTCCGCACCCTCATCGTGAGTCTGTTCGCCTTCGCCGCAGCGGCGATGTGGCCGACTCCCGGGCCGTTGGTCTTCGTCAAGCTGTTCGTCCTGACCGGCTTGATCGTCGCCTGCTATTGGGCGCTCCGGGAATTCACGCAGGACGAAATAACTCTCGTCCGCTCGCTGCTCATGGGCAGAGGGCACGCGGTGCCCTCGGTCAACGACGCGGGGGGAACCTCTGGGACGGCCCCGATCGTGGAGGAGCCCGTGGGATCGGGGAGAACCGCGCGGGGGGAGACGGTCTTCCCATGAGCGTCGAATCGACCGAAGGGAGCCGGGAGCGTCAGACTTCGATGGAACAGGCCGCCTCACGATCGGGGGAGGACCGCCGGTACGATCTGCTCGCCTTGGCGGCTTGTCTCTGTATCGGAACCTTAGCGCTCGGGCTGGGCGCCTCTCGGGAGGTTGGAAATTGGGGGGTGGAGACCGATTTTTTCGGACGGGATGTCGTGCAGGCCGGCCTGGTCCTTGCCGGAGAGCCCTATACCAACCAACATTATCCGCCGGGCTATGCGTATCTGCTCGCGTTGCTGTCCCGCTTCACATCCGACATGTTTGCCGCAGGGAAGATCCTCTCCGGCCTGTCGGCCGGATTGATCGGATTCGTGAGCTATCGACTGCTGTCGGTGTTGTGGGGCAGGCGCCAGGCGCTGGCCGCCACAATCCTGACGCTGCTGGCCCTGTTGCCCCATGCCTTCGTCGCGTCCGCCGACATGGTCGCCAACCTGGCTCTGGTGGTCCCGATGTGGCTGCTGTTGCGCCGCGAAGCCACGGTGGCGGTCTGCGCGCAGGCCGGTGTCGCAGCGGGGGCCGCCTACCTTCTTCGGTACAATGCGCTCTTCGTGCTCGCGGGGATCCCCGTGGCGCTGCTGTTCCTCGGCGAGGCTGGCGACTCCTGGAGAACGAGACTGGTCAAGATGGCGGTGTTCTTGGGAGCGGCCCTGCTCGTTATGGCGCCGTGGCTGTTGGTGAATTGGCATCGGAACGGAAGCCCGTTCGCGAGTGATCTCCATCAGCAGGTCGCGGCGCACTTTTATCATCCGCAAGGCGACGCATTCGTCTGGGCGGTTGCCGACATGGGCCAGCGGTTCGCCTCTCCCTGGGAGGTCCTGCTCCACGACCCGTGGCAGATCGCGAAGACCTTTCTGAAGGACGTGCTCTATGGGAAGGCCTATCGCCTGTCGTGGTACGTCCTTGGGTTCCCCGCCGCGCTCTTCGCCGGAGCCGGGCTGTTGTTGTATCTGCAACAGATGACCGCCAAGCGGGCCGCCTTTCTGATCCTGTGCGCGGCCGGATACCTGCTGCACGGGTTGGCCGGATTCGCTGTCCGGTTCTATTTCTTTCTCTTCCCCCTGCTGTTCGTGCTGGTCGTGCTGCCGCTGTTTCATTTCGAGCGGATGCCGATCCCGGGACAGGTTGTTCGGAGGGAATGGGCCATAGGGTGGTGGGTGTTCAGTCTCGTGGCGCTGGCCGTCGCCTATAGTTCCTACGTCAGCGCGAGATGGTTCTTGGAGGCGGAGCCGACGCATCTGCTGGACGCGGCGGCGGCGATCAAATCCCGTGCGGCGGCCGGCGATCGGATCATGGCCGTCGAACCGCACCTGGCGCATTTGACCGGATTGAACGTGACGTCCGGAGCGGTCGCTGATTCGCTGGACCAATATCTCGCAACCGTAGCGGTCGAGGGCATCCGGTTCCTCGTCTACAGCAAGCATGAAGAGGACTACTGGCCGGGGATGCGCGTCTTGAGCGAGCCGGATCGGTTGCCGCAGGCCTACCGGGTGATCTATGAGCATGGGCCCTCTCGTACGATCGTCTATGAGATTGAGGGGGCTGGCCCCCGTCATTAAAATGCAGGTCGGCGGAGGGACGGAACCGGCTGCGGTCCTCCGACTTGACCCGCAACGAAGCAAAGGACTAGGCTGGGCGCGGTTCTGGGACGGTAGTCGATTTAAACGGGACGAATATGGTGACCGCGGATACGAAAGGATCGGTCCTTGTCGTCGATGACGACCCGGACATGGGGTCGCTGGTGGAGGACATCATGTCGGAGCGGGGTCATGCCGTCACGGTGGTGACCAACGGACAGGATGCGCTCAAGCACCTGGGACAGGCCGACTACGAGGTCGTGCTGACCGATCTTCGGATGAAGGGGATGCAGGGGTTGGAACTCCTCTCGGAAGTGAAGCGGTCCTATCCCCATACCAACGTGATTTTGATGACCGCCTTCGGCTCGGTCGAGACCGCCGTGGACGCGATGAAGCACGGGGCCTACGACTACCTGACCAAACCGGTGAAATCCAACGAATTGGTGCCGACATTGGAACGGGCGATACGGGAAGCGCACCTTCGCCGCGAGGTGGCGCATCTCCGCCGCGCGGTCGGCAAGGAATACAGCTTCCACCAGATCCTGGGGAAGAGCAAGGCAATGCGCGAGCTCTTCGACCTCATCCAACGGGTCTCGGACAGCCCGACCAACATTCTGATCTCGGGCGAGAGCGGGACCGGCAAGGAACTGGTCGCCAAGGCCATTCACTTCAACAGCAACCGGAAGCACGCGCCGTTCATTCCGGTCAATTGCGCGGCGATCCCGGAAACGCTGCTCGAAAGCGAGCTGTTCGGGCACGTCCGCGGCGCCTTCACGGACGCCAAAACCGACAAGCGCGGGCTGTTCGAAGAGGCCAACCAGGGCACGCTGTTCCTGGATGAGATCAGCGAGATCCCGACGCTGTTGCAGGCCAAGCTGCTGCGGGCCATCCAAGAAAAGGAAGTGCGCCGCGTAGGCTCCGCCCGCTCGCTGTCGGTGGATGTCCGCATTATTGCGGCGACCAACGTCACCCTGGCCGAGGAGGTCAAGGCGAAGCGATTCCGGGAAGATCTCTTTTACCGGTTGAACGTGATCGAGATCCGCCTGCCGCCGCTGCGCGAGCGCCGGGAGGATATCCCGCTGCTGGTGGAGGCGTTTCTGCAGAAATGCGCGCAGTCCTCTCATCGGCCCGTGCGGGGCGTCACGGAATCCGCGCTGGCGCTCCTCATCGATTACGCCTGGCCCGGCAACGTCCGCGAGCTCGAAAACGTGATCGAGCGGGCGGTGACGCTCTCCCGGGCGGACAAGATCGGCGCGGAGGATCTCCCGCCGATGGTCCAGGGGGCGCGCGGCGATCGCCGGGTGATCGACGAAGCGGCGGAACGCACGCTGCCGCTCCATGAGGTCGAGAAGGAATATATTCTGCGCATTCTGGAAAAGACCGGCGGCAACAAGTATCAAGCCGCCAACATTCTCGGGATCGACCGCAAGACGCTCTACCGCAAGCTCGGCGAAATCGAAGAGAGCAAGTCGCAGCGATAGCCCGTCCCTGCACTTCTGTGCCCCCGCCTGTCCGAGGAGACTGTCCAACATTGCCGTTCGTGACGAGGCGAAGGAGGTGCTGGCAGATGCAAGGCCGCAGGCCTCGAAAAACCGGAGGCGTATTCGCTGGATTACGTTGAGGATTTTTCGAGGCCGAGAACAAAGCAGGTGCCGGTACGTCGTTCGCCGCAGTAGAAAGGTCAATGTCGGACAGTCTCCGAAATAGGAAGACCTAGAACATGAAGCCCAGACTGGCGCTTCAAACCGGCGCGGTCATCGTCCTGACCGGGACGGTGTTCGCCTTGGACCTCATCACGCCGCAGGCTTGGGCGGTGCCCATCCTCTACCTGCTGCCGCTGTTTCTGAGCTACGACCTGCCCCGTTCCCGCCTCCTGTTCGAACTCTGCCTCCTCACGACCCTGCTCTCGGCAGCCGGCTATGTCCTGTCTCCGCCGGCGCTTGATCCACGGGCGGCGCAATTCAACCGCATCATGGCGATCTCGGTCTTATGGGGGGCGACGATCGTCATGCAGAGCCGGAGGCGCGCCGTCGCGTTGGCGACGGCCGAAACGGAACGGCGCAAGCGCGAGACGGAGCGGGCAGCCGAGCAGTTTCGCTTGTTGGTGGAATCGGCGCCGAGCGGCCTGTTGCTGGTGGATCAGAGCGGGCGCATCACCCTGGTCAATCAGGTGGTCGAGCGGCTGTTCGGCTACGAGCGGGCCGAGCTGATCGGGCAACCGGTGGAGGTGCTGGTCCCCGAGCCGGTTCGGTCGGAGCATGTGGTCGAGCGCGAGCAGTTCATGCGGGACCCCAGCGCCCGCCGGATGGGGGAGGGACGGGACCTGCATGGCCGCCGAAAGGACGGGTCGGTGTTCCCGGTTGAAATCGGATTGAATCCCATCCAAATGTCCGAAGGCCTGCGGGTGCTGGCCTTCGTGGTGGATATCACGGAGCGCAAGCAGGCCGAACTCTTGCTCCGTCAGCGGGAGGAGCAATACCGGCGTCTGGTCGAGGTGTCGCCGGTGGCGATCCTGATCAACCGAGGCGATCGGGTCGTGTTCATCAACGATCAGGGGGTGAAACTGTTCGGCGCCCACCGGCCCGATCAGATCATCGGGAAATCGCCGCTCGATCTGTTCCATCCGGACGACCATGCCTCGATTCGAGAACGGATCCACCGGTTGGTCGAGGGGCTGCGGACGATCCCGTTGGTCGAGGAACGGATCATCCGGCTGGACGGCTCGATCGCGGATGTCGAGGTGACCGCGGCGCGATTCGTGGACCACGAGGGCATGGCGATCCAGGTGGTGCTGCGCGACATCACGGACCGCAAGCGCGCCGAGGAGGCGCTGCGCGCGAGCGAAGAGCGGTTCAAGGCCTTCATGGACCATAGCCCCGCCATGGCCTATATGAAGGATGAGCAGGGCCGCTATGTCTACATGAACGAGCCGCTTGAACGGTTGCTATGCAACCAGACCGGCCGGGAGTCCGTGGACTGGGAAGGAAAGACCGACGAGGCCTTCTGGCCGGCAGAGACCGCGCGGCAGTTCCGGGCGAACGATTGGGAGGTGCTGTCGGCGAACAAGCCCATGACGAGGATGGAGCAGACGACCGATTCCCGAGGGGCCACGCAACATTGGCTCTC
The DNA here is from genome assembly GCF_947241125.1 of Nitrospira tepida. Taxonomy (NCBI): domain Bacteria; kingdom Pseudomonadati; phylum Nitrospirota; class Nitrospiria; order Nitrospirales; family Nitrospiraceae; genus Nitrospira; species Nitrospira tepida. Next base: position 4,505,431 of record NZ_OX365700.1, on the reverse strand, counting down.
CTTCAAATTCCCGCTGGTGGACCCGCAGGGGACCAGGTTTCTGGCCGGCGTGTCCGTGAACGTGACCGAGGAGAAGCGGCTGGAGGCGCAATTGCGAAGAACGGAACGGGTCGCGGAACTGGGCACGCTGGCTTCCGGGATGGCCCATGAAATCGGCACCCCCATGAACGTGATACTCGGCCGGGCCGAGTATCTGCTGCAGAAAACCTCGGACGAATCCATGAAGAAGGGGTTGAGCACGATCATCACGCAGGTCGAACGGATCACGAGGGTGATGAACCAGTTGCTCGCGTTTGCCCGCCGCAAACCGCGGGAGCACTGTCCGGTCGATCTGAAGGTGCTGATCGAGGACGGGCTGGAGATGTTTCACGAGCGCTTGAGCCGCCACCACATCGCGGTCGAGCGGGCGGTGGAGGAGGCTCTGCCGACCATCGTCGCCGATCGCGACCAGTTGATGCAGGTGATGATCAACTTGATCGTCAACAGCCTGCACGCGATGGATCAGGGAGGCACGCTGCGGCTCGTCGCGGCCCGGACGGGTGACCGGGTGCTCCTGGAGATTGCCGACACGGGGCAGGGCATGCCCCCCGACGTGCTGGCCAAGGCGTTCGATCCGTTCTTTACGACCAAGGAATTCGGGAAGGGCACAGGTCTCGGGTTGACCGTCGTCAAGGGGATCGTCGAAGAACATGGCGGGACGATCTCCGTGGACAGCCGTGTCGGCGAGGGCACGACCGTTTCCATCCTTCTGCCTCTCGATCCGGATCGGAAGCCGGGTTAAGACCCGGCAGCTCGACCGGCCTCCTCATTTCCCAGAGCGTCCTGGCGCAATCTGCGACAGGCGCCTCTGGGGCATTGTCGCGCTTTTCATCAGTCCAGCCGATCCCTCGGCGCCTCCGATTCGTGCAAGCCAAAGAAAACAGACCACAATTTTTTGGGATCGCGGAGCGTTGATTTGGGTCGTCTGCGGCGGCACTGGCACCTTCCTTGCGAGACTGTTCCTTCCAGGGTCACGATGATCCAACATCCTTCGGAATGTATGAAAACCCATGCCGACAGAGACAAGGAGAGAAAGGAGGGCCTGTTGCTGATCGTCGAAGACGACAGGGAGATGCGCAGCCTGCTCTGTGACGGGCTGTGGGACCTCGGCTTGTCGATCCGCGAAGCGGCGGACGGCGACGAAGCGCTGCGGGCCGTGCTGGATTCCTGTCCCGACTTGATCATCACCGATCTACGGATGCCCGCGGGAGGGCTCGACTACGTGGCGCGGCTGCGCACGTTTGCGCCGCAGGCGCCCATCATTCTGATGACCTCGTTCGGGGACGCCCAAACCAAAGCCGATGCCCTTGCGTTGGGCATTACCGCCTACTTCGACAAGCCGCTTCGAATCAGCGATCTTCGGGCCAAGGTGCAGGAGATTCTGGGCCCGTCCTCGGTCCCCCTTTAGTGATACGTGGGATCGCGGCCCGGACTCTGATAGGCCCGATTCAGCGATTCATTTGGCAGTCATCGGTGTTTTATAATGGGGGCGCCATGGCCGGAAGCTCCCCTGAGATGTCCGATTCGTCCATCGACCCCGTCCTTGCCGCACGAGTCGAAGCGATCCGTGCGTTGGCCGACCATCAAAGCGAACGGGTGATGGTCATCGGGCCGGACCTGACGGTGATTTACGCCAACCGTGCAGCCTGGCCGGCTGGAGAATCGGCGGTCACCCCTTCAAAACCGGCCAAATGTTATGAAGCCATGCTCCATCGGCAGGATCCCTGCGGCGCCTGTCCGGCGACCGAAGTGTTCGCGTCGGGCGAAGTCAAATCCGTAGCCTGCTCAACCGGAGGAGCGGGCCATGCTTGCGGGATGTCGCAGGCCTATCCGCTGAAAGCCAGCGACGGCCGGACCGATTCGGTCCTGGTTCTCTTTCGCGACCCGCGGGACCCGGATGCCGACGCTCCGGCTGTCCAGGATGGGCCATGGCCTGTCTCGGACGAGCCGCCGGGGGCTGGGCTCGGCGAGCTGGTGGGCCGCGGGCCCGCCATGCGGAAGCTGTTCGATACGATTACGTTGGTGGCGAACAGCCAGGCGACCGTGTTGCTTCAAGGAGAGAGCGGAACCGGGAAGGAACTGGTCGCCCGGACCATTCACCGCCTCAGCCCCCGCCGGGAGAAACCGCTGGTGGTGGTGGAATGCAGCTCCCTGCCCGAGACCCTGCTCGAAAGCGAGCTGTTCGGCCACGTCAAGGGCGCCTTCACCGGAGCGGTGACGACCAGGCGCGGCCTGTTCGAAGAGGCCGACGGCGGCACGATTTTCCTCGACGAGATCGCCGATACCGCGCTGACCTTTCAAGCCAAGCTGCTGCGCGTGCTGCAGGAAGGAGAGATCAAGCCGGTCGGGAGCAGCCGGTCGGTGAAGGTGGACGTGCGGGTCGTCTCCGCCACCAATAAGAACCTGTTTGATCTCGTGAAGGCCAAGCAGTTCCGGGAGGACCTCTACTACCGGTTGGCTGTGCTGCCGATCTTCATGCCGCCGCTTCGCCACCGGGCCGAAGATATCCCGCTGCTGATCGATCGATTTGTGGCCCAGGCGAGCCGGCGGCATAATCGCCCCTGCAAGCCGGTGACGCAGGAGGCGGCGGAGGCGCTCGCGGCCCATGACTGGCCGGGCAACGTGCGCGAGCTGCTGAATCTCGTCGAGCGGGTCGTCGTCACGGCCAAGGGAGACCGGTTGACCCTGGAAGACTTCTTCGGCCCGGCGGCGGCGTCGCCGGACTCGCAAGACCTGCGGACGCTCGTGCGGGACGTCGCCGCCCAAGCGGAGCGGACCAAGATCGTGGAAGCGCTGGCGCAGGCCGCGGGCAATCGCGTCAAGGCGGCGAAGCTGCTCAAAATCAGCCGGGCGAGCCTCTACAACAAACTCCGCGCCTACGGTTTGGCCGACGCCTAGACCATTCAATCTCCCTGCACGGACACGAATTCCCGGAACTGCCGGTTCTGCAGAATGCCTCCGCCTGGATGGAACAGCACGACATGGCCCTGGGCATCCAGCAGCACGTAGGTCGGGGTCGCGTTGATCTTGAACGATTGCGCCACCCATCGGTCTTCATCATAGGCGGTCGGGAAGACGAAGGTGTCAGGCCGCGCCTTCACGAATTGCTCGACGTTCGTTCTCGTGTCCGCGAACCCGATAGCCAGGATGTGGAGCGACGCCGGCTTCTCCCGTTGGGCAAACTCCCCGATGAGCGGCAAGTCCCGCTGGCAGACCCGGCACCAGGGCGTCCAGAAGACCAGCAAGACCGGCCGGCCCTTCAGCGACTCGTTGCTGTAGGCCTCGCCGGTGAAGGTGACCAGTTCGAACGACGGCGCCGGCGCGTTCAATGTCGCGGCGTTCGATTCCGTCACGACGAAAAGCGCGATGAGGCACGCGACGAGGCTCAGACTGACCCAACGCATGCAAAGCTCCTCCTCACGGCTTGATGTAGAGATAGCCCTCTCTTTGGAGGTCCGCGATCCGCTTGACCGCGACCGGGTGCAAGGTGGCGACGAAGCCCTTCGCCAGGTTCTCGATCGTCTTGCCGAACATCTTCATCGACACCTGGCACATCTCCGCCTTGGCGCCCTTCTCGATGATCTGCTCGAACCGTTTCGTCATCTCCGCGTCCATCTTGTCCTTCTCGAACAGCTCCAGCGCCGGACCGTGCACGACCAACTCGACATCGATCTTGTCCGGACCGCCTTCCGCGTCGATATGTTTGTTGATGAGCGCCAGCGCATACTTGGCCACCTCGGGGTCCTTGCCGTCCACATGATAGAGCACCTTGACCTTTTCCGTTGGCGCGTCTGCCGCCAGGGCCTGGTTGTGGCCAAAGGACAACAAAGCCGCGAGGGCTATTGCCGAGCCCGCGACATACGCCTGGTTCCATCTCGATATCGTCGCCATGATGCTCTCCTCTCTGTGAAGGGTGATGATCCCTACCTGCTCCGGCTCATGCGCACATTGTAATCGCCCGCGGCTGAAAGAAGCAGAGGAGAATCCCGTCAAGAGCGAACAATCCTTCCCCTAGCCGATAGGGGAGAACATCCCTAGCCCTCGAAAGGGTCAGGTCTTGCGATCACGCAGGACGTCCGTTACACTGCCGCGTCTATGGCACGGCCGTTGCGGATTGAATACGCCGGGGCAGTCTATCATGTCACGAGTCGCGGGAACGCGCGGCAGGATGTGGTGGCGGACGACCGGGATCGGGCCACCTTCCTCGCGCTGCTCGCTCACGTGGTCGATCGCTTTGCGTGGCGCTGCCATGCCTATTGCCTGATGGACAATCACTATCATCTCCTCATCGAAACACCGCAGCCTAACCTCTCACGGGGGATGCGCCAACTGAATGGGCGCTATACCCAGACCTATAACCGGCGACATCATCGCGTGGGGCATCTGTTCCAAGGGCGCTTCACCGCGATTCTCGTGGAGAAAGACGCGCATCTCCTCGAACTCTGTCGCTATGTGGTCCTCAATCCCGTGCGAGCGAACCTAGTCCCCCATCCCCGGCTATGGCCGTGGAGTAGTTATCGCGCCACAGTGGGCGAGACACACGCTCCCCCCTGGCTGACGACAGACTGGATTTTGGGTCAGTTTGGTCAACGAGTCGGGCCGGCACAAGAGAAGTATCGCGCCTTTGTCGCCGAAGGGCGGGGCGGCCCCAGGCCGTGGGAGCAGTTGAGGGGCCAGATCTATCTGGGCTCGGACGAGTTCATTGCCACCCATCAACCGAATCGGCCCATCCGCGAGATCCCGCGCCGGCAGACCCACGCCCAGCGGCCCTCCTTACAGGCGTTATTTCAGCGACGAGGCGGGGTGGCGCGGCAGATCGCTGTGGCCTATCGGTGCTATGGCTATCGGCTAACGGAGATCGCGGACCATTTGGGTGTACACTACGCGACGGTGAGTCGCCGGCTCAAGCAAACTGAGAAGGAGGGTGTATGATTGCAAGACCTGACCCGTTTAAGGTGACCGAGAAGGAGGGTGTATGATTGCAAGACCTGACCCTTTTAAGATGATGCCAACAAAGCTGGCGGGCTTTTTCGACACCCTTCATTGCGGAAACCGTTTGGTGTAATAGACGGCTGCCTGGGCGCGGCGGGTCACCTGGAGCTTCTGGAAGATATTGCTCAGGTAGTTGCCCACGGTTTTGTCGCTGAGCGCGAGCGCGCTCGCGATCTCCTTGTTGGTCTTCCCCTCTGCGACCAGCGCCAGGACCTTCTGTTCCTGAGGCGAGAGCGCCTGCTGTTTCTCCTCTCCGGCCGCCGCGGCTGTGAGGCTGGAGAGCGTTTTGACCCGCGCCAAGACCCGTTGCGTCACGGCGCCGTCAAGGATAGATTGGCCGCCGGCGACCTTTCTCAGCGCCCGGACCAGGTCGTCGCCGCTCACGTCCTTCAGAAAGAACCCATCGGCTCCCGCGAGAATCGTCGCCAGCACGGCCTCGTCATCGGCATAGGAAGTGAGAAACAACACTCTGGCCGAAGGCTGCGCCGCGCGGATGGATCGGCAAGCCTCCACGCCGCTTCCGTCCGGCAGCTTGACGTCCATCAAGACGACATCCGGTCTCAAACGGCCGGCTTCGGCGATCGCGGCGGATTGGGTGCCGGCCTCGCCGACGACCTGGAAGCCGCCGGCCTCCTCGAACAATGTCTTGAGGCCGAGCCGGACCACTTCGTGGTCGTCCACCAACAGCAAGCGAATCGGCTGCTCGTCAGGAAGAGGCATGCGTCCGCTCCATAGGAAGGATCGGGATCGTGCAGACGACGGTTGTGCCATGACCATGCCCGGATCGCACGTCGAGACGTCCGCCGAATCTCTTTGCTCGGGCCTGCATGTTCTTGAGTCCGTGCCCCTGCTGTGGAGAACGCGAAACCTCGAACCCGACGCCATTGTCCTCCACCACAAGCCGCAGGCCCTCTTCCGACAAGCCGAATGACAGGGTTCCCGCGCTGGCGCCTGAATGGCGGAGACTATTGCTCATGGCCTCCCGCGCAATGGAAACCAGGTGCGTGGCCTGATCCCCGGTGACCAGCTCTGAAGCTTCGGAATCGAACTGAAGAGTGTACCTGAGCCTGCCGGAACCATTCATGCCGTTAACCAGGGACGTCAAGGCCGCTTCGAGCCCCTGCCCGTTCGAGATCGGCGGCTCCAGTCCTCCCAGATAGCCGCGCAGATCGCGGATGACCAGCTTGAGATCGGCGATGGAGGCGCCCAACTGCGTCATCGACTCCTCCGGTTCGGTCGTGACGAGTCGCTGGCAACGTTCGAGGTTGAGACCGATCGCGAAGACGGACTGAATCACCCCGTCATGGAGGTCTTCCGCCATCCGCTCCCGCTCGTCAATCGCCCGCCGAAGTTGCTGCTCGCTTCGGCGCAATGTCTGTTCGGCGCGCGTGGCTTGGTTCAAGGCAGAAGTCAGCTCATCCACCATGCGGAGGTAGCCCCGGCTCAGATAGATCAGCAGCAACGAGCAGGCGATGAGGCCCAATCCATGCCAAAACCACCAACTGGCTCCCCAGGGAACCGAATAGAGGAACACGACCTCCGCCAGGCCGAACAGCAGCGGGAGAAACGTGAAAAGCAGGTCTTCGGCTTGGACGTTTCGTCGGTAATCCGGGAACAAACGGACGGCCCCGGCGAAAAAGAACAGTGAGGCCAGGCTTTGCGAAACCAGGGCTGCCGCCGTCCATTGTCCGTTCCGCATCATCTCTGGGAGTTGCTCAGGAAAGAGGAGTCCCCAGGCTCCGAGCGCGAACGCCCCCGCTGGGATCATCCAGAGCCATCGGGCGGTTTGGGACGGACGGTCCGGTTCATCCCCCAACCAGGTCAGCACGAATCCGATGCTGCCGGTCAGGCTCGCGACGTTGCGGAGAAAGACGAAGGCATGGCCCGGCTCTGCCATGGCGTGGAAGATCTGTAACAGGCCCATCCCCAGCAACCCGACCGCCACGGTACGCCACTTCTGGGCCGGAGAGGTATTCCGCCTGTGAAGTAGCACAATGGCCGTGGCGATGGCAGCCAGGCCACCCAGCGCCTCCACTGTGGAATGGACCGGTTCCTGATGCCACCGCCAGTCCGGCCATTGCACCTGTAATGACAGACCTGTCAGGAGTGCGCCGGCGCTGCCGCCGACGAGCAAGAGCAGGAGCTTGGAAGAATCGGCACGCATGGGTCTGCCCCGCCTGGCAGGACCGACCTTCAATCTCAAATGAGGCGCGCTCAAAGAAATGAGCCTCCCCGCCGCCCATCGTACCATGACCGGATCTGCCCCTTCCCGCCTCACTTGCGGTCTTCATCTGTCCAAGGAAATAGACAGTCTAACTACTTGAAATGTGGTTGAGCGGCTTCGGCTCCTCGCCGGACTGTCTAACCGTCTGGAAATTTTGCCGCTCGGACTCAGCCCGGAATCGCGCGAAGCAAACAGACCTAACTCTTTGTCTCGCCAGAGAAAAGCTGCAGGTCGGCCGATCCGGCTCCGAGATCGGCACGACGATTGCGCTGTGGTGAGCCGCCGGTGGAGGCGTGGGTGATTAGGACCGGCCTCCGAATAACCCAGCCCATCATGTGATGGGGCCCTCCACCGGCATTAACCCGTGATCTCGTGAAGCGGGCGGCGTCAAAGGGAGGCGGAAGTGACCTGAAGCGAGTCACGGATAGCAGCGGAGGCAGGGCGGAGATACAGGGAGAGAAGGGTTGCGATCCACATTCGTATAACCGACCGCGACGGAGCGGTCTTTTCACCACAAGGAGGCCGTCGTATGACGAGCTTGTTATCTCAAAATAACCGAAGGCGCCGCCGAGGGACCTTGTTGCCCCTCCAAGCGGCGTTGCTGGCTGGGAGCCTGGCCGCAGGCCCGGGACTCTTTGCAGCCGGCGAGGGGGACCTGTCCCACAGTGGCCATGCCACTCCGGTGGCGATGCCTGGATGGACCCAGGCCTTGAAAGGCCAGACCGTGGTCGAGGACGCCATTGAAGGGCGGGCCGGCCGTTCGGAAAAGGTCGAGCTTCAGCACCACCGGTTGATGCGGAAGCTTGAGGAGCAGGCGCAGAAGGATGCCCAAGCTCAAACCACATCCGGCGTGTTTAACGGCATGTCGATGATGCACCAGTACATGGGCCAGGACGGCTCGAGCTTCCTGCTTATGTCGGACCCGGCAAAAGGCGAGCCCGTCTCCTTGTCCGGCGGCAAATGCCCGGCCGGAACACCGGTCAAGCAGTATGACGTCTCGATGATCAACGTCGAGATCACGTTGAACCGGTGGTTGGATTTCTATCCCGGCTACATGTACGTGTTGACGGAAAACATCGACAAAGTCCGGGGGGAGGAAGCGAAGAACAAGGCGGCGCGGGAAAAGGAGTTTGATCCGGGCGCCGTCAGCACCGGATTGCAGGGTGACATCATTCAGCCGCTGGTGCTCCGGGCCAACCAGGGCGATTGCGTGAAGCTCACGCTGCGCAACCAGATGGAAGGCGAGGACGGGAGCCTGTTCATCCAGGCTTCCAGCATGATCGTGAGCGCCACCGGCAAGCCGGCCACGACGACGAACCCCGAGTCGATTGTGGAACCCGGCAAGTCGCAGGAGTTCGAGTGGTACATCCATCCGCAGATGCAGGAGGGTGTGCGGCAGTTCCATTCCTTCAGCCATGACCGCGAGTTGACGGTGTTGGGCCTGTTCGGGGCCTTCATCGTCGAGCCGAAGGGATCGAAGTATCTCGATCCGCTCGGGACGGGGCCGGCGCCGGAAACCAAGAGCGGCTGGCAGGTCATGATCGACAACGGCTCGGGTCCGGATTTCCGCGAGCACGTGATCTTCTATCACGAGATCGGCGATGAGGCGTTCCGCCCGCTCAATAAGAAGGGCGACTTCCTGCCCCAGCGCGATCCCTTGACGGACGCCTACCGTCCTGGCGGCCGCGCGCTCAACTACCGCAGCGAGCCGTTCGGCATCGACCAGATGCACCTGCAGCACGAGTATTTCGGGTTCGAGGACGAGTCGCTGGCCTACAGCGCCTATACCTTCGGCGATGTGCCGACGACGATCCCGCGCGGATATCTCGGCGACCCGACCAAATGGCGGATCGTGCACGGTGGGTCGGAAGTGTTCCACTCCCACCATCCCCACAGCGGGTCCATCCGTTGGATCCGCAGCCCGCGCGCGGAACCGCAGGACTTCTGGGCGGCAGGAGCGGACGGGCCGATCAAGTATCCGGTCGTTCGCACCAAGTCCGATCGCGTGGACGTGGAAGTCATCGGACCGTCGGAGGCGCTCGATCTTGAGGCCGAAGGCGGCGCGGGTCAGTCTCAGCATTTGGCGGGTGAGTTCCTGTTCCACTGTCACGTGGCGCATCACTATGTCGCGGGCATGTGGGGCTATGGTCGCGTGTACAACACCCTTCAGGTCGGCGCGGGCCACACGGACACGATGCCGGACCTCCGGGAGTTGCCGGACCGTCAGGGCCGAATCAAGATGGGCGTGAGCTCCGACAAATTGATCGGCACCACCGTCGATTGGTTCGGCAAGAAGTTCCACATCGTGGACAAGAAGCAGAAGAGCAACTGGAAAGCCGACCCGGTCGTCGTGAACATCAAGGATTGGGTCGAGATGTTCGTGCCGGCGCAGGGCAAACCGGGCCATACGGACGACGAGAAGGGCCAGATCATGGCCTATGACGCGACGGTCTGGGACTGGGCTTGGAAGGGCGATGTGGCCTATGGCGAGCGGGAGAGCACGGCCAAGCATCCGAAGTATCCCGCCGCGGCCAAGTGGGATGACAGCACCAGACCGGTGATTCTGTTTGATCCGACCACCGGCAAGATGGCCTGGCCGCTGTTCAAGCCGCACTTCGGCAAACGGGTGCCGTTCTCGGCCAACCATAGCGGCGCGCCCTGGCTGGAGCCGATCCACCAGGACGAAAACGGAGAGCGCACCAGCGAACCGGCGAAGCCGGGCGAGAACGGCCGGTGGAGCTTGTGTCCGGACAATGCCAACACGAAGTTCTACAACATCAAATTCATCAGGCTGCCCATCACCTTGGCCAAGAAGCAGGGCAAAGAGCCCGCCATTGTGGACAAGGACGGCCTGATTTATGTCTTGGCCGAAGAGGAGAGGCTGGTTCGGGCCAATGACGACCTCAAGTATCCGCTCGTGATCCGCGCCAACGTCTATGACTGCGTGGATTCCATCCTGACGAGCGAGTGGGACGACGACGAATTCACCAACTTCCAAGCGTCGAAGATCAACATCCATCCCCACTTCTTCCAGTTCGACACGGGGAACTCGGATGGCGTGATCTCCGGGTTCGAGTATGAAATGTCGGTCCGGCCGTACACCATGCATGAGAAGAAGAACAAGCATGGATTGCCGGTGCCGATGAACTCCAAGCTGGTGGAAGGAGTGAAAGCCGGCGCCAAGTCCATCAAGATCAAGATGGCAACCGGCGCCACGAAGTACCATGTGAACACGGAATTGCTCGTGGGCGCGGACTGTGTGGAGCCGAGCAAGGACGCCACGACGTCACTCAATCGCGACAAGAGCTGCCAGGAAGTCGCCCGGATCAAGGAGATCAAGGGCGATGAGATTACATTCGTGAAGCCGTTGAAGCATAACCATCCGGTCGGGGACATCGTGACCCCGGAGTTCGTCCGCTATCGCTGGTGGGTGGACACCGATCTGGGGACCGTGTTCTGGCACGACCATGCGTTCGGCGCGACGACCTGGCCGCACGGCGGGTTCGGCGTGACGATCGTGGAACCCTATGGGTCGACCTATCATGATCCGAAGAACGGCAAGGTGGTCTGGAGCGGTCCGATCGCGGATATTCACAGCAGCGAGCCGATCGGCTATGGAGTCAACGGCAGCTTCCGCGAGCTGATGGTATCCATCCACGACACGGTGCCGCATACCGTGAACGTGATCCAGGCCGGGAATCCTCCTGGACAACCGGTCGAAGTGGCGCTGGAGGCCGGGAAGACCGTGTCCTTCCAGATGCCGGAAAAGATCCTGAACGCACCGAATCAGTTCATCAACGGCGGGACGCACACGACAGGAAGCGGGCTCAACTTCAGAGCCGAACCTTTCGCGCAACGTCTCGCGAACAATCCCGACACGTCCAAGCTGTTCAGCAGCGCGATCCACGGCGATCCGGATACGCCGCTCCTGCGCGCGTATGTGGGCGACACCGTGGTGTTCCGCCTGCTGCACCAGTTGATGAACGAATCGCACGTGTGGACGATCGCGGGCCATACGTTCCTGACGGAACGGTACGCCGGGGACGCCAACCGGAAGAACTCGATCCATGTCGGGATCGCCGAGCGGTATGACCTGGTGACCAAGGCCGGCGGATTCCAAGGCATGCCGGGCGACTACATCCACTTCAACGGCCGAAGCTCGCACTTCGCCGAAGGTGGATGGGGTATCGTGCGCGTGCTGGGGAAGCACGCGGAGGACCTGATGCATCTGCCGACCGGGACGAAGCCGGTGGAAATCCCGGCCGTGCCGTCATCGGTGTGCCCGGCCGGCGCGCCGGTGAAGAACTTCAACGTGGTGGCGATGGATCGCCCGTTGAAGCTCCATCCGAAGGCGCCGGAGGCGATCGAGGTGGACTTCGAGCGCAAGATCGAAATGACGGTGCCGGAAGGCAAGATCTATGCGCTGGAAGAGGAAGCCACCAAAGTGGCCGGGGACGTGATGCCGCATCCGCTCACGCTCCGGGTGAACCTCGGTGACTGCATCAAGGTGAACCTGAAAAATAAGATGAAGGCGAGCCGGGCGTCCTTCTTCGCGCCGGGCCTGGCCTTCGATCCGAAAGACAGCCTCGGGCTGAACGTCGGAAACAACCCCGGCGATCAGACGATCGCTCCGGGCGAAAGCCGCACCTACACCTACTATGCGCATCCGAACAACAAGGAGACGACATCGTTGGTGTGGGACGGCGGCAACATCGTCGTGAATCCGCGCAACGGATTGTACGGGGCGGTCGTTGTCGGGCCCCGTGGATCGCAGTACCGCGATCCCGTCACCGGCGCCGATCTCTCGCAGAAGAACGCCTGGCGCGCGGACGTGATCGTCGATACCAGCCTGCCGGAGAACGTGGGCAAGCGGAACTACCGGGATGTGGCCCTCTTCTTCCAGGACGAGGACAATATCATCGGGACCGCGTTCATGCCCTATGTGCAGAACGTGGCGGGGTTGACGGCGGTCAACTACCGAGCGGAACCGTACAAGTTCCGTGAAGAGCAGGGGTGCAGCCTCGGGAAGATCTTCCAGCCTTGCACGGTGGACAAGCCCGAGGATCCGATCACCCCGCTCATCGAGGCGCACGCGGGCGATCCGGTTCGGATCCATGTGATCGGCGCCAACAGCGAACAGAACGGCATGTTCTCGGTGGAGGGCCATGAGTGGCCGATCGAGCCCTACATGCCGGGCGCTGACCAGATCAGCGTGGTGGAGTATGCCGGGTCGGAGACCTTGGATGTCTTCCTCCGTGGCGGTGCGGGTGGACCGTACCGGCAAGTGGGCGACTTCCTCTGGTCCAATCAGCGGCTGCCCTACACGCAGTCCGGACAGTGGGGTTATCTGCGCGTGTTGCCGGTCGGTGATCAGCGGATCCAACCGCTGGGCGCGCCGGCTGTCGGCATCAAGAGCGCAGAAGGGCAGCCGGAGCCTCAGGCCATTCCGACCGCGATGAAGTAAGCGGGGCGGAATGGTGTAAGACGTGGTGGGGGAGCTGCTGGTTACACGTAGCTCCCCCATCGCTTTTTGTAGTGGCTAGTTCAATGTGCTGGGTTCTAAGGCCTGGAGACTGAGTGCTGAACAAGAGGAATTGCTGAGAGGATCCTTGCATGTCGTGGGATCTGGAACTCAGCGCTCATCGCTCAGCACTGGGCTTTCAGGACTCAGCACTGGTACTGAAGGCGTTCTCCGGCGGCGTCAAGAAGAAGGGCTTCTCCCAATGAGCCGCCGGTTCTAGCAAGCTTGGTATGGAGAGGAAAGCGGGAGGGATCACTGGAGGTGTTTCTCCGGCGGCATCAATGAAGAGGGGCTTCGCCCGATGAGCCGCCGGGGCTAGCAAGCTTGGTATGGAGGCCGGGGTGAATACAATGATGAAACATCTTCTGGCGGGGCTGTTGGCCGGCTGCCTGAGCGTTCCCGCCTATGCCTATGAAGAAATCACGGTTTCGGACGGCGGGACTCTCATGGGCACCGTGAAGCTAGAGGGGAAGGTCCCGAAGCCGAAAGGGTACAACCTCGTGACGATGCCGGACCAATTCTATTGCGGGCGCATCTCCGATGGGCAAGGCTGGCGCATTCTGCAACCGTTCCAAGTCGGGCCAGCCGGCGAATTTCGCGAGGTCGTCGTGTATCTGGAAGGAATCGACAAAGGCAAACCATTCGGCGAAAGCGGCTTGCCGCAAATCGAAGCAAAAGACTGCCTGTTCCACCCATTCACCACAGTGGTGCGGGACAATCAATCGGTCACGGTCGTCAACATGGACCCCGTCATGCACGACATTCAAGCCTACGAAACCTCTCATTTGGGTCCCCGCGTGTTGTTCAACGTGCCGCTGCCGATGAATCCGCAGCACCCGCGCAACTTGAAGGATCGCAGCGATGCCGGAATGTACCACAAGCACATGGCCGGCGCGCCGATGAAGCAATTGGTGAATCTCAGCAAGGGGCGCCGGATTTTTGTCATGCAGTGCGGCTTTCATGCCTACATGGAGAGCTGGGGCCTGGCCGTCATGAATCCGTACTTTGCCAAGACGGATGAGCGGGGACGGTTCACCCTGACGGATGTGCCGCCGGGTACCTACAAACTGGTCGTCTGGCATCCCTATGTTCGGACAACGACGGAGCAGACCGTCACCATCGGTCCACAGGCGAAGGTGGATGTGACCATCAAGGTCCCGGCCCCGACCGGACGGCTCTACGCCAACGAGGTGTTGGAGCATGATTACGTTCGCTACAACGTGCCCGAGGAAACGAAGAAGGAAATCGATCCGATGATCCAAAAGCAGGATCGCTGAAGAGGGGGCGACGAGAGGCATCCGGATGAACGCATCGAAGCACGTGGATCGGAAGACCGGCGCGATGAAGAAATGGCTCAATATTTCGATCACAGCGCTCCAGGCGGTGACCGCAGCCGCCCTTATTTGTGTTGCCGAACCGGGTCTGGCCGATCACCTGAGTCCTAAACACGACCCCTGGGCGGAACCCTGGGAGATGGAGCGGTTGGCCCTGTTGGCTGTTCCGGAGGACATGGTGCTGGTGCCGGCAGGATCCTTCTTGATGGGCAGCGATCCTCGGGTGGATCGCGCGGCGGGGCCGCAGGAGCGGCCGCAGCGATTCGTCATGCTCGATGCTTTTGCCATCGACCGGTACGAAGTCACGAACGTTCACTATCTCCGGTTCGTGTTGGCCACAGGAGCCACGTGGCCGCCATATTGGATGCAGGACCCGTTTCCGGAGAAGCTGTCCCGCCACCCGGTCATCGGGGTGAGTTGGGAGGAAGCGGACCGTTACTGCCGCTGGGTGGGGAAACGTCTCCCGACCGAGGCGGAGTGGGAAAAAGCCGCGCGTGGAGCGGATGGCCGCATCTTCCCCTGGGGCAATGAGCCGGCCGGGTGGATCAAAAGCAACATCGCGCATCCGGGGTCCAAACGGGGCGTGAAGTATCCTCCGTTGGCGAACGTCGACCGCTACGAGCGAGGCATCAGCCCCTACGGGGTCTATCAGATGGCGGGCAACGTCAGCGAATGGGTCGCCGATTGGTTTGATCCTGATTATTACCGGAAGGGAGTCAACGAAAACCCGACGGGGCCGGCCGGCGGCGAAGACAAGGTCTTCAGGGGAGGGTCGTGGAACGAGGACCCGGAAGTGGCGCGATCGGCCGGGCGGAACGCGGCAGCGCCGAGCCACCGGAGTTATCTCATCGGCTTTCGGTGTGCAAAGACCGTGGGGAACGACGAGCAGCGGATGGCCAACGGCAGGTAGACAACAGCGAACGGTCATCGGCTCCGAACTGCGTACTGGTCGCTCTTCGCCGCCTGCTGTTCGCCGTGGGCTGCTGACGGTCAGGTTCATGAAACAAGGAGGCCGAAAAATGCAAATGAACACAGTGGATGCCCACAAGAAAACCGAGTGGGCCATGAACGTCTTGTTGGTTGTGGCTGTCATCTTCGGGTCGGCGAAGGTGGTCTGGGGCCTCGACACGCAGGATATTACGGTGGAGTGGACGGCGGAGGGTAAGAAGATCGCCATGAAGCGAGTCGCCTCCTGGCCGATGAAGGACGAAACGGTGCTCGTGCCAGCCGGATCGTTCCTGATGGGCAGCGACAAGAAAGTGGATCGCTTGGCGTATCGCTCCGAGATGCCGCAGCGCGGCGTGCATCTCAATGCCTTCGAGATCGACAAATACGAAGTGACCGCGCTCCAATACCTGAAGTTCGTGCTGGCCACGAACCGGCCGCCGCAGATCGACTGGCGATACGACGGCGGCAACTTCCAAGAGGCGATGGCGCATCACCCGATCATGCACGTGTCCTGGTCCGACGCCGACGCCTATTGCGCCTGGGCCGGAAAGCGGCTTCCCACCGAAGCCGAGTGGGAGAAGGCGGCTCGAGGGACGGACGGCCGGATCAATCCCTGGGGCAATCAGAGCGCGGGATTAAGCCGGGCAAACTTCGGCCGCTCGGGACTGTCTGGGCCCGTGCGGGACCGGCCGGAACGGTTGCTGATGTACCCGCCGATCATCGCGGTGGACAAGTACGAAAACTCCGCGAGCCCCTACGGGCTCCATCAAACGATGGGCAATGTGGCGGAATGGGTGGCGGACTGGTATGACCCGGACTATTACAAGGTCGCGCCGGACCGGAATCCCAAAGGTCCGGAGACGGGCACCCAAAAAGCCTTCCGCGGCGGCGGCTGGATCGATAGCACCACGACCATGCGGGTCGCCATGCGGAACGGGACCGATCCAAACACCAAGATGAACTGGCTCGGCTTCCGGTGCGCCCGTGACGCGCAGGAACCGGCGACCACGCAACTGTCCTTGGCCCTCCCAGAGGGCTCGGGGCCGGCCGGCGCGGGCCAACACGACGTGCGGTGATCGGGCATGGCCATGGGCCGCTCGCCAATCGTCATTCGCCAAACGTTAATCGAACGGAAGCGGAGTCGATAAACGAATTCCTGGCTCTTCGCGAATGACGATTGACCTTTGACGATTGACGGTATTGCCGGCCCCATCGTGACTTGTGACAGGTGACGGTCGACGTATGACGTTTCAGACGACGCCGCTTTTCCGAGGACGGTCGAGGCAGCAGATCGGCAAACGCGCTGCAAGCCTCGATGTCTTTGACGAATTGTTCCTTCGATGGAGCTGGGTGGTTCTCGGATGCAGTGCGTTCGCATTCGCCGTGATGCAGGGACAGGAGGATGCCGAACATGAAACGGAGTGAATCCGACGTGCTGAGAATCGTCGATAGGGTCGTGACGCTGTTGTTAGGGTTGGCCGTGTTGTTGGTGGTCGCCAGCGTTGCCTGGGGACTCGATCTGCAGGACAGCACTGACGAGTGGACGACGGAGGGAAAGCGCCCGGCGATGGAGCGGGCCGCACTCCGGACAAACAACCTCATGGTCCGCATCTCGGCGGGTGAGTTCTTGATGGGCAGCACGCGCCAGGCGAGCACGCTCGGAACGGAAGTAGGCACCGTGGTCTCATCTCGAAGGACGATTGATCATTGACGGTTGAAGCCGGTGCGCGTCCGCGAAATCAGTTGAGGCGTTGATGAATCGCGTATGCGCGATGAGGGGACGGGGGATGGCGATTATGCCGGCCGAGATCGAGTCGAGGCTTCAGCGGATTCGCGACGATGTGGATCTCCAGTCGGTGCACAGCCAATATTGGCTGCAGGATGAGTTCGTCGTCCTCGACAAACTGCTGCCGCAGGTCCTGATCGACGCCATGGTGGCCGAAGCGAGGCTGGTGCAGCCGAGGATGCACCGCAATTACGTTCCGGGCCACAAGAAGGGCGGAAGCGTCAGTTTCTACACCTTGCGGGAACAGGCGCCGGTGACGCTCAACCTGTACCGGTCCCCGGCCTTACGGTGGCTGTTGAGCCGCATCACGGAATCGGACCTGCTGTTGTGTCCGGAGGACGATCCCCATTCCTGCGCCCTCTACTTCTACACCAAGCCCGGCGACCACATCGGGTTTCATTACGATACCTCCTATTACAAAGGCCGGCGCTACACGGTGCTGATCGGATTGGTCGAGCGATCGGACCATTGCCGTTTGGTGGCGCGGGTCCGCCTGAAGGGGCAGGCGGAGGAAATCAGGGAGACCAGGATTCCCATGGGGCCTGGCGCCGTCGTGCTGTTCAACGGCGATCGGCTCTGGCATGCCGTCACCCCCTTGGCGGAGGGGGAGGAACGGATCGTGCTGACGCTGCAATATGTGACAAACCAGGCGATGGGACCGGCGAAGCGCCTTTTCTCAAACTTGAAGGACGCCTTTGCCTACTTCGGCCCGGCCGTGTTGGCGAGGCGCAGATCCGGCGCGGCCGGGCGAACGTGACGCCGCGATTGCACAGGAGGAACGCAGACACCAAAAACAACACCGAGACTACAAGACAGACGCCGGGGCCGGCCGGATGTTCGTGCAACTCACCGATCTCATTTGAGGAGAGAGACGAGTATGAACAACAGTCGGCATCGCGGGACATGGGTGTATACGGGTGTGATGGTGGTCATTCTGGGCCTGACCCTGTTGCAGCCGGCCTGGGCGCAGGACGAACTCGGAAACATGGTGTTCTTCAAGGGCGGCTATGTGCACATGTTCGGCAACCGGGCCAACGAAATTTTCACCGACACCCAGAATGCCCTGGGGCAGGGCAACAATCCCGGTGATTACGGCTGGTACGTCGGGGCCGGCCTCGACTTGATCCTGTCGAAAGACGCCTGGGGGGCGATGAGCAAGACCTGGGCGGTGGGAGAGATCGGCCTGCAATTCAATCGGCTGGTGTCGAAGACCGTGACGAGCGCCGTCCCGACCCTCTCGGCTGTTGCCGGCGTGCCGCTCGGCGGAGGCACCACCCCGGCGCAGACACAGCTCACGATGGTAACGATCAATGTGGCGCCGAAGCTCAAGTTCATGGAGGGGAGCCGTTTTCGGCCCTGGATCATTCCAATCGGATTGGACATCCACGTCATCAGCCCGCCGTCCAACCAAACGCAGTACCTGGACGTCGGCGTGCAGTTCGGCGCGGGATTCGAGTATCAACTGTGGAAGGCCTTCAAGCTTGGCGCGGACGCCCGGTATCACCTGACCGCCAACATGACCAACACGACGAACAATTATTTCCAGGCGGGGCCGTACGTGGGGATCTCGTTCTAGCGCGGTGCCCCTTCACCGCGGGGTGCCCGTTGCTCCGGGACCCATTGCGCCTGGCGAATGCAATGGGTGCTCGGCAATAGGCCATGGGAGAGGGCACGGGAGAGGGGAGGCTCCATAGTGATGAACAGAGGTGCAGATCGATGCGCCTGATCATCGGAATCCCGGCCGCCGCGGTTCGCGAGCGGCCGAGTCTGTTTCTCCTGATGCTGGCCGCCTGCGCGGAGACAGAGGGGGATAGGATCGCCGGTGAGACTGTCGCGACGCTGGACGACTTTCCCGCGCAGCTTGATCTTGCCCTCGATCTGGTCGAAGCCGTGAGTCAACTTAGGCCGGCCCGCGCGACCATGAACGGCCGGCCGGTCGCCGACCTCAACAGGCTATGGAGCACACTCTCCTGTTACCGCGACAGTCTGGCCGAGGCAGCTCCACAAGACTATTGCCGGAGACGGGCGTCGCGCGTCGGTGAGGCAGGGGGCTGTCCGGCTCACGCCTGCGCTTCGCCCTGTCCCTTCATCTGCGCCCGGTGTTTCCAGCTTGTCGGAAAGCAGGATGAGACGCCGGCTGCCGATTGCCTGCACAGGATCGCGGTCGAGGCGGAAGTGGACTGGTGTCCCAATCTGTCCTTGTGCTGTTCGGATGCGATCGAAGGCTCTTCACAAGGGTGAATGCTGGTCGTGCGGCGGGTTAGAACCGGGAGGTCCAGGATGAACACGATCTACTATGAGGCCCCCTTCAGCGACGACGTCAGGCGGCAGCGGCTTTTCGAGGGGCAGTTGTTCGTCTATGCGCCACGTCCCAGCACCATCGCCTTTTGCGATTTTGCCAGGACGCTCATCCAGGAGGCGTTTGGGACGCTCTATCCGCCCACGGCGCAGCATCATCTCCCGGTTGAGCAGTACGCGGCTATCCTCGGGAAGCTCAAGCCGCGATTCATCCATCATCCGGAATCGAAGGAACACATCCGGAAGATTTTTGCGGAGATGGGTTGCGACTTGACGAAATCCTATTTCGATGTGCCGAAGATGAGAAGCTCGACGAGCGACAACTATCTCACGACGGGCATCGCCTATGCGTGGCATCCCCATCGCGACACCTGGTACTCCGCGCCGGACTGTCAGATCAATTGGTGGATTCCGATCTACGACATCGAATCGGACAATGCCATGGCCTTTCACCCCCGCTATTGGAACCGCCCGGTGCGGAACACGTCGAGCGGCTACAACTATTATCAATGGAATCAACGCCACCGGGGAGAGCATGTCGCGCAGTATCTGACGGAAGACCCGCGCCCCCTGCCTCGCCCCAGCGAGCCGTTCGACCGGGAGCCGGAGATCCGCTTGATTTGTCCCGCCGGCGGGATCATCCTGTTCGCAGCCGCCCAGATGCATTCGAGCGTGCCCAATACCTCGGGACGGACCAGGTTCAGCATCGACTTCAGGACGGTGCACCTCGACGATGTCGTCGCCAAACGCGGCGCGCCGAACCTGGATAACGAGTCGACCGGGACGGTCATGCGGGACTACCTCCGCGCATCGGATTGTTCGCGCCTTCCGGATGAGATCGTGGCGCTCTATGACGACGGGTCCGGAAGCTCCGGCGAACTCATCTACCGGGATCGAGAACAGGGCCAGGCGTCCACTCAGTAAGCGTGATGGATGAGGACGCGCGGCCAGGCATGAATCCGCGGCGGCCACGAGCCTTGATGCGTCCGAATCCACGACGAGGTCCGTTTCACGAATGACGAGTGACCGATGACGAATAACGAATGACGATCTTCCTGACCTGGCTGCACATTCTTGCCGCGGTCAGTTGGATCGGGGGCATGATCTTTCTGTCGTTGGTCGTGGTGCCAGTCATTCGAAAGCCGCCGCTGGCGCAGCAACGCGCGGTCCTATTCCCCATCGTGGCGCGCCGGTTTCGCCTGGTGGCCTGGAGCGCCATGCTGCTGTTGCTGGTCACCGGGCCGATTTTGGCCGCCAGGCGCGGCATCTCTCTCATCAATCCGACTACCTGGCCTACTGTCTTTGCGATCAAGCTGATCCTTGTCGGTGTCTTGTTCGGTCTCACGGCGGCGCATGATCTTGCGCTGGGTCCTCGCGTGGCGGAGATCATGAAACGACCGGAGCAGGAACGCTCCGCTTCCGATCTGCTGCTCCTCCGCTGGTCTCCCTGGGTGGCGCGAAGTTCGCTTCTGCTGGCCTTGGCTGTCCTGTTCTCGGCCGCCTCCCTGGCTCGAAGTTAGCTCATCATTCATCTCATCAACGCTGGAGAGGCCTTGACGGCGACCGTCGTTGGTGACCTGTCAAACGTCAATCAAAAGGAACCCGAGGCGATCAAGGAGTTCCGCCTCTCACAAATGACGCTTGACGCATGACCCGTGACTGTCCCGATCCGCCACAGTCTCCTCTCGCCGGCTTGACGCCTCATGCCCCGCTCGGCCGACCTCATTTGCTGGTTTCGTGTTGAGGGTTCTGGCGCCGCTGCGGCGCGTCGTCCTTCATGCGGCGCGAGGGCACGAACTTTGCTGTCTCGCGAGGTTTTAGAGTAAGCTGCGAATCGTCGTTGATGGGATACATTCAGATGGTTCGTGAGCAATGGACACCCCGGGCGAGGGAAGGTAAGGCACATGAGCGGAGAGCATTCAGCAGCCGGATCAATCTCGGAATTGTTGACGCAGGATCACCGGCGACTGGAGCAACTGCTCGACAAGGCCGGCGGGCAAACGGGAAATATCGACTCGATCCCCTATGAAGAATTCCGGGCAGGGCTCCTGCGCCACATCGGGATGGAGGAAAAGATCGTCTTCCCGGCGCTCCAACGGGCCCAACAGGGTCGGCCCGATCCCCCGCTCGCGCCGTCGCTTGCATCGTCGCTCGGGCAACTGCGGTTGGAGCACGGGGCGCTGGCGGCGCTGTTGATGCCGCCGCCGACCACGGCGATCCTGGCCACCATCCGTGAGATCCTCCGGCGTCATGACGAGATCGAAGAATCCGCCGGCGGACCCTACGGGGTCGCGGACGATCTGTTGGGCAAAGATGCCGAGACGATGCTGGCCTCCCTTCGCGCCGCCCCGACTGTCACCGTGATGCCTCATTCCGACAGCCCGGCCGTGACCGCGACCCTGCATCGCGCGCTGGCCAGGGCCGGCTACGGCCTCGGCGGAGCGCAGCGGGCCGCGGACCGTGAGGAGGCGCGATCGTCTGAAACATAACAGGCAGCGCATGTCTCAGGCGCCGACTATGGAAGCGAAAAGGGTGACGATGGGAAACGAACCGGCCTTGATCACACGAATCCTGTTTGCGACCGACTTTTCCGCCTGTGCGCGCCACGCCGAGCAATATGTCGCGTTTCTCGCCGCGGCCTATCGGGCAGCGGTCACCGTCCTTCACGTGCTGGAAATCTACGAAGGGGCCTACGTCACCACGGTGCAGGATCAACATGAATCGGGATCTCGGCTGGACGATGTCGCTGGCCGCCTGAGACAACCGGCCGTGCCCGTGACCCATCAGCAGAGAGCCGGCATCCCGGACGCGATTATTTGCGACGTGGCCGAGGACACTCGGGCGGATCTGATTGTGCTCGGCACCCACGGGCGAACCGGACTGCGGCATATTCTCCTGGGAAGCACGGCGGAACGCGTGCTGACCATGGCTCCTTGTCCTGTCTTGACGGTCAGGCTGCCGGAGGAAGCGGAGAGGCAAGGGGCAGGGCGGCCGATCCGATTGATGCATGTCGCCGTTCCGATAGATTTCTCGGATTGTTCCATGGAGGCTCTCGAGTACGGCGTCCGAATCGCCAAGGACGGCGGCGCGTCGGTGACGCTCCTGCACATATTGGAGCCGCTCTCCTACGGCATCGATTTGACGTTCGGGCATGCGGCGGAGCAGAACCGGCAACAGATCGCTGCGCAGCTCAAACAGGCGGCGGACGAGATAGAAGCGCGGGGAGTCTCGGTGCGCCCCGTCATTCGCGGCGGGGTGCCGGCCGATTCCATTCTGGATTACATTCACAGCTCCGATTGCGATCTCGTGGTGATGGGCACGCAGGGCCGCCGCGGGATCGCTCATGTGGTGAAAGGCAGCGTGGCGGAGGCCGTGTTGAGACGGGCGCCTTGTCCGGTCCTGGCCGGAAAGCATTTCACGGTGGCTGGAACCGGCCGGCTTGCGGCGCGGGTGTCGTAGAGCTTAGCCGCTACAAGGGTAGCTGGGGCGGCCTATGAAAACCGGAAGAAGGTTGACGAGCGTCGGTGCTTCTCCGCCGGCGCAGGCATGAAAAGACGATAAAGAGCCCGCGGTTCAAGCGAAGCTTGGTATAGAGGGGCTTCGCCCGATGAGCCGCCGGTTCAACCAAAGGTTGGTATGGAGAGAAAGGGAGAAGAATCACTTGAGGTGTTCCTCCGGCGGCGTCAATGAAGAGGGGCTTCGCCCGATGAGTCGCCGGTTCAACCGAAGGTTGGTATGGAGGAAGGGAAGATGGGAAAACCCACGATTGCCGCTAAGCAGCCGGCCGTGCTCACGCTCGATCCTGGCACCTACTATTGGTGCCGTTGCGGACGGTCCAAGACGCAGCCCTTTTGCGATGGCTCTCATACGGGATCGGAGTTTGCTCCGCTTGAATTCACCATCGCGGAGCGCAAGCAGGTGGCCTTATGTCAATGCAAGCACACCGGCAATCCGCCCTTCTGCGACGGCACGCACAAGACGCTGTGAAACGTCCGCTGGCCAGGAAGAGACCGGCCGATGCCGGGTTGCCGGAGCGGCAAGGCGTTCACCGGCCTATCGTGTGACGCAATCCGCATCATGAACCTCAGGCGTGGTGTTCTCATCATCGGGCTGGCGATCGTGCTGGTTGGGATCGGCGGCGCGTTTCTGTTCGGTCGCGGTCTCTGGAAGGCCGGCCTGCCGGAAGGGTTGATTCAAACCAACGGCCGCATCGAAGGCGATCATCTCACGGTCGCGAGCAAATTTCCGGGGCGCGTCCAAGAACTGTTGGTCCGAGAGGGGCACATGGTCACGGCGGGCCAAGTGATGGTCCGGCTTGACGACGTCCAGACCGCCGCGCGGGTCGATCAGGCTCGCCATGCCTGGGAAGCGATCGAAGCGCAAGTGCAGGCGGCCCATACGACCCTGGCGGTATTGAATCTGGAGGTGCCGTTGGCCATCGAATCGGCTCAGTCCCATGTGGACCAAGCCAAGGCGGAACTGGAAAAGGCCAAGGCGGTCGAGCAGGAGGCCCGGCGCGACGAGCAACGATTCCGCAACCTGCTCCCTGATCAGGCTGTGGCCCGACAACAGTACGACCAGGCCAGCGCCCGTTGGACCGTCGCGCGGAACGACGTGGCCGCCGCTCAATCCGGGCTCGCCAAGGCGACGAAGGAGCTGGCGCAGGCGGAATTGGGCTGGAAACGGATCCGCGCCAAGGAAGAGGAGATCGCGGCGCTCGAGCGCCAGCGGGATCAGGCCGAGGCGGTCCTGAACGAAGCCCAAAGTATTTTGGCCGACCTCACGATTCTCGCCCCGGCCGACGGAACCGTCACGACCCGGATGGTCGATGTCGGCGAGGTTGTGGCCGCCGGCACGCCGCTTTTCGAGGTCGTTGACCTGGACCGGCTCTACCTCAAGGCCTATGTGCCGGAAGTCCTGATCGGCAAGGTGCGGCTGGGCTTGCCCGCCCGGATCTATACGGACGCCTTTCCCGAGCAGCCGTTCGACGCCACGGTCCGCTACATTGCCTCGAAGGCCGAGTTCACGCCCAAGGAAGTCCAGACGCCCGACGAGCGGGTGAAGCTGATCTATGCGGTCAAGCTCTATCTGGCGGCCAACCCCGATCACCGGTTGACGCCGGGCCTCCCGGCGGACGCGATCATTCGGTGGAAGGACGAGGTGGCCTGGACGAGGCCAAAATAACGTTAAACGTCAATCGTCAATCGCGAGGGAAACATCAACCGTCATTCGTGTTTTCCGATTGACGAATGACGCTTGCCGATTGACGAGCTTTTCCGTGCGAGTATGGTTGGTGTCTTTTCGGTTGACGAATGACGTCTGACGAATGACAAACCCGCCAATGGCTGACGATCAAACGATTGTGCGCGTCTCCGGCTTCGTCAAGCGCTACAAGAGGCACGTCGCCGTGCAGGGCGTGGATCTCGAAGTCCGGCGTGGAGAGATCTACGGCCTCATCGGGCCTGATGGCTCCGGCAAGAGCAGCCTGATGAAGGCGATCGCCGGGGTCCTGTCGTACGAGGCCGGTGAAGTCGAGGTGTTTGGAATACGGGTGGATTCGGAACGGGCCGCCGAACAGGTGAAACAGCGGATCGGGTTCCTTCCTCAGGGCCTGGGGCTGAACCTCTACCCGGAACTTTCCGTCGAGGAGAACATCGACTTCTTCGCCCGCCTGCGATTAGTCCCGGAGGCCGAACTTCGCGAGCGCAAGGCTCGGCTGCTGGCGATGACCCGACTCGATCGTTTCCGCGACAGGCCGATGAAGCAGCTTTCGGGCGGGATGAAGCAGAAGCTCGGGTTGATCTGCACGCTGATTCATGAGCCGGAGCTGGCCATCCTTGACGAGCCGACGACCGGCGTCGATCCCGTCTCGCGACGCGACTTCTGGATCATCCTCGCCGAGCTTCTTCAGGAACGCGGCATGACGGCGCTGGTTTCGACCGCCTACATGGATGAAGCGGCCCGCTTTCACCGATTGTCGTTTCTTTCGCAGGGCGTCACCTTGACCGTCGGCAGGCCCGCGGACATTCTCGCGATGGTTCCGGGCGTCAAGGTCGTGCTCCAAGCGACCCTGCAACTGGAGGCATTGGAGCGGTTGAAGCGGGAGTTTCCGCAGGCGGAAGCGCTCGGTCCGGCGATACATGTCTTTCTGCAGGACCCTGATCCGGCGACGGCCGTGCGGCGCGTCCAAGCGGTGCTCGGCGAATTCCCCGCCCCGCACATCCGCACGGAGGCCTCCGAACTCGAGGACGTCTTTGTCGCCCTGTTGCTCCGGCAATCGGGGCAAACCGGCCAAGCGGCGGCTGCGGAATGGACACCTCCGGCGTCCGAGCGAAACACGCACGAGGGGGTGGCCATCGAAGCGAAGGACTTGAGCCGGGACTTCGGGGCGTTTCGGGCGGTGGATCGCGTCGGCTTCCGCGTGAAACAGGGGGAGATCTTCGGCCTCTTGGGAGCCAATGGAGCGGGCAAAACCACCGTCATCAAGATGCTGACCGGCATTCTCCCGCCGTCGGAGGGTGAGGGGTGGGTGGCCGGCGCCGACATGCGCGGCGCCGCCGGGACGATCAAGGAGCGGATCGGCTATATGTCCCAGGCCTTTTCCCTGTATCTGGATTTGACCGTGGTGGAGAACATCCGGCTCTTTGCCGGGATCTATGGATTGAGCGGGCGGGAAACCCGTGAACGGTTGGAGTGGATTTTGGCGATGGCGGGCCTCAAGGGTTACGAAACGGATCTGACGGGCCGGCTTCCCATGGGCGTGCGGCAGCGTTTGGCATTGGGCTGCGCGCTGGTCCATCGGCCGCGCGTGCTGTTTCTCGATGAGCCGACCTCCGGGGTGGACCCGATCGGCCGGCGCCGCTTCTGGGACATCCTGTCTCGACTGTCCCGCGAGGATGGCGTCGCAATCCTGATCACGACCCACTATATGAGCGAAGCGGAACATTGCGATCACCTGGCCCTGATGTATGCTGGCCGCGTGGTCGCCGAGGGGGCGCCCGCCGACATGAAAAGTCGGGTAGAAGAGGAGGCGGGCCGGCTCCTGGAGATCCGGACGGACCAACCCTCCCCGGCGCTCAAGCGGCTGGAACAGGCCGGATATGCCGGTGCGGCGCTGTTCGGGACGAACATTCACCTGTTGGCCTCCGATCCGGCCCGCGAAGAGTCGAGGATTCGGAGGATGTTGGAGGCGGAACGCATTCGGGTCGATGCGGTGACCCAGTTGCCGCTGAGCCTGGAAGACGTGTTTGTCTATCGCGTGATGTCGCTCGAGCGGCAGGAGCGGCGGACGGCCAAGGAGGCGGCGGCATGACGTTCCGGCGCGTGGCGGCGGTGGCCTCCAAAGAATGGCGGGAGACCACCCGTGATCGGATGTTCCTGTTGCTCGCGTTCCTGATGCCGGCGCTCTGGATGGTCGTGTTCGGCTACGGTCTGGTGTTGGACGTGGAGCAGATTCCGTTCGTGGCCGTCGACCGGGATCAGAGCGAGTTGAGCCGGGATTACCTGTACCGGTTCATCCAGTCGCGGTATTTCAGCTATCGAGGCTCCCTCGCGGGCGAGGCCGAGGCCGATGCCTGGTTGCTGAGCGGCAAGGCTCGGGCGGTCATCATCGTGCCGGAGAAGTTCCAGGAGCGGTTGCGGTCGGGACTACCGGTGAGCGTCCAGACGCTGCTGGACGGCACGTTTCCTCTGCGGACGGATATTACCAAGGGGTACGTCGTCGCGATCAACGGCGCGCTCAACGAAGAACTCCTTGCGGATCATCTGTCGCGGAACCGGGGCCTCACCCGCGCGAAGGCTCGGGAACTCGCCAGGCCGGTCACGCTGGAGGTGCGCTACCTCTACAATGAAGAGGTGCGGAGCACCTGGTCCACGGTCCCGGCGCTCGTCATGTTGTCGCTCATGGTGTCGTCGCCGCTCCTCACCGCGCTCGGCGTGGTGCGGGAGAAAGAAACCGGGTCCATTTACAACATCTACAGCGCCACGGTGAGCCGGCTCGAGTTTCTGGCCGGCAAGTTGCTGCCCTACGTCGCCATCTCCCTCATCAACGTCGTGGTCTTGTGGCTCATGGCCGTGCTCCTCTTCGCGGTCCCGTTCAAAGGCAACCCGCTCTTGTTCTTCGCGTCCTCGTTCGTGTTCGTGCTGGCCAGCACCGGCATCGGGCTCGTCATCTCGCTGCTGGTCCGGACGCAGCAGGCCGCCTTGATCATCACCGTGGTGGTGAGCACGGTGCCCACCATCCTGTTTTCCGGTCTGGTCGTGCCGGTCTCCTCCTTAAGCCGGGCGGCGCAATTTCAAGCCCATCTGTTTCCCGGCATGTACCACACGAACATCGTCCGCGGCACCTTCCTCAAGGATGTGGGGCCGGCCGTGTTGTGGACGGACGTCCTCGCGCTGGCGCTCTATGCGGCGGTGCTGGGCATCGTCGGCTATCGACTGTTCAGCAAGAGGCCCAGGTCATGAGCGGCCCGGGCGCCATTCCCGTCCGGCGCGCCGCACTGTGGTGGCGGCGGCTGGCCGTGATGACGCGCAAGGAACTGTGGCAGTTGTTCCGCGACATTCCGCTCATGGGGTTTCTCCTCTATTCGTTCACCCTCTCCGTGTACATCACGGGGAGCGGCATCCAGACCCAGTTGCGGAACGCCGGCCTGCTGGTCTTCGACGCGGATCACAGCCTGTCCTCGCGGGAACTCATCCATCGGTTTCATGCCCCCTATTTCCGGTTCGACGGCGAGATTGCCAATCCGGACGAAGGATTCCAGCGGCTCGACCGGGGCCGGTCGATGGTCCTGCTGGACATCCCCGCCCGGTTTCAGGAATCCCTGCTGGCCGGAGAGCCCGTCGCCCTGCAACTGTTGGTGGATACGACCAATTCGCCGCAGGGGCTCTCGGCCGCCGGGTACGCGGCTCGCATCGTCGGGCAGTACGGCCAGGAGGCGGCGCTGGCGCGCATTGGCGCGCCGGACGGCTCCGAGCCGAACCTCCCGGTCATCGCGAGCGACCATCGCGTCTGGTACAACCAGGACCAGAATGAAACCTGGTTCGAATCCATCTCCCACCTGCTCCGCATGATTACGATCTTCGCAATGCTGCTGCCGGCGGCGGCGCTGGTGCGCGAGAAAGAGCGCGGCACGGTGGAACAGTTGATGGTCTCGCCGCTCACCCCGATGCAGATCATGCTGTCGAAGGTGCTCGCGATGACAGCGGTGATCCTCTGCGCGGTGGCGGTGGCGCTGTTCGGCGTCATGCGACCGGTGTTCGGGGTGCCGGTCAAAGGCAGCGTGCCGCTGTTCTTTGCGCTCACGGTGCTGTTCGTGTTCAGCACGGCCGGCATGGGGTTGTTCGCGGCGACGGTCACGCGCAACCAGGCGCAGGTGGGGATGATGACGCTCTTGGTCGTCGCTCCGATGCTGCTCCTGTCGGGGATCACGACGCCCTTGGAGGCGATGCCCGCCTGGGTGCGCAATCTGATGGCCCTGTCGCCGCTCCGGTACTTCATCGAAATCACCCACGGCATTCTGCTGAAGGGCGCAGGCCTGCAGATTCTGTGGCAGCCGGTGCTGGCCATGACGGCGCTTGGCGGCACATTGTTCGGAATTGGGACGTGGCGGTTCCGGAAACAGTTTGCATGAACGGGGGATAGGCGGACATGGCCGCTACAGGATCGGGCGCCCGACGATGGCTCTGGACCACGGTTGCGGCAGTCACAGTGGTCTGTTGGTCCGGCCTAGTCCTGGCCGCCGGCCCGGGGCCCGATGGGAGCGGGGACAAGGAAGAGAGACCTGCCGTCGATTGCCGCTACGAATCGGGGGCCGCCGGCGACGAGGCAACGGAAGCCCGCTCCAAAGGGGTGCCCTTCCCGAGCGACGATGTATTCCGGCCCCTGTTCGCCGACCCCAAACAGCCGCAATTCTTCGCGACCTACCAGGCGGTTCGCGTGAGACAGGCCAATACCTCGGCCAACATCGGATCGGTCGGGTTCGGGGAAAATTTTGGGTTGTATTCGAAGCGCCGGGGCTGCAACGGCTGGCAAGTCGGGATTTTGGCCGGGGTCTTTTCGCAGTTCAATCTGGATGCGCCGTCCTCGGATCTGCTCAATACCGACTTCGTGGTCGGCATTCCGGTGAGCTGGCGGAGCGGGCTGGTCTCGCTGCGCGCGCGCTTGTACCATCAGAGCAGCCATCTCGGTGACGAGTTTCTCCTCGGCAATCCGGGACTCAACCGGGTGAACCTGAGTTTTGAAGAGGCCGAAGCGCTGTTGTCGCTCGACGCGCCGGGCGGCTGGGGGCGGATCTATGCGGGCGGCGGCTATCTCCTGCACCGGACTCCGGATCTGGAACGGGGCAAGGCACAGTGGGGCGTTGAACTCCGCGGTCCCACCATGCGCTCGCTGCTGTTTGGCGAAACCGTCGGGGCGCTGCGGGTGACGCCGGTGTTGGGAGCGGACTTCAAATCGTTCGAGGAACTGGCCTGGAACGTCAACACCAACGCCGTCGCCGGCATCGAATGGTCGCGGGAGACGGGGACGCGCCGGTTTCGCCTGTTGTTCAACTATTATCGGGGCTTCAATCCCTACGGGCAATTCTTCAATCAAAAGATTGAAACATTCGGCGTGGGGCTCTATCTGGCGTTCTGATCGGATCGGCGCCGGTGAGTCGCTGAAGCGGTACGTCCATTTGGCTAACCATAAATGACTGGCTCCGGCCCCTCGTTTCGGCGTAGGCTTGGGCTCACGACGGAAGGTCTGTCGATGAACCAGCACGCGGCGCCGATGATCAGGGTGGATCAGGACGGGGTCGTCCATTGCGACGGAGCCTGGACGGTCGCTCAACTGGCCGATCTGGAACCGGCCGTCGAGGCCTGTGTCTGGCCTCCGGTCAAGCATTTGAAGTGGGACACCAGCGGCATGACCGCGATGGATGCCGGCGGCGCGGTCCTGATGTACCGGACCATGGCCGAGTTGCAACGGCGGGGATACGCCGTCACGGTCCAGGGGGTCCGCAAAGAATTCGGCCGGCTCCTCGAACGGGTCGGACAGACCTGGGCCGTGACCAAGGAACTCCCGGCGGCCCGCTTGGGTCCGTTGGAACGGCTGGGCGCGGGCGCCTGGACGGCCGGCCTCAATCTCGTGCAGGCCCTCGCTTTTCTCGGCGAAAGCGCGAGCGCCGGCGGACGCCTGGCCTTGGCGCCTGGCCACATCCGGTGGCGGACCGTCTTCCGGAACGTGGAGCTGGACGGGGTCAATGCGTTGCCGATCACGGGGCTGCTGACGTTCCTGATGGGCGTCGTCATCGCCTATCAGGGGGCGGAGCAACTGCGCCAGTTCGGCGCGAACATCTTCGTCGTGGACCTGGTCGGGATTTCGCTGTTGCGCGAGATCGCGCCGATCATCGTGGCGATTCTCCTGGCCGGTCGGTCCGGCTCGGCCTATGCCGCCGAGATCGGGACGATGAGGGTGACGGAGGAGCTGGATGCGATCCGCACGCTCGGATTGTCGCCGATCGACCTGCTTGTGATGCCGCGCGTGCTGGCCCTGATCATCGCGATGCCCCTGCTCACGGTCTATGCCGACGCACTCGGGGTGTTCGGGGGCATGCTGATCGCGCTGAGCGAGCTGAACGTCAGCTTTACGGAATTCATCTCGCGGTTCGAGGAAGCGGTCGCGCTGCGGCATTTTCTGATCGGGATCGGCAAGGCGCCGTTCTTCGCGCTGATCATCGCGCTGGTGGGCTGCTACCAGGGGTTTCAGATTCAAGGCGGGGTGGACCAGGTCGGCCGGCGCACGACGATGAGCGTGGTTCAGAGCATCTTCCTGGTGATCGTGTTCGACGCCTTTTGCAGCATCCTGTTCAATTGGTGGAATGTGTAAGTCATCGGGGCGGGGTTGGAACCATGATCCAGGCTGACAGTTCGGCGGCCGTTGCGGCGAGTCCGATCATCGAGGTGAGCCATGTGAGCACCAGGTTCGGGACCGCGGTCGTGCACCGGGACGTGAGCCTCTCGGTCAGGCCGGGGGAGATCTTTGCCATCGCCGGCGGCAGCGGCTGCGGGAAATCGGTGCTGATGCGGGAGATCATCGGCCTGCACCGGCCCACCTCGGGAACCGTGCGGCTGTTCGGTCTGGACAGCGCGACCTACCGGGCCGGCCGCGCCCCCGCCCTGTACCAACGGTTCGGGGTCATGTTTCAACAGGGCGCCCTGTTCAGCTCGCTGACGCTCGAAGACAATGTGGCGGTGCCGCTGCGGGAATTCACGTCGCTCAGCGAGCGGCTGATCCGCGACATCGTGGCCGTGAAGCTCGCCGCGGTCGGGTTGCCGATGGACAGCGGACCGAAGTATCCGGCCGAGCTGAGCGGCGGCATGCGCAAACGCGGGGCCCTGGCCCGCGCGATCGCCATGGACCCGGAGCTGCTGTTTCTCGACGAGCCGACTTCCGGCCTCGATCCGATGAGCTCGGCCGGCATCGACGAGCTGATCCTGAATTTGAAGTCGCTGCTCGGCCTGACGGTGGTCATGGTCACGCACGATCTGGACCTGCTCTGGCGGGTCGCCGACCGGGTCGCGGTCATCGGCGACGGCCGCGTGCTGGGCATCGGCACGATGGCCGAGCTGTCTCGATC
Source organism: Nitrospira tepida (assembly GCF_947241125.1). Lineage (NCBI taxonomy): Bacteria > Pseudomonadati > Nitrospirota > Nitrospiria > Nitrospirales > Nitrospiraceae > Nitrospira > Nitrospira tepida. The sequence goes on along the minus strand of NZ_OX365700.1, from coordinate 4,473,669 downwards.
CGAGGAGCCGGGCGTCAAACAGTATTTTCATGGGCCTCGAGGACGCGGAGCGGCCGCCAAACACGCATGGAACCCCGAGTCAAATACATAGTCGTCGGGTCCTTCATCGCCGCCCTCGGCGTGGCCACGCTGGCGGGCGTGCTGTGGCTGGGCAAGTCGGACTATCGAGGCCAGTACGACCGCTATTACGTCTATACGCACGAGTCCGTGTCGGGGCTGAGCGAGAATTCGATCGTCCGCTATCGCGGAGTGGAAGTGGGGCGGGTCAAGGAGATCGTGTTGAATCCGGACAATCCGGAAGAGGTGCGGATCACCCTCGACCTTGTCAGCGGCACGCCGGTCAAGACCGACACGGTGGCCATCCTGGTCACGCAGGGCCTGACCGGCTTGGTGACGTTGAACCTGAACGGCGGAAGCCGAGACGCCCCGCCCTTGACCGTGGAGGGCCAGCAGGAATACCCGGTGATCAAGAGCGCGCCCTCGCTGTTCGGCCGGCTCGACATGGCGCTTTCCCGGCTCCTGTCCGAGCAGGGGCTCTCGCAACTGGTTACGAGCCTCACCACGTTGAGCCAGAACGCGGCGCGGGTGGTGGACGACGAAAATCGCGCTGTGCTCAAGCAGATGCTCAAGGATCTGGCGGAGATGACCCATACGCTCGCGGCCCGGAGCGACCGGCTGGACCGAGGGGTCGTGGGCGCCGCCCAGGCGGCGGAGAACCTGGCCTCCATGACCGAATCCCTCAACAAGCAGATCCCGTCGTTGGTCGAGCGCATCAACAAGAGCGCGGCGGCGCTGCAAACGATGACGGAGGAACTGGCGCAGACGAGCCGGGCCGTCGGGGCGGTCGTGCGGGACAGCCAGCCGGAGCTGCAACAGTTCACCAGGCAGACGCTGGTCGAGACCGGCCAGCTCGTCACGGAGATGCGGCAGCTCACCGCGACCTTGCAGCAGGTGGCCAGGCAACTGGAGCGGGAACCCAGCTCGCTCGTGTTCGGCAAGGGGCGGGGCCCGCGCGGGCCAGGAGAGTGAAGACAGGATGGCGGGGACTGGGATGAAAGGATGGAGGGCGTCGAGGTTGGCGGCGCGCATGCTCGCGGCCGGCGGCCTCTGTTGCGTGCTGGCCGGGTGCTTCTCGGTCCCGCGCGAGACCCGCGAAACCGTCCGCACGTTCGTGTTGACGCTGGACGCCCAATCGAACGGAGCCGACGCGCCGCCGGCCAAGCCCGGCGCCGGCCTCCTGGTCGTGAACGTGCCGCAGGCGCAACCGGGGTTCGAATCGCCGAACATGGCCTACGTTCAGCGTCCCTATGAAATCGGCTATTACGCCGCCCATCAATGGGCCGAGGCGCCGTCGCGGATGCTCCAGCCCCTGCTGGTCCGGACGCTCGAACGGACCGGCGTCTGGCGGGCAGTGATGGCGATGCCGACGTCCGTGCGCGGCGATGTCCGCCTCGACCTGGACCAGGTCGTGCTCGTGCAGGAATTTCTGCAACGCCCGAGTCGGGTCCTGGTGAGCCTGCGCGCCCAACTGATCGCGATGCCTTCCTATCAGGTGGTCGGGATCCGGCGCTTCGAGATGAGCGAGCCGGCGCCGACCGACGATGCCTACGGCGGAGCGGTGGCGGCAAACCGGGCCCTGCAAATCTTGTTGAAGGACCTGGGCGACTGGGCCGCCGGCTGCGTCAACGCTCGCCCGGCCGGTGCCTGTTGACATGCGCCAATCGGTCAAGACGGGCCTCAGTTTCGGCCTCACCTCCGGGGTCATCACGACGCTTGGCCTTCTGGTCGGACTGAATGCCGGGACTCACTCCCGCGTGGCGGTCATCGGCGGCATCGTCACGATCGCGGTGGCAGACGCCCTGTCCGACGCCATGGGCATCCATCTCGCCGAGGAATCCAAGAACAACGGGAGCGAGTTGGAGATCTGGGAAGCCACCATCGCGACCTTTGCGGCGAAGTTCGTGATCGCGATGAGCTTCGTCCTGCCGGTGATCCTCCTGCCGCTGGACCAGGCGGTGGTCGCGAGCGTCGTGTGGGGATTGGGCCTGCTGACGCTGTTAAGCTATGGCCTGGCCAAAGCCCAGAAGATCGTCCCTTGGAAAGTCATCGCCGAACATGGCGCGATCGCCCTCCTCGTGGTGGCCGCGACCCACTATCTCGGCGAATGGCTGCGCGCCGTTCTTGAATGAGCCGGTGACGAACCGTCCTTTCCGGACCAGCACGAACTCCCTTGCAGAATCTTCGCCTTCGCCGGGCCGTTCGGGATATAAGAGAGCATGACTGCTCGACCCGACCATGCGCCGAGGACGATTCTCCTCGCCACGGATTTTCAGGCGCCCGCGAGAAAGGCCTTCGCGCACGCGGTTTCACTGGCCGCGCGGTTTCATGCTAAGCTCGTGATCCTCCACGTCATGAAGGCTGTGGCCGCGGGGCCCCATGGATCCGGGTTGGGCAGCCGGTACCTGGGGCCGATCAAGACCGCAGCCATGTTGGAACTGGGCCGTCTGGCCCGCGCCGCGCAGCATGCAGGCGTCAAGACGGAGACCAGGCTCCTGTGCGGCATTCCCTGGGCCTGTATCCTGGACGCGGCGGAGAAAATGCGGCCCGAGCTGATCGCCCTCGGCACGCATGGGAAAGTCGGGTGGGACCGGCTGCAACTCGGCAGCACGGCGGAAGCGGTCGTGCGGGAGGCGCCTTGCCCCGTGCTCACCGTTCACGCCATGGTGTCGGGGGATGCGTTTCGGCATCCCGCCCGGGTGCGGCTGCGCAAGTTTTTGGTCGGAACCGATCTCTCCGGCTCGACTCCGGTCGTGTTGCGTCATGCGGCGGGATTGGCCAAACGGCTCGATGCCTCGCTGTTGCTCGTCCACGCCTTCGGGCCGGGGGCGAAGCGGCGCGGCATGAACCAGACGTTCGCCATGAAGAAGGGAACAAACGTCTTGTCGCAGGATCGACGGCGGCAGGAACTGAACCGATGGCTCTCGATGCTTCAAGCCCAGGGTCTGCCGGTCGAGGGCCGCTGCCTCGCCGGGCTCCCCGTCGAGACGATCTTGGGAGAGGCTGCGCGCTGGGAAGCGGACGTGGTCATCGTGGGCACGGCGGGGCGCCGCGGGCTCTCCCGGTTGATGCTCGGCAGCGTCGCCGAAGGCGTCATCAGAAGAGCGGGCTGCCCGGTGTTGGTCGTGGGGGCGGCGGTAAGCCGAAAGCAGCCGAGACACCGGGGGCGATCGTGAAACGAATGGGAGCGGTTGGAGCGGAATGACCTTCCCCATTGAATATCTGATGCTCGGCGCCTCGGCGCTGCTCTTCTTGAGCGTGATCGCCAGCAAGGCTTCCTGGCGCTTCGGCGTGCCGTCCTTGTTGCTGTTCCTGGCCATCGGCATGTTGGCCGGATCGGACGGCCCCGGCGGGATCCATTTCGACAATCCGCCGCTCGCCCAGTCGCTCGGCGTGGTCGCGCTTGCGTTCATTCTGTTTGCGGGCGGGTTGGACACCGAGTGGCGAAGAGTGCGCCAGGTCCTGGGAAAGGGGCTGATCCTCTCCACGTTGGGGGTCGGGATTACGGCGCTCCTGGTCGGCTGGTATGCGACGGCCGTGCTCAAGGTCTCCTGGCTGGAAGGGTTGCTCATCGGATCGATCGTGTCCTCAACCGATGCGGCCGCCGTGTTTGCGGTCCTGCGCTCGCGAAATGTCAGGCTTCGAGGGCAGTTGAAGCCGCTGCTGGAGTTGGAGTCCGGGAGCAATGATCCCATGGCGGTCTTCTTGACCGTGGGACTGATCGGATTGCTGACGGGGGCCACGGCATCGGTCGTCGACTTGATTCCCCGGTTCTTTCTCCAGATGGCGCTCGGAGCCGGGCTCGGCTATGGGATGGGGACGGCCATGGCCTGGCTGGTGAATCGCCTCCAGCTCGAATATGACGGGTTGTACCTCGTGCTGACGTTCTCGCTGGTGCTGCTCGCCTACAGCGCGACCGCCACGGTGGGGGGCAACGGCTTTTTGGCGGTCTATATGGCGGGACTGATCATGGGCAGGAGCCAGTTCCGCCGCAAGCGCAGCGTGATGCAGTTTCACGACGGGCTCGCGTGGTTGATGCAGATCGTGATGTTTCTCACGCTGGGTCTCCAAGTGTTTCCCTCTCAGCTCGTTCCCGTCGCGTCGGCCGGTCTGCTCCTGGCGCTGTTTTTGATGGTCTGCGCCCGTCCCATCGCGGTCTTTACCACCCTGTCCTTCGCCCGGATCAGCTTGCGGGAGAAAATCATGGTGGCCTGGGTCGGGCTCAGGGGAGCCGTGCCGATCATTCTGGCCACGTTTCCCTTGGTGGCCGGAATCGAACAGGCCCCGATGATCTTCAACGTCGTCTTTTTCATCGTCCTGACGTCGGTTCTGTTACAGGGCACCTCGATTCCCCTGGTCGCGCGCTGGCTCAAAGTGGATGCCCCGCTCTCGACCGAGTCGTCTGGCGGGATGCCGGAGATTCCGACCGTCCGGACCGACACAGGCGCGCTGATGGAGTTCAGGATTGCTCTCTCCTCCAAGGCGGTCGGCGAGCGATTGTCCGACCTCGACCTCCCATCCGAGGCCTTGGCGGTCCTGGTCATCCGCCAAGGCCAATCGTTTGCTCCACCCGCGAGCCTGGAATTGCAAGCCAACGACACGTTGGTGATCTTTGCGGACCGGGCCTGGATCGGGAAGCTGAGCGCGATGTTCGGATCGCCGCCCATTATGAAAGAGATGAAAGAAGACTCTCCGCCCCGCGAGGTTCGACAAGTCCAAGCATGACGCGAGACCCGCTGGTCGCCTACTTTTCGATGGAGATCGGGCTCGAAGCCGGCATGCCTACCTATGCCGGCGGGCTCGGCGTGCTGGCGGGCGACACCATCCGTTCCGCGGCCGACCTCGACATTCCCATGGTCGCCGTGTCGCTGCTCCATCGGCGCGGCTATTTCTTCCAGCATCTGGACGCGGCCGGAAATCAGACGGAAGAGCCCGTGTCCTGGGCGGTCGAGGACTATGCGGAAGCGCTGGAGGCCAGGGCCTGCGTCGAGGTGGAAGGTCGAACCGTCCATCTGCGGGCCTGGCGCCATCTGGTCAGGGGAATCTCCGGCTCCGCCGTGCCAGTCTATTTCCTGGACGCGGACCTGCCGCAGAACACGGCTGAGGATCGGCGTCTGACCGATGTCTTGTACGGCGGCGACGCCTATTACCGTCTCTGCCAGGAGGTGATCCTCGGCATCGGGGGGATCCGCATGTTGGCCTCGCTGGGCTACCGGGATCTGTATCGCTACCATCTCAACGAGGGCCACGCGGCCCTGTTGGTGCTCGGGCTGCTTGAACAACGGATGGCAGAGGGATCGCAGCCACAGATGTCCTGCAAGGCGGCTTTGGAAGCCGTGCGCGAACATTGCGTCTTTACGACGCATACGCCGGTGCCCGCGGGTCACGACCAGTTTCCGGCCGATCTGGCCCGCCGGGTGTTGGGCGAGCGCTTCTGGGCTCTGCTCGCGGCATGTTGGGACAACGCATCGTTGAACATGACGGAATTGGCGCTCCGGTGCGCGCGGTACATCAACGGCGTGGCGATGAAACACGGGGAAGTCTCCCGCGGGCTGTTTCCCGGCTACCCGATCCATTCGATCACGAATGGGGTGCATGCCGCGACCTGGGCCGCCCCGCCCTTTCAGCGGCTCTATGATCGGCACCTTCCCGATTGGCGGCGTGATTTTCTGTCACTGCGCTACGCGGTCGGCATTCCGACCGATGAGCTATGGCAGGCCCATCAGGAAGCCAAACGCGCGCTGCTCGATACGGTCAATCGCGTCACGAACGCGGGCATGAATTGCGATGCCCTGACGGTCGGCTTTGCCCGCCGGGCCACGGCCTACAAGCGCTTCCTGCTGCTGTTTCACGATCTCGATCGGCTCGTCGGCATCGTCAAACAGACCGGTCCCCTCCAAATCATCTTCGCCGGGAAGGCGCACCCGCGCGATCACGAGGGGAAGGCCATCATCTGGCGCGTCCATGAGGTGAAGGAGCGGCTTCGGGACATAGTGGCGATCACGTACCTGCCGAACTACGATATGCAAACGGCGAGGCTCCTCTGCGCGGGATCGGACGTCTGGCTCAACACACCCGTGCCGCCGCTGGAGGCGTCGGGGACCAGCGGGATGAAGGCGGCCGTGAACGGCCTGCCGAGCTTGAGTGTGCTGGACGGATGGTGGATCGAAGGGCATGTGGAGGGGGTGACCGGTTGGGCGATCGGGGAGCGGATCGACATCTGTGAGCAGCCGGAGCCCGGGCTGGATGCCTGTCATGCGGAGGCGCTCTATGATGCGTTGGAGCATCGGGTGCTGCCCTGTTTCTATCAGGAGCAGGAGCGGTATCGCGACATGATGCGTCACGTGATTGCGTTGAACGGGTCGTTTTTCAACACGCACCGGATGGTGGCGCAGTACCTGCATATGGCCTATCAAGCCGTCGGTCGCTATCTGGATCAAAACAACCGGGCGGGAGAGTCCACTTCGCATGAAAGTTAGAGAGTAATCACTGGAGGGGTGTCTCCGGCGGCGATAATGAAGAGGGGCTTCGCCCGATGAGCCGCCGGTTCTAGCAAAGCTTGGTATGGAGGTCGTGGCGCATCTTCGTACCTTCCGACGATGAGAGGCTGTGGCATCTCGCGCCAGTCCGCCCTTTCGACTGTAGCCTTAGCCCGCATTATTCATGATGCTTCGTGACGAAACCGCGCAGACGCGTCGTGAGACGGGCAAGCGCAGCCGCGAAGGAGGGAGGCATACTTGCAACAGTATGTTGACCGACTGAGTGGCGAGCACGCCCGTCGCAGCAGCGTATCCGCGGTTGGTAGAAGCCTTCGTGAATAATGCGGGTTAGTCTTCATGCCGCCTCCTCACACTCTGATCCGGGTTTGAGGGCACTGCTGCCGAAAATCATTGTTCCAACGGATGGTTGGTCCGCAGGGCGCCGTCGCAGCTCGCTGGCATGGTGGTTGCCGGCTACAACCGGGTTGACCAGTACAAGGAGGGCCTGATCATGGACATCAAACCGACCGCATCCCGCGCAGGCAAGGAGAGAAAACCGAGGCAACAGCCGACCGCTCCCGCCGAAATGCAGGCAAGTGAGGCTGAAGCGTCTCCGGCCACGAGAGTGGCCATCTATCCTGTCCGACCCTGCGAAGACCTCCACGCCCAGATCCAGAAACGGGCGTACGAACTCCATGCCCTACGCGGCTATCGAGAGGGGTCCGCGCTGGACGATTGGCTTGAGGCGGAACGGGAAATCCTGAGCCAACTTCCTCCCATGTGAGCGACAGAGGGCGCTGGAGGCTCCTGACGCCATCGGGGCGCCGGCACGCCATGAATCCTTTCCACGCGCCACTCTCTCCAAGTGGTAGCGAGGAGGGAGGTGACGCCCATGAATCTGAACGAATGGTTGCGTCTGATTGCCGGCGCATTCGTGCTGTCGGCGGTTGTGCTGGGAGCGACGGTGCATCTTTACTGGAATTACTTCGCCGCGTTTGTGGCGGCCAACCTGATCCAATCGGCCTTCACCGGCTGGTGCCCGATGATGGCCCTCTTGCGAAAGCTGGGTGTTCAGGAGTAAAGGGACGCCGAGTTTAACCGACGGTGTGGTTCACGGCGGAATCGGCGGCAGGCAGGTCTCCGGCGGCGTATGAAAACCAGAGGAAGGGAAATGTGCAAGGTGCTTCTCCGCCGGCGCCGTTACGAAAAGACGATAAAGAGCCGACGGTTCAAGCGAAGGTTGGGATGGAGAAAAGACGGGAGAAATCCCGTGAGGTGTTTCTCCGGCGGCGTCCATGAAGACGGGCTTCGCCCGATGAGCCGCCGGTTCTAGCGAAGCTTGGTTTCGAGGAATAAAGACTCGCTGAAGGGATTTCTCCGCGGGCGTCAATGAAGCCATCCGATGGAAGCATAACCAGGGCGAGAGAAACGCTAAAGGGGTTTCTCCGCCCGCATCATATTCGATACAGCAATAAAGAGCGGGCGGTTCAACCAAGGTTGGTATGGCCCGCGGCTCAACCGAAGGTTGGTATGGAGAAAAGGCGGGAGAAATCCCGTGAGGTGTTTTCTCCGGCCGCCAAGAACCATCAAAGGGGCGGCCAGCTCAACCGAAGGTTGGTATGGAGGGGGGATCTCATGGTCCGACATCGAACGGCGGCATCAACGGGCTGGTCCGTAGGCAGAGTTGCGCAGGTCCTGTGTTTCGGCGGTGCGCTCGTTGTATGGAACATTGCGGTCGTCCTCCCCGCGGGGGAAGCCGCGGCACAGGCCGCCCGCGCCGTCACATTGGAAGAGGCGCTCGACCTGGCGTCGCAGCACAGCCCCGTGCTGCGGGCTTCGCGGCAGGAGCTGCACTCCGCGGAGGCCCAGCAGGAGATCGCGAAAGCCGCCTATCTGCCGAAGCTGGACGCGATCGAAGCCTGGACCAACACGAATAATCCGGCTCAATCTTTCGCCATTCAGCTCAATCAGGGCCGGTTCACCCAGGCGGGATTCGACATCAATACGCTCAACCGTCCCGGCTCGATCGAGAACTACCGGTCGGCTTTGAACCTCGTCCAACCCATCTATAACGGCGGCCGCGAACAACTCGGCGTCAAGATCGCCGAGTTGGGGCACCAAGCGTCCACCGAAGGCTATGAACATGCCAGGCAACGGGTGTTCTTCACCGTCACCAGGGGCTATTACGATCTGGCGCTCGCGAAGGCGGTTCGAAAGGTCGCCACGGATGCGGTGCAGATTGCGGAGGCCAACGCCAGGCAGATCGCCGCGCGGTACAAAAGCGGGGCGACGGTGAAATCCGATCTCTTGCAGGCGGATGTCCGCCTGGCGGGTCTGCGGGAGGAGTCCATTCGCGCGGAGCAAATGCTGCACATCACCGCGGTCGCCTTGCAGCACGCGATCGGGCTGAATGAAGCGGTCGATACGGCCGACAGCCTGTCCCAGGGGACGGTCGCGGATCAGAGGCTGGAGGCGGTCATCGCGCGCGCGCTGGACACCAGACCGGACTATCGCATGATGGCGGCGGAGCTGCGCAAGGCGCAAATGACCACCAAGCTCAGCAAATCGTCGTATCTCCCCAATCTGAATCTTCAGGGCAGCTTCGAGAACAACAGCACGTTTCCCTTGGGCCCGAACGGCCAGAGCAACTACGGAGCCTTCGGCATGTTCAGCGTGAACCTCTTCAACGGCCTCAGCGACGCGGCGCATGTCCGCAAGGCGCGGGCGCAGGAGGAAAAGGCGCGCGAGCAATTGGAGGCGAAGCGGCGCGAGATCGAAGTGGAGGTCGTCGAGGCCTATTACGGAGTCGCGGCGGCGAAGGAGCGGATCGCCGTGAGCGAAAGCGCCGTGGCCCAGGCCGAGGAAAACCTGCGCATCATCGGCAACCGGTATCAGTCCGGGATCGCGCCGGTCTTGGATCTCCTGACCGCCGAACTTGTCCTCAATCAGGCCAAGCAGAACCGGCTCCGCTCGTTCTACGATCTAAAGGTGGGGCAGGCCAGATTGGCCCTCGTGAGCGGCGAAGGGCGGAGTTAGCCGATACCGGAGGGCTGAGCAGAGTCGTCAATCGTCATTCGTCAATCGAGACCGAGGGGGGGAAGCATCAGGCGCTGTCTTTTTCAACGATTGACCGATGACGCATGACGTATAACGTCCGCTTCGGAAGCGGGTTCGCCGGGAATGATGATGAGCAAATGGGCCGGATGATGATGATCAGGAAGATCGTCGTGGCGGTGTTCTGCTGTGGGCTCGCCGGATGCGGCCCGCGCGACGAGCCGGTGCAGCCGGCCGGGACCTCCGCGGCGCTTCCATCGATCCAGGCCGCGGTCATCGAGGTGCAGAGCGTCCCGGTGCCCTTGCGGGTGGAGGTGACGGGACAGGTGGCATCCGTCACGCAGGCCACGCTCTCCAGCCAGATTCAGGCCGCGGTCAAGGAGGTGCGCGTGCGGGAAGGGTCGCCGGTGAAGAAGGGGGAGACGCTGGTCCTGTTGGACGACCGGGACCTGCGCGCCGAGTTGGCTCGCGCCGAAGCCGAAGCGGACAATGCCAAGGCGCACCTGAAACGGATGCGGGATCTCTTCGTCCAGGATTCGGTGGCCAGACAGGAATTGGAAAACGCCGAGCGGACGTTCAAGGTGGCGGAGGCCAATCGCACGGCCGCGCGGACCAGGGTCAGTTACACGGTCGTGACGGCCCCGTTCGACGGCCTCGTCACGGAGAAACTGATCCATGCCGGGGAGCTGGCTTCGCCGGGACGGCCCCTGTTGCGGTTGGAAGACCCTCGGCAGCTTCGCCTGGAAGCGACGGTGGCGGAGGGCGACCTGAAATCCCTCTCGCGCGGCGATCGGGTTTCCGTGGCGATCGATGCGCTCGGAGGCCGATCGCTGTCCGGCTCCGTGGCCCAGATTCTCCCGACCGGCGATCCGGCCACCCATACGGTGCTCGTGAAGGTCGAGTTGCCTCCCACATCGGGATTGAAGGCCGGCATGTTCGGGCGCATGCAACTGGACAAGGGATCCGGGCGGACGTTGGTCGTCCCTCGCACATCGGTGATCGAACGGGGCGATCTCACCGGCGTCTACGTCGTCGGGTCCGACTCGCTGGCGCATCTCCGGTGGGTCAAGTTGGGCCGGGCGGTGGGCGATCACGTCGAGGTCCTCTCCGGTCTCAACCAGGGAGAGTCTGTGTTGGTCCAGGGCGGCCAAGGCAGCGACGGAGCCCGCGTGGAGATCGCCCAATCGGTCGCTTCGCCCGTTCCGTAAAGACCAATGACGCAATCCTCTCGTATCGGCCCCTCTGGGCGGCTGGCCTCGCTCTTCCTGGGGAGCAAACTCACCCCCCTCATCATACTCGGGTCGCTGCTGTTGGGCCTGCTCGCGGTCGTCCTCACTCCGCGCGAGGAAGAGCCGCAAATCATCGTGCCGATGGCCGACGTGTTCCTGCCGTTTCCCGGCGCCTCCTCCCAGATCGTCGAAGCGCAATTGACCAAGCCGATCGAGCGGAAGATTTCCGAGATCAAGGGCGTGGAGTACGTCTATTCGATGTCGAAGCCCGGCGGCGCGCTGATCATCGTCCGTTTCTATGTCGGGGAGCCGATGGAACAGAGCCTCGTGGACCTGTACGACAAGCTGATGTCCAACCAGGACAGCTTCCCGCCGGGGGCCGGACCGTTTCTGGTCAAGCCGCGGGACATCAACGACGTCCCGATCGTGACGTTCACGCTATCGAGCGATCGTTATGCCGACGACGAACTGCGCCGGTTGGCGGAACACCTGCTGGAAGAGGTCAAGAAGGTGCCGGGCACGTCCGGAGGATTTCTGGTCGGCGGACGGCCGCGCGAGGTGCTGGTGCAGATCGACCAGGCCCGCATGAGGGCCTATGGGGTCACGCCGCTGGAGGTGGCCGGGGTGATCCGGGCGGAAAACCTGGCCTTGCCGTCAGGACGATTCCAGAGCGAGAACCGGGAATATGCCCTGGAAACCGGCCGGTTCCTTCGGTCCCGCGAGGACATCGAATCGCTCGTCGTCGGCGCGCGTGACGGCCGGCCGATCTATCTGCGCCAAGTCGCCGATGTGATCGACGGGCCGGGAGAGGTCACCCAGTATGTGTGGTTCGGCCTTGGCGCTTCCAGCGCCCGTGAAACGTTCAACGTGAAACGTGAAACGAGTCACGAGTTGCCTGCCGTGACCGTCGCGGTGGCCAAACAGCGGGGCGTCAACGCCGTGCAGGTGTCCCGCGAGGTGCTCCGGACCGTCGAGGCAATGAATGGCCGGATCATTCCGGCGGACGTTCGGGTGACGGTGACGCGGGACTATGGGGAGACGGCGAACGAGAAGGCCAACGAGCTGCTGTGGCATCTGCTCATCGCCGTCGTGGCCGTGGTCGTGTTTCTCGGGCTGGCCTTGGGACCCCGGCCGGCGCTGGTGGTCTCAGTCGCGATTCCGTTGACCCTGGCCCTCACGCTGTTCACCTCGATGTTGATCGGCTACACGATCAACCGCGTGACCCTGTTCGCGCTGATCTTCTCGATCGGCATTCTGGTGGATGACGCGATCGTGGTCGTGGAGAACACCTACCGTCATTTGCAACTCCGGCGCCGTGCACACCGCGAGGCGGCGATCTACGCCGTGGACGAGGTCGGCAACCCGACCATCCTGGCCACTTTCACGGTCATTGCGGCGCTGTTGCCGATGGCCTTTGTGTCCGGCCTCATGGGTCCCTATATGAGGCCCATTCCCGTGAACGCCTCCATCGCCATGTTCTTTTCCCTGCTGGTCGCCTTTGTCGTGATTCCCTGGTTCTGCCAGGCCTGCTACCGATCCACGGTCGTCATGCCAGGCCTGGATCACGAAGGGAACACGGGCGGCTGGACCTACCGTTTCTATCACCGCCTCTTCACGCCGCTCCTCCGCCGGCCGTTCCTCACCTACGCGCTGCTCGCGAGCATTGTCGTGTTGCTGCTCGGATCATCCGCGCTGTTCTATACCCGCCATGTGGCGGTCAAGATGTTGCCGTTCGACAACAAGAGCGAACTCCAACTCGTCATCGACATGCCGGAAGGCACGACCTTGGAAGAAACGGCGCGGGTCGCCAAATCCTTGACCCAGTTCATCCGCCGGGTGCCGGAGGTGCGGGACTACCAGGCCTATGTGGGGACCGCCTCTCCGTTCAACTTCAACGGGCTCGTCCGGCATTACTTCCTGCGGGAGGGCTCGCACCAGGCGGATATCCAGATCAATCTCGTGTCGAAGGACGAGCGGGCGGCCCAGAGCCATGAGATCGCGCAACGGTTGAGGCCCGAAGCCCAGCGGATCGGCCGCCAATTCGGGGCCAACGTGAAGATCGTCGAGGTGCCGCCGGGGCCTCCGGTCCAGTCGGTGTTGGTGGCGGAAGTCTACGGCCCGGATTATGAGAGACAGCGGGCGGTCGCGAAGGAATTGCGGGCGCTCTTCGAGGCGACCCCCGGCGTCGTGGATGTGGATGACCTGATCGGCCAGGATCTCGTCAAGTATGTGTTCACGGTGGACCGGGCCAAGGCCGCGCTGGCCGGGGTGCCGTCGGAGGACATCGTGAAGACGCTGCGCATGGCGATGGAGGGCGCCAAGATCGGCCTGGTGCATATTCCGAACGAGAAAAGCCCCGTGCAGATCGTGTTGCGGCTGCCGCTGACCGAACGGACCGGGCTGGAGCATTTCGGCGAGATCGCGCTCCGGCGGGCCGGCGGGGGGATGGTGCCGCTCTCCGAGCTCTTGCGCCTGGAGGAGACGGTCGAGGACAAAACCATCTACCACAAAAATCAGAAGCCCGTCGTCTATGTGGTGGCCGATGTCGGAGGACCCGGCGCGGAACAGGCGGAGAGCCCGGTCTACGGTGTCTTGGGAGTGGGAGAGAAATTGGCGCACTACCGTCCCGCCGAAGGCTACGAGATCGAGCAGTACTACGCGGCCGCCCCCTGGTCCGAGCAACGGCTGGCGGTGAAATGGGACGGCGAATGGCACATCACCTATGAAACGTTCCGCGACATGGGGCTGGCGTTCGCGGTCGCCATGCTGCTGATCTATCTGCTGATCGTGGGGCAATTCCAGTCGTTCGTGACGCCGCTGATCATCATGGCGCCGATCCCGCTCACGTTGATCGGCATCGTGCCGGGCCATTGGGCCACCGGCTCCTATTTCACGGCGACCTCCATGATCGGCTTCATCGCGCTGGCCGGGATCATCGTGCGGAATTCGATCCTGCTCGTGGACTTCATCGAGCTTCAGGAACAGGAGGGCCGGTCGCTGGCCGAGGCGGTGATCCGCGCGGGGGCGATCCGGACGCGCCCGATCCTGTTGACCGCCGCCGCGTTGATGGTCGGCGCCTTCGTCATCGTGCTCGATCCGATCTTCCAGGGCCTGGCGGTCTCGTTGCTGTTCGGGGTGGGCGCCTCCACCGTGTTGACGCTCGTCGTCATTCCCGTGCTCTACTATCTGGTTTACAAGGGCCAGCACCGCTTGGCCGAACGGCCGGCGGTCGAAACCCCTGCGGAGGACGCGCGGGCCGGCGCGTTGGCCGCGCCGAAATCGTGATGCAAAGGAGCGCTTGGTGATGAGCCTTATCCAGACTGTGAGGCGAGTGACGGGTGGTCTGGCGATTGTCGGTGGCCTGTTCTCTCAGGGGGCTGTGACGGAGGCTCAGATGCCGATGACAAGGGACTCGGGACATCGCGTCGTGTTCCACCTCAATTCGGCCGAGGAGCAGATACAGAAGGGACTGCTTAACAACATCACGAACCTGTATGAAGCTCTTGGCCCAGATTTTCTCAGGGTCGAGGTCGTCGCGCATGGACCGGGACTGTCGTTGCTGGCGAAGAAGGGCAGCCGGTTTGCCGGCGAGGTGGCTCGGTTGAAACAGCAATACGGTGTTGAGTTGACGGCCTGTTCCAACACGATGAAAGCGCAGGGGCTCACGCGAGAGGACCTGCTCGAACAGGTGGACCGGACGGTGCCGGCGATCGTGCGATTGATGGAACTTCAGGAAGAAGGGTGGAGTTATATCAAGCCGTGAGGAGTGAGGAGGAATGACGGGGGTATGGCGAGCCGGACCTCTGCGCGTGAAGCCTGCGACCGGCTCACCCGATCGGGCGATTGAACAATGGGATGATCAGGTCATAAGCTGAAGAATGGCATGGAGATAAACCAGTTCGCCCTGCTGCCGATAGCCGGAAGTCACCTGCCGACAAGCTGACATGGGGAAGGAGGTCCGGTATGAACAAAGGAGTACCCATAAGGATTCACGCAATAGGGATCACGGTCTTAGCAGGGGCAGTATTGGTCGTCGGAGAGCCGGTTTTCAGCAAGGAGGCGGAGCATTCAGGGAGCACTCAACGGTTCCGGGGTATCATCACCGCTGCGGAAAAGGAACGAGGTCCCATAGAGAAGGAGAGAGCAAAACTGGCTTCTCAAGCCAAGGTGACTCTTGAGCAGGCCATCAAAACGGCCACGGAAAAGGTACCGGGGAACGTGGTGGGAGCCGAACTTGAGTACAAACCGCAAGAGATGGCCGTGTGGGAACTGGATGTGCTTTCTGTGGACGGAAAAGAGGTCCACATGAGCGTGGATGCCGCAACGGGAGAGCTTCTCGAAGCAAACCGATGAAAGCGGCCGGTCACACGTGAGGCTGGCGGGCGATGACGGACGGCGCGCAGAGGGTATGCCTGCGACGAATCGTCGCTCGGAGGAAACGCGGCGCCGTAGGTCACCGGACCGTTGAGTGTAACTGATGGAACTCCGCCACGACCGGAAAAACCAGTGAGGCGAAGTCCATGTAGCGCATGCGGATCGCTTCCGAATGGGTGCCGGCCTGAAAGATGATCTGTTCGTCTTCTGTGAGCGATCGATCAGCGTATACGTCCAGCCCGTAGAGGTTTCCGAACGGCGGCATGGCGCCCAACTCGCAGTCCGGGAAGAGATCTTTGAACTCCTCCTCGGTCGCTAATCGGACGTGATGGGTCCGGAAGACATCACGGAGGCGGTGGAGATCCACGAGCCAACCGGCCGGCAGCACGGTCATGACAAATCTCGCGTCCACCTTCATTATCACGACCTTCGCCAGTTCCTTCTCAGGGGCGTGGAGCGCACGGGCGATCTCAATCGCGCGAAAGGCTTCCGGGTGAGGCAGGACGTCATAGTGGACGTGTTCGCGATCGAGATATGCTTTGAGTTTCCTCGCGATACTCATGGCCGCACCTTTATACCAACCTTCGGTTGAACGGCAAGCCATACTAAGCTTCCCTTGAGCCGGCGGCCCATCGGGCGAAGCCCCTCTTCATGGATGCCGTCGGAGAGACACCTTCAGTGATGCTTCTCGCCTTTGTTCCCATACCAAGCTTTGCTAGATCCGACGCCGCTTCGTCGTCTTATCGAAATCCATCGATGGTCAACCGTCAATCGGAGGAGGCGATCCCACGATTGACGAATGACGGTTGACGAATAACCCGCCCGCTATTCCAATCGGAGATCCGGCCTTGCCGCAACTCGGCCTGCGAGCGAAACAGGTGCGCCTCAGCCGGTTGGAGGTCATCGAGAAACCAAGCCTGTCTGGCCTTGGTGCCGCACTCCCCACCCTGCCCCAGCCACTGCGCAATCCGGTCTCCCACTGTTTCGCTGAGTGCGCGGTAGGTCGTGAATTTTCCACCGTAGATGGAAACCAACCTGTGGCCGGGGTACTCATCGATCACGGCCTTGCGCGAGAGGCTCGCTGTCTCGTGATTCCACTTCCGAACGTAAAACGGTGAGGAGAACGGAGCCTGAGTCCATGAGCCGGAGGTCACTCTGCTGCTCGCGCGTCCCGACCGCCGCACAATTGGAATGGTCCTGATGCCGCAGAAGGCCTCGATCACCTGTTCGCCCGGGTGAACAAGGGCAAGATACTGCTTCGCGATGTTCAACAGATACTCACGATCCCCTGGGGGGTGGGTCCACTTCTCTGGCGTCCCCTCAAGCTGGGATTCAGTCGTGCCGAGGAGCCATCGTCCGGCCCAGGGGATGAAGAAGACCAGGCGGCCATCCTCATGTTGAAGGGCCGCGGCGGCACAGTGGTCCGGGTTCGCCGGGATGGCGGAGGGAGAGAGGACGAGATGAGAGCCGACGTTGAGGAGGCACGTCACCTGCGGAAGGAATCCCCAGCGTAATAAATTCGCATTGCACCAGGCTCCCGCGGCATTCACGAGCACGCGACAGGTGACCTCGTTCACGCCCTGCGCATCGACCAACCGGACACGAAACCCCTGGCCGTCGCACTCCACGCGATCCACGAACGTCTCTTCGGCATAGGTGGCACCGAGACGAGCGGCGGCGCGCGCAGCAAGCCGGACGATCACATCGTCCTGCATCTGAGCCTCATAGAACAAGAATGCCGTACTTATCTCATGCTGAAGGACGTGTGAATGGAGATAAGGCGCGAGTTCACCGAGTTCGTGAGGGCCAAGTCGCCGCGCGCGAGGGAGGTCATCGGCAGTCGTGGCCAAGCTCTCATAAAGGCGCAATCCAAGACGAATCATCCAAGAGGGCCGGCCCGATCGAAAAACAGGGAGGACAAACGGAATTGGACGCACGACTTCAGGAAGATTCTTGAGGAGGAGCGCACGTTCCCTCAACGCGTCACGGACCAATCCCCATTGCGACAGGTGCGCGAGATACCGTAAACCTCCGTGCATGAGCTTGGTCGTTCGGCTTGATGTGCCGGAGGCAAGCCGTTCGCGTTCAGCGAGGTGAACTCCCCCGATGCGGCGGGAGGCGAGGTCATGCAGGATTCCCACGCCGTGGATGCCGCCGCCCACGATGAGCACGTTCAGATCCACCTGGCACCTTCCATCCTGCCACTAAGTAAAATGATCCTTTGAGGTGCGCTAGGGCCATCGCTTGTGTGCATGGTGAAAGAGATGGACGATTCCAATGATCACCACCGGATGAAGCGAATCGCTCTATGCGGCGCACGATAGGCGCAATGGCGGCTCGTGTGTTGTAGAGGGGAACGTGCGTCGTCGGCTTGAGCTCTGCCCGGCTCATGATACGGAGAGGGGTCTTCCTTCAACAGGGCTCTCCCTTGCCCAGGCCAGACACCGATCGCAGATGACGGCGTAGAGACAACCAGGCAAGAGCCTGAGATAGGACGCCCGATGGGTCACATCGGGAGGTACGCCGCAGTGACCGCAGATCCTGCCGCCGAAGAACATCGTGACCGCCGTCTGGACCAGTCGTTCACTCCCTCGGACTTCAATTCAGTCTGCTCCTATACCAGCAGGTTATCAAGGCCTTCGAGTCGAAGCGTGCTGTGCGCCGAGGGCTAACGTCGTCTGTGGCATCTCGCCCCAGAAGGCAAGATCTCGCTGGGGACTTTGGCCGCAATGGCAGCCGGCACTCTGATGTTCAGGCACTGAGAATCAACCACTTGACGGTCGCTTCGGGAGGTGATCGCTGCGGCGCCCAATTGGCACAATCATCGCACTCGTCACGCCTGGGCGAAAAACGGGAGTCCATCGTGTAGGTGTTCGTCCTCTTCCGACACACAAGGAGGAAATCATATGAGACAGATTGCGATGGCGGCGGCAATGGCGGCGGGCCTCTTGCTGGTGTTGGGCGGCACAGCACTCGCCGATAAGAAGGGAGAGAAGCATAAGAGCAAGGTCGAAATGGCGGAGACGGCCAAGGTGACGATCGATCAGGCCGTGAAGACTGCTTCCGAGAAGGTGCCGGGCAAGGTCATCGAGGCCGAACTTGAAAAGAAACATGACAAGACGGTGTGGGAAGTCGAGATCGTGACGGACGACAAGATGATCAAGGAAGTGCACATCGATGCGGATTCCGGGGCCGTGATCGATGTGGAGGACAAAGGCAAGGGCAAGGGGCACAAGGGCGAGGGCAAACACTGAAGTGAGGAAAGGTAGGGCGATGAAGGGGACGACGGCGCTGGTTGTCATCGCGCTGCTGATGCCGGGCCTGGCTGAGGCGGCTGGAACGGGCGATCCGGCAAAGGGCAAGCTGCTGTTCGACAAGCACTGTATGGTCTGTCACGGGCCGCAAGGCAAAGGCGATGGGCCGACCGGACGGGCGTTGATTCCTCCCGCGACCGACTTCACGAGCCAGCCGAGCAGGAAGAAAAGCGGGGCCGATCTGCGCCGAGTCATTGAGCAGGGCAGTCCCGGCACGGCGATGCCCGCCTGGAAAGGACCACTGTCCGAGATGCAACTCGCGGATGTCGCCGCCTATGTGGAGACGTTGAGGAAGTGAGGTGCTGCGTTGAGCCGGTTGTGCGTCGCGGCTCTTGTGCTGTGGCTCGTGGGGGTCGGCCTGTTGGCATGGGTGTTTGTGCGGGGGATGACCGCGTCGGCCACCGACGGCCGTACCGAGGTGCTGCTGGCTCCGGCCGAACGAGATCAGATCCTGGCCGAGATGCGGCAGTTGCTCCAGGCCGTGGACGGCATCCTTGATGGAGTCAGGGCGCGCGACCCGGCGGAGGGCGCGCGCATGATCGCCACGGCCGCCCGCACCGCAGGAATGGACATGGCGGCGGACGTGAATCCCGTCCTGATGGCGAAGCTTCCGCTTCCGTTCAAACAGATGGGCATGTCGGTCCACCAGGACTTCGACGGGCTGGCGGAACGAGCGACCCAGGGAGCGTCCAGAGACGAGATCCTCAGCGATCTTTCCAGCATCACAAAACGCTGCACCACCTGCCATGGACTCTATCGGCTGGCCGCGTCCCGGTAGGAAGGTAGAAGGTGAAATGAGGAGTAAGGGTGGCGCGAATCCTTTATCCAGGGCGCTGCTCAAACGGGGCATGCACCACCGGCTGGGTCTCGCGGGCACAGTGCCGCGGCAGCGATCAGACGCCCGCCGGCTCAACCGAAGGTTGGCGCAAAGGGGGTATAGCCATGACTTGTAACGTAGGAGGAATCGAGCGGCCGATTCGAATGGTGCTGGGGTTGGCGTTCATCGCGCTTGGCGCGCTTGCGGATCTTCCGCCGGCTGGCATGTGGATCAGTTATGCGGTCGGAGCCATCGCGCTCATTACCGGGGCGGTCGGCTTCTGCCCGGCATGGAGCCTGTTGGGGATCAATACCTGCCCGACGAAGCCAAAATAAATACCGTCATTCGTCACTGGTCATTCGTCAATCGGTAAACAGCCTGACTACTCCGGACTCTCCGAGTGACGGTTGACGATTGATGATTGATGGGTACTGACGAAGGGGGGAACCATGGCACGCATTGTCATCCTGGGCGCGTCGATCGGCGGGCTGCCGGCGGCCTATGAATCACGGCTGCTGCTGGACAAGCAGCAGCAGGTCACGGTGATCTCCAATATCGATTATTTCCATTTCGTCCCGTCGAATCCCTGGGTGGCGGTCGGATGGCGAAAACGGAAGGACATCAGTTTTCCGCTGGCGCCGGTGCTGGAGAAGAAGGGCATCGAGTTCATCCATGCGGCGGCGGAGCGGATCGAGCCGGAACAGAACCGGGTCGTGACGGCGAAGGGCGATGTGCCCTATGACTACCTCATCATCGCCACCGGTCCGAAGCTGAATTTTCCGGCGGTGCCGGGGTTGGGGCCCAGCGGCCACACCCAATCGGTCTGCACGGTGGACCATGCCGAACAGGCCTGGGGAGTCTATCAGTCCTTCCTTAAGGACCCCGGTCCGGTCGTCGTCGGGGCGGCGCAAGGCGCCTCCTGCTTCGGACCCGCCTATGAAATGGCGTTCATCCTCGACGCGGATCTCCGGAAGCGGAAGCTTCGGCGCAAGGTGCCGATCTATTTCGTTACGCCGGAACCCTACATCGGACATATGGGATTGGCCGGGGTGGGGAAATCCCGGCGTTTGATGGAGGACGAGTTCGCGGAACACTCGATCAAACCGCTGGCGAATACCGCCATCAAAGAGGTCCAGCCGGGAAAGGTGCTGTTGGAGGACGGGCAGGAGGTCCCGTTCCGCTACTCGATGTTCATCCCGCCGTTCACGGGAGTGGATGCGGTCGCCGGCACCGCCGGCCTCTGCAATCCCAAAGGGTTCGTCAATATCGATTCCTACCAAGCCAATCCGAAATACAAGAACATCTATGCGGTCGGGGTCTGTGTCGCGATCCCGCCGGTGGAGCAGACGCCCGTCCCCACCGGGGCGCCCAAGACCGGCTACATGATCGAGTCGATGGTGTCGGCGGCCGTCCACAACATCAAGGCCGATCTCGAAAACAATCCCAAGCGGGAGACCGCGACCTGGAACGCGATCTGCCTTGCCGATATGGGCGACACCGGCATGGCCTTCGTGGCGCTTCCGCAAATGGCGCCTCGCAACGTCACCTGGGCCAAGAAGGGCAAATGGGTGCACCTGGCCAAGATCGGGCTGGAGAAATACTTCCTCCACAAGATGAAAAAAGGCGTGAGCGAGCCGTTCTACGAGAAGGCCATCCTCAGCGCCATGGGCATGGGGAAGCTCGAACGGACCGGGTGATCGTCGGGCATAGCGAAGCATTCCATCGAAGATCAGGAGGAAATGACATGGCGAGATCGAGAGCCTTCTCGTACCTTGTGCAGATCTCGGTCGGTATCGGCCTGGCGTTGACGTGGGTTGGGTGCAGCCATCCCCACACCGGCAAGTTGGCGAACGAATTGAAGGCCAAGGCTTCCATCACCGGTCCCGGGATTTCGGGAGAAGCCAGACTGGAGGAGGAGTACGAGGGCCGGGTCCGAATCAGGGTGAGCCTCCAGGGGACGCCGGAGAGCAAGCTCACGCCAGGCCGCCATGCGATCCATATTCACGAGACCGGCGCCTGTGATCCATTCAGCGCCGCCAAAGGGCATTTCGACGGCAACATTGATCCCCAGGTGAATCCGGACGCCAACGTCAGTCCGGGACTCGGGAACCATCCCTATCACCTGGGCGATCTTCCGAACCTGTTCGTGGATCAGGACCGAAAGGGCTCCCTGTACACTCTCACGAGTCGGGTTGCGATCTCTCCCGGCCTCACGTCGCTCTTCGACAAGGACGGGAGTGCGTTCATCGTGCACGAACTTGAAGACCGGTACCTGCCGGACCCTCCCACCAAAGACGCGCCAGGCGGTCCGCGCATCGCGTGCGGCATCATTGTCAGAGAATAGCTCGTTGCCGAAAACCTAACGCCGCTGCACGATCGGGTGAAGGCGAGAGGCCGTTGTCGGTCGTGAATACGACGGCTCGGCTTCTCTCAGCTTCAATCAGAGGGTGGGACGAAATTCGCCGGTTGCATTGGAGCGGCGTTGATTGTACATAGTTAGTTGACCCCAGCCCTGGGACCTGCGCATTTCATCTGAGCGGCCATGAACATGGAATCGTCCGACCATCAGACGTCCGGATTCTCCACGCCGATCGGCACGAGACGCAGATTTTTCCAGTGGGCTACCGGCGCGGCCGCCTCCATCATTGCGCTCGGGTTGGGCGTGCCCTTGATCGGATTTCTGATTGCTCCGGCCTTTCAGCGGAGAGCCCAATCCTGGGTGGATGTCGGGGGAGTCGATGACCTGCCCATCGGCAAGCCGGCGCAGCTCGATTACAAGCAGACGGTGAAGGAAGGGTGGAGGACCACCGCGGTTCACAAGGGGGTCTGGGCGGTCAAACGTCAGGACGGGCAGGTCACGGTGTTTTCACCGATCTGTACCCATCTCGGATGCGGCTTCAACTGGGACGGCGCGGATCGGAACTTCAAGTGCCCCTGCCATGGCAGCGTCTTTGCGATGGATGGAGCGGTGCTGGGCGGTCCAGCCCCCCGCCCGCTGGACGAGTTACCGTCCAAGGTGGAAAACGGGCGCCTGCTGGTCATGTACAAAGAATTTAAAGCGGGACTGCCGAAAAAAGTGGAATTATAGAGGAATGTGAAATGTGGAATGTTTAGTGGGTAGAACTGAATAGTTTCCCGTGCGTGAACAATTTCTCATTCGTCATTCCTCATTTCACATTTTGAGTCTCGAATGGCTTCCCGACTCTACAACTGGCTCGACAGCCGGCTCAAACTGAAACCCATCCAAAAAACCCTGCTCGACGAGCCCATTCCCGGCGGCGCGAGTTGGATCTACGTCTTCGGCTCCGCGACGCTGTTTCTGTTCCTCACGCAGGCTCTGACGGGCATGTTCCTAGCCGTCTATTATGCCCCCACCCCGGACCATGCCTACGACAGCGTCCAGTTCATCGAGCAAGAGCTGTGGTTCGGCGGCTTCGTGCGAGGCCTGCACCATTGGGGCGCCTCAGCCATGGTCATTGCGATCGGCCTGCACATGCTGCAAGTGTTCCTGTACGGCGCCTACAAGCCGCCGCGCGAGATGATGTGGATCGCAGGCGTCGTGCTCTTTCTCATCACGATGGGCTTTGCCTTTACCGGCTATCTGCTCCCCTGGGACCAAAACGCCTACTGGGCCACGCAGGTGGGAATCAATATGGCGGGAACCGTGCCGCTCGTCGGGGATCTGCTGGTGCGGGTCCTGCGCGGCGGGGAAACGTTGGGCGCCCTGACCCTGTCGAGGTTTTTCGCCGTCCATGTCCTGTTTCTGCCTTCGCTGTTGATCGCCGGCATCATGTTGCATCTGTTCATTCTCCGCCGGGTGGGCCCGGCCGGGCCCTGGACGGACGAGCGCGCCACCCTCAGCCACGAGACCTTTTATCCCCGGCAGGTCTTCATGGACGCGGTGGTGATGCTGGGGGTTTTTGCCGTGCTGGCGCTCCTCGCGGCGATGGTGCCGTTCCCGCTGGCCGACAAGGCCAACCCCGCCGACACGAGCTTCGTCCCGGTGCCGGAGTGGTATTTCCTGTTCTATTACCAACTGTTGAAATACGTCCACGGTCCGCTGGAGCCGCTGGCCACCTGGGTCTTGCCGGCGCTGTTCATGCTGATTCTCTTTCTCTGGCCCTTCATCGACCGGAATCCGGTCCGCAACCCGACCAGGCGGCCGATGGCGCTCGGGACCGGGGCGGCCTTTCTGGCGGTCGTCTTCGTGCTGCTCGGCATCTCGCTGCGGGATCTCTACGCAGTCCCCCATGTCGATCCGGAGGTCGCGCGCGGGAAAGAACTCTACGCGCAGTTCGGGTGCAGCGGCTGCCATCGCATTCACGGGGAGGGCGCAGCGGTGGCGCCGGATCTGTCGTTTGTCGGAGACGAGCGGCCGGACCGGGAGTGGCACCTCCGGCATTTCCGCGATCCCGCCTCAGTGTCCCCCGGCTCGTTCATGCCGAAGTTTCCCCTGACCGAGGCCCAACTCAACGACCTGACCAGCTATATGTTGAGCCTCAAGCGACAATCGTAAGAAGGCGTGAAGCTGTTTGTGAATCCTTTCTGCGCGGAAGGACTCACATCTCGAAGCGGACGGTCTCGTTCCACCGCCGTTCGCGACTGCACCATCACCTTCACTCATCTCTTAAGGAGGCCGTCATGAGAGCAGGCAAGCAGGGTCATGTATGGGTCGGAGTGTTCGCGATGCTGGCATGGGGAGGGCTGGCGATGCCGGCCATGGGCGCGGAAGCCTCATCGCCGGCCGCAGGTTACGATATTCACGTGCAGGCGCCCCATATGATGCCGGACGGCACGCCGGGCGGGCCTTACCACCACTATTGCAAGGGGATTTCCGACCAGATCCTCCAATGTCTCCTCTTCGAATCGACCGACCCCAAGGCCAAACTGGTCGGCATCGAATACTTTGTCGCCAAGGATCTGTCCCGCAAGCTTCCCCCCATCCAATGGCATCGCTACTTCCATGACCACAAAGTCGAGATCGCGACCGGCCGCGTCCAGGTGCTTGACATGCCCGAGGACAAGGCCAAGGCCGTGGCCGAGGCGGCTTCGAAGACCGACGGCGTCATCTATCACCTGTGGCAGCACGGGCAGGAATTTCCCGACGGAACCGTGACGTTCCCGCAGTCGCTGGGGCACAAGTTCCCCGGCCACTCGGAGTAGGGTCTGCCGATCGGTTGTGGAGCACGGCCGGCCGATCGAGTCATCGGCCGATGATCGTGAGGAGGGGCCGGCCTTCAGGCGGCTCCTCCGACCCCCATCATGAAAGCCGCATGACGTGAGCCGCTCACGACGCTTCTTCCGCGACAGGCACATGGTCCTCGCCTGCTGCGCCCTGATGCTGATTGGATTCGGGCCGCCGGTCTGGTCTGCCGATGAAGATGTGCTCAAGCCTCGGGTTCCTCCCGATCAGATCGAGCAGGCGCGAACCTGGGTGAATCCGTTTCCGGCCACGGCGGACAACATCGAGAAGGGAAAGGCGCTGTTCCACGGAAAGGCCTTCTGCGTGACCTGTCACGGCAGGGACGGCACGGGACTCGGCGACATTCCGGGCCTGCGCGGGAAGCTGCCGAGGAATTTCACCGACAGGGTGTGGCAGAAGACGAGAACGGACGGCGAATTGTTCTGGATTCTCCGGAATGGAAGTCCGGGCACCGATATGGCACCATTCATTCCGCTCGTGCTGACGGAAGAGGAGGCTTGGCAGGTGCTGCTCTATGTCCGGTCCTTCGGGCGACCGTCCGACTGAGGGCGCCGCCCATCGATGAAACGCCGGCATTGCAGAGAATTTAATGCGACTCTCCCCCTGATCCCTCACGAAAGGAGGCCAGCCATGCAGTCCAGGCGACACGACAGACCCCGCTTGCCGGGCATGCCCGTTTCATGGCTCACCGCTGTGCTTGGAGTAGGCATCTTGCTGTGGTCCGCCTTCGGCCGGCCTGTTGCGGCGGACGCGTATGAAGTCTGGCTGACCGATCAGTCCGATACGGGCAAGGAAAGCGGCGGATACCTGTACATCTACGATGGCGCGCAGCTTGCGAGCAATCCCGTTTCGGCCAAGCCCGCCTCGACCATCGACCTCTCCGGAGAGATCAACAGATTCTGCGAGGAATCGACCAAGAAACCGCTTCGCCGCCCGCACATGCTGTTCTTCAACCGCGACCAGGACCATGCGATCCTGTCGTTCTTGAGCGGGCAGGTGCTCTTCATGGACGCGAAGACCCGCAAGCCGGAGGCCTGCCTGTTGATGGGGAAGAACGTGCATGCGGCCTGGCCCACTCCCAACCAGAAGATGGCGATCGCCGCGAACATTGCCGAGAAAAAGTTCATCCGGATCTGGACCGACTACCCCGCGCACACATTCAGGTTTGATCCCGAGAAGGATGTGCTGAACCTGGCGGCGTTCGAGAGCGGCGAGCGGCCGGACAACGCGCCGATCTGCCCGATCACCGAGGCCTCCAGCCGGTTTGCGTTCATCACGCTGCGCGGAGGCGGGCTGTTGGTCGTCGATGTGACCGCCACGCCGATGGCGGTCGTGACCATGTTGGACAACAACCAGATTCATCCGGCCGGATGCGGCGGCATTCAGGTCGGCGATACTCTCTACATCAACTCGGGCGGGGGATGGCCGATCGCTCCCCTGTCTTACGACGTCTATGCGGTGGACCTGTCGTCGCTGCCCAAATCCGTATCGGCCAAGCTCGTCTCGCAGCGGGACCAGAAATTTGCCGATTCGCACGGCATGGCGGCCGTGGGCCGGTACCTCTGGAGCGCCGACCGCGCCGGCAACGACATCGAAATCATTGACACGCTGACCAACCTGAGCGTTGGGTCGGTGAATCTCGTGACGGAGGCGAACGCAGATCCGGCTCCGGATCTGATGGACGCCTCGCCGGACGGGCAGTATGTGTTCGTCGGCCTGCGCGGTCCCAATCCGCTGACCGGAAACGACAAGACGGTCAACAATGCCAAGGGGACGATCCCGGGCGTCGGGGTGATCCATGTCGATGGCGGCGGCAAGGTCGGCCATTACAAGGGGCAGGCGGCGATCAGCAATATGAAGGACGGCAAGGAAACCGCCGATACGCACGGGATCGCCGTCCGGAAGTGACGCCATGACCGAGAACGGGCGGTTTCCGTGAAGTAAATCGCGCGGAACCGCCCGCCGTTGCTCCCTGCCAGTTGGTCGCCTGCTTCGATGATGCCAACGACAAGCCGATGGAGCGCCGTTGGCCGTCTCATCACGCTGGTCCTCGTCCTCGATGCCATCCTGCCTCCCATGGCTCGGGCCGAGTGGTCGCTGAACGCCGGCCAAAAGGTCAGTTACACGACCGACGCGTTTCAATTTTCCGCTTCCCGGCGGCTCGCGCTCAGCGAAGATCCGACGCAACCGACCATCGTCCCCTTGGAGAAACCGCAGGATGTGGTCTGGGAGCCGATGGTGGAGGCGGTGCGTACCTCCTCCAATCGGTGGGGCGCCAACGAGTTGTCCATGAAAGCCGTCGGCTTCATCTTCACGGACAAACCGATCTTCAACCACGGGGAGTATCGCATCCAGGGCCGCCAGTGGCTCAACGACTCAACCTCGCTCCTCTTCCGCTACCGCTACGTGCCGAATCTGTTCTTGGGCCCCAACTTCGAGCGTCGATCCGGCCAACGGGCCATTCAAGAGGAGCGAGTGACGTCCCACCGGTGGCGGATGGAAGTGGAGCATCGACTGACCGAGCGATGGACGGCGACGCTGATCGGCCGTTTCGGGCTGCGCTTCTATAACGACGCGTTCGCCGAGCGGGACACGCACTTCTATGCGGCCGGGCCGCAGGTCAGCTATCGGGCAGCCTCCTGGGCGACCGTGGCCCTGGGGTATCTCTACGAGCGAGGCTTGGCCGAGGGCCGCGACGAACCGCAATTCCAGGACGACGTGTCCTATGTTCTCCACCTGCTCTCGGCGGGCGTGGAGTTTCGCCTCCTGCCCAAGCTCACGCTGAGCCTCATGTATCTGCATCTCCGCAAGGACTTCACCAGCGGCATCGCCGGAGATCCTCACGTCGGCCGGTTTGATCAGACCCATCAGGGCTGGGCCGAGCTGCGCTACCACCTCAGCTCGCGAGCGGCCCTCACGGCCAGTTTTCAACGGACCCAGCGGACGTCGACCAATATCGACCGGGACTTCCAGGATTCGATCTTTTCCATCGGCGGCCTCTATCAATTCTAATGCCCACCTATCCAGGCACGAATCCCGGCTTCTGTGGCATAGGGCGACAGGGAGACCAGGCCGCCTGTCGCCTTTGTCTTCAAGTCCGTAGCGGCTGACTGCGTATCTCCTCAAAAATCCGTCATGCCGAACCGCCCTTGGCAGAGAACGGAGCCTTGGGACATGGCATACCTATCGCAAGTAATGGTGTCGGACCCAACCGAGTGTCCGCCTTGCGCCATGCGTGAACGGCACGACGGAAGGCGGGGAAGGCCATGCAGCACAATGCGCGCCTCGGAGGGAACAGGAGGCGGTATGAATCTCACGGTCAGCTATCGCGGAGGCACGAAGTTCCATATTCACAGCAATGCGCACATGGTCGTGACCGACCAGCCGCGGGAAGACGGCGGCACGGACGCGGGGATGAGCCCGGTGGAGCTGTTCATCGGCTCGCTTGCAGGCTGTATCGCCTATTTCGTCGCGCGGTATTGCGCTCGTCACAATATTGAGTCCGAAGGGCTGGTGTTGGACGTGGAATATGAGATGGCCGAACAGCCGCATCGGGTCGGGAAAGTGGCGGTGCGAATCCATGTGCCGGCCTCGATGAATCCTTCGCAAGAAGAACGACTCTTACGAGTGGCCCATGCCTGTACGGTGCACCAATCTCTGGTGGTTCCGCCCAGGGTGGACATCAGTCTGGTCGCGAAAGACCGCACGGCAGCGTGATGTCGCCCTGGCCTACAGAGGCAACGGAAGTGCAACCGAATCCAAAAACGGAGGGAGAGTGTGATGGACGACGTAGTGCCCGGAAGACGGCGGATGCGCGCCTGGGTGATCATGGGCGTGGCGGTGCTCGTCATCGGATTAAGCCTGGCGTCGAGATCCTTGCTGGCGGACGACCGGTCCCGGATCGAGTCGGTGCTCAAGACCACCTGCGCTGGCTGCCATCGTCTGGAGGGAGCGCCGGCCTCCCGTCTGGAAAAAAAAGCGCCGGATCTCATCGGGGTCGGCAGCAAATTCAAACACGAGTGGCTGGTCGGGTGGCTGGCGGGAAAAGAGCCGCCGGTCTATACGTCCGGCTACCGGTGGGATCAACCGGAGGCTCGGCAACCGCACATGGCGTTGCCTCAGGCCGAGGCGGAGGCGATGGCGGAGTATCTTGAGACCAATTTGACGGACCCCAAGATCAAGCCCGGCGCCATCGACATGGCCACGTTCAGCAAGCAGGAGGCCGCCTTCGGCGAAGCCATTTTCAAAGAGCATGCCTGCATCGGCTGTCACCAGATTCAGGAGGGCGGCAAAACCGTCGGAGGGTTGCAAAGCACGTCGCTGGCGAACGCGGGGAGGCGGCTCAAGGCCGATTGGATCTACCGGTTCAACTCCAATCCTCCGGACTATGTGCCGCACAGCGGCGAATTTGTCGGCGACGTGAGCGAGTTGGGGCTGCGCTACGTCACGGGCTTCATCGCGACCAGAGGATGGGACGACTTTCCGTATTATGAACCCTGGACCAGCGAACCGTTCGGCCATCCCAATGTGGACCGCGGGAAAGTGATCTATAAGGAGTATTGCGCGCAATGTCACGGGGCCGCGGGAAAAGGCGACGGGCCGGCTGCGCCGGGGTTGAATCCGAAGCCGGCGGTTCATGCCAACATGGCGTTCGACAAGCTGCCGACGGAGTATCTGTACAACGTGATCTACTATGGAGGGCGGAGCGTGGGGAAAGCGGCGACGATGCCCTATTGGGGCCTCACCATCGGACAACAGGGCGTGGCCGATGTCATCGCCTACCTGCGTGAAACGTTCAAGGGCGGGGAAGCGGTCACGCAAGCGCCGGCGGGCGATGGCGCCTTGGGCGTCTGTCCGCAGCCACGCAACACGCAAAAAGCCCCGGAACAGTTTTTGTCGATGACGAACCCGGTGCCTGCCTCACCGCAGGCCGTGAAGGCCGGGAAGCTGCTGTTCCAGGAAACCGCGAAGCCGCTCGCCTGCATGAATTGCCACGGGGGAAAGGGGGACGGCGCGGGCGTCATGGGCATGGCCTTTCAGCCGCCGCCCAGGAACTTTACCTGCGGCCAGACGATGAAGCACCTTTCCGACGGGCAACTGTTCTGGGTGATCAAGAACGGATCGCCGGGGACCGGGATGATGGCCTTCGGTAACCTGTCGGATGACGAAGTGTGGCAGTTGATCCACTACATCCGTTCGCTGGCCAAACCCTGATCGTCGGAGGAGGCGCGACAATGTCGATGCATCGCATCTCGCGGCGGCGGATGTTGCAACTGGCCGCCTCCGCCGCCCTGGCCGCAGCCGTGCGGCCGCAAGATCTGCTCGGCCCGGCTTGGGCCGAGGAGGCGCAGACCGGAGACGGTGGAAATCCGGCAGGCCAAGACCGGCTTCGCACGAGGGTGAGTCGGCCGTACGACGCGGAAACCCAGGTCTCCTCCTTCCGGGAATGGATCACGCCCACGAAGTCTTTCTTCGTCCGCAGCCATTTTGGTCCGCCTCCTGCCGAGTCGGTGGATCCGGCACGTTGGCGCTTGACCGTGGCTGGTCTCGTCGATCGACCGCTGATTCTGAGCCTGGCCGATGTGAAACAGTTCGAAGAGGTCACGATCACGGCGGTGCTGCAATGCAGCGGCAACGGGCGGGCCTTCCATCACCCGCGCGCCCCCGGAGTCCAGTGGGAACGGGGAGCAGTCGGAAACGCGCAATGGACCGGCGTGCGCCTCACCGATGTGCTGCAACGGGCGGGCGTGCAACGGGCAGGCGTCCGGCATGTGCAGTTGGAAGGGGCCGACCGGCCGGTGTCCGATAAGACGCCGCTCTTCATCCGGAGCATCCCCTTGGCGAAAGCCCTGCATCCGGACACGTTGCTGGTGTACCGCATGAACGGGGAGCCATTGCCGTTGCTGCACGGGGGTCCGTTGCGGTTAATTGCGCCAGGCTGGATGGCCGATGCCTGTACCAAGTGGCTCACCGCGCTGACGGTTCAGGAGCGGGAGGCGGAGGGCTATTACATGCAAACGGCCTATCGACACCCGATCCAGCCGGTCGAGCCGGGGGCCGCGGTGCCGCACGAGCAGATGCGCCCGGTTGAAGCCATGGTGGTGAAATCCCTGATCGTGAGTCCATCGGAAGGTGCGTCGCTCCCAATCGGCCCGGTCCTCGTCGAGGGCGTGGCCTGGACCGGAGAAGGGCGCGTCGCGCGAGTAGAGGTTTCGTCGGACGGGGGCAAGACTTGGCACCAAGCCCGGCTGCTGGGTGAAGACATGCTCTATGCTTGGCGGCGCTGGGACTATCGCTGGGAACCGACAACCGGCGGGACCGCCACTCTTCTCTCTCGCGCGACCGATAGCCTGGGCCATGTACAGCCTGAACGGTCACCGTGGAATCCTGGAGGGTTTTTGTGGAACGGATGGGATCGGGTCACGGTGACCATCACAACCTAGCGAGGCCGCGCCGGAAGCGGATCGTGTGGGTCGCGATCGGCGCCCTGTTCATCGGATGCCTGCTCGTCCTGTCCACGTGGCTGAGGGCCGGTCTTGCGCAGGCCCCTTCCATCGCGACGGCGGGGATGCGCCAGGCCGAAGGACTCCTCATCGCTCGCTGCGCCGTCTGCCATAGCACGGATCTGATCGTCCAGCAGCGCCTCGCTCGCCCGGCTTGGGAAGCGACCGTCGCCAAGATGCGGCATTGGGGCGCGGAGCTGTCGGAAGAGGAGGCAGGACTGCTCGTGGAGTATTTAGCAGGCCGCTACCATGCGACCGCCCCTGATCATCTGCCGGATGAACAGCACGAGGCGATTCCCTTTCGATTCGAAGAGGACGGTCAGATGATGGCCGAACACCTGCCCGGCAACGCCAAGCGAGGGGCGGGCCTGTTTGCGGTCAATTGCCAAGCCTGCCACGGCGCCAAGGCCGCCGGCGGCGCAGGTCCCAAGCTTGCCGGCAATCCGATTCTAGGCGAGGACGAGCGGTTTTGGGACACAGTGGTGCACGGGCGCGGCGCGATGCCGGCTTGGGGCACGGCGCTCAAGCCTCAGGAGATCGCCGATATCCAGGCCTGGCTCCGCGCATTGGATTGACGTGTCGGCTCATCATGATCGCGACCGCGCCCCAATCGAGCCTTCTCCGGCACCTGGTCCTGTCGTTCCTGTCCGTGCTGGCCGTCATCGCGAGCGGGACGGCCGGCTATGTGGCGATCGAAGGCTGGTCGGCCTTCGACGCCCTCTACATGACCGTCACGACGGTGACGACGGTGGGATTCCGGGAGGTGCACGAATTATCCCGGGCCGGCCGCGGGTTCACCGTGGTGCTCATCATCAGCGGGGTCGGCACGTTGTTCTATGTGCTGAGCAACCTCGCGCGGCTGGCGATTGAAGGCGAACTTCGTGTCCTGCTGGGGCAATACCGAGTGGGAGGACGCATGCGGGCGTTGAAGAATCATTACATCATCTGCGGCGGGGGCCAGATGGGACGGCGCATCGGCAAGGAACTGAATTCCAAGGCGCTGCCCTTCGTGGTGATCGAAAAGAATCCGGAGATCGCCGCGCAATTGCAGCGGGACGGCATGGTGGCGGTGGCGATGGAAGGCGACGCGACGAGGGATGAGGTGCTGACGCAGGCCGGGGTCCAGCGCGCGAAGGGGCTGGTCTCCGTGGTCAATTCCGATCTCGAAAATCTCTATATCGTGTTGACGGCGCGAGGCCTGAACAAGGATCTGTACATCGTCGCGCGGGCCGGCGATGAAGGATCGGAGCGCAAGCTGCTACGGGCCGGAGCGAACCGGGTCTCGTCGCCCAATATCAGCGGCGGGATGGAGATCGCGCAGGCGCTCATCCGGCCGGCGGTGCTTGATTTTCTGGAATTGGCGACGCAAAGCGAACACCTCGATTTGCAGATCGAAGAGTTTGCCATCGAACAGGGTTCGCCGTTGGACGGCAAGGCTCCTCACGACTGCGGGCTCAACCATGATCGAGGGTTGATCATCGTCGCCGTGAAGCGGAAGTCCGGGCACATGGAGTTCAATCCCGGTGCGACGGTTCGTCTTGGCGAAGGCGATCGCTTGATCGTCCTCGGAGCGCCTCCCAGTCTGAAACATCTGGAATCCATATTGCGGCTCGGCTCTGCGACCGGCAGGGTCGCGGAATCACCACTGACCTATGCCAGCGAAGAAGGGGGATCATGATATGGCGACGTTCATTGTTTCCGGCAGCCGCGGCACCGACGATCCTACGATGGCGACCCTGCCCTTCATGGCGGCCAAAACCGCAAAGGAGCAGGGACACGACGTGATCCTCTGGCTCTGGAATGAAGCGGTTACGCTCGGTCGCAAGGGCACAGCCGATCACGTGACTGGGGTGAATCTGACGCCCGTAAAGGATCTCCTGGCCGCGATTCAAGCGGCCGACGTGCCGATCTGGGTCTGCGGCGCCTGTGCGGTGGCTAGGCAGATCGGACCGGGAGACTTGGTCTCCGGCGCCACGATCAAGGGCATGCCGGACTATATTAGGGCCGTGGCCGAGCGCGACCGCAGCGTCGCCTTCTGACGGTTTCCTGATGGGAGCGGTGTCCTGCCACGAACGGCGTGGCGCAGCGCGTTCATGCCACGAACGCGCAGGCAAGGCGGAAAGGCCACGTGTGCGTCATCGCCCGTCGCATTTTGCACCAGACCTCCGGCCCGGCCTGTGGATTTTCTCGCCAAGACCCTCCCTAAGCCATTCACTCCTCGCACACTCAACCTTTCGATCCTTCACGATTTCTGGCTCGCATTGGAACCTTGCTAATGGCATGGTCCTGGCAAGAGTGTGATCTCATAGAAGAAGCAGGATCACTGCTGGGTTTTCTCCGGCCGCCAAGAGCCATCGAAAGGGCGGCCGTTCAACCAAAGGTGGTGTAGAGAAGAAACAAGAGTCATCTGAGGTGTTTCTCCGGCGGCGTCAGCTTCGATACGACGAAGAAAAGCCGCCGGTTCAACCAAAGGTTGGGATGGAGGACGCTATGCCTACGGAAATCAGGCCAGGTGTGCCGGTCGGGGGATTCAAGACGGTGGGGCAGATCCATGCTACCAACGATTTGGTCATCAATCGCAAGCAGAACGCGCTCGCCGTCGCGGTGGAGCTGCTGACGGACCACATTCCCGGTGCGCCGGTGGTGGACGAGAAGGGTGAGTTCATCGGCTTCGTCAGCGAGTTTGACATCCTGCGGGCGCTGGAAGCCGGGAAGGACCTGAACAAGCTGACGGCCGAAGACGTGATGGCAAAGGATCGTATTGCCGTGACCGACGATACCACGATCGATCAGGCGGTGAAGCTCATGGAAGAAAAGCGCCTGCTCAATCTGCCGGTCAAGAAGGACGGCAAGGTCGCCTATTCAGTGACCAGACATGATCTCCTGCGGGCCTGGATCGGCCTCGGCGTGTCGTTTGAGTAGCGAAGACGGGAGATCGCGAGCCGTGCTCGCGCGCAATAGAAAGGGAGTCTGTGCATGAAGAAGGGCCTGTGGCTTGCAATCGGATTGACCGCCTGCATGGCCCTGCCGATTGTGGCCGCGGAAGGGCAGGGAATGCGAGGGATAGAAGGCATGATGGGCCCGCGTGTGCCGGCGGACAAGCTCGCTGAGGCTCGCGCGCTTACGAGCCCGCTTCCCGACTCGGCCGAGGCGGTCGAGAGGGGCAAGGCTCTGTATGAGGGCAAGGGCACTTGCTTCACCTGTCATGGACTGTCCGGGCGGGGAGATGGTCCGGCAGGGGCGACGCTCAATCCGCCTCCGCGCAATTTCCATCATCGGGGGTTCTGGCGGCACCGCAGCGAGGGGGAGATCTTCTGGGTCATTAAGAACGGATCGCCCGGCACCGGCATGATTCCGTTCGGTGGTGCGCTGACCGACGAGGAGATCTGGAGCCTCATTCAGTATGAACGAACGTTTTCCGGCGGCCACGGGCCGCGCCGTGGCGGAGGTCAGCCGGAGGGGATGGGCCACAGAGGGGCGCGCGGAAGCATGGGATCGGATGCCGGACAGGAAACCGCCGCTCCGGGCGGTGAATGTTGCCCGCCGTGATGCTCAACGAGCTGTCATTGCCGCTCTTTCGGGAAGGAGTGTGTCCATGAAGAAACACCGCATGGTCGTCCTCGGAGTCGTGCTCATGGTCTTCACCGGTTCCTGGCTGCTGGCGCAGGAGGTACGGGGCAATCCAAAGAACGGGCAGGCCGTGTACGAAAAACATTGTCTTCGCTGCCACGGGGCTTCGGGAGATGGCCTTGGGCCGGACGCGACCGATCTGGTCGTGCCGCCTGCCAATTTTCAGTCGGCCAAGTCCAGGGCCAAGACCGACTTCGAGCTGCTCATCGCGATTTCCAACGGCGTGCTGTTCAGTCCGATGCATGGATGGAGGGGGCGTTTGAACGACACCGAGATGATGGATGTCATTGCGTATATCAGGACGTTTGCGCCGTTTCTGTCCATCTCTCAGACCGGTCCAGTGGCCTCGGACGCTCCGACCGTTGACGACCGCCGTGGATAGGCGATCGGCATCAGGGGCGAACCTGTCGCGCGAGGCCGGCGTGACGTGCCGTCCGAGTTCGCCATCGGATCTATCGCGAACCCCGAGGAAGGAGTGAGCAATGACCGAACAGACCATCGTGTCTGTGTTTCAGCACGACCATCAGGAACTCGACCGGGCGCTGGAACAGTATCGCAGCCTGAAGCAGACACATGTTCAGGCGGCTAAGGACTCGTTCAAACGGGTTCTGACCGGCCTTAAGCGGCATATCATCTGGGAAGAGGAGCTGTTGTTTCCCCTGTGGGAACGGAAGAGCGGCATGACGGGCGGAGGCCCGACGCAAGTCATGCGGCTGGAGCATCGGCGGATCGCAGACCTGTTGCACGCCATTCACGAGAAGGTCCAGGCGGGCAATATCGGCACGGAGGAGGAAGAGCGTCAACTGGTCGAGCTGTTGGCCTCGCACAATATGAAAGAAGAGCGGATTCTTTATCCGGCCATCGATCAGATCATGAGCATGGAGGAGCGGGCCGACATCTTCCAGGCGATGAAGGATCTGCCGGAAGAGCGCTATCACGCCTGTTGCGAGGGAGCCTGATGGCGATGGGACGAGGGAGTGGAATGAGGAGACCGGCGCTGTTCCTCACCCTTGCATTCGGCTTCGTCGGGATGGCCGGCATGAGCGGCGCGTTGGGATTGCCGGCGCCGGTTATCGGCGCACCCGTCAGCGACGGGCAGAAGGTCGGCGAAGGAATGGGAGGTCAGGACTCGGCCGAGCCTCCGTTCAATCCCCATGGCAATTTGGTCTTCCGCGTGACCGGTGCCACCTCTTGCCGCGATTGTCATGCCGCCGGCCGATCCTCGTCGGCCTGGCCTGTGCTGGACAACGAACTGGTGCGGGTGCTCGTGGCCAAAGGGAAGGGCGCGCATGCCGGGAGATTTGCCGACTGTTTTCGATGCCATCCCGGCGGCAGGCTCCCGAGCGAGCGGCCATGATCGTTGACGAGGCGACCGGCGAGGGGACCGGAAGGATCCGGAAGACAGGAAAGGAGCGTGCAGGCAATGGACTAGCAGCCGCCCATCCGGGCCTGACGCCCGGGAGGCAGTCACCGGTCGTGCTGTTTGCTCTGCGGCCGGGCTTCATGATCGGCGGTTGCGGTGACGGACTCAAGGACATCAGGCAGTACGAGCGTGGCGAAGCAGCCGAATCCCTGCCGGTGATCCCCGATACCAGGCAAGCCATCCGCCTATCACCCGCAGCGCAGACTGAGCATCAGGGGGCGATGGTTCAGCACCTGCAGACGATGGAGGGCATCGTCAATGCGCTGGCGGCGGGTGACTTCTGGCTGGCGCAGATGCGAGCGGAAGCCCATCCTATGTTTTTCGAACGGCGGATGGCCTTGGTCCGGCAGCGCATGGAGACCTACCCGCTGGCCTTTCAGGAACTAGCCGTCGCGCATCAGGCGGCGGCCGACGAGTTGGCCCGCGTTATTCCATCACGTGATCTCGTCCAGATCCTTCCACGGCTGAGCGCGGTATTGCAAGCCTGCTCAGCCTGTCATTTGGCCTTTCGTGTGGAACGGGACAACCGCGGAGGGTAATGCTATGACGATGGCCCTCACGCTCGCGGGGGCGTTTCCATCGGAAGAGGCGTTGCGCCGGATGATCCTTGCGCGGAAGGTCTGTTTCGACCATGATCCCTTTTATGTCCGAAACGCCGCCGGCGATATGGTGCAGATCGGATTCCAACTGAACCTCTACGCAGCCTTTAACGATCCTCGTCATCTTCCGCACAGTGACGATCAGGAACAGCGCGAGATCCTCCGGGACCTGCACGGGATCTGCCGCGTGTTCTTCCAGTCGCTTGACGTCCTGAAACCCTGCGAATATCCGGACCCACCCGCGGATCGAATTGTCTATAGTCCGGAGCGGAACTATCGAGCCGATGTCTGTGTGCAGATTCCCGTGTTTGACCGTTCCCATTTCGGTTGGCCCGCCGACCGGCGGGTGAGCGATATCCTCGACACGGTCGAATGTCTGCTCAAGAGCCTGGGAGCCAGGTGGAAGCGGTGGGACGAGGAGGCTACTCCGGCTCAACCCTCTCCCGAGACCTGTGAGGCCAAGGCGCGGCAGGCTGCCGATCTTTCCGATGAAGGGGCCGCATGAACTCGCTGGGATCGCGAGCCAGGCTGGTGGCGACGGCGGCCGCCTTCGTTGTCGGATCGGCATTCGGTATTGAATTCCTGCTCAGCCTCGGTGAGGAAACGGAGTTCGGCCACAGCCGGCGCGGCCATCTCCTCGGTTGGGTGGGGCTGCTGGTGCTTCTGCCCGTCTTCATCTATCCCCTGAAGAAGCGCTATGCTCCGGAAGCCTCGAGGCGGGGCTGGCTTCAACGCTGGTTTGGATTCCACATGATTGCCGGCCTACTCGGACCTGTCCTGATCCTCGTCCATGCCGGGGCGCATTTTCATGCCCTCGTGCCGGTGCTCGCGTTGATCGCGCTGGCACTCGTGACCGTGAGCGGCATCGTCGGCCAGACGCTCCATTCCCTCGCGGTGCGGCAGTTGAATCAACAATGGCGCGAGCTTCATGAACAGGGCCTCTCCGAGGCAGAGATCGAGGAGCGATTGGGGGAACGGGCGGCGCAGGAGGAAGCCTTTCGCTTCTGGCAGCTCGTTCACGCGCCCGTCACCATTCCGTTTGTCGCGCTGACGCTTCTGCACATCATCGGGGCGCTCTTCTTCGGAGGATGGTAGCGACTGATCGGCAAGGGTGCCGCGCTATGGTTGGACCGGCTCAAGCAGGATTCATGGTAAGGAAGACGGCTCACTGATGCGCTATGTGCCGTTGCCGGGCTCGGTGATGCCGAGCGTCTTCATCGGGACCCTCTTGTTCCTGGCCTGGCTTGGATGGGAGTCCTACCGCGCCCCGGAAACCTGGTGGGCGCCCGGGGACCTGAGCCGGGCTCACGTGGATGTCGGGTCCTGTCTCCATTGCCACCAGCCATTCAAGGGCGCGGTGAGCCGAAACTGTGTCGCCTGCCACGGCGAGACGCAATTTTTCAGGACTGCGTCACCGGAGGTGGCTACGGCCCATGCGGAGGTCCTGCGTCGGAAGGGAACCTGCCTCGCCTGTCACACCGAGCATCGGGGCGTGCTGGCTCCCATCACGATCGGCGCGCTGCACAATCCGCACGGCGAGTTCATTTTTCGCGCGACCGGCGCGCGGACCTGCGGCGTGTGCCATATCATCTCGCCGGAAGGAGGCCAGCCCAGCCTGCGGGACAATCAGCCGGTCCGGCAACTCCTGGAGCAAGGCAAAGGGGCGCATCGCCGTAGGCGGATGGCCGACTGCCTGAGGTGTCATGCAGGAGGCGTGACGGAAGTCGGGCAGGACGGGAATGATAGGTGAGGCGCAGCAGCAGTTCTGAGACGCAAAGCACCGGACCAATCCCTCGACAACAGCCCTCTTTCAAATTGGGGATGAGATCGGGATGCGAGCCAGTAATGAATTCCTTGAACAGCTCGAAATGCCCGGCATGAACATTACGGAACTGGCCATATTATAGTATGGAATTATGTATGGCTCCGTGCTAGCCTTTGTTGAGGCTGATGGACAGGACACGGTTTGAGTGGGACCCGGACAAGAATGCCGAAAACCAGAAGAAGCATGGTGTCTCATTCGAACGCGCTCAGTATGCCTTTGCCGACCCTCGACGTGTGATCGCGAAGGATCTCACACATAGTCGGTCAGAAGATCGGTTCTACTGCTTTGGTGAAGTCGATGGCGGCATACTGACTGTGCGGTTCGTGTACAGAGCCTCGATTGTTCGGATCATCGGAGCCGGTTACTGGCGTAAAGGAAAGGCGATCTATGAGCACGAAAATCAAATACACCGATGAGCCGCTAGGCGAAGTTCGCGTGATCCCGGATTTTCTTCCTTCTCCAGCCGACTTGGCTTTTCGGGAGGAGGGCGTCAAAGTCACGTTGGCCTTGAGCAAGAAGTCGGTGGCGTTCTTCAAGGCCGAAGCAGCGCGGCACCATACTCAGTACCAGCGCATGATTCGCCGGCTCCTCGATGCCTACGTCGAGACACAATCTCATGGCCCATCCGCTCGCGCCTCCAGGCCTGCCCGAAAGAGGGCAGCCGGGTAGATTCGATAGACACAAGAAATCTTCACCCGTCATGCTTTCGATAGACCACTCGAGCCCCAAGATCTTTCCAAAAGTTCCACATATTCTTCAAAAGTGACCTCTTGAGTGGAAAAATCAAAAGCCTGGGCAGTCAGAGCATCATCGCGTAAAGGAGAAACATATGTAACCGATCCAGAAAACTTCCGTGCCTTTGCTTGCAGTAACACCTGGACTCGGCTTAGGAAAGGATCATCGAGCGGGTCAGAGCGAAGTTTCACGCCGATTACAGTGACTTCCTGCGCATGTGAGATACGTTCGCACGCGATTCCTCGGACGATTTCAAGCGTGTCGAGATTAACCTTAGACCATTTCCGAGGGGCGTAATAGGCTATCAACACATCTTCCGACTCGCCATGTTTTGGCGAGTCTACAACAGCGATCCTCTTGTAACTTTGCGATCCATCATGCCTAATCCTCATCGTAAGAGGAACCGGCTGGTTTTCTGTAAGCGTACCGTCACCCATCAAGATATCCGGCATCCAATTGATCGATCCGTGCGGTTTTAGTACTTCAACCTTGCCTCCGTATCCCGGTAGCATATAATTCACCAACGCACATCGGCATCCTAGCCCTGCGCTTCCATCTACTGCTTCCATATATCGACAAATCGCCCGTTCGAGAAGGCAGTCATAATTGAGTGTGATGAAAGAGATATCTTTTGCGGATCCGCAAGTTGCGAAGACATGAGATAGTAACCTGTCGTAAACATCAGGCTTTTCGATAAATGCATCATCATATCGAGGGTCATCATTGACAGGAGGAGCGAGGGCACAAGCCGCTAAAAAGTTAAGTTTTTGCAAAAGCTGAAAATTTCCAGAATCTTGAAGTGCACCTGCAAGCACTTCGAATGATGTTGTAGAAGCAAGATGCTTTTGTAGTTCATCTCGAACGGATGAAGAAATCGTACCGTCGTCGTCCTCTAGCTGCTTGAGTTCATCCCAGGCAGCCTTAAGGTACCTAATCAGATATTGATGGAGTGTCGTGCCTAAAGGTGGTCTCGGTGTCCGTGCTCCATGTGAGGCTCCAGCTCCAAGCAGGAAAACTCTCTTTGCTTTCATTTCCGAATGACCTATTAACTGAGAAGCTATACCGGGAGTCGTAATAAGGATTCAGTCAGGCTAGGCGGCGGCCTTCTTCACCCGAGCTTCAGCGCGATGACCTGTTGCGGCCAGCACCCGGATGAGCACGTCGATCGAGACGCCGTGGGTGTTGCCATTGGCAATGCCGGTCACTCGGGTTCTCGAAGTTCCGGCGAGCCTGGCGATTTCGGCATGGGTGAGCCGTCCTGCTTGAATGATCTCGGCCAGCGCGAGGGTAAGCTCGGAGCGAAATTCCATTTCGGCCGTATCGGCCTGAGACAACCCCAGGGCACGCCCAAGCTCGTCAGCGGTCCGAACCGTCACGGTCTTTCTGGTCTTCACGACGACAGTATGTCCTGAGTTGAGGACATTGGCAAGGGTGAGAGAAACAGGGTGAGAGAAACGGGAATGTCCTGAATTGGAGAGACAGGAGCGCATGATGGGCAGAACCAAGACCACTCGTTACGATGTCGCCGAGCACCTTCGAACTCCGGAGGAAATGGCGGCCTATCTGGAAGCCTGCCTGGAGGAAGCCGATGGCGATGCAACGTTGATCGCCAAGGCGCTGGGTGATATTGCCCGTGCTCAAGGCATGGCACAGGTGGCGCGGGATGCCGGTCTGTCTCGCGAAAGCCTCTACAAGGCGCTTTCCGGTGACCGGAGCCCTGGATTCGACACGATCCTCAAGGTGATTGGAGCGCTGGGGCTGAAATTACATGCCCAAGCAACCAGTGGCCGGCTTCGTGACTCAAGAGCCCGTTCACGCGGACGAATGACCAAACGCCGTGCGGCCTGAGTCGTTTACTGCGGCGTCGTTG
This sequence comes from Nitrospira tepida, assembly GCF_947241125.1. Taxonomy (NCBI): domain Bacteria; kingdom Pseudomonadati; phylum Nitrospirota; class Nitrospiria; order Nitrospirales; family Nitrospiraceae; genus Nitrospira; species Nitrospira tepida. The sequence continues at coordinate 4,432,557 of NZ_OX365700.1, read as the reverse complement.
GCGCGTTTTCTATAATCCAACCCGGAGCGTGTTTGCGCCCACCCGAATTCTCGCATCCACGATTCGGCAGCCTTGGCCGGGCGGCAGGGCGAAGACCGGATTGAGGTCGAGCTCGCTGATCTCACCGACTTCTTCCACGAGCGTGGAGATGCGCAGCAGCAGCGCTTCGAGCGCTGATATGTCCGCGGGGGGATGGCCGCGATAGCCTTCCAGCAGGCGAAAGCCTCTGATTTCCCGCACCATCGCGCGCGCGTCGCGATCCGTCAGCGGAGCCACGCGGAACTGCACGTCCTGCAAGATTTCCACATGGATGCCGCCGAGGCCGAAGGCGACCAATGGACCGAAGGAGGGATCGTGCGTGGCCCCCACCATCACTTCGACGCCCCCGGCAAGCATTGGTTGGATGACGACCCCTTCCATCGCCTCGAGCTGATTGCGCCGCTGGAGTTGTTCGCGGATGTCGCGATAGGCTTGGCGGACGTCCTCAGCATTCTGAAGCGAGAGGCGCACGCCTCCGACCTCGGTCTTGTGAACGATCGTACGGCTGGCCAACTTGGCGGCGACCGGAAACCCCACCTGCTCGGCCAAGGCAATCGCCGCCTCGTCCGATTTGGCAACCCCGCCCGCAGGCAATGGGAGGCCCATCGCGGCCAGGACGGAACGGGTGTCTTCGGCGCTCAGCCAGCCGGATCCTTTTTGTCGCAGCGCCCTGGTACAAATGCCTCTCGCAAGCTGAAGATCGGCATCGGGATGGAGCGGCACCAGCCCGACCGGCTCCCTCCGCCATTCGGCGTAGCCCGCAGCTTTGCTCAAGACCAGGCCGGGCGTCTCGGGCAGGTTGAAGGTCGGGATCGCTTCGCTGGATGTTGAAAAGCGCCGATCCAGATCGCCCTCCGCCATCCAGGTGATCATCACCGGCTTGCTCGTGATGCCGGTTTCCCGCGCCTGCCTGATGCCTTCGAGGATGCCCTCGGCGATCGGCGCCGTGTCCGATGGGCTGACCGAGATATAGAGGATGATCAGCGCGTCGATGTCCGGGGATGCCATGAGCGTGGCGATCGCCTGCCGGTACTGGTCCGGGGTCGCCGAGGCGATCAGATCCACAGGGTTCTTGAGCGAGGCTGCGGCCGGGGTGAAGACAGCCAAGCGTTCTCTCGTCGCCGGTGACAGTTCCGGCACGATCAGACAATTGGCTTCGCAGGCGTCGGCGCAGAGGATGCCCGGTCCTCCGGCATTCGTCAGGATTGCCACGCGACGGCCGGGCGGCAACGGTTGATTCGAGAGGCCCGAGGCGAGCGCGAACATCTCATCCAACGTGTCGGCGCGGATCACGCCGGTCTGCTGGAACAGGGCATCGACGGCCCTGTCGCTCGCGGCCAGCGACGCGGTGTGCGAGCTGGCCGCGCGGCGCCCTGACGAGGTTCGGCCGGCCTTCACCGTCACGATCGGTTTCTGTCTACTCACGCGCCGCGCGATCCGGGAAAATCGCCTGGGATTCCCGAACGACTCGACGTAGAGGAGGATGACGTCCGAGGCCCGATCCTCTTCCCAATATTGCAGCAGGTCGTTGACCGACACGTCGGCCTTGTTGCCGACGCTCACGAAGGTGGAGATGCCGACTTGCAGGCGGCGCGCCGCCGCTAGCACGGCCAGCCCCAGCGCCCCGCTTTGGGACGACATGGCCACCCGTCCCGCGGGCGGAAAGGATGAGGTGAAGGTGGCGTTCAGCCGGATCGAGTCGTCGGTGTTGACCACCCCGAAACAGTTAGGCCCGACCAGCCTCATGCCGTAGTCGCGTGCCTTCTGGGCGAGCATCTGTTGGAGCCTCGCTCCGTCCGCCCCCACCTCGGCGAACCCGGCCGTGATGACGACCAGCGTCCGCACCTTGGCGGCTCCACATTCGTCCACGACCTGGAGCACCTTTTCGGCCGGGACGGCAATGACCGCGACATCCACGCGCGCCGGCACCTTCGTGATGGAGGGGTAGGACGTCAGCCCGCGGATGGACGAAGCCGACGGGTTCACCGGGTGGAGCGCGCCGCGAAATCCCGCCGAGAGCAGGGCGTCGAGCAACTTGGCGCCGATGCGGGAGGGATCGCGCGAGGCGCCGATCACCGCCACGTGCAGCGGATGAAACAGGGGTTTGAGCGATGCGACCGTGGCGACCCGTTCCCTCAGGTCCATCTTCGTCGTTTCCGGTCCCGGTTGGCGGAACTGAAGCTCGACCTCCATTTCATCTCCGTCGAACCGCTCGCGCATCTCGAATCCCGATTCGCGAAACACCTCGCGCATGGCCAGATTGTCCGGCTGGGTCACGGCCCAGAGTCTCGTGAAACCGGCGTCATGGGCGGCGAAGGCCAACCGTTCCAACAGCAGCGTCCCCAATCCCATGCCGTGAAATTCGTCGTCCACGGCGAAAGCCACCTCCACCGTCCGTTCGTCCTTCGCTTCGTAGGAGGCGACCGCCAGGATGTGCAGGCGGTCTCCTCCTTGTCGCGCGACAAAGAAGGTAAGCTGCCGCGCCTGGTTCGACGAGTCGCACATGTCCCGAACCAATTCCTCCGGCGGGGCCGACTCCATGAAAAACCGCCGCCGGCGCGCCGCGGGAGAAAGCCGCGTAAAAAAGTCGAGCAGGGCGGTCTGGTGGGCCTGGTTCGCCACGTAGAGCGTGGCTGTGGTGCCGTCGCGCAAGAGCACCGGCGACGGCTCACCCGCAACCGAAGGAATGGCATCCGGTTGATCTGATCCGAAGCGGCTCATCCGTGATTGTGTTGGCGAGGAAGAGGGTTTTGAATGAAGGTCTTGAGAAACACGCCGGCCGTCCGCTCAGACCGACTCGACAAGATCACCGAATGACGAGCACCGGACAACTGACATGGTGCAGCACCGCATGCGAAACGCTGCCGAGAAGAAACCGCTCCACGCCTCGTCTGCCGTGCGAGCCGATCACGACGAGCTGCGCGTCCTTCGCGGCCTCGGCAATCTGATCCGCCGGATCGCCCTTCAGCACCTGGGTGGATGAGATGTGATAGATGCCGCCGAGCGCGGTCGCGGTCTCGCGCACCTGCCCCTGGGCGTAGAGTTCCATCTCCTCCGTCCAGGCCGCATACCCGTAGGCGAGGGTGGGATCGCCGACATGGGGCGTCGGCACGACGCTGATCACCGACCAGGAAACCGACCGGGCGAGGCGATTGGTCGAGAGCCAGCCTCGCAGGCGGGCGGCATCCTCCACCCCTTCGATGGCCAAGACGGCATGCGTCACCGCGCCGGGATCGCCGCGGACGATCAAGGTGGAGCAGGAGGCGTGCTGAACCACACGGTGGGAGACGCTGCCCAGCACGGCTTCAGCCATGCGGCCTCGACCGCGGCTGCCGAGCACGATCAGGTCGGCCTTGGCGGACTTGGCTGTTTCGAGCACGACATCCGCGGGATTCCCGAATTGATACAGGCGCCGAACCGACTTCACCGTGGAGGGGACCAAGGCCGCGGTCTGGTCTAACAATTTCTCGCCGGCATCGATGAGGGCCTGTCGCAGCTCTTCGTGCGCCTGTTTCGCCAGCGGAACCGGCGTGAACGGGCTCTCGAACGGCCGCATGTCGATGCCGTGGATCAGCGTGAGTTCGTCCGGCGTGAAGAGCCGGCCGGCCACCTGGACGGCATTGAACGTTTGATCCGACCAGTCGACGGCGATGACGATACGCATGGGTCTCCTGTGTCCTAAAACAACGGATGGGGTGCGGTGCCGAAGGGCAGGACCGTCGGGGCTTCTCCGGCGTTCCCGCGAATGCGCCAAGCTCCGTCCTCTTTGACGAGTTGATGGACTTCTTCATGCCAACTGTCGATGGGAACGCGGAGGTTCCCCCGCTCGGAGGTGGCCCACAAAGCCCCCGTGCAGGTGATCTCCGCGAGCAGTCCTTCCGGCGTGGTTGTGACGCGAATCACGGAAAATGTATGGCTACTGGTGATCTCCCGATAGTCCTTGAAGAGCGCCATCCAGATCTGTTCCACATCGGACTTCGCGAGGTCGTGGTAGTTGTACCGCTTGGAGTAGAGGCTCATCACGCCGTCCAGGTCTCGCCGGACCACCGCTTCGTCCGCCCGATGAAAGGTCGCGAGCAACTCGTCCACCGTGTCCCGGTCCGCTTCGATCATGGCATCGGGCAGGATTCTGGTCTCCGCTCCGACCGATTCGATCGCTGCCGGTAATCCGAGGAGCCCCAGCCAAACTATCACGCCGAACAGGCCGAGCGTCAGGAGGAGAAGCCCGGCTTGCACGGGAGACAAGAAGCGGTGCGGTCCTATGGCGCCGCGCGCCATCATAGCATAGGGATGCCCTCCTGGTCCCGCGGAGCCGTCAACGAGTCCATTGGACTCTCACAAAGTCCTCGGCCTTGTTGTAGTGCACGTCCAACTCGCCCTGGTGCGCGTCCTTCAAGGCCGACCCGATCCGGCGGGCCAGGTGCGAGTCCGTGGTCGAGATCACCACCTTGTCCTTCTTTTTTTCGATCGCCATGATCCGCGAGAGCGGATGCTCTTCCTTTTCACTGGCTTCCGCGTTCCGGATGAGTCCGACCAGTTCATGCTCGTGTGATGGCAGGTACGGTCCCATCAAGGTGACCAGCCCTTTGGGATACTTGTCTTCGATCCGCTGGCAGGCCGGGCACAACGCTTCGTGCGCGTTCTCCGGTTTGGGGCCCCAGGACCAACGGCCACGATGGAAAACCGCGCCGCATTGCGGGCAGGCGGTGGGCTCCTTCAGCTTGCGCTTGGTCTTGTAGGTATCGTGCTCGTATTCGCGGACATCCCTGTCTCGTCTTGCTGGTCGTCCGCTTGCGGCGGCGGTCTTGGCTTTCATACGGTCGGCCTCCGTTCTGCCGAGTGGCGCCCGCTCGGCACGGCAATCGGAAAATGAGGTCCTCCTCCGGCGTGGGTTGAGGACACTCATCACCCCACCTTGATCTCCACGCTCTTGGACGCGGGCTTCGCGGTTTTCGGCAGGTGTACCCACAACACCCCGTCCTTGGACTCGGCGGAAATTTTGGCGGCGTCGGCATCGTCCGGGACGGTGAAGCTTCGGGTAAAGCTCCCGTACGCGCGCTCCACGCGATGGAATTTCTTGCCCTTTTCCTCTTTCTCATAGGTCCGTTCCCCGGAGATGGTCATGACGCCGTTGTGGACGGTCAGCTTGATCTGGTCCTTCTTCACCTCCGGCAGCTCGGCCTTGATGAGGTATTCCTTGTCGTCCTCCGAGATGTCCACTAACGGGGACCACTCGGCGACCGTCATGGCCTCCTCTCGTTCGCCTTCTTTCCGCGCGGCCGTGCGACCGAAGAGGGTAGCCAGCCGCTTTTCCATCTCCTCCAATTCTTTCACGGGATTCCATCTGGTGATCGGATCCCAGCGAGTCAGTTCTCCCATGGCGCTCCCCTCCTTTCCGTCTCAATACGAACGGTGAATGGTGTGAACGGCGGCCTCCATCGTCATTCCCGCTAAGCCGCTTCAACCTTCCTCTGCGGTTCCCCGCCCTCCAGCGGCGTCCGGGCCGCTTCGCTCTCCAGGGCGATGTCGCACCGTGGATACTGCGCCGCTTCTTTGTGAGGTGGAAGCGACAGGGCATATTCTCCTCGCCCCTTCAGCGTGACGAGCAGCGCGCCCTCCCGGCTCAGCCGATCGATTTCCGCAAAGACCTGATTCCACGTGAGATCGGGATGCAGGCTCAGCACCTCCTCCATGCGGCAACCGGGCAGGCGCGCGATCGCCTCCAGAATGATGCGAGCGGTCGGTGTGGCGGTATCCATCAGACACCCCTCCTGGATAATCCGGACGCAATGCTCTTGCGAGTGTGCATGCAAGGTGCCAGAGAGAGGAGCCCGGCCTGAGGCGAAGTCCCAGCAAGCCGAACAAGCACTTAGAACAACAGCGAGGCCGGCACGATGTTGCGTTTCAGACCAGCGGGGAGATAGCGGTTGTTGCCAAAAGCCACAGCGGAAGGGAACGACCGATTGAGTCGGTCCGCCTGTGGGAAAGGGTGTTGTTATTGCAGCCAGTCCGGTTTCAACAGCAGGATGAGGCCCAGGCCGGCCATGACGGCTCCGCTCAGGAGCTTGAGCCGGCGTCCTTGACGAGCTTGTAGCTTATGGCGGCTGAGCGTCACGACGGCGATCGCGACCATCAGACTGTCGTCGGCGATATAGGCAAGGTTATAGAGGGCGAGATAGCCGTAGTACTGCCACCAAGTCAGGTCGCGTAAGGTCAGGATTCTGGTATAGGCGGCGGGCAACCCCGCCGTACAAAGCAATTCGATGACATTGACCAGAACGGCGAGCAGGACGACTCCGACGACCGCCCCGGCCATATTGTCGGCCTGAAGAATCCGTCTCGTTCTGGCGTAGAGGTCCGGCTTGGCCGATTCCGGGATTCCGATCGACCACCCACCTTCGGTTGAAGACGCATCGTGTAGGTTGAGGGCGCCGATCAGCAGGGCCACTCCGCCAAGCAGGATTTCCGTGACGCGCGAATAGCCGACGAACCGGAACAGGTTGAGCCAGGCCGCCATGAACGCGAAATACACCAGACCGCTGACCAGGACGAACGTCCCGGCGATCAGAGCCATTTTCTTCCGGTCTCGCAAGTTCACCAACAGGGACAGGAGAAACAGCAGGACCCACATGGCGCAGGGATTGAACCCGTCCAAGAGGCCGAGGACCAGGGTGAAGAGCGGGAGCCCGAGATCCCGCGCGCTCAAACGGCCGAAAAACGAGACCGTCACTGTGTCCGGATCGCTCGCTTGATCGGACGAGGAGCGACAAGGCTCCTCGATCTCGGATCGGCAGGCATCGGGAGGCAGCTCGTCGTCGCGATCGCGTGAAGTTCGGTCGAGCAGCGATCGGATCAGCGAGCCGGTCGTACCAGCCTCGTCGTAGCCGATCAGGAGTTCTCCTCCCACCAGAAAGGCCGGCACGCCGAGTGTCCGAATACCCCGGGCAGCTGCCAGCACGTGCAATCGCTCCGTCGCCTCCGGCGATCGCCCAACGTCGCGGATGACAATCTGAAGGGACGGCCGTTCCTGTTTCAGTTGCTCCAGAAAGGATTTGGCTCGGGTACAGTGGGGGCAGCCTTCTCTGACGAAGACTTCGATGTCCGCGGCGCAGGTGGCGGCCAGCCTGTTGTCGGCTGAAGCGGGGATGGGGTCACCCAGGCAGCAGGCGAGCAACAACACCAAGAGACGAAAGAAACGCATGCCCATGCCCGTTGGACAAGCAACAGGCAGGCCAGGTAGGCGTGCGATATGCTGGCGGGGGACAGAGAACTGAAGGGCGGCCCTTAAATGGAAAAGGGCCGCCCTGTTCGGTTATCGGGCGACAAAATGGGCCCGGCGGTTGGACTGCCAGCAGGCTTCGCTGTGGTCGGTGCAGAAGGGCCGCTCTTTGCCGTAACTGATGATCTGCATCTGCGAACCGGGCACGCCGAGATTTTCCAGGTAACGTTTGACCGATTGGGCCCGGCGCTCGCCAAGGATCAGATTATAAGCCAGCGTGCCGCGCTCGTCGCAATGGCCTTCGATGACGATTTTCTGTCCATCGTTGGCCCGCAGGACCTTGGCGTTCTCTTCCAACGTCGTCCGCGCGTCGGCGCGCAAGACCGATTGGTCATAGTCGAAATAGATGTCCTCCAGCGAGGGAGAGGGAGCCGGAGGGGGAGGCGGTTCCACCGGCAGCGCCGCGGGCGCCTGGGCGACTATGGGCGGCTCCGGCGCCGCAGGTGGTTCGGGAGCGGGAGCAGGGGCCGGCTGAACCGGTTCCGGAGTTGGAGCAGGAACCGGCTGGGCCACAGGCGGTTCGACTTTCGCCTCTTCCATTGGCGGCGGCGGGGGCGGCACCGGTTCCGGCGTCGCCTGCACGGCCGGCGCTTCGGGCTTCGGCCCGGCAATGAACGATTGGTCTCCGGAACCGGACGACAGTTTTTTACCCGAACAGCCCGTAACGATCCCCAGTATGAGGAATCCCAGCAGGACTCGACATGCTGTCGTTGCGATCAATCCATACATGAGTGTGGTTCTCCTTAGCGGATGTGAATGGACTGGGCGACCAGTCCGTCAGGGTTCTTCGAATAGGTGAGGTCGGCAACGTCTCCTACTTTGACATCGGCCAGCGTGATGGCGCGCGTGCCTTTGGTGATCTTGGCCTCGGGCGGAACCGACGCGCCGACGATCAGCTCTTCTTTATTGGGCCGGCCGGATCGGATGACGATCGTGTGCGGCTCGTCCTTCAGGTTCGTGGCCACGACCTGTCCGCGGACCGTGTGAACCGCTCCCTTCTGATTTGCGGCGAAGAGGGACGCAGGCGTGCCGGCCATTCCCACCGCAAGCCAGAGCACACAACAAAGTCTTAGGACGCTCCTCATTGAGACCTCCATTCCATGTGTCGACTGGGTCAGCCGTCGCGGGATCGAGCGACGCTGGTTTCTACGATGTGCGGCGTAGAGAATGTTGTCCCTTATACTCTTCTGTGCGGAAGATGCCAAGATGGACGGGCAATTTTTTGGGCGAGGAGGCGTGCCCGGCAGGCCCGGAGAGCGGTACAGCCTCCTGTCAAAGGAGGGCGGTGGCGATGCCCAAATACATGGCCACGCTCAGGAGGTCCTGGAGCACGGTGGCGATCGGCCCGCTGGCAAGCGCCGGATCGACACCCAGCCGGTCCAGGGCGAGCGGGAGCAAGGTGGCGACCAGCGTCGCGACGCAGGAGGTGGCGAGGAGCGTGATCGAAACGACCAGCGCGAGTTGGCGATGGCCTCCAAAGAGATACAATCCGAGCCCCGCAACGGCGCCGACGGTGGCTCCGATCAAAAGTCCCAGGAGTCCTTCGCGCCAGAGGTGCAGGAACAGGGAGACCCGGCCGTAGGCCAGGGTCCGGACCAGCACCGTCTCCGTTTGCGTGCCGACCGCGTCCGCCATGTAGACGACGAGCGGAAGAAAGAAGGCCAGCGCGATCTCCTGCTGCAAGGCTGCTTCAAAGGCGCGGGCTATTCCCGCGGCCACCCACCCGCCGGCCAATCCGAGAATCAGCCAGGGAATCCTGGCCCGGAAGGCATCGACCGTGCGGTGCGGTTCGGTGGGAGCCGGATGGGTCGAGCCCACGCCGCCTTTTCGGAGCAGATCGTCCACGTGCTCTTCGTGCAACAGGGCGAGCAGCCTGCCGATCGGGATGGCCCCCAGCAACCGGCGCCTCTCATCGACCACGGTCACGTCCGCCTCGTGCCGTTCAACCGCCAGCAACGCGGCCGATTCGGCGACCTCGTCCGGACTCACCTCCAGCGGCGGCGGACCTTGAAGATCGGCCAGGACCTGCTCGGGACCGGCGGCCAGCAGCCGTTCAATCGGCACCTGGCCGAGCAGCCGGCCCTGTTCATCCACCAAATAGAGGTGCCCGGCTTCTTCGAGCTTGCCTTCCCTCAACATCGAGAGGGTGCGGGCCACATGGTCAGTGGGAGCGGCGCGCGGAACAGCCGCCGTCATCAGTTCCGCCGCCCGTCGTCGATCGTCGCGAGGTGGACTGTCCATGCGTGGATCGCTAGGAAGACAGGAAGGCCTTACGGATGCGGAGGGCGAAGGCGTCGACCGCGTTGGGATCGGACCGATGAACACAGGCGCTCAGGCGCTGCGTGGCGACGCCGGCCCAGTGCTCGCCCATGTCGATGACCTCTCCGGGCCGGACCTGGCCGGCCTTCAGCCGAGCGAGATCGGCCCCGACCTCCGTCTCGGCGATCCGCACGGTAAAAGTTCCCCGGTCGAGGAGTTCGCAGAGGTTGTAGAGGACGCGCACGTAGGCCGCCGCATACTTGGCCGGCCTCCCGTCTTTCTTGTCGAGGAACTTCTTGCGTTGGTTCGCCGCATAGGTCATGAAGGCCTCGTAGGCCAGGCGCGGGGACCAGACGGATGGGAAGAGATCGCGCAACTCCCGTCCCCACTCGTCCGCCGAGACGACCGGCGCGAGAAAGGTTTCGAGGACCAGGGGGTAACATTCGAGCGCGAGCGAGAGGAAGAGGCCGATTTCCCAAGCCGTCTCATCCGCCGTTTCCTTCGTCATCCTCGTGCCCTGATACCGGAACCCGACCCGGAAGAGATCCGCGGTCGGCATGACGTAGACGCTTCGATAGTCGGCATCGCTCTCCGGGCCGGCCAACCCATGCGCCTGCGATCCGATCAAGACTTTCAGGATGGTCCGATCCTGTTCCATGAGCAGCACGTTCCCATTGATCAAGCGATCACTGCGATGAACCCATCGGGATGAACGAAATCACGATGGAAATGGCGATGAGCACCACGATGATCCATTCCAACAATTCCATCCGGCGATTGGCGGCCCGGTCGGTCATCTTGCCGTAAATGCTGTCCAACGTCTGGAGCTTGCGGATGATGCTCGCGTCCCAGTCCTCCAGATGAAAGCGCTGCGAGATCATGCGATACAGCCGCGCGAGGTACTGGTCTCCCAACAGCTTGAGCGTGTTGGTGACGCGCTCGAAGAGGATGGCGCTGTCCACCTGCATTTCCGCGATGCGGGTGGAGCTGGTTTCGAGCGAACGAGGCAGGGGCAGCCGGCTCCACGGGGTCCTGGCCAGCGCCTCATAGGCCTGGTCCAGCGCGAGATCGAGTTGGCGGTCGAGCAGGCGCATTTCCAGCAGTTCGACATTGGCGAACTCGATCACCGCCCGCACGTCTTCCATGTCGGACCCGAACAGAAAGGCGGCGTTCCAGTCGATCACCGCGAGGTCCTCGGGGCTGAAGGAGAGACGGTAGGACATGGCGTCGCGGATTTCCTGCTCGGAGAGCGGGGCCCGCTCGCACCGGAGGATCTGCGCCAGCTCGTGCTCAAACGCCGTCCAGAGAAAAGGGCGGTTCGGGGCGCTGGACGCTTCGATATGGAAGATCGCGTAGTCCTCGACCTCCCCGGCCAGCGCCGGCTTCTCGATGGCTTCCCCGAGCGCCTCGGCCAACTGATCGACCCATCGGCGCGAATCGGTCAAGAGCGAGGGGTTGTCGTAGAGGGCTTCGCTCAGCCCCAACAGGCCGGCGAAGGGACCTTCGATCGGGATCTTATAGGTGACCGTCAAGGCGCCGAAGTCGTAGAGCATCAGCTCGATGCTCGGGCTCGTGGCATAGTGCCAGAGCTTGATCGGAGCGGTCTCCTGCAATATCCGCAACGGCGCGGGGCGGTATTCCAAATGCGGCGGCGCGCGGAGCTTGTAGCGGATCTGGGCCCGTTCCTTCAGCGCGGTGATGCGGCGGTCGGCGAGGTCGAGATTGATGGCGGCGCCGATGTCATAGGCGAGCAGCGCGAAGCAGGTGCCCTTCTCGATCGTCAAGCGCTGTGCATCGTCCGTCGGCATGGCGGGACTTCCTCAGCGCAGTTGTTAGGCTACAGGATTCATGACGGCTCGCCGCAACATCGCGCCTGGGAACCACGGCATTCGTCAATCGTCACCCGTCATTCGTCAATCGTGGAACTGCCTCCTCCGGCTGGCGGTTGACGTATGACGCATGACGGTCCCCTAAATCAATTCCTGGTACCGGGCCTTGCGGTAAATCTCTCCCTTGCTCAACAGCGCCGCTCCGGTTCCGATCACCGTCACCAGCAGCATGACGAAACCCCCGGCGAACGGGATGAGTGCCAGGACAAAGTAGAGGATCAACCCTGTCAGGAAGGCGCCCCTTGCGCCGGGCGCTCGTCCAAGGCCTCGCAACAGACCCCAACCCAGCCAGGTGATCGCGAAGACGCGGCTCAGATAGAGGAGCAGGAACAGGCCGGCTGCCGCCACCAGCGCAAGCGGGATACCCAGCAACGTGGCCGCCAGCAAGAGAATCACGATCGGTCCCAGCAGGCACAGCACCAGGCCCATCCCGAAGGAGGCGAGCGTCCGCCGGCTCAGGTTGGCCACGGTCAATTCGGTCGCGATCGGATAGAAATGGATGAGCACCAACCCCAGCACGAGCGTCGACACGAAACTGATTCCGGCGAACAGCAGCTTCCCCATGGCGAGCCCGGCCAGGATCTGTTCCGGCTGAGGCATCCGGAGCGTGCGGAAGGCCCGTTCCGTGACCCGGCCCTTGACGACGCCCGGATCGTCGATGATCGGGGAGCCTTGTCCCATGTAGCTCAGGTTCCCCTCGATCCTGGCGTTGGACGTCACGCGAAGCGTGCCGGCGGCGGCGTTGACATGGCCGCCGATTTCATTGGAGAGGATGACCTCTCCGCCACCCACGTTCAGACCCTTTGCGACCGGCCCGGCTAAATGCACGGAGCCTCCGCCTGCGACCATCGCTCCCTCCACGCGGCCGGTGCCGGCAGTTTCGATCATCCCGCCTCCCACGGTGAGGTTGCGGCCGATCTGCCCGCTGATCGAGACCCGGCCTCCCACGACCCGCGCGTCAGCCGTCACCGTGCCGGAGATCGTCACGATCGCGCCTGCGGCCAGGAGGTCGCCGTTGATGGTTCCATCCACGATGATCCGGCGGGCGATCACATGGGCGTCGCCGTTGATCGTGCCGTAGATCTCCACCTGATCGGCGGCGGCGAAATAATCCCGATTGATGGTCTGTCCGCGCGGCACGGTCACAAGGCCACGGGAACCATCCGATTCCTGACTTTCTTCGTCCGCCAGGACAAGAGGCGGCTGCGACGTGTCCAACAGGCCTGCGCCGAGGATGATCATGATCCCGATGAGCCAACGTGGTCCGGAGGATGTCATAGAAGACTCCTTTATTCAGGCGGCGCCAGTTCGCGAATGTACCGCAGCGCTTCGAGGATTTCTTCATCCGTGAGACGGGTCAGCCATCCGTGCATCGGCGTGTAGGCGACTCCATAGGCGGCGGCCATCCACAATTCAAAGTCCGTTTTCGCACGGATGCGCGGAGCATGGAAATTGGCCGGGCGCACGACGAGCGAGTCGGCCTCCGGTCCATCCCCCTCGCCATTCAAACCATGGCAGCGAAAACAATGCTCTTCATAAATCATGCGGCCGGTGCGGATGCGGCCGTCTTCGCCCCATGACGCCGCCAGGCCCGCCGCGAGCCCGATCATCGTCACGAGTAGCGCAATGGCGGCGATGCGGCCGGTCATGCAGGATCCTGTCATGCGAACGCCCGCGGGCCATCCCGCTCAGACTGAGACAGGCGGCCGTCGTCTCCGGTTGTGACCGGACGCCATCGGCGCCGGACCAGCTTGCGCAGCTCTTCGGCCAGCAACAGGCCGAGCGCTCCAAGAACGAGGACCGGCCAGACCCAGAAGGGAATGGCCTGCGTCGCGAACACCGCCTGCCCCCAGGGGCTATAGACGATCAAGGCCAGGAGCGTGAGCTCGACCACGATGCCCAGCCAGAGCAGCGGATTGGTCCACAGTCCCAGGCGAAACGAAGAAACCTGGTCGGATCGGCAGGCAAAGACGTTCGCGACTTGGCTCATGACGATGGCCGCCAGTGTGACAGCCGTGGCCTGTTTGTACAAGGGAGCGGACCAGGGCAACGGGTCTCCCCAGGCCCAGCCCTGTACGTGAAGAAACCAGAAAAAGGCGCCGAGCGCCACCAGGGATTCCAGCAGGCCCAAGAACAGGTAGGCGCGCAGGAGCAGCGCCCCGTTCATCAACCGCTCGGTCCGCGGGCGCGGCGGCTGATCCATCACGCTTTGGTGTGGGGGCTCGGAGCCCAGCGCGAGCGCCGGCACGATGTCGGTGCCGAGGTCTACGGCGAGGATCTGCGGCACCGTGATGGCGAGCGGGATGCCGACGAGGCCGTATCCCAGGTACGGCACGATTTCCGGCACGTTGCTCGACAGGACATAGGTGCAGAACTTTCTGATGTTGGCATAGACCGTCCGTCCCTCCTCGATCGCGTTCACGATCGTCGCAAAGTTGTCGTCGAGGAGAATCATGTCCGCCGTGTCCTTCGCCACGTCCGTGCCGGCCACGCCCATCGCAATGCCGATATCGGCCTTCTTCAGGGCGGGCGCGTCGTTGACCCCGTCCCCCGTTACGGCCACGACCTCGCCCATCTCCTTCAAGGTCGAGACGACCCGCATCTTGTGCCGCGGCGCCATGCGGGCGAAGACCGGTTCCGGCTGGCCGGGACGGGCGGGAGTCAGCAGGCCGCGCAAGGCCTCCTCGGACATCGACTCCACCTGCGCTCCTTCCACGACCGGAACGAAGGCATCCGGTAGCAGCGCCGGCGACGACGGGGCGAGGCCGATTTTGCGCGCGATGGCCTCCGCCGTCAGCGGGTGGTCGCCTGTGATCATGATCACTCGAACTCCCGCGCGCCGGCAGCGCGCGATGGCTTCCGGCACTTCCCGATGGGGCGGGTCCATCATCGCCACCAGCCCCAAGAACGTGAGATTCTGTTCGACCGTCTCGATATCCAAACGTTTGTCATCCGGAACGATCTCCCGCATCGCCACCGCGAGCACCCGATAGGCCTGTTGGGCGAAGGCCCGGCTTTGGACCAGGATCTTCCGCCGCTCATCCGGAGTCAGAGCAGCCCGCTCGTCGTTCTGTCCGACATGGCTGCAGAGCGCGAGGACGGATTCCGGCGCGCCTTTGACGTAGGCGGTGAGGCGCCCGTTGATCCAGTGGAGGGTAGCCATGCGTTTGCGGTCAGCATCGAACGGCAGTTCCCCCATGCGGCCCGGGAGCTGGTGAGGCAGCACCCCATGGTCGTCCAGGAACTCGACGAGCGCCACTTCGGTCGGATCGCCCGTCCATACAATCCGGCCTCCAGTCTGCCTGACGCGCTTGGCGTTGTGGCAGAGGGCCATGGCCTGGATCAGCGGGCCGAGCTGCCGCGGGTCCGCCGTGCTGGGGAGGTGATCCTTGACGAGGAGCAGCCCTTCCCGAGATTCCATGGCCAGATCGTTTACGTAGAGGCACCCCACCCTCATGCGGTTCTCGGTCAGGGTGCCGGTCTTGTCCGTGCAGATCACCGTCGCGCAGCCGAGCGTCTCGACGGACGGCAGGTGTTTGATCAAGGCCTTGCGCTTCGCCATGCGCTGGCTGCCCATGGCGAGCGCAAGCGTGACCGTCGGCAACAGCCCTTCCGGGACGTTGGCGGCGATGATGCCGATGCCGAAGATCGCGCTGATCCAGAACCCGAGATTCATCGTGAGCCCGAGCGCAAAGACCAAGAGGCCCATCGCCAGCGAAATGAGCGCGATGACCCGCGTCACCCGGACGATTTCTTTCTGCAACGGACTGAGCTCCGGTTCGACCGTGGTCGCCAGGTGCGCGATCCTGCCGAACTCCGTCGCCATGCCGGTGGCGTAGACGACGGCGCGGCCGTGGCCGGCGAGCACCGACGTTCCGGCAAAAACCAGGTTGGGGCTGTCGAGCGGGTGGGCAGCCCTGGAGGCGGCCGCCGTACAGCGTTTGGGCGTGGCCTCTCCGGTCAAGGCGGAATTGTCCACGCGGAGGCCGGTGGCCTCTACGAGACGGGCATCGGCCGGCACCTGCTCTCCCTCGTCCAACAGGAGGACATCCCCCGGAACGACCTCATCGCGGGGCACCTGCTGCGGCTGGCCCATTCGAATCACCCAGGCGGTGGAAGGCAAGAGACTATGAAGAGAAGCGACCGCTCGTTCGGCCCGGTACTCTTGCCAGAAGGCAAAGCCGGCGTTGAGCAGGATGACGCCGACGATGGCCCAGCCCAGCGGGGCCATCCCTTCGCCCGGACGCATCGTATCCGCGATAAACGCGAGCAGGGCCGCAATCCACAGGAGCAACGCGAGAAAGTGGGTGAGTTGTCGGAGCAACCGGAGCGACCAGGGCGTCTCTCTTGAGACCTCGAGGCTGTTCGTCCCATAACGTTGAATCCGGCGCGGCACCTCGTCGGGAGCCAGGCCGGCCGGCGATGACTCCAGCCGTCGATACACGTCGGCCGTCTCAAGGGCGGCCACATCCGTGGCGGATATTTGGTGAAGACCGGCGCTCGACGACATGGTCATCCGACCATTCTTTCAATATGTGACCCGCGACCTATCCTATGGTAAGCGAGTGCACCGGGAATGCCAGCGGCGGATCTGTCTCACCGGCAGGCCGGAGCTGTCAGATGGCCGGAGGAAGATGAGTGTAATGCCCCAAAAAATATGTGGAGAGAGAAGGATTCCGCCTGCTCCACTGTAGCGTTTCGCGCCAGGTCCGAGCTTCCTATGGGGTGATAGGCGTCATCATGCTCGCCGGCCTGTGGAAAATATGATCGAAGATAATGGCACCCGACTTGCGAGACAATCATCAATGAGATGAAGGCCATAGAAGGGGCGCCGTGCCCGCGTAACAACATCACCCGAAACAAGAGAATGAGGAAACCATGACGCAACCCTTTGCCGTCTGGCTGACCGGGCTCCCTGCTTCGGGAAAAAGCACGATTGCGACCGAGCTGAAACGGGCGCTGGCGGAGGCGGGTCTGAATGCGGAGGTGCTCGAATCCGATGCGTTGCGCCGGGTCCTGACGCCGGAGCCGACCTACAGTCTGGAAGAACGGGATCTGTTTTACCGGGCGCTCGCGTACTTCGGCAGCCGGCTCGTGGCCCACGGGGTGCCGGTCCTGTTCGATGCCACGGGTCACCGCCGCGCCTATCGCGAGCTGGCTCGGTCGCTGATTCCCCAGTTCTTGGAGGTCGCGATCGTCTGTCCGCTCGCCGTCTGTGAGCAGCGGGACAAGAAGGGCACCTACCGGGGCGGCTATGCCGGCAAGAGCACGACGGTGCCGGGCCTACAGGTCAACTATGAGCCGCCGCTCCATCCCGACGTGACGGTCGATACGACCGTCACATCGGCCGGATCAGCCGCCGAGACGATCATGCAAACCCTACGAAAGCGAGGCTGGCTCTCGCAGGCCCGGGACTTTCAGCCGAAAGCGTGAGCCGTAGCTCGGCGGTTGCCACGCTCGCTCACCGAGCACGCGTGATTTTCTTACGTGCCCAGGACCATGTCGACTCAGGCAGTTGTCGAGCCCTTGCATCGCCTGCCCGCAAAGGTGCCGCCCGGCCTGAGGGTCAACCGCACGACCTCGCGTTTAAGGCCGAGGCTAAACCGCTTGCGTGGCCCCATCGGACATCCCCTTGGTGGCCGCCACAATATGATCCGTTTCGAGAAGCAACGCCGAAAACCCGTTTGCTTGTTTGCTTCTCCCATATACCTTGTGTACACTGACGGTGTACATGACAGGTGGATGCATGGGATCAATCAATGTTAAAGAAACACGCCGCCTCTTAAAAAGTCTCCTCGATCGTGCCGAGGCCGGTGAAACGATCACAATCGCGCGGCGCGGTGAAGTTGTCGCCAGGCTGGTGCCTCCATCTCGCCGCCGGCGTCGACTCCCGTCGCTCGTCGCCTTGCGCCGTTCGATCAAACGAAAAGGGCGTACGTTGAGTCGGATCGTGATTGACTCGCGCGTGACCGAGCGCGCGTGACCGTCTATGTGGATACCAGCGTTCTCGCCGCCTATTACTGCCCCGAACCGTTGAGCCTGGTCGCGGAGCGGACCTTAAGGAGTGTGACCGCACCGGCGATCAGCGAACTGACCCTTGTCGAATT
This sequence comes from Nitrospira tepida, assembly GCF_947241125.1. Classification (NCBI taxonomy): domain Bacteria; kingdom Pseudomonadati; phylum Nitrospirota; class Nitrospiria; order Nitrospirales; family Nitrospiraceae; genus Nitrospira; species Nitrospira tepida. The sequence continues at coordinate 4,414,984 of NZ_OX365700.1, read as the reverse complement.
CACCTCGGCAGTTTCCCGAAAGATTCGGGAGAAGACGTTGTCTCGCGAAAGTGGCGTGAGAGTGATGGCCCAATTCGAAGCGCACGTCGAGGAGGGGTACTATGAAATGCTGTCCCTGAAGGCGCGTGACTATCGTTTGGCCAGGTCCTGGTTGGGGAAATTCCAAGGGACGCTCCGCACGCTTGATGCACTCCATCTCTCCGTGGCCGAGTCCGCGGCGGCGTCGGTGCTGACCGCCGACCGGCGGCTTGCGATAGAAGCGCGGAGCCTGGGCCTACCGGTCAAACTGCTTACCCTCGGACGCGTGGGATAGAGCAGTTCGCACTGTTCGAATACCGCCTGCTCGGCCGAACGCGTCCCGTAGCATTCCCTCGGCTTACCCTAAACATTCTGGCCGTGGCGAGCCAGCGGGAGAGTCATTAAAGCCCTTCGGCCCTCCTCATCACTCCAGGTGTACCAGACCCTGCGGAAGCGCAGCTGGCTTGCGCTGCCCGCGACTTCCAGCCGAAAGCGTGAGATGTCGCTGTTCCCCCACCCTCTCCCCCAAGAAGGGGAGAGGAGAAGGTGAGGGGGGCTTTGCATGCTACATGGGTGAACGCTTCGCGTTCATGACAACTCGTGAAGCATTACTCGGGAAACGTAGCTCGCCGAGCGCATGCTGAGTTACCTGCAGCGACGTGCGATGTGGGCGCCTGCGTGATCGCTGTGCGAGTCTCCAAGAGCTAAGACCCTTCCCTGCCGGCCATTGAACCAGCCCTGGCACATGGCCTATCATGCACCCACAATGAAGCCGCTCCTTGACCGCATTAGCATCAATCCCCGCATCTGTCATGGTCAGCCTTGCGTGAAGGGGACTCGAATCATGGTCTGGCTCATCGTCCAGTACCTTGCCAATGGGAATAGTGTCGAAGAGGTGCTGGCTGCTTATCCGAGTCTCACGCGAGAAGATGTCCGGGCCTGTCTCGCGTATGCCGCCGAAATGGCCCGCGAACGGGTGCTCCCGGTCGAAGTCACGACCTGACAGTGCAATTCAAGCTCGACGAGAATTGTGATCCCCGCTGGCAGGCGCCGCTCATCAGGGCCGGGCACGCCGTGAGCACGGTCTTCGATGAAGATCTGCAAGGTGCTGAGGATGACACGATCGCCGCAGCCTGCAAGCGAGAAGAGCGGTGCCTGATCACCGTAGATCTGGACTTCGCCCAACTCTTGGATTTTCCTCCGGAGCATTCCCCGGGTTTCATCATACTGCGTCATCCACATCCCACCCTGGCAGGGATGCAGGGACTCATTGAGCAGATCGTTCATGCGGTCTCTAAGGAATCGCCTGTCGGCCGACTGTGGATCGTGGAGCCCGGCCGTATCCGTATTCATCTCGGTCCCACCGAAAACGAGTGATCCCGCAGAGCTGGTGGCCTGGGTGTGTGTGATTGCCAGACTCGCCCTCCGAATCTTTCTTGGAATTTCTCCGCGACCTCGGCCACGACGTTGTCCGTGTCGGCGAAATCCACTCCGCCACAGCCGAGGATAAGCGAGCAAGGCGTCGCCGTCTCCCACTCGCCGCGCCCTAACCCCACGGTCTCGTGAGAAAAGGCGTTCAATTCCCAGTTGCTAAAATCAAGTCCTGGCCCTCTTCGGGTGCATGTTCCCATCCCCTCTGCCTGGTCGGACGGTCCATCTGCCGGGAGTTCCGGGGGATTGCACCGCTAGGACCTCATCCGTCACAGTCCGCTGCTACAATCAGCGGAGTTAGCGACAACCCGGGTATTCGGAAAGGGGACCAGGGGAAGGAGACCAGAGCTTGGAGAATCCGGCCAACGAGCGCCGCTGAAAGGAGGATACTCGATGGGCGATTATATCTATACGAACTGGCGAGGCAAGTCATTTGACGTCCATGAAATTCTAGACGAGTTAATAGCGAATCATCCTGAATTAGCTTATATGACCCCTGAAAGTCTTATGGAGTCGATCGCTATGTTCGAAGAGGTGGAAAGATTCAAGCAGTTAGAAGAAATGTGGGAGAATCCAGAGGCGAAGACCAATCGCTGAACCACATCCACGGGAAAAGGGTGTATGGAAGGGCCGGGGAGGAAAGAGCGCAAAGATGCCAATCCTGGCGCACGGATGGTGCGGATGATCCGCACCCTGTGCTCGCGGGGGATGACCAGGGCCGAGCTGGAAGAGGAGTTCCAGGTCAGCCGGCGGCATATCTACGACTATCTTCAAGCGATTGAGGGACTCGGCTATGTGTTCGTCGATCACGAAGGGGGCGGCGAACGGGTCTGGCGCATCGACGGTGGCTATCAGGGCATCAAGCCCGAACCGGCGACGCTTCCCGAGCTCATGGCGCTGCACTTGGCCAAGAGCCATCTCGCATACTTGAACGGTACGCCCTTCGTGGAGAGCCTGGAGCACCTCATACAGAAGGTGGAGGCCGGGCTGCCGACCAAAGTCGCGAATCATCTCAAACGCGTCACCCAGGTCTTTGTTCCGCTTCAAGCCCCCATCCGGCCGTATGAAAACCAGGGCCCTCTCCTCGCGCAGATTCAAAGGGCGCTCCTGCTGCAGCGCGTGGTACGACTGAACCATACCGCTGCCGGATACGATGAACCGGTCGAGCATCGCGTCGACCCCTATGCGCTGCTCCTCTATCAGTATGGGCTGTACCTGTTCGGCTACTCGCATCGCTCCAAGGCCCGACGCCTGTTCGCCGTGGAACGGATTGCTTCGGTGGAGCTGACCGATGACATCTGTGACATCCCTGAGGATCTCTCCATCGAGCGGGCCTATGAACGATTGTTCGGCTTGATCGACGAACCGGTCCATACCGTGCGGATCTGGTTCAGCCCGGAGGTCGCCTACCTCGTTAAAGAGCGGCGCTGGCATCCCACTCAGCATGTAGAGGCTCAAGCTGACGGGTCCGTGGTGGCCACTATCGAAGCCGGCGGCCTGGATGAGCTGGCCTCCTGGGTCCTGTCCTGGGGCGCGGATGCCAAGGTGCTGAGTCCCCAGGCTCTCATTGTCGCCGTCCGGTCGAAGCTTGCCGCCGCCTCCCGCCAGTATTCGTCGTAGCCGACCGTCTCCAGCCCATTGCCTGTTCCGCTGACCGAAGCCCTGTGACCTGTTCCGTCACAGGGCGGGTGTAAGCTCGCCTTCCAGAAGGTGAGGAGGCTCACCGTGACCAATCGAGAGGGGAATTGGGTCGCGCGCACGTGCATAAAGCGGAATTCCAGAGACCAAGGAGGCGCCCCATGCTGAATCGGCGATCGTTTATCAAGAAGGCGGGGCTCGTGGGCCTGGGCACGCTCCTGCCGGCCGGGCCGATCGGTGCGGCCGCCATGAGAAGCCATTCGCGGATCGAGAGATCGGGTTGTGGACCGGCCGATGAGGAGCCGTGCTCGCGAAACGATCCATCGGCGTTGGACGACTTGCTGGCGATTGAGCGATGGGAAGATGTCCGTGACGAGGCCGATTGCCGGGAGGTCGTGCGGTCTTATCTGCCGCCGTCCGGACGCCTGAAACGATGGTCGCCGATAGCGAGTTCCTGGATCGGACCATGTCCCTTCTGCCACTCCGGCTGCTTCGAGGTTAGTCGGGAGTTGTATGCCTGCACCGACTGCCGTGCGAGCGGGTCGCCGGTGGAGTTCATCGCGCAGGCCGAATCTCTGACACGGGCCGAGGCCCTGCAGAAACTCGCGCGGATGCTCGACGCGGGTATGCTTCAAGGCGTTCGACGCGAATATGCGCGATTCTGGCGCGTCATGGAAGACGCCGCGAACTTTTATCATTCCATACTGCTGGAACGACCCGAAGGGGAGCGAGGCCGGGAATGGGCGAAGCGGCAAGGCCTCACCGAGGCGACCATTCGGCAACTCCGGTTGGGCTATTGTCCTTCCGCGCCGGACACCCTGTTGCGAGATCATCTTCAGGAACAGGGCTACTCGGAAGACGAAATGAGAGTCGCGGGGCTGATCGGGCATCGGATCGGTCAGCAGCGTCTCATCGATCGTCATGCGAACGACGTGCTGCTGGTGCCGGTCCATGACGGCCGGGGGCGTGTCTGGTCATTGCTGGATGAGCCTGTTGATTGGAGGCCGTGTCAAGAGGTGCTTTGGGGGGCAAGGGAAGGACCGCTGTACTCGCACCGGTACGACCGACTGGTCTATCCCTCGCCCGGTTGGCCGCAAGACTTCCGGCGTCACGACCAGCTTTTTCTCACACAGCATCCATTGGATGTCCTGCTCCTCCGGCAGCAGGGCCTATCTCATGTCGTCTGCCCGGTCGGAGCCAGAAGCTGGGACAAGCGGGCTGTGCTTCGCACGGCCTGTGCGATGGCGGATCATCTGATCCACGTATCGGTAGGTCCCATGGATTCGCTCCTGCTGGACGATCTGCTGAAGGTCGTTGCGCCTTACGGGGATCGAGTCCGTTTCCTTACGCTGCCGAGCGGGACGAGCCTCGGACGACTGCTGCAATCGGAAGGCTCCTCCCGTATCGCCAAGCTCGTAGCCAGCGCGCAGCCCATCACCCGGCTTCTCATGGCCTAATCAGTCATCTCACAAGAGGAGGTGACCCATGGAATGGATTTTCGCCTTGATCATCGAAATCGTGGTGCAAGGAGATGCGCTCATGCGGGTCACGATGAACAAGTCGCTCAAGCAGGTTGTACAGGAGTACATCTGCCGAAAAGAGTTCGAGGAGGCCAGGCCCGACTTCGAGAAGGCCTCGTGGATTGACGACCCCGTGGCCCGGTTCAACGCCCTGGACAAGGTGCGGATCCAAGTGTTAATACGCTGCGGCGTGAAGCCGTGAGGTGAGGGGTGCCAAAAGAAGTTCCAGGAGAACAAAATGAATTCGTGTGTCGCAGGTCTTTAAATTAGGAGGTAAGTGCCTCAGCAGGATATAGGTACATACTTTGTATTGGGGAGGGAGATAGTCCATGATATACAACTTTAGATTCGATCGTTCTCATAGAAGTGAAATTTTAAGACGAGTGGTGGAGCAAAGGCGGTTGTCCCAAGGATGGGGAGGTGGAGGAGAGAGAGACCTAAGAGTCGATGGAGAGAACTTTGTTGAAGAATGCAAGCTCTATCATCAGCTGGCCACCACTCGAGTCCCTACGAATCTGACGTGGATAAAAGCTTTCAGGAACGGAGATCTCTTGGTAGTTCCTCATCTCCCCGAAGAGAACAAGGTAAGTATTCACGTGGTGGATGGTGATTTTCCGAACTGCTATGAATACGAGGACGGTGACACGACCTGCCAAAATCATCGGATTAAAATAAGGGAATCTCATGGACTCGATGGCAATCTTTCTATTGATAACCATGAGTTAGCAGCTTGGCGTGGCAAGTTGCCGTGGATGAGACTTCCAATTTTACAGATTCCAAGCTACGAGAACCATTTTCAAAAGATCCTAGTGGCACTCAAGGAAAATCCACACGTCAGATATGACAAATCGAGCCTGGAGGATTTCTTAAGTAGCACGAGAGAGCGTGTTGTTGCTTTTATTCAAGAGGAGCTGAACAAGGTAGCTCCTTCAAAAACTGCCATATCATTCGAAGCAATCTGTGAATATCTGCTTAAAGCAGATGGCTACAGCATCGAAGGGCGCAATAGTTTTGATGGACAAGGAGGTGATCTAGATCTCCGCTGTAGACGGCTTAGAAGATCTCTATCACCTTTTGAGCCAGGAGAGACAATTCTGTTTGCCCAGGTAAAAAAGCACAAAGGGACCAGCGATCAACAAGGGGTTGATCAAGTGGTTAAGATGATGGCTAGAAATCCGGGTGCCGAGGGATGCGTAATGAGCCTGGCCGATCATTTCTCGGAGGAGGCGAAGAAGCTAGCTGAGGCCAACGGCGTGTTATTGATAAATGGCAAAGAAATTGCGCGCCTGTTTCTCGCTAATTTTGCGGACAAGACGGAGGCGTAAAGGTACCAGAAGGAAGGAGAAAAAAGGGGGAAGAAGCGGCCAGCTCAGGAGTCCTTGTTGGATCGCCTCGTCCGAGGGCGGCTCCACGTTGCTTTCTCACCCCTTCTTACTTAGAATTTTACCAGCATCATTGGGGTCTCATTGGGGTCAGGCATGACTATTGACTTTTGGTGAGTCTGTTACGTAGGCCTCAATGGCAGTGTTGTTTGAACCGGAACTTGTGGCAGCCGGGGTTGTTCTGGAAATCGCAGATGACCGCACGGCGCACGTCCGTGCGCGCCAGGCGCTCGCTCTAGCCGCTACTTCTTGAAGAGATTGTCGAGCGCGCGTCGAGCATCGTCAGCCATCTTGGGGTCAGGCATGACTAGATGCAAATTAGGGTCACCTATGAAAACGACTGTCAAGAGCGAGCATGCCCGTCCGCGATTCGGTCCCCCGCGCGTCTCAGTGGACGACGAGTCAGTCACCTATGCGGGCTCATAGCCCAGGATGAAATGGGACACCGGTCGCGCAATCAGGCACTTCGGATCTGGCTCACCGCGGATGGTCAGCCGACCATGACCCCGGGGCGCTGACCGGTGCTGCCCTTCGCCATCGGGCGAAATGCCTCCTGCTTTTTTAACATCGCGTAGATCGTCTTCAACATGGCCCGTGCCACCGCCACCCGGCCCACGTTCCGCCCATGTTTCTTCGCCACCCGATAGTAGAGACTCCGAAACTGGGGAGCAGCGTTGATCGCGTGGACGGAGAGCTCCACCAGAATCCACCGCAACCACGACGAGCCCTGTTTCGTCAGACGTCCCAGGCGGGTCTTCCCGCCGGAGGCATGGACCGAGGGCCCCAGCCCGGCATACGAACACAGATGGCGACTGTCCGGGAATCGCTGAATGTCGCCGATCTCACTCAAGATCAACAGCGCCGAGTACGCACCAATGCCCGGCATCGTCTGGAGCAAGCGCGCCTGGGGCTCAGCCGCCGCCTGGGTCTCAATGGTCTTGGAGACCTGGCGAATCTCAGTGGTCAGATGCTCCAAGGTGCGGAGATACCCGTCGAGCCCGAGTCGGTAGCACGACCGCACCGAAACGGTCGCCAGAAAGCGGCGGCTCTTCACGCCGCAGGCCATCCGCGTCGGCGTCTGGAGCCCGGTCTTACTGACGACCGCCGCGATCTTGTTCTTCACCTGCGTCCGCAGCCGCACCAAGGAGGCTCGATACCGAAGCACCTCCCGAGTATCCCGCACGTCGCGCGGCGGAATGTAGGCCGCCGGGACCAAGTCCGCGCGCAGCAACTGCGCCAACGTCGTCGCATCGATCTTATCCGTCTTGATGCGCGCACTGGCGATGGCCTTGGTCTTCAGCGGGTGCGCCAACACCAGATCCGGATGCCGCTCCTCGATCAGTTCATACAACCACATCCAATTGCCCGTCGCCTCCACCGCAATGCGCGTCTCCGCCGGCAACCGCTCCAAATACTGTTGCAACTCGCCGGTGGCGTGGGTGAGTTCGCGCTGCTCCAGCACGCGGCCCCGATGATCGAGCCGGGTCACGAAGGACTTTGCCTTGTGGAGATCGATCCCGATATACTGGCTCACGGCTGCACCTCCTGGTTGAGGGTTGTGCCCTCCCGTCCGTGGGAGCGAGCACCTTCGGAGCTTTCGCTTCCGCTCCGTGGTCCATCGAGACCGCATTCTACCTCGGCCCCGACGGTGCAGCCGTTTTCATTTAATCAGGCATGACTAGTGACTTTCCGGGGCGTGGTCGCAGGGAATGAGGCGTTTCACGACGAAATCGGCCACGCGGTCAGAAGGTGGCTGAATGGGGAACCAGGGGGGACCGCCTGAAATTGGACTCTGACTCGTATTTGACTCAATCAGACGGCAGTTCCTGCAATATGACCTCCATTGGTCCGCTCCTCTCTCGCGTGGCCCCTGATTCCCAAACACGAACAATCAGGTGGGTTGCCGGTGAAATGCAAGAGGGTGTCTTCCAATGAGCCCCGCCTCGGCAGCCTATCAGCCTATTGGCCGGCACGACACGTCGGCGAAGTAGCGGACCGCTTTCCTTGAGCTTTTGTACCCCCCCTGCTACGATCAGGTCACAAACGAGCCACGCGGAGGTCCCATGTCCACGCAACCCCGCTCAACGAGGCTGACGTACGAGGATTATCTCCTCTTCCCCGATGACGGGAAGCGTCACGAGCTGATCCAGGGAGATCACTCCATGACTCCTGCGCCGAGTACCAAGCACCAGCGCATCTCGCGCAATCTCGTAATCGCCATGGGCGCGTTTATCCGCCAGCACGCACTTGGGGAACTGTTCGATGCCCCCTGCGACGTCATCTTGTCCGATGAAGACGTGGTCCAGCCGGATGTCCTATTCGTCACTTCGGCCAGGAAGGGCATCGTGACCGACGACAACATCAAGGGAGTGCCGGATCTCGTCGTGGAAATCCTCTCCGATGCCACCCGCAAGAAGGACGAAGTGACCAAGCGCAAGCTCTATGAGCGCTTCGGCGTGAGCGAATACTGGATCGTGGATCCGGAGCTTGAGACAGTGAAAGTGTTTCGGCTCGGCCACCACCAGTATATTCGGACGGCTGAGCTTTCGACCGAAGCGCACGACACGCTCACCACGCCCCTCCTTCCGGAGTTCCGCCTCCCGCTCGCCGACCTGTTCGAGTAACTCCGTGAATGGAAAGATCCTTCTTGCTTAGCCTGCATTATTCATGAACGCTTCTGCTGCAATCGCGGATTCGCCGCTGCGACAAGCTGGCATGCAGTTTCACGGCCTGCCAGCGGGCGGGCTCGCCACTCGGTCGGTTCGACGTACTGTTTCAAGTACGCCTCACTCCCTCGCGGCTCCACGCGCCCGTCTCGCTTGGCGACTGCCGGGTACCCGTTGCTCTTCCCGATGCAACGGGTGCAACGCGACGAACCGTCATGAATAATGCAGGTTAGAATTTCACCCGCCACAGGAATTTCTACCGCCCAGCCAGCACATCCTCTCATCACCTTGAGCCCTGATATCATGGGCGGCACACCTGTGTTTCGCGGGACCCGCGTACCTGTCCAAACCCTCATCGAGTATTTGGAGAGGGGCAGACGATCGACGACTTCCTTGAAGGATTTCCGACTGTCACTCGTGAGCAGATCATCGCCTTCCTCGAAGAGGCCAAGGCCCGAATGGTGGCCATCGCCTCGTGAAGGTTCTCCTGGACGAGTGCATTGACCGTCGTTTGGCCAAGGAGATTGAAGGCCATGACGTGGTCACCGTGCCACAAGCCGGTTGGGCCGGTATCAAGAACGGCAATCTGCTGAGGTTGGCTCAAGATCAAGATTCTATGAGCATAGCGAGCAATCAGACCTCCCGTTCGTAGTCCTGATGCCCTCCGACCAGAACCATGTCACGGTGTCGCCGTCCAATATGCCGAGTGCGCGATAGCCCAACGTAACGCCAACGGACCAGGTCTTTTCTTCCTGGTTTACGCATTTAAAGTGCAAGGAAGGGTGGAACGGATTCTCTCGCCAGAGGGAGAAGGACTTGCGAGCGGCCTTCTTTACAGGCTCGGGTAGGCGATCATAGGCTTCCCAGAAGCTGGGGATGGTCTTGGACTTCACAATCTGTCGAAGTCCATATCAGAGGCGTTGCCCGCTGCAATCTCTTGCCGAGCTTTCCGCGCAGCGGCCTGTAATCGATCGCTGCGAGCGAACAGCTCATCCCATTTGGCCTCGTCTTGCGCATCCAACGCGAGACGACGAAGCTCCTCGACCAGATGTTCTTGAGTTGATTCAGGCAGCGTCTCGAGCAGCTTGATCGCGGTTTCAATGGCTTTCGTCATCCGCAGGCTTCCTTCTGTGGAAACTGTAGCAAGACCTTCTCGGGGACTCAAGTCATCTTGCCGGAGCTGGTGGGTGGTTCAGCACGCTACCGAGTGGAAAGGGGTCGGGAATCCATGTTGGATAGCCTCGCCCCTGTACGGCTCCACGTTGGTGAGAAAACCCGCCCCTTGCGGTCCGGTGCGTGTGTGCGCGGTAGGCACTCGCCCCGGCAGGCTACTTCTTGAAAAGATTGTCGAGAGCGCGGCGAGCATCCTGAAGGTGCCCTGATCCCGCCGAGGTTTCGCGCTCAACGGTTGTGCGCAGCCCAAAGAAAGTGCAGTCGTTGCGGGCGCGCTTGTCGGCGATGCGCTCCGGGATCGGCTGGGTGCATTCGAACCGCTGCCCAGGAGCGAAGTGAGCGCACTGCTGGCAGGCATGCAGCTCGGCTTTGCACTTGGGACATTGGCCGAGCGTATCGGTCACCGGCGGGAGCTGCGTCCCGCAATCTGCGCAGCGGACGACGGTGCGGCTCTGAAGCGGAGCGGGCGTGCGCGACAGGGACGGCCCCTCCGGCTTTCCTCCTCCTGCCTTTTCGGAGTCCCGATACCCTCGCTGGCCGTATTTTCTGTCCGCCATCGCGATCACCTCGATTGACAGCTTCAGTCTACTCCTTCTGAAACTTGCCCGCGAGTGGGTTGTCGTGACGGCCCGCGGCGTGAGCCGAACGCGCCTCCCTGCGGCTCGCCAAACACATGCTCCAAAGAACAAACATGCCTGCGGCCTGCGAGTGACGCATGACGCTTGACGGTTGACGAAAAGGGCGCCCTACGCCGAGGGCAGTTCCAGCGTATACAACTCTCCCTTCATCTGCTGGTGAAGATCGCAGCGAAACGAATAATTGCCGCCGCGCTCCGGCGTGAAATAAATCACCAGCGTCTTGCCGGGATCGACATAGACCCCTTCGATGCCCGTGCCGTAAGCAGACACGCCCTCGCCCTCCACGCTGAGCCCCAGTTGCGCGAGCACCGGCGCCGTGAAGCCGTGCCGGACGATGTCGTGGTTACGCAGGATGATCGCGGTCGGGACGCCGAGGCGGACCGTGCCAGGCTTCCCGAGCATGAAGGCATATTCCTGCATGGTAATTTCGATCCGCTGGACATCGACCGGTTGAGCCGCCGGGGTGCCGACAACGCGGACGGCCTCGCCGGAGGCCGAAGCTTGGGTCAACCAGACGAGCAGCGAGATGACAGCGGTGAACAGGATCCGAATAGGCTGTGGCATGGACGAGGCTCCTTCTATGACGATGACGAGATTGAAAAGGCCGTGTGTTGCGAAGATTGTCTCACAACCGTCCTCACAAGCGCTGGAGGCTGACCAGGCAAGCCCCCGCAGCTCACCGGCGCTCCGCGACGTAGGCGACGCAACCGTCCAGGGTGGAGAGACGGGGATAATCGGTTTCCGGGATCTCGATCTCGAACGTCTTGTGCAGCGCGATCACGAAGTTCAGAAAATCCATGGAATCGATGTCCAATTGGTCGCGAAGGTTTAGGTCGGACCGAAGCGACGCCATGTCCGCCTCCGGGGCAATCTCGCCGAGCAATCGGATGATCGTCTCCCGTATGTCCGTGGCCGGCGTCGTCATGGTCCGATCCGCTCCCAGGTGGGTTAGAACAACGGATGCGGCGCGCTGCCGAAGAGGCGCGGTCTCGCGGAAGCGCCTTTGGACGAGCCCACGATTCGCCACTCCCCATCTTCTTTGGCGAGGTGATGCACTTCCTGATGCCAACTGTCAATCGGGATACGTTCCTTCGAGTTCTTGCTGGTGGCCCAGAGCGCGCCGCTGCAGGTGATCTCCACCGTCATGTTGTTGCCCTCTCCTGAAGTCCGGATTGCAGAAAAGGTATGGATGTTGGCGATGAATTCGTAATCGCTCAGGAGCTCGGCCCAGATCTTTCTGAGGTCTTCCTTCTTGAATCCATGATGGTTGTATCGCTCGCTGTAGATGCCCATCAATTCATCGAGATTGCGCGAACGGATGGCTTCCTGCGCCTGGTCGAAGGCACTGGTGAGCTCAAGGACGGTTTGCCGATCCGCCTCCACCGTGGCATCGGGCAAAATTTGAGTCATGCCCGCCGCCGGCAGAGGCATCATGAGGAGTCCGACCACCAGGCACCGGACGCTCGCGCGCCGTATTGTCTCTGTTCGCGTCATTGGTCCACCCCTTTTCGACAGGATGATCGCGGCCTCGCGATCCTCTTCAGGATGAGTCTCTTCGCCTCATCGGCCCTCTCCAGCTATCCTCTCACAACCCGCCGGGGTTCTGAAGCAGCCGGTCCACCGCAGCGAGGAAGCGGCCTCCGCGGTGGCCGTCGCTCACCCGATGATCCGCCGAAAGGCTGGCCGTCATCAACGGTCTGGCGACCACGAGCCCTTCCACCACCCAGGGCCGCTCCGCCACCTTTCCGAATCCCACCAGCGCCACCTGGGGAGGATAGATGACGCCGAGCACGCTGTCGACGCCCAGATCGCCCAAATTGGTCACGGTGATGGTCGGGTCGGACAACTCCGAACTCCGCAGGGACCCGGCGCGCGCCCGCCTCACCAAGTCCTGGAGCTTCCCCATCAGGTCCGTAACACTCAACCGGTCGGTATCGTGGAGCGCCGGAGCCACGAGCCCGCCGCCCCGCAACGCGATCGCGACGCCGATGTGGACGGATTGACTCGTGACGGCCCGCCCGTCTTTCCAGACCGAATTAAGCTCGGGGACCTCCTTCAATGCCAGCGCCACGGCCTTGATCAGCAGGGCGCTCGGCAACAGCCGATCGGCAACCGATCGCGCGGCATTTTCCGCCGCGAGCCAGGACAGGGCCTTGTGCAGGTCGATCGTCGTGCTGAGGTAGTAATGGGGAATCTCCCGCTTGGAACGGGCCATGGCCGTGGCGATCGCCTGCCTCATGCGGGCCATGCGGTCGGCTTGCGGCGCCGCTGTTGCCGGGGGAAGGGCTTCGGGAGGGGCGGGCTCCGTTCTAGGAGCCGCTCGCTGGACATCGTCGAGAGTGATTGCGCCGTCCGGTCCGGTACCGGTCACGGCGGTCGGATCGATGCCCAGTTGATCGGCCAACCGGCGGGCTGCCGGCGAGATGCGGAGCCTGGGCTCCTGAGGCCGCGCCGATACGGTGGCCGAGGCTTCGGCCGAGATGGAGGGCGGCTTCGCGATCTGAACCTGTTCCGGTGCGGCGAGCGCAGGTCCCTCCGGCTGAACGGCCGGCTTGGTCGGCGGGGGAGCCGGTGCCGGCGCGGCAGCCGCCTCTTCCCTGATGATCGCCATCACCGTCCCGACCGGCACTTTGTCCCCCGGCTGCGCCGACAGCCGTTCGATCGTGCCGCTGGTGAAAACCTCGATCTCGATCGCGGCCTTGTCCGTCTCCACCTCCGCAATGATGTCGCCCTTCTCGACTCGATCGCCCACCTGCTTCTTCCAGGCGATCAACGTCCCTTCAGTCATGTCCGCGCCCAAGGTGGGCATCACGAATTCAGCCATGGAGCGCCCTACACATCGCCGTTCTCACGCATTCTCCGAGCCGGCATACCGTGCGGCCTGAGGCGCAGCCTCACGAGCGGACTCGTCACCGAACCGGTCGAACAGACCATGCTGCGCGGTGATCTCGCGAAAGACCTGCCGTTTCTTGATCCGTTGCCGCTCTCGGGAGCCCAACAGGTCCGCCAGCGTCTTGACGGCTTCAAGGACATATTCGCCCTTGTTCAGCATGACGCATTCCGCCCGTTGGCCCGTCGCCGCGTCGGTGATTTCGGCTCTGGCGGGCAGGCCGCTCTTGGCCAGGTTCTCAAGCACCTGCGTAGCCCAGATGGCGGGGATGTGGGCGGCTTCGCAGATGCAGAGAATATCTTCCTGAACCAGAGCTAAGTGTTCGAAGCCGACCTCGACGGCCAGATCCCCCCGCGCAATCATTACCCCGAACCTCGGCAGGTCCAAGCCTGCCATAATCAGTTGAGCCAGCCGATGAATGGCCTCTCGCGTTTCGATCTTGATCACGATCCCGATATCCGGATCGCCGAGCTCCTTGAGGGCCGAGCGCAGATCATCGAGGTCGCGCGGCTGATGGACGAAGGAGAGACCGACCGCGGTGGCATGGCCGACGACAAACCGCAGGTCATCCTGGTCCTTCTCGGTCAAGGCCGGGATATCGATCGGGGAATCAGGAAAATTCAGCCCCTTTTCGGCGCGGATGCGGGCGGGGATGTGATGAGGAGCCGTGATCTCGAGCTCAAGATAATCCGCTTCGATGCTCCGCACGACCCCCGCGATCTTCCCATCATCGATGAAGATTCGATGGCCAAGCGCGACCGATTCCAACACGGCCGGCAACGTGCAACTGATCCCGGCCGGTCCATCGGCCTCCGCCGGATGTCCGAGGCGGGCGGGATCTCGATACAGGCGTAACCGGTCTCCGGCCTGCACCCGCAGCGCGACCGGCTGTGAAACCACCGGTCCGACCCGGAACAGGTGCCCCTGCGCGGATACCAATTCGGTGCCTTCCTCGATGTAGGCGGTCCGGTTCAGTCCGACGCGCACCCGCATCGGGCTCACTCGCTCAAGCACCCGCAGCGCTCGCCTGCGCCCGCGCGTGTCCGTGAACGTGAGGTCCTCGCCAAGCGAAAGGCTCGCCACCCGGTCCTGTTGAGGGAGGGCGATGATGAATCGGGACGGTTCCCCGGGTTCACGGACGCGCCTGGTCTGCTCGGTCTCGGTCGTCAGATAGCCTTCAAGGACGCAACGGGGTCGCCCTCGCAGATCCTTCTCGACCGAGAGTTTCAAGGGGCGGGTAGTGGGCCGGAGGGGGCCGGTCCGAACTTTCGGCCCGGCCAAGTCCATGACGATGCGGCAGCGCCGTCCGACGCTCTCGCCCCGTCGTGCCAGCCGCTCCTCGGCATCCCGAACGGCTTGAATCAGCCTCAGCCACTCGCGGCTGCTGTCGTGCGCACAGTTGATCCGCGCGATGTCCATGCCCTTGAGCAGGAGTTGCTCCAGCAATTCCGGTTGCCGCAGGGTGTCGAGATCCAACGTGACCATGATGCGGGTCTGGTGATGGGGACGGGGACGACCGAGCAACCTCGTGGCACGCTGGGACAGCAACGAACGCGCTTGGGCAAAGTCCGGAGCCTTGAGCGGAATATCCGGCGGCTGGTAGCCAAGGTTCTGCAATACTTTTCTCAGGCTCGCGATCACGGACCCTTCCAGCCGACCGAGCGAGGAGAGGCCCCGCTCGACCAATTCCAGTTGCAGGTCCTGTAAGTCGTGCTCTCGCAGCGCCAGGTAGGCCAGCAAATTATCCCGGCTGCATTGACAATCGGGATCGGAGGAGGGAAAACGTCCTTGAGCCTGTGCGGCCTTTCGGGTGATGTCCTGGAACAACGAGACCAATTTCTCCCTGAGCGGATCGGGATGAGTCGCGCCCGGTTCCGTCGCTGACGATGCATGGGACATCCTGTTGACCTCTGCGCCTGTCTTGTCAGGGACGCTTGCCGATCATTTGGAGACCATCGACCGTGCCGTCTTGACGATCGTCGCCACCTGCGGGAGCGCCGCATCTTCGAGATGCTTGGGATAGGGCAAGGGCACCTCCGCGCTGCAGACCCGCGTGACCGGCGCGTCCAACGCATAGAACGCCCCTTCCATGATCCGGGCGCTGATCTCGGCGGCAAAACTGCCGGTCCGCCAGGCCTCGTCCACGATGACGGCACGATGGGTCTTGGTCACCGACGCCAGCATCGTCGCCTCATCGAGCGGCCGCAAGAGGCGCAGGTCGATCACCTCGGCGTCGATGCCATCCCCGGCCAGTTGCTCCGCCGCGGCCAGGGCCTTCCAGAGGCACCCGCCGAAAGTGATGAGCGAGATATCGTGTCCCGGCCGTCGCACGGCCGCCGATCGGATGTCCACCGGTCCGGCTGTCTCATCCAGCTCACCTTCCATCGGATACAAAAACGCATGTTCGAAGATGAAGACCGGGTCTGGCTGTTGCAGCGCGCTCAAGAGCATCCCCTTCGCGTCGGTCACGGTGGCGGGGGTCAGCACCGTGATCCCGGGAATGTGCGCGTACCAGCCTTCCAAACTGTGGGAATGTTGCGCCGCCACCTGCCGGCCTCCGCCGGTGGCCATGCGGACGACCAACGGGACGTTGAACTGGCCGCCGGACATGTGGCGGATGGTCGCGGCATTGTTGAGGATCTGATCCAAGGCCAGCAGGCTGAAGTTCACCGTCATGACCTCGACGATCGGGCGCAACCCTCCCAGCGCGGCCCCGATCCCGGCCCCGACAAAGGTCGATTCCGAGAGCGGCGTGTCGCGGATGCGATCCGGGCCGAACTCGTCCACAAATCCTTTGCTGCAGCCATAGGTGCCGCCGTATTTCCCGACGTCTTCGCCCATGAGGAACACGCGCGGATCATTCACGAGCGCCTCGCGCAATCCGGCGCGGACAGCCCCTCGGTAGGTGATGGTAGGCATGTCGTCTCAGTGAAAAGTGGAAAGTGGAAAGCGAGGAGGGACATCCTCACTTTCGATTCTCTCGCCTCTCACTTCCGGCTCTTCACTTTTCACTCCTCACTCCTTGCTATTCCGTGTACACATCCTTCTCCAGGTCCTCGACCGGCTCCCAGGGGCTTGCGTCGGCAAAGGCCACGGCCTCGTCGATTTCGCCCGCAATCTGCCGCTCCAGTTTCGGAAGATCTTCGGAACCGATGGCCTTCCATTCCCGCATGAGCCCCTCGAGGGCGGGGATCGGATCGCGCGCCTTCCACTCCTCCACCTCCGCCTTGCTTCTGTAGAGCTCCGGGTCGTACATCGAGTGCGCGCGAAACCGATAGGTCTGGCATTCGAGAAAGCGGGGTCCGGCTCCGCGCCGGACCTCGTCCACGGCGGCTTGCGTCGCCTCCATGACCGCCAACACATCCATGCCGTCCACCGCCTGGGCCGGCATCCCGTAGGCGCGGGCCTTGGCCGCCAAGTCCGTCTGCGCCTGATGGCGGGCGAGCGCCGTCCCCATCGCATAGAGGTTGTTTTCGCACAGGAACAGCACCGGCAGGTTCCAGAGCGAAGCCAGATTCAAGGATTCGTGGAACTCTCCCTCGGCCACCGCCCCGTCGCCGAAAAAGCAGGCGGTCACGCGCGGTCGATGCTGCATCCGGTCCGCCAGCGCGAGGCCGACCGCGACCGGGAGGCCGCCGCCGACGATCGCGAGGCCGCCGTAGAAGCGCCGCGATGCGTCGAAGAAATGCATCGAGCCGCCGCGCCCCCTGGCACACCCGGTCACTTTGCCGAACAGTTCCGCCATGAGGCTCCTCATCGGCGTGCCCCGCACGAGCGCATGGCCGTGCTCCCGGTAGGTCGCGACGACGGCGTCGGCGGGCGCCAAGCAACGAACGGCCCCGGCCGCGACCGCCTCTTCGCCGATATACAGGTGCAAGAACCCGCGGATCTTGCCCAGGCTGTACAGCTCGACGCACTTCTCCTCGAAGCGCCGGATGCGCAGCATCTGGTACAGCAGATCCAAGGCGGTCAGGCGATCGACGGCGCGGGTCACGACGAGCCCTCCAAGGTCGAAAGGTCGCCCTCCGGGAGCCCGAGCTCGCGGGCCTTCAGGAGGCGCCTCATGATTTTTCCGCTTCGGGTTTTCGGCAGGGAGGGAAGAAACGCAATCTCCTTCGGCGCCACGACCGCGCCCAGCCTGGTTCGGGCGAAGCCGAGCAATTCCTTCTGAAGCGAAGGAGAGGCCTCATAGCCGTCCTTCAACGAGACGAAGGCCTTGACGATTTCCATCGCGACCGGGTCCGGCTTGCCGATGACGCCCGCTTCGGCCACCGCCTGGTGTTCCATCAGCACGCTCTCGACTTCGAAGGGACCGATCAAGTGTCCGGAGGTCTTGATGACGTCGTCCGACCGGCCGACGAACCAGAAATAGCCGTCGGCGTCCCGCTTCGCGAGGTCTCCCGTGAGGTACCAGCCGCCGGCGAAACATTTTTGGTACCGGGCTTCTTCGTTCCAGTAGCCGCGGAACATCGACGGCCACCCTGGTCGCAGGGCCAGCTCGCCCTGGACGTCCGGACGGTCGACGACTTCCACCCGGCCGGCTTCGGTCTTCCGCACGATCGCGGCCTCGATCCCGGGCAACGGCTTCCCCATGGAACCGGGCCGCACGTCCATCGCCGCGAAGTTGGCGATCATGATGCCGCCCGTTTCCGTCTGCCACCAGTTGTCGTGAAAGGGATGGCCGAACGCCTGCCGGCCCCACAGGACCGCCTCCGGATTCAACGGCTCACCGACGCTCGCGCAGAAGCGCAACCGCGAGAGGTCGAACTTGCGCGGCAGATCGAGCCCCGCTTTCATCAGCATGCGAATCGCCGTGGGGGCTGTGTACCAGACGGTCACGCGATGATCCTGCAAGAGGCGGTACCAGCGTTCCGCGTCGAAGTCGCCCTCGTCCACGATGCTGGTGACGCCGTTGGCGAGGGGCGCGATGATGCCGTAGGAGGTCCCAGTGACCCAGCCGGGATCGGCGGTGCACCAGAAGATATCGTCCCTGTGCAGGTCGAGCGCGAGCTTGCCGGTGATATGGTGCGCGACCACGGCCTTGTGGACGTGAATCGCCCCCTTGGGCCTGCCGGTCGTGCCGCTGGTGAAATGCAGCAAGGCGCGGTCTTCCGGATCGGTGGGAGCGATGGCGTGGCTCTCCGACGCGGATTCGAGCAGCCGATGAAAGTCCAGCGTGCCGGGGAGGTCGGTCCGTCGGCGATCCGGCCCGACGAGCAGCACGTGGCGCAGATCCGGCAGGCTGTTGCGCAGGCCGGCGACCTTGCGCTGATAGAGCGGTTCCGTGGTCACCAGCGCCGTCGCGCCGCCGATGCTCATCCTGGCCCGAATCGGCTCCGGCCCGAAGGCGGAGAACAGGGGACAGAACACGGCGCCCTGTTTCAGCGTGCCGAGCGCCGCGATATAGAGTTCGGGGATGCGGCCGGCCAGCACATACACACGGTCTCCTTTCTCAACGTCCAATGCCCGCAGGACGTTCGCGAACCGATTGCTCAGCCGATGCAGCAGGTCATAGGAATAGTCTTCGACGCGCCCGTCCTTCGAGATCCAGCGAAGGGCGACATGGTGACTCTTTGGACCGAGCGCATGTCGCACCACCGCCTCATGCGCGATGTTGAGGCCCCGGTCATCCGGGAGCCCCTCCAGCTCGCGACGGGCCTCCTCCCAGGTGAAGCGCTCGCGCACCGCCGCATAGTCGAACAGATGTGGAACGACTTCCCACTCTCGCCGGGATTTAATGATGACAGGCCAAGCCACAGACAAAGGCTCCAACTGAAAAACGGTCAACACCGGACCATTCAGGCACAATCAGACGCGACGCGGTCCGACAGGTCACGCCAAGGAGATACCAGGCAGGGATTGGCGTGCTTTTCACGGTCGGCCGATGAATGATGCGAACGGCCATCACACCCGTTGAACTGGCCAGCCGAAGCATGCGGGTTCTCGTCAAAGAAGAATGCCTCCCCCCGGGTTGTCGCAGGGCGGTTCTAGATCTGCCGGCGTTTCACGACCAAGACCGAGCAGGGCGCATACTTCAATACGTTTTCCGCCACGCTGCCCAGTTCGAGCCGCTCCGTGCCCTCGAGCCCGCGTGAACCGACGATGATGAGGTCGGCTTTGAGTTGCTCGGCATGCTGGAGAATCTGCTCGCTCGTATGTCCGGTGCGCACCTCCGTTGTGACGCTGCACCCGGTTTTCAAGACCTGGTCCCGATACTGATTCACCAGTTCCTGAGCTCGGTCGAGTTGAGGGCGAGTGAGGTCTTGAAGTTGAGAGGCTGGCAGAACCTGCGCCGCCATCTCCGTCAACCCGTCGCCTGCGACGGAGAGCACCGACACATGAGTCGCCTCCTGAAGCAACCGCTGGCAGGCGAACTCGCAGGCGCGCCGGGAATGTTTGGAGCCGTCCACGGCGAGCACGACCCGGCCGAGCGAGGCAAGCGGGCGTTTGACGATCAGAACGGGACAGGGCGCCTGCGTGAGCACGTGACGCGAGACGCTGCCCAAAAGAAATCCCCGGATATCGCTGAGTCCCCGTGAACCGAGAATCACGAGATCGGTCCGGCGCCGTCTCGCTTGCGCCACGATGCTGGCAGCCGGACGACCATGAGCAAGGGCGGTTTCGATCTTGGTCTTGGCGCTGGTGCCACCCTGGCCCAGCGCCACCGATGCCGCCTGGGCCATCTGACGCAGCAGGGTCGTCCCTCGCTCATCCAGCGCACGGATGACCCGAGCCACTCGCGCCGGGCTGGGGGACCCGGACGATCTCGGCAGGCGCGGCTCAACGGTGTGGAGCAACAGCACCCGCTCCGGAGGCCGGTCTGCCAGCACTCGCAAGGCCTCCACTCCCCAACGTGAATACTCGGACCCATCGACGGCGCACAGGATGTTCATGGCGGTCCTCCCGTTCTTGCGCTCGGCTCATCGGCTCCTGGCGAAGGGCGACATCCATGAAACGAAACGATCGCTCGGTTGAAATGGGAATGCCCTTCCCTGCCTCGCCGTTCAGGCCTCCCGGCGAAAGCCTGCATCACACGTGCCCGAGTCAGGGAAGCATAACGGAAACGGCGCGATTGGAGCCGATGGTCCTGTCATGAAGTCAAAAGGGATTCTGTCAGAAGCACGCCTGCGGCCTTTTGCGTCAGGTTGAAAGGGGATCGCTGGGGCAATTGTCGCCAGGAATGTGGAGAACGGGGAGGGTCGCCACTCCTAACAAAAAGGCCGACAAAGGGCCCGCAAAGGGTTTGGAACGGAGCTTGGAAGGTCGGACGATGGCACTCGCTTTGCGTCATCCAGCAACAATCAGCCCGACCGTCCGCGCGAGGGTGAAGCGGTGTCGATCTTATTGGATGACCTGGAACAAGGCGTCTATCGCCGATTTGTCGATGTGTTGCGCCTGTCGACCATCACCCCCCGTCCCTCGCTGGATGCAGCAGGGTTACGCCGTTGTCCTGACGGCCAGATCCTCGTCCCGGTGACGATGGATGCCGAACGGCCCTCCTTGTCATTGGCGATGTTGATGGCGCATAAATCCGACTACCTCTATCGGCGCAGCGGTTGCCGGCTCATCCTGACCCAGCGACCGTTGCGCGATCCGGCCAAGCAAGTCTATGTCTGGAACGGAACCTGGCAGACGTTGGAGTGACCCATGCCGGCGGCGGCGAGACAGGAAGGAGATGAGACCCATGGCCAACGAGAGGACACAGCAAGCCGGAGCCGGGCCTGCCGCATTCGACCAACTCAAGGCAGCGGATCTCATGGAGCGGGCGGTGCAGTCGGCGCATGTGCAGACCAAAGCCGACGTGATCGCCTCGATGATGATTGAGGGGTTCGGCGGGGTGCCGATCATCGACGATCGGCGGAGGCTGGTCGGGATCGTGACCGAGTTCGATCTGTTGGCGGCGCTGGACCAGGGCAAACGGCTCGGAGATCTCTCCGCGGGCGACATCATGACCAGGACCGTGGTGAGCGTAGACGAGCATACCGACGTGCGCACGCTCCTCTATGTTCTCCAAACCAACCACGTCATCCGTGTGCCCGTCGTGAATCGGGACGGTCTGTTGACCGGCATTGTCGCCAGGCGCGATGTGCTCCAGGGCTATCTGGCCTCGCGGGGCTGACCGGCATCGGCATGCTTGGATAGCCGGCTCCGTGGCAATTGGGCACAGTCCGGAGGGCGATCCTGTCCCGTTTCGCCACGTGACATGGTGACGATGGCCTGCCCGCTGGAGCGGCAATATAGATTCTCGGCAGATAGCTGCGCGGTTCGTAGAAACCGCCCCATCAAGGCCTGGCATTTTCCTTGCGTCTCGTATAACGTCGTGACATCGTGGCAGGTGGGTTTCGTCCAACTGCGAGCGCCACCTGCCCGAGTTGATCCTTCAGCGGGGGCGGTCATGGCTGTCCGCTCTGCAGATGCTCCCTCGTGGTCCCTTCCGTTCGCCGTCCGGTTCCCGATGAATCGGCTCCGATCTCGATTATCTCTTGCCCTCTTGCCATTATTCCTAGTCCCAGACCGATTGACAGCGCGCAGGCGCGGGAGGTGAGCCATGAGAGCGACGGAGTACATGGTGAAGGCGTGCGATCCCAAGACCTTGACAGTCCACAGTTTGATGCAGGATGCCGTGTACACCGTCGGACCCCAGACGAACGGCGTCCGGATCGCCGACATCCTGAGCGAGCACGGGTTCGGCAGCGTGCCGGTGGTGGACGACGAATGGACCCTATTGGGGCTGGTGACCGAGTTTGACCTGCTGCGAGCGCTCCAGGAAGGCAAGAACCTGCGGGACGTGACCGCGCGCGAAGTGATGACCCCCCACGTGATCACGGTTCACGAGGAGATGCCCGTGATGGATCTGATCGCGCTGCTGCAGGAGCGGCATTTGATCCGCGTGCCGGTCGTGCAAGGGAAGAAGCTCATCGGCATCGTGGCGCGACGGGACGTGTTGTTCGGCTACGTCAAAGCGACGGCAACCTATTGGCCGTGAGGCTCATGAGAAGGCGTCAACGGTCAACCGTCAGTCGTCGGCCGCGGAAAGATGAACGATCAAGAAGCAAGGAGCAATCCTCACGTGAGCGTCACCTGTCCTTGCACGATTGACGCTTGACGTGTGGCGTATGACGACAATCTCCGATTGAGAAAGGAGTCGTGCCATGCCACCCCTGCTGCTGAGAAGGCTCCAAGATTTCTTGGACGCGCAACGCATTCATTATGAAGTGCTCGACCACCACGAGGCCTATACGGCCCCGGAAGTGGCGCATACGCTCCACGTGCCCGGGAAAATGCTCGCCAAGGTGGTGATGGTGAGCGCCGATGGAAAGTTGCTGATGACGGTGCTGCCCTCTACTTGGCAGGTGGACTTGGCCCGCCTGCAAGAGGTGCTGGGAGCCCGGTACGTGCGATTGGCCAGCGAATCCGAATTCAAAGGCCTCTTCCCCGACTGCGAAACGGGCAGCATGCCGCCGTTCGGCAACCTGTACGGATTGGACGTCTACGTGGATCGGTCGCTCACCGAGGACGAGGAGATCGTCGTCCAGGCGGGATTTCATTCCCGGGCGGTGAAGCTCCGCTACGACGACTTCGCGCGGGCCGTCGAGCCCAAGGTGGCCGAGTTCCATCGGGCGCCGGCGGAGTCGGCGTACTAAAAACGACGCAGGCGAACGGAGTTCCCTACAATCGCTTCCCGAACGCGGGCGCCTTGGCACCGAGGGTAAGGTGCGCTAAGCTTCCGCAGGATCTTCAGTTGCAAGGCACCCTCCATCACGTTCGACTCTTCAACTGCGGCCGGCGACGATCGATCGCCGCGGACTCTGACAAATTGACAAGTGGTGGGCTTCTCCCTAGACTCGCCCGCGAATCGGTGCAGGGAGGGTCTTTATGGGGCAGGCTCCGGGTATCATCTCAGACCTGATCGAGCGGTTTGATCGAAACCGGGAGGCCTACAAAAGCCAAGGCTACAACGAGACCCAACTGCGGCGAGAATTCCTCGATCCGTTTTTCGAGGCCCTCGGCTGGGATGTCGCCAACAAGGCCGGTCATGCCGAAGCCTATAAGGATGTCATCCACGAGGATGCCATCAAGATCGGCGGCGCATCCAAAGCGCCGGACTACTGCTTTCGCATCGGTGGGGCGCGCAAGTTTTTCCTCGAAGCCAAGAAGCCGGCTGTCAACGTTAAGGACGAGATTCCTCCCGCCTATCAACTCCGCCGCTATGCCTGGTCGGCCAAGCTCCCGCTCTCGATCCTGACCGACTTCGAAGAATTCGCAGTCTACGACTGCCGGACACGCCCGAACCCCTCCGACAAGCCGGGCATCGGCCGCATCCACTACTGGACATACAAAGACTATCCAGCGGAATGGCACAAGATTGCGGCCATCTTCTCGAAGGATTCGGTCCTCAAAGGTTCCTTCGACAAGTATGCGGGTGCCGAGAGGAAGCGGGGCACGGCCACCGTCGATGCCGAATTTCTCAAAGAGATTGAGAGTTGGCGGGAAGCTCTGGCTAAGAACCTGGCCCTGCGCAATCCCAAACTGTCCGTCCAAGAGCTGAACTTTTCGGTCCAGCGCACCATTGATCGCCTCATCTTTCTCCGGATCTGCGAGGATCGCGGCGTCGAGTCCTATGGGCAGCTTCAGGGGCTGCAGAACGGCCAGAACATCTACAGCCGGCTCCGCTATCTCTACGACCGAGCCGACGACCGTTACAACTCTGGCCTCTTTCATTTTCATCCTGAAAAGGACCGGGCTGAATCGCCGGACGATCTGACACCGCGGCTGAAGATCGATGACAAGGTACTCAAAGACATCATCGGGCGCCTGTACTACCCGGAGAGCCCCTACGAGTTCTCGGTCTTGCCTGTGGAAATCCTCGGGCAGGTCTACGAGCAATTCCTCGGGAAAGTGATTCGGCTAACCGCAAGCCATCAGGCCAGGATCGAAGAGAAACCGGAGGTGAGGAAAGCCGGAGGCGTCTATTACACCCCCGCGTACATCGTGGAGTACATCGTCAAGCACACCGTCGGTACCTTGTGCCAGGGCAAGACGCCGAAGCAGATTGCGAAGCTCAGGATTCTAGATCCCGCCTGCGGATCGGGATCGTTCCTGATCGGCGCCTATCAATTCCTGCTGACCTACCATCGTGATTGGTATGTGAAGGACGGGACTGACAAGCACAAGAAAGAGCTTTTTAAGGCCACTGGCGGCGATTGGCGTCTCAGGACCGAGGAGAAAAAACGCATTCTCCTGAGCAACATATATGGCGTGGACATTGACCCCCAGGCTGTCGAAGTCACCAAGCTCAGCCTGCTGTTGAAGGTTTTGGAGGGGGAGAACCAGGAGTCCCTGCAAGAGTTGTTATTTGGACGAGTGCGCGTACTGCCCGACCTGGGCAAAAACATCAAATGCGGCAACAGCCTCATCGGGCCGGATTACTTTGCCGGGCAACTGATACCGGATGAAGACGAAGTGCGCCGAGTGAACCCGTTCGATTGGCAGGCGGAGTTCCCGGAAATCATGAAAGCAGGAGGCTTTGATGCGGTGATCGGGAATCCGCCGTACGGTGCTTACTTTTATGGGCAGGACAAAGCCTACTTGAGTTCAAAATATCCAAGTCAGACTTATCAACTTGATAGCTACCTTCTCTTTCTAGAACGTAGCATGAGAAGCCTCGTTCGACACGAAGGATTTTATGGGATGATCATTCCCAATCCCTGGCTTACGAACCTGCTGCAGACCAAAATCAGGCGGTTTGTATTTGAAGAAACACGAGTTCGAGAGATTGTGCACTTCAAATTCTCTGTGTTCCCAAAGGTGACAGTCGATACCGAAATTGTTCTCCTACAGAATGCACGCGCTCAAGATGGGGAGGTTGTAATAAAAGTGTTCGAGTCCTTGGGAACATTTCTCTTTGGTGCTAATGGCCAAGGCCTTAGAACGATTCTTCACAATCAAAAGAAGTGGGAAAAGCTGAAAGGTGACACGGTCAATATTTTCGCAAGTCCAAAAGAGGAGACTTTGCTTGAAAAATGCAAATCGAACAGTGCCGCACTAGGTTCACTTTGTGAAATCAACGTGGGAATCAAGCCTTACCAAGTTGGGAAAGGTACTCCTCCACAAACCAAAGCGATTGTTCAGAGTCGGCCATTTGATAGTAATCGACAGAAGACCACCTCATTTCGGCCTTATCTCCGAGGTTCCGACATAAACCGTTTTGTCATTGCGCCATTACAGCCACGCTTTTTAAGGTACGGTCCATGGCTTGCCGAGCCAAGGCCAGCTGCTGACTTTGACGCACCAGTGAAGATTGTAATGCGGCAGACAGGTGACAGCCTTGTTGCTGCATTGGACGACAGACAGTATCTCTGTCTTAACAACATGCACGTTTTGGTCCCACATGAGAATGAGGTTTCAGCTAAGTTTCTGCTCGGGGTGATCAACTCGAAGCTTCTTAACTGGTGCTACCAAGCATTGAATCCAGAAGCCGGTGAGGCTCTAGCCGAAGTTAAAAAGACAAATGTCGAGCGGCTTCCAATAAGAATTCTAAGCCTGTGTGACAAGGCGGATAAAAGCAGGCATGATCAGATGGTCTCGTTGGTCGAGCGCATGTTGGATTTGCACAAGCGTCTCCCAGAGGGCAAGACACCTGCCGACAAGGACCGTCTCCAGCGCCAGATCAACGCAACCGATCAGGAGATCGACCGCTTGGTGTATGACCTCTATGGTTTGACGGAGGAGGAGATCAGGATCGTCGAAGCGGCGTCGGTTGCATCTTCGCCGAAGCTGAAGGAGAATGAAGACCATGAAACAGAACCCGAACCAACCGATCGACCTGGCCCAGGTCCAGGCATGGCTACAACAGTGGCGGAAGCAGCACGATACGCCCGCGAAGGTGGCGGCAGCACACCGGAAAGTCCTTTTGGAGCGCGTGAGCCAGTCCATGGCGTTCGAGAACCAACCGGTCAGTACGGAACGCCTGAGGACCCTGACGGGACTGAAGAGCAAAGCGAGCTAAGCTCCACTCGCGAGTTCGACACCGCCGAAGGTCGCCTTTCCTATCCGGAACTCTCTGAGCGGCTGGCCGTCCCCCTTGTCGCGATCTACGACGAGATCCTGCAAACGAACCCGGATCAGATTGTCATTACCTCGGAGTGGCTCTGTATTCGGCACAAGCGACTAGCCGGTCACCTGTATCCTGATTGGGCCGGACGGTTCCGTGATGTGAATGTGCAGGTTGGTTCCCACAACCCACCGCCGTTCTATGAAGTACCGATTCACATGCGGACCTTCTGCGATGACCTAGCCGAACGTCTGCGACATGATCCCGGTGCGACTGTCAGGCGTGCGGCAGAATTCCTCGCCTGGGCAGACTGGCGCTTCCAATGGATTCACCCCTTCAAAGATTTCAATGGCCGCATCGGCCGAGTGCTCCTTGGTGCACTGTTATACAAGCTTTCCCTCCCACATATTGAAACCGCTCCAATTGAACCATTATCCAGGCGCAATTATCTCGATGCGTTGCAGACCGCCGACAGTGGAGACCTCACCCGTCTAACAAGCATATGGTCTCATCGCCTTTCTGAAGCACTTTGATGGATCCACTGACTCCGATTGGATCGCTTCTCAACAGCCTCATTCAGCTTCTGCCAAAACTGATTGGTTGGCTTCGGTCCCCGATAGCAGGTGAAGTCTCATGCCTGCGATATGAGGAGAGGCGGATCAACTCTAATGACTCGATAGTTGTGATCAGTCCTTGGCCACGTCGCTATCATGTAAGGCTTGCTTTGACGAACCGTAACAGTCGAGTTGTCTATATTAAGACAATTTCGCTCGCCATCGGGCAACAGAAGGCATATCAGCAGGTGAGAGTAGACTCCTTCATACGACTCGATTCACATGAGATACAAGTGCATGACCTGGTTTTCCCTCTGGACGAAAGCGAGCAACCGACAGAAGGTGGAAAGTTTCAAATCGAGATTGCGCCTACGGTAGGTAGGAGTACGACAATCTCTGGCACGTTTCCACTTGGCTGAAATCTCATGAAACCCTTCCGAGCCTTGCGGATTCATCAAGATCAGGGCGTGAGCCGCGCCAGCCTGGAAACCCTGCGCCTGGAAGACCTGTCATCCGGTAACGTGTTGATCCGCGGCCGGTATTCCAGCGTCAACTACAAGGATGCCTTGGCCGTCACTGGGAAGGGGAAGATCCTCCGGCGCTTCCCGCTCGTGGGCGGCATTGACGTCGCCGGAACGGTCGAGGCGTCGGACGACTCCCGGTTTCATATCGGCGATCAGGTGCTGGTCACCGGCTATGGCCTGAGCCAGGACCATGACGGCGGCTATGCCGAATATGTGCGGGTTCCCGCCGACTGGGTCGTGCCGGTGCCGGAGAGCTTGAGCCTCTTTGACGTGATGGCGCTCGGCACCGCCGGGTTCACCGCCGCCCTGGCGATTCAGCGGATGGAAGATAACGGGCAATGTCCGGATCAGGGTCCCATCGTGGTCACCGGCGCGACGGGCGGGGTCGGGAATTTCGCCATCGACCTGTTGGCGGGACGAGGCTATGAGGCGGTGGCTGTCACGGGCAAGCGGGAAGCCGTGAAAGACTTGGAGGAACTTGGCGCGCGGCAGGTCCTGTTCCGCGAGGAGTTGAGCATGGGGCGACAACCGCTGGAAAAGATGCAATGGGGCGGGGCGATCGATAACGTCGGCGGCGACCTGCTCGCCTGGCTCACCAGGACCATCTCTCTCTGGGGCAACATCGCCAGCATCGGCTTGGCAGGCGGAAGCGAGCTGCATACGACCGTGATGCCGTTCATCCTGCGAGGGGTGAGCCTGTTGGGCATTTCTTCGGCCAATTGCCCGATGCCCCTGCGCCGCCGTATCTGGCAGCGGCTGGCGACGGATCTGCGCCCCCGGCATCTCACCCGCATCGTCACTGCCACGGTGCCCTTGGATGCTGTGTCGGCGGTCTCCCAGCAGATGCTGGCGGGAACGCATCGGGGCAGAACTGTGGTCAAAATCTAATCTGAAACCAGATATGGCACCAGATAGATGAGATCAAGCTGAGATTCATGCCTTAAACCTTGTCAGTCGTTCCACCTTCTCGTCGAATGAATCTGGACGGCATCTCCTGTCGTCGGTCAGACTCTGTGCCCCCTAGGTCACCCGTAGATGCTTTGGTTGCAGTGTGAAGTTGAGCGGCTATAACATGCTCGTCTACAAGACTGAAATGTCATAAGAGGTTTACAAACGTGTCGAATCCGGATCAGCTCGTCGAGCGCTTTCTTGGTGGTGATCCAATAGCCGGTACGCAGGCGCTTCGTGACCTACTGGTGCTTGGGAACTCTGGAGAAGACGCGTTGTTTTCACGTAGGATCGAAGATCCGAAGACGATGCAAGTGCGTCGTCGCTGGCTGCAATACGTTGCCTCCCGTCCTAATGTGGGGACGGTCCGGCTCATCGATCGGATGGAGAACCAGGACCGATTCAAGGATGCCCATGTAGCGGCGTACCTTTTCGCTGGAATCAGCGAAAATCCTGGGGTCATGCGCGCGTTATATGCACAACTTTCGAACGACTTCAAGGATTCACAACCCACCAGAGCCACGCTTCTCGACTACGATCCAGCCTGGAACCGCTTGCTGGCGTGGGGCTACGCTGGGGGTGGTGCCGCAATGCTGTGGGACAATGTAAGCGGCAGCCGTTTCGCGTGGGAAAAGCTACGTACATCTGCATTTCGTGGCGCCTGCGCCGCGTTTGCGAGAACCGGCGAAGATCATCATAGATGGGCGATCGAGCAACTCATCACTCATGAATGGCCGGGGTACAAGCTTACCGAGATCAGTGACCAACCTGACACGAGGCTTTCTAATGAAGCGCTTCATGGTGCTGAATTAGCAGGAGAAGCTCATAATGTATTTCTGACATGGCGTCATGGGAAGGTTGCCGACCACATTCTTGCCCGTTGGTCTAAACATGCGCACTGGCGCGTCCGTGACTTCGGCGCTCAAATTCTTGCGAGCCTCGGTTTTCAGCGAACCGTGAGGCCAGTGACGGAGTGGCTTCAGCGTGAACCGGTTCAATCGGTGCGGATCTCACTCCTTCATACTTTGGAGCGGAGTGAAACAGTATCTGGTACTGACGCCTTGATCGATCACTTCACTTCATCTCGCCAAGAGGGGCAGCCCCATATAGCCAAAGCTGCATGGCGAGCAAGCGACAAGAACCGGGCGCTGGCAGTATTAAACGCGGTTGTAAAAGGGGATGATCCCACTTCCGCAGAAGCAGTGGTATCGCTCGCTCGTCTGGGCCAACGACATCCGCAGCTTCCCAGATTGCTTGATTCGCATGACGACTACTGGCGGCTGAATGCTGCGCTCGCAGTTGCTTACATTGGTGACAGAGCATTGTTGGAGAGTGTTCTTACCATGCAGCGTGAAGCCGCTACTCCTCTTGAGCGTATCGGACTTGCTGCGGCGGCGGCCATACTTGGGCGACCCAACGGTGCGATAAGACTAAACTCCGAACTTGTTGCTGCGGCCAACTCGGAGGATTATTTCAAACGTGTGGACCTTTTCTTTGTGCATCGCTTTCTTCAGTTGGCTGTACTGGATGGACTTGCAACCGGGGGTGAACAATCTAAGAACCATCTGACCGCTTGGCGGGCTGAAATGGAGCCACTTGATCCAGTTCTAAGGCCCGTTGAATTGGCAATGCCAGGTTCGGCACCGCCTTCAACTAGACCAGTGCCTGTGGCAAAGAACGTGCCTAGCGAGGGCCATGGTGGGCCGGCTCAAGTTGGTAGGGGTCCCCTCAAGCTCTTCATCTCGTACAGCCACAGAGATGAAAAAATGCGTGCTAAGTTAGGCGAGCATCTGGCACCTCTGGTGGATGAGGGTTTGATCAGGATCTGGCACGACCGGGAGATTGAAGCAGGTGCTAATTGGGAAGGAGAGATCAATAAGGAGATCGGGGAAGCGGATCTCATCTTATTGCTCGTCAGCGCGTCCTTCCTTCAGTCCCGGTATTGTCGAGAGGAGCTCTTGCGGGCGATTGGGCAGCGTACCGTTGGGAAGTCGGTGCCAATTCCGATCATCTTGCGCCCTTGCGATTGGGTCAGTGTGTTTAATCAGGGCGATTACAAAACGCAAGCCTTACCGCGGGATAACCGGCCTGTGGCGAGCGGGCGTTGGCCTAACCATGATGCCGCGTTCGAGGCGATCGTGAGAGAACTGAGAGTAAAAATTGAGCGGATGCGAAGCAAATAGATCACACGTCGATCAAGGGACAGTGATACTGCCTTCTGTCATTAAAACGGGCAATTAACTGGCCAACGGACCATAGCTTCGAGGTGCAGACACTCGGGGTTGCGTCATGATGCGCTGGCGTCAGAAGGCCGTTCCTGATCGTTCCGTCGGCCACCGCAACTGTGAGGCGACGCCAGAACGTCAAGCCGTCGCGGTGGCACCAGGATCAGCCTGCGTTCGCCCCGTTTCCGCCATGACGCGAACCCTCCGTGTCCACCCTTCCAGCCGGGGCCGGCATGATGGCACCTCGTCCGATGACCCGCGCAATTTCCGATAAAGCCCCTGATCTGCTCTGCAGGCGTTCGGATGCTTCAGGGTCGGCATGGGGGTGACGCGGCCTTCGCTGCAGGAGCGGGGACCCACCGAGGGCTTGTCGAGCAAGAAAGCCGAAACTGATCAAGGCACCATGGTCGCAGGCCGTGGCCGCTGGAATTTCGGAAGGTCTTCCGTTCGGCAAGGCCCCGGAAGGGTCGCTCCGAGAAGCGCGGCAGCACAGACCCCATGCCGGCACTCAACTTGAGTCACCCACACGATTTCCCGAAGAGCCATGAAATCTATAGCTTGTTGGACAAAGGGATGGTGATCGAGTAAGGTCCGGTCCAAGTATGAAGCCGATTCGCCTCTCTGCGCATGCAATGGGATATACTCATCGTCGAGGATTCACCGTCGAGGAGGTCATCGACACGATCCGAAACAGTTCATGGGAACAGGCAGAATTGGGGCGACTTCAGTGCCGGAAAGACTTTCCTTTTGGCCGAGAATGGAATGGGAAAACCTACGCCACCAAACAGGTCAGGCCGGTGTTCGTTGACGAACCATCTGAGATCTTGGTTGTGACCGTCTACACGTACTATTTTTGAAGGGAGATCGTTTCATGAGAATCAGTTACGACGCAGAAGTTGATGCCCTCAGCATCCTCTTCCGAGACGCGACCGTCACCACAAAACACTTGGCCGAAGGCATTGCTGCCGATTATGACAGTGATGGAAGGTTGGCGGGGATTGAGATTTTGGACGCGGTGAAGCGGTTCGGCGACCAGGAGACACTCCGCCACGTGGTACTTGAAGGCATCGGTCCAGCCGCGTAGTCTCCTTGAACACAGTTCTGCTCGCGCGGCGGGGCGGCGCAATCGGGACGAGTGGGCATCTGAAACAGGTTGACCTTCCTTGAACGACAAGGCCTACCCGCGCTCATCCACGGTTTTTGCCAAGTCCTGCAGCGTTGGGGAGATGCGGACATCGAAGGGCGGGGCTTCATCGAGGCTCTGGAGCGGAGCGGGGAGGGAGGCCAGCTCCCGTTGGGCGCGCGCGCGGATCTCGGAGAGCGACTCAGGCGAACCGACGCGCCGGCCCTGCTTCATCACCTCCTGCAACAGCGGGCGGCCCTCCTGCCGGTCCTCCAGCGTCGTCACGATATCGTAGGCCAGCCGGCCCTCCGGCCCATCACCATGCCGATACACCTGTTTGCGGCCCGGCCAGGTCGCCTTCCCTTCGGATCGCTTTCGGCAGGGTCGTCCCGCATACTCTTGCAGCTTATAGGCGCAGTCGAGTGACGGGGCGTCGGATGACGTCGTCATGGCGGTCCCCACGGCAAAGCTGTCGATCGGGGCGCCGCTCGCCGCCAGGTCACGCAGCCGATATTCGTCCAGATTGCCGCTCGCAAGGATCTTGGCCTCGCGCATGCCGCCTTCATCGAGAATTTTCCGGACATTCCATGCATGCTGCGCCAGGTCTCCGCTGTCGAGCCGTACGCCTTTCACAATGATGCCTTTGGTTTTCAGCGTCTGGGCCAGCTTGACGACCTTGTGGGCCGCCGCTTCCGTGTCGTAGGTGTCGATCAACAACACCACATTGTCCGGCTGCGCCAGCGCGAAATGCTCGAAGGCCGTGACTTCGTCCTTGTGGGCTTGGACGAAGGAGTGGGCCATCGTGCCATAGAGCGGAATGCCATACTGCCGCCCGGCCAACACGGTGGCGCTGCCGGCAAACCCTGCAAGATAGCTGGCACGGGCCGCAAACAGCCCAGCCTCGGCTCCGTGCGCGCGCCGCAGCCCGAAGTCGATCAGCGGTTTCCCTTCAGCCGCCAGGACGGATCGTGCCGCCTTTGAGGCGATCAAGCATTGAAAGTTGAGAAGGTTCATCACGCGCGTCTCGACGAGCTGGGCGAGCGGCAGCGGCGCGATCACGCGCAGGATCGGTTCATGCGGAAAGAAGACGGTGCCTTCCGGCATGGCCTGGACGTCGCCCGTGAAATGCAACCTGCGCAAATAATCCAGGCAGGTCTGGCTGAACCGGCCGGTTGAGGCCAGCCAGTCGATCTCGTCGGCGGTCAAGCGGAGGTGTTCAAGGAACTCCAGTACCTGCTCAAGCCCGGCGGCCATCAAGAAATTCCGGCGTGGCGGCAAGCGCCGGACGAAGAACTCGAACACGGCCTGCTCCACCATGCCCTGCTCGACGTAGGCCTGTACCATGGTCAGTTGGTACAGATCGGTCAGCAGGACGCCGGCGGAAGGGGTCATGATGCCAGGTCCTCGAGTCTGGTCGGACGGGCGCCCAGTCGGATCATCTCATCCTCTGCCTGCTTTCCATCGGTTGGGCTGGCATTGACCGCACAGATCCCGTCCATGAGCAGGTGGACGGTGTAGCCGAGCCTCAATCCGTCCTTCACGCTGTTGAGGACGCAGTAGTCGGTGGCGAGCCCGCCGATGAAGAGTCGCCGCACGCCCTGCGCGCGCAGCTCCCGGTCGAGCGAGGTCTCTTGAAACGCCGAATAGGCTTCGCGATCGCGCGCGGTTGCCTTGTAGATAGTGAAGGCCTGTGAAGGAGGGTGAAACGACGGGGGCGGCAACGCTCCGGCTGTGTCGGCTACGCAATGGACCGGCCAGGGGCCGCCCCGCTCCTTGAAGGAACAGTGGTCAGAAGGGTGCCAGTCCCGGGAGAGCCAGATCGGCAAGCCTTTGGCCTGGAACCGTTCCATGTAGCGGTGCAGCGCCGGCAGGATCCGGTCGCCGCCTGTGATCCCAAGTGCGCCGCCCGGCAGAAAATCGTTCTGAATGTCGGCGATGAGCAGGGCATCGCCGGCGGTGAGCGCAATCATGGCGACGACTCCGTCAGCCGCAGCGCGCAGGTCTCCTGCGCGCCGCGCTCAAAATTTATAGCCGATCGTGCGAAGGAACGCCCGCCGCTTGAGGACATCCTCCGGTCCTTCGATCCCCTTCGGTCCCTGCCCGTCCACCACGCCGAGAATCGCGCGGCCAAGCTCCGTTTCCGCCACGATGACCTGCACCGGGTTGGCTGTGGCGCAGAAGACCGTGCAGGTCTCCGGAACCTGCCGGATGGCCGGGAGGACGTTGATCGGATAGCAGTCCTTCAACAGGATGAGAAACGAGTGCCCCGCTCCGATCGCGATCGCATTGCGCCCGGCCGATTCCACCAGCGCCTCGTCGGTCCCGCTCGTCCGCACCAGACAGGGACCTGAAGCTTCGCAGAACGCCAGGCCGAAGGCAATCCGGGGCACGGCATTGACCAGCGCCTCGTGCAGGTCCTCGACCGACTTGATGAAATGGGCCTGCCCAAGGATGACGTTGGTTCCCTCCGGGCGGTCAATGGGGATCGATTGGAGGATAATGGGCATAGAACAACCTCCACCTTGTCGCGCGGCTCAGCTCTTCTTCGTCGTCTTGGCCATGAAGGAGGTGATGATCTGCTCCAGGCGCTTGCTCCCGCAATGGGGGCAGGTCGCGTTCTTCGCCTCATGATCCTTCAGGGTCAAGGCGATCAGCGATTCCTTTCCACAATCCAGGCATTTGTAATCGTACATCGGCATGGTGGTTACTCCGGATGTGGTGTGGTAGGTAAGTGTCTCGACCGGAGCCGGGCGGGGGACGAAGGACGGGCCGATTCCTTTCCGGTTTCAACCGGCCCCGAGCTTGCT
The DNA here is from genome assembly GCF_947241125.1 of Nitrospira tepida. Taxonomy (NCBI): domain Bacteria; kingdom Pseudomonadati; phylum Nitrospirota; class Nitrospiria; order Nitrospirales; family Nitrospiraceae; genus Nitrospira; species Nitrospira tepida. The sequence goes on along the minus strand of NZ_OX365700.1, from coordinate 4,380,393 downwards.
TTGGCGACCATCTCGCCCCAGCTTGCGACGATCTGGGCGAGTTCCTCCATCCGCAGATCGACGCGGCCGAAGAGGCTCTCCTCCGGATAGAACCCTTCCCGATCCCGTTCTCCTGCGGCGAGGCCCGTCATGAGTTCCACAGCTTCTTCCACGCTGTTCACGCCGTACACCGCGAAGGTCCCGGTTTCCACGGCCTTCACGACCTCGGGCCGCAGCGCCAGGTGCTTGATGTTGCGGGCGGGAATGATGACCCCTTGCCGGCCGGTCAACCCGCGCCGCCGGCAGGTCTCGAAGAAGCCCTCGATCTTCTCGTTGACCCCGCCGATCGGCTGGATCTCTCCCAATTGATTCACGGACCCGGTGATGGCGAGCGACTGTTTCACCGGCACCTCGGCCAGGCTCGACAGGATCGCGATCAATTCGGCCGCCGCCGCGCTGTCGCCTTCGACTTCGGAGTAGGTCTGTTCGAAGGTCAAGGTGGCGTTCAGCGCGAAGGGGTGCGTGCCGGCGAATTTGCCGGCCAGATAACCGGCGAGCGTGAGCACGCCCTTGCTGTGCACGTGGCCGGCCAGCTCGGCTTCCCGTTGGATGTCGATCACGCCTTTGGTCCCGACCGACACGCGGGCGGTGATCCGGCAGGGCCGCCCGAAGGCATAGTCGCCGAGCAGGTGCAGGGAGAGCCCGTTGACCTGGCCCATCACCTCGCCGTCCACGTCCACCAGCAAGGTGCCTTCGCGGATCTCATCCTGAATCCATTGTTCGGCGAGATTCGAGCGGCGGCGCTTGTGGTCGATCGCGGTTTCGACATCGGCGTCGGTCACCAACCGGCGGCCGTCCCGCTGCGCCCAGAATCCGGCCTCGCGGATCAGGTCCGAGATGAGGCTGAAGCGCAGGGACAGGCGATCGTGCCGCTCGGCCAGGCGGAATCCCCGGTGGATGACCGCGGCGACCGCCTCCTTGCTGAAGTGGGGAAGCTGCTCGTCGCGGCAGACCCGAGCGATGAAGCGGGCATATTGGCGGTCCTGTTGCTCGCTCCGCTCGATATCCACATCGAAGTCGGCCTTGACCTTGAAGATCTTGCGAAAGTCCTCCTCGTAGGCCTGCAAGAGCTGGTACACGATCGGCGGGCCCACGAGAATGACCTTCACGTCGACGGGTATGGGCTCCGGCTTGAGCCCGATGGTCGAGAAGCCGACGTATTCGCTCGCGTCCTCGATCGTGAGGTGGCCGGTCTTCAGGACCCGCTTCAACGCATCCCAGGAGAACGGCTGGCGCAGGACGTCGACCGCGCTCAGGACGAGATAGCCGCCGTTCGCCCGCAGCAGCGCGCCGGCTTTGATCTCCGTGAAGTCCGTGTACATGACGCCCATATGGGCCTTCCGCTCGATCTTTCCGATCAAGTTGGCATAGGTCGGATGCGATTCATCAATCACCGGCGCGCCCTGGTCCGCGGCATGTTCCACCAGCAGGTTGACCTGGTAGCGGGTCAGGTCGGTTCTGGGCGAGGCCCCGTCGATCGCAAGAAAGGGCAGCGCCGGCTTGTCTTTCGGCAGGAAGTCCCGATAATGCGTCACCACGTCTTCATGCAGGCGGTCGAGATAAGCGCGGACATCCGGCATGGCCTGATAGGCCTGCCGCACCGCCGCAAAGCGATCTTCCATGACCGTCTGCACGACCTGCCGGTCCAGGTCCAACAGCCGCCGCTCCGCCTCATGGTCGAGCGCATGGATGCGGACATGAAACTCACGGATCTCGCTTTCGAGCGCCTTGCGCTGCTCGCTGAGGGCACGCCGTTCGTGATCGGAAAGCTGCTCGATCTCTTCCTCGGTCATGGGCCGGCCGGATCTCAACGGGACCAGGCCGAAGCCCATCGGCAGCTCCTCAAAGCCGAACCCGTGCTCGCGGCCGAATTCATGCAGCTCCCGGAACAGCGCCTTCTTTTTCGCTTCCGTTTCGTCGTGAATCTTGGCCTTGGCGTCCAGGTAGGGTTTGCTTTCAAAGGTCGTAGGAATGTCCCGGCGAAGGCCTTGGACGAAGACCGCCATGGCCTGTGCAAAGACGCGGCCCTGTCCGGCGGGAAAGCGCAAGCAGCTTGGCTGAGAGGGATCCTGGAAATTGTTCACATAGCACCAATCCGGCGGGGGCGGCTCCTCTCGCGCCATCCGCCGGACCATGCGGCGCACCAAGGAGGCCTTGCCGGTGCCGGCCGGGCCGGCGACGTAGAGGTTGAAGCCGGGACCCTTCATGTGGAGTCCGAATTCCAAGGCCTCGACCGCGCGCTCCTGGCCGATCGTCTCATCGAGCGGCGTCAACTCGCCCGTTTGTTCAAAGCCCAACCCCTCCGGGTCAATGACGGGAGTCAGCAACGAGGGCGGCAGTTTGAATTTATCCATGGCGCCGGGACTCCTGCAGGGACAGTCGCTTACACGTGGGAAAGGGCGGGCAGGGGCTGGACCGTCGTCGCCTGCGGCCCCTTCTCCCCCTGCTCGACGTTGAAGAGGACTTCCGTGCCGTCCTCCAGCTCGTCAAAGGCCAAGCCCCGTAAGGCGTTCTTATGAAAGTAGACTTCCCCGCCCCCTTCCTGAAGAATGAACCCGTAGCCGGACTTGGGAAAGAGCTTGCAGACCACGCCGCGCGACGGCGGCAGGGGCGGAAGGCGCAGGTCTTTGCTGGTCCGCTTGTCGCGAAACTTCTGCAACTCGGTCTGGACCGCGGCAAAAGCGGCCCGGATCGCCTCCTCGAAGGTCTTGTCCTCCTTGCGCGCCGTGACCACCTGCCGTCTCGGGAGCGTGATCACGACCGTCGCCTCGGCGACATTCTTCAGCTTTTTGTGACGCCGGTTCTTGATCAGGCTGACCCGAGCATGCAACATGTCCGCATGCCCGCGTTGAAGGTCCGCCATCCGCTCTTCGATCTCGGTTTTCCATCGTGGCGTCATGGCGACATTGCGGCTTTGAATTTCAAGGTCCATGATGGTCTCCTCCTGTCTCGTCCAGTTGACAACCTTCTCACACAGCAAGGCCTGTGCCCTTGGCCGGTCTCGTCTTGGATCGGCATAAAGGGACCGTCCTGCTGTGGGAACTGGCGTTGGAACAGTCGTCCTGTGGCGCATTTCTCCACAGTCCATCGACGATCCATGCAGCCCTATGCGTCATTCACTGGATCGTCCGTCCGGATCGTCCGCACAACAGGTGACTTGCGAAAGGAATGGGCATGCCGACCCTGAAGAAACGCCACCTTGAACAGTATTTGCGGCAGCGGTTCGGGCGGGGAACCGAGTTGCTGTCCTATGGAAGAATCGGGCAGGAATCGTCCGAATCGGACCTGAAGGGGTTCGGCTATGGCAAGCCGATCCGCGTGACCTACCGCATGGGTGGGCAGGTTAGGAGCGTCGTCCTCTCGACCATGAGCCCGGGGCCTTTCGGCCATGAGCATCCGGCCGACCGGGCACAGGCCATGTTGATGGACTACGATACCTACGGCAAGCTGCCTCGCCATGTGAAGGCCGTGGACGTCGGGGCCTTCGCAGGGGACGGATCGCTCTTCTCCGTGGCGGACGCGCGGGAATTCTTTGTTTTGATCGAATGGGTCAAGGGGCAGAGTTACCACGTCGATTTCGAGCGGTTGCTGGCCGGCGGGCGATTGAGAACGCTGGACCGGCAGCGAGCCGGGGCCCTGGCCCGGTATTTGGTTTCGATCCACCGGGTGAAACAGCGCGACCCGGCGCTCTATCGCCGCCGCATGCGCGAGCTGATCGGCCATGGCGAGTGCATCATGGGGTTGACCGACAGCTATCCGGACCGCTACCGGTTTATCGACGAAACCCTGCTCCGCTCGATCGAGGAGGCCTGCAATCGGTGGCGCTGGCGGCTCCGCTCTCGGGCTTCCCGGCTGGCTCAGGTCCACGGGGACTTCCACCCCTGGAACATCCTGTTCCGCGCCGGCACTGATTTTAGTGTGCTGGATCGCTCGCGGGGTGAATGGGGGGAGCCGGCGGACGATGTCACCTCCCTGTCGATCAACTACCTCTTCTTCTCGCTCCAGCGGTCGGGGAGATTGGCCGGTCCGTTCGAGGTGCTGTTCCGCCACTTTTGGGACAGGTACCTGGAGGCCAGCGGGGATCATCATATCCTTGAAACGACGGCGCCCTTCTTTGCCTTTCGCGGGCTCGTGATCGCGAGCCCGCTCTGGTATCCCAATCTCACGATCTCCATGCGCCGCACGATCTTCCGGTTCGTGCAGAACGTGCTCGCGGCCGAACGGTTCGACCCGGCCATGGTCAACCGCTACTGTCTGGAATGACTGGCTGCGCCGAACTTGGGGCATGACCTCAGCACTGAGCACTCAGCACTGCTTCTCGTCAATGGAACAACAGCACCGGGCAGGGAGCACGGTGGAGCAATGTATGGGAGACGCTTCCGAGCACGAAACGGGTCAGACCCTCTCGTTGCCGACAGCCGATCAACAACAGGTCCGGTTTGGCCTTCTGGATCTGTTCCGTGATCGCGACCGCGGGAGAGCCAACCAGGACGAGCGGCTTGGCTCGATACCCCATGGCTACGAGCTGCTTCACCAGGTCCTCCAGGAACCAGGAGGCTCGCTCGACCACCTCCTGTTCCATGGCTTTGCTCACGGCGGCGCCGGCCGGCCAGGGTGGCGGAGAAAACGGCAGCACGGTGAGCACCGAGATCTCCGGCATGGCACGGAAGGGCTTGGCCTTGAGCCATCGGATCGCGGCTTCCCCGTCCCACTTCCCTTCAATCGCCAACAGGACCTGGTCACAGGTCCGAACGGGGCGATTGACCACGAAGACGGAACAGGGCGCGTGGGCCACGATACGATGGGACACGCTGCCGAGCAGGAGTTCCTTCACGGGGTTGAGGCCACGGCTGCCCAGCACGATCAGGTCGGCATGGGTCTCGGCAGCCAGGGCCAGGATCACATCGGCGGGCTTGCCCGTTTCCAGCCTCGTCTGACTGGGACCCACGTTCATCGGGAGGCTGGCGTTCGCGGTCGCGAGCATGCGCTCACCCTCCTCCTGCATCGTCTTCTGAATGTTTTGGAAGAGCGCTTGAGAGGCTTCCGGCACGACCATGGGAAAGGCCGGAACCGGGACATCCAACACGTGAACGACCGTGACCTGTTCGGCCCGCGCCAGATGGGCCAGCGCTTGGGTCGCTGCATGTGATTGATCCGACCCGTCTACAGCCAAGATGATCCGCATGGAGCCTCCCTGTCGCTGAACACGCGGTTAGTGACAGTCAGTGGGGCAGAAGAAGGTCAAATAGACAAAGACCGCAAGACCGATCACGACCGCTCCGAACAGAAACCATTGCGCTCGACTCATCCTGTGATCCCCCTGCCGAGCGTCCCTGCGGAAACCACACAGGGCGCTTATGCCCACCATGGGTTGAGAGAGCAAGACCGGTGCCTTCTCCCGTAGTCGGCCTCGGTCAGGCAACAGCGCTGTGCGCGCGATCGGGTAGTCCCATGGCCTATTCAGCCGAACCCCATTGTAGCCTTCCGCTACAGAGCCTGGTCCGCTCCTGTAGCAGGACACCACCTGACTCCCTATGGAGAGAAGGGCCCAGTAGCCGAATCGCATCGATTTTCTGTAATACGCTCATCAGCTCCCGAGTCTTGTGGATGGCATTGTGATTGCTCAGCTCTTTCCGAGAAGGCGAGCGCGATGAACGAAAGGTGGCGATGATGGCGGAACGGCGATTTGAACGGATTCTCATCCCCGTCGATTTTTCCCCCTGTTCGGAGGAGGCGTTCCGGCTCGGCCTGTCGCTGGCGCGCCTCTATCAGGCCGAGGTGCTGCTGCTGCACGTCATCGACACCAAGTCTCTTCGCATGCTCAATCGGCTGGGCTTGGCCCAACCGTCCGAGGAAAAGGGACAGATCAAGCGCCTCCGCCACCATGCGCGGCTGGATGCGCGACGGCTCCTGTCGATGGAAGAGGCCAAAGGCGTGGCGATCCGCCGGCTCTTGGCGGAAGGGGTGCCGTTCGTCGAGATCGCCAAGGTGGCGCGCAGCGAGCAGGCTGGCTTGGTGGTGATGGGGAGCTATGGAGGCTCGGTGGGCAGCGTGGAGAAGATCTTCTTCGGCAGCACGGCGGAAAAGGTCGTCCGCACGGCCGGCTGTCCGGTGTTGACGGTCCCGTTGCCTGGCCGGCCGGTGAGCCGCTCATCCAAAGGCGGCGCATAAACATCCTTCAAGGGAGCAGCTATGAAGAGCACATGGTGGGGTCCGGTTGTCGCGGGGATGGTCGGGTTGGTCCTGTTCATCGGGGCAGGGGAAGAGGGCGGCCGATCCGATGCGCAGTCCGAACAAATCATGGAAGTCGTGATCCGGAACAGCACGTTCATCGCGAAGCAGGCCCCCCTGGCTCTTAACAGCCCCGTGAGGATCGTCGTCAGGAACGAGGATTCGATCCGTCACGACTTCGGTTCGGCGATCTTTCAGAATACCCAGACTCAGATCGAGCATAACGGCGTGATCGCATACGGCTCCACTGTGGGCGGAGTGTTCCTCGACGGCGGCCGCAGCGCGACCATTCACTTCACCCTTCAACGGCCCGGCCAGTACGAGTTTAAGTGTTCCATCCATCCCGACATGAAGGGGGAGATCCTGCTCATGTCGGTCGGCGCCGTGTAGCGAGACGAAAAGGAGAGGTCCGATGAGCGTCGGTGCGACGGGATCGGCTGTTTCGAAGATTCTTCTGGCCACGGATGGGTCCGCCTCGGCGAAGGAGGCGGAATCGTTCGCGCTGATGATGGCGGCGGCCTATGACGCGAGATTGGACGCCCTGTCGGTGCTGGAATTCGAACCGGGGCGGGATCTGGAGTACGACGTCAACCGCCGGTATCTCGAAGACCGGCGGCGCGAGATCAGGGAACAGGGCGCGGCATTGATCCAACGGGCCGAAGCAGCCGGCGTCAAGATCGAGCGGCACGAATCCGTCGGGATTCCCAGCCGGGAAATCATCGCGTTGGCCGAACGGTCTCGCCACGATCTGGTCGTGGTCGGGACGCACGGGCGAACCGGATTCGAACATGTGCTGATCGGCAGCACGGCCGAACGGGTCGTGCGAGGGGCTCCCTGTCCCGTCGCGACCGTGCGGGGGTCGAGGGCGGCTGGTCGCGAGCCGAGCGCCGCCAGGACGACGGAAACCGGCAATGGATTACGCGCACTGCTGGTCGCGGTGGATTTCAGCGATTGCGGGCGGTCGGCGGTCGAATATGCCGTGCAATTGGCCGACCGGTTCGGGAGCGAGGTCACGCTGCTGCATGTCGCGGAGCCGGTCGCCTATGGGCTGGACTTCACCCTGGGCCATGCCCTGACCGGGCAGGCCTTCCGCAAACAATGCGAGGAGTCGATGGCCCAGTTGGCCGGGTTGTTCTCGGGACGAGGGTTGAGCGCGCGCCACGAGGTGCGATCCGGCATCCCGGGCGATGTGATCCGGCTGGTCGCGCAGGAGCGGGGCAGCGACGCGATCGTCATGGGCACGCACGGCCGGCGCGGATGGTCTCAACTTCGATTCGGCAGCGTGGCAGAAGCGGTCATCCGCTATGCCGATTGCCCCGTCTTTACCGTCCGCAGCCCGAAGTTCAAACCTGCGACGTGATGGTCTGTATGTCGTGGTGCGCGGCATGCCCCGCAGAAAGGAGGAACGATCGATGGCAAAAGCAAAATCCAAAGGCCGCACAGAGCTCACGCCAGTCAAGGAAAGCGGCCTGCCGAGCGTGTTCGACCGAGACTTTGGCTCGCTGGTCGATGAACTTTTGAAGCGGCCGTTCGGGAGCCTGTTGAACCCGGAGCGATGGGGCCTGCCGAAGGATTGGCCGGTTCCGACGCCCCGCGTGGACCTCTTCGAGGACAAAGGCGACATCGTGGTGAAGGCGGACCTGCCGGGCATGAGCAAGGAAGACATCGAGGTCAATCTGTCCGACACGACACTGACCCTGCGGGGCGAGAAGAAGAAAGAAGCAGAGGTGAAAGAAAAGGACTATTACCGGATGGAACGGTCTCACGGCCTGTTCCGCCGGGTGATTGAGTTGCCGTCCGAGGTCCAAGCGGACAAGGTGAAGGCGTCGTTCAAAGACGGCGTGCTGGAGATTCGCCTGCCGAAGACAGAGGAAGCCAAGCGCAAGGAGCGGACGATCCGGGTGGACTGAGCCGAAAGAGAAGAAGCACGTGAGGAGTCTCTCCGGCGCCGTAATAAAGCCGTCTTAAGGGGAATCTCCGCCCGCATCATATTCGATACAGCGATAAAGAGCGGGCGGTTCAACCAAGGTTGGTATAGAGCCGCCGGTTCAACCGAGGGTTGGTATGGAGGGAACAATGAGTGTAGCGGCAAAGAAAGCAGGGAAGGCTCCACGGCGGGCACAGTCCGGCTCCAAGAGCCAGCCTATCGAGCTGCCGGAAGGGATGTGGGAGCGGATCCAGAGCAAGGCCCACGAACTCTGGGAACAGCGGGGCCGGCGCGAAGGCTATGCGCTGGAGGATTGGCTGGAGGCCGAGACGAGCGTCATGGAAGAGATCCATGAAGCTCGCGAGTGAGCTGACGGCCGGCGTCTGGGTCGAGGTTCCCGAGTCGTTGGATGCCTTGTTGGCGCGGCTCGATGATCTGGCCCGGGCGTCCGGATTTGCGCTCCAGCGGGAACTGGCCCTGAACGAGGCGCTGCGGCCCTACGTGCAGCGCCGCGAAGGCTCGGTGCTGGCTCCCTTGCCGCAGGAGGTGCAGCTCGCGAACCTCTTCCTCTATGCCGACTACTATCCGCAAGACGGCCAGTTGACGCTGATCGAGCAGTTGCGCGATGTGGTCACCGAGCATATTCCGGAGGAGGAACGGGTCTGGATGGACCCGCTGAAGCACTCCTTCCTCGATTTGCTCGAAATCGTGCGGGCGGAAGAGAGCGATGCCGCCGTGCGACTCACGCTCCGCTCGTTGGGAGACGGGCGGCAGTGGACTGTCGTGGGGAGCGCCATACTGAAAACCATTCCCGTGGGCGAGGCGCTGCTGACGCGTCTGGTCCGTAATCCTTCGCCGGAGAACGAACGATTCGTCATCGCCGGCTGCGCGCTCCGGCTGTCGGCTGCCGATGGCCAGAGCCTGATCGAGTCGGTTCAAGAGACCAGACGCACGCTTGAAATGCAATCGGGCTCCTTCGCGCTCGGCGAATGGGCCGAGTTCGCGAAACGGTACGGGCAAGTCCTGCTCTGGGGCTACGCCCAGGCCAGATATGACGCCCTGGTCGAGGCGGTGGTCCAGATCCGGTACGTCACCCCGGAAGGCCGGCCCTTTCTCTATGCGGTGGCGCTTTACGAGCACCATGAGTTTCGATTCCTGTGCGACGGCATGGCAGAGTTGAAGGGCTTCGATCCGGTTCAGGACCGGACCGGCGAGCAGGGCGAGAAGGGACAGGACGGGAAACCGCCCGCGAGGATCTGGGAATTTCGCACCCCGTCGCTGGTCGCCCGGATCACCGTGACGCCCGTGCAGTTGATCGTGGAATGCGATGCGCCTGATCGGCTCGAAACTCTCAAGCACCAACTGGCCTCCGCCTTCGGCTATGCCTTGCACTTTCGCGGCGAAACGACCGCGCCGCCGCCTCGGCGGGTGACCGAGGAAGACCTCGCCAAAACCGAATCCTATCAACTGACGGTCACCCCGGAAGAGGAGCGGGACCTGTTGCGGTCATTTTTGGAGTCCGTGTACTTGACCTGGCCCGACACGGCCTCACCCGCGCTTGGAGTCCAGACCCCGCGCCATGCCGCCGCCGATCCCGTCAAGCGGCGGCAGGTGGCCGAACTGATCGCGCAGTTGGAACGGGACGATCTGGGGAAGCGCCGCACCGGAACCCCGGCCTATGACTATGCGAAGCTGCGGGAGCATTTCGATCTTTCATGAGGGAACCGCTCCTCTGTGCCTCTGCGTCGATCCTTCTCATTTCGTAATTCATCTGCTCCCTGCCCGGTCGTATCCGCTCCTCGAAATATGGCAAGATCTGCCCGGCAACCGCTCAAGGTGAGATCACGGCCCTCATGACTTATCCGACTCCATCAACTCCGCTGTCGGGACGTTCTTCCTATCTGCTGCCCCGTTCGGACTTTCAACGGCTGCTCGATACATTGGACTCGGCCGGCTATCGCGTGGTCGGTCCGCACGTGCAGGACGGATCGGTGGGATGGAGCCGCATCCGCACCGTCGGCGATCTTCCCGTCGGCTGGACCGACGAGCAGGCGCCCGGAGCCCATCGGGTGAAACAGACGGGCGGCTCCACCCTGTTCGGCATCGTGCACGGCGCGCAATCGGCCAAGCCCTTCACGTTCGCGCCGCGCGAGCCGCTCATCACGATCGAGCGAAAGGGGTCCGGCTTGTCGGCGACCCCGGTACGGCCGGTTATCGAGCGAATCGCGCTGCTGGGGCTGCGTGCCTGCGATCTGGCCGGGCTCGCCGTGCAGGATCGGATTTTTCTGCGCGATGCCTATGCCGATCCCTACTATGAGGCAAGGCGGAATGGCCTGTTTCTCATTGCCGTGAATTGCACGAGATCGGTCGAGACCTGCTTCTGCGCGTCGATGCAGAGGGGGCCGCGCGCGACCAGCCTCTACGATCTCGCCTTGACCGAGTTGGGCGAGGAGTTGCTGGTCGAAGTCGGGAGCGAGGCAGGAGCGGAGATCGTGGCGAAGTTGAATTTGCCCGAATCATCGGAAGCCATCCGAGCGGAAGCAACAGCCCGCATCGATCGTTGCGCCGAGAGCCAAACCAGATCGTTGCCTCAAACCGGCTTGCCTCAGGTTCTCTATGAGGCCCACGACCATCCTCGTTGGGATCAGGTCGCGGCCCGTTGTCTCTCCTGCGGCAACTGCACGATGGTCTGCCCGACCTGTTTCTGCCATGGGGTGGAGGAAACGCCGGATCTCCGGTGGCAACGCAGCGAACATGTGCGGCTCTGGGATTCCTGCTTCACCCAGGAGCATGGCTACATCCACGGGAAGAATATCCGCCCGACGATCAAGGACCGGTACCGGATGTGGCTCACCCACAAGCTGGGTTCCTGGATCGATCAATTCGGCACCTCCGGCTGCGTCGGGTGCGGGCGCTGCATCACCTGGTGCCCGGTGGGCATCGACCTCACGGAAGAATTGCCGGCCCTGATGGAGCCACGGTCGCCAGGACAAGGGGATGAAGGGAATGAGTGAGCATCCGATCGGAGACAAGCCAATGGGCGCCGTGCCGATGGCCGACAGGCCAGACATTGCCGCGCAGCCCAACCCCTATCTGATCCGGCCCGCGGTGATCGTCGATCGGGTGCGGGAGGCGGAAGACATCCTCACCTTTCGCTTGGCCTTGACCGACACAGCCGGCCAGTCGCCCTTTCGATTCCGGGCCGGCCAGTTCAACATGATCTATCTCTTCGGGGTGGGCGAGGTGGCGATCTCGATCGTCTCCGATCCGGACGAGCCGAACCTGCTCGATCACACCATCCGACTGGTCGGGCGCGTGACCAAGGCCATCGGGCAACTGCAAAAGGGAGACAGGGTCGGCATTCGCGGGCCGTTCGGACAGGGCTGGCCGCTGGACGAGGCGCGCGGCAAGGACGTCGTGATCGTCACCGGCGGGTTGGGCTGCGCGCCGGTGGTCGGGGCCATTCAATATATCTTTCGCCGCCGCGAGCAATACGGAGCGGTCAAGATCCTCCACGGCGTGAAGACACCGCACGATCTCCTCTATCGAGAACGGTTCGACCTTTGGCGACGCTCCCCCAATACGGAAGTGCTGCTGACCAGCGACCGGCCGGACAAGACTTGGCGGTATCACATCGGGGTCGTGACGGAACTGTTCGAAGCGGTGCAGCTTGACCCGCATCGCACGTTGGTGCTGATGTGCGGGCCGGAAATCATGATGCGGCTGGGGGTGCCGATTCTGCGCGCCCGCGGCATTCCCGCGACGGCGATCTATGTCTCGCTGGAGCGGCACATGGAATGTGGCATCGGTCTCTGCGGCCATTGCCAGATGGGGCCCTATTTCCTGTGCAAGGACGGGCCGGTGATGCGCTATGACCGGATCGAGCCGTTTATGGGACGGGAAGGGATGTAGGAGGACGGGAGCTGTCGCTCGCAAGTGACTGAGCGGATAAGAGATGCGCTGTGCACTAGCCGACGGGTCCACCGAATCGGACCCGACCGGGAGTGGACTACGACGACGAAGTTGCCGGCAAGGCGATCGCCGGCCTCATCGATCAGATCGACCACGGCTTTTGGCAGTGTTTTGCGAAGGCTCGCCGGGTATCGGACGAAAATCACTCCGCTGGACGACCGCAAGTGTGCATAGACCAATTGGCCGAAGTCCTTGTCTTCGGTGAGCAGTATTCGTCCTTTCCGTACGGCGATGTCGATGACCTGAGCATCGTCTGAGCGAGGAGCGAGTTCAGCGACGGCAAGGACATCATGACCGGTAGAGCGGAGGGTGCGAACGATGGAAAAGTCGCAGCTCTCATCCGCCAGGAAGCGCACCGCTCAATGTTTCGCTCGTTTTCGGGGAGGAGTCGAACCCAGCAAGACTGTGTCCTCGTGAGCGACCATATCGGCGGCGTAGCCGATCGCAGCCTGAATGTCGGCCCGTTTGAGGCGCGGGTAAGAATCGAGCAGGTCGTCTATGGTGGCGCCCTCGCCGAGTTTCCGAAGAATCAATTCGACCGGAATCCTGGTGCCTCGGATCACGGGCTTGCCCATCATGATCTTGGGATTGATTTCGATGCGATCCGTCACGGTCATGCAGACACTCTGGTCATGTATCGAGCCAAGCTTAGCATGGTTCACCAAGTCTTGAGAACCGCCTCTCTCTCCTGCGCAGCAAGCCATAGCTGCTGTCGGAGGCCGTGGTGGATACCCACATACTATTACAGTAGACTTGCCACCGACGAATCGCGCAGGCTAGCCGCCCGCTTCACGAACATTTCTGAAGGGGGGACATGTTGTGGCACAGCAGGGGAGTAACGAAGAGCGGCGGCATCGTCTCCGACTGGCGGTTTACAAGTTTGCCTCCTGCGACGGCTGCCAGTTGAGTCTCTTGAATCTGGAGGACGACCTGTTGGCGCTCGGCGAGGCGCTGGACATCGCCTATTTCCCGGAAGCCTCCAGCCGCATGGAGGACGGCCCGTTCGACCTGGTCCTCGTCGAGGGGTCGATCTCCACGCCGGAGGACACTTCGCGCATCCTGGCGGTCCGCGAGCAGGCCCGCCTGCTGATCACGATCGGGGCCTGCGCCACGGCCGGCGGCATTCAAGCGCTTCGCAACTGGACCGACGTGGAGGACTACAAGCGGGTCGTCTACCCCAGCCCCGCCTATATCCAGAGCCTAAGCACCTCCACGCCCATCTCCGAGCATGTGCGGGTGGATTATGAACTGTGGGGTTGCCCGATCGACAAGGGCCAACTGCTGCGGCTCATCACGGATCTCTTGGCCGGGGTGAAGCCCAAGCTCCCAACCCATTCGGTCTGCATCGACTGCAAACGAGCCGGCCATGTCTGCGTGATGGTGGCCAAGGGGCTGCCCTGCCTCGGGCCCGTCACGCGCACCGGCTGCGGTTCGCTCTGTCCCAGCATGGGACGAGACTGTTATGGCTGCTTCGGGCCGGCGGAGGGAACCCCGGGCGGCCCCGGCGCCCCGCCGAATACAGCCTCGCTCGCGCAGCGGTTCCATGGAAGCTTGAATTTGATTCCGGTGGATTTGGTCCGCCGGTTTCGCGGTATCAACGGATCGGTCGGTCCATTTCGGAACGAGAGCCATGCCTGGGACAACCGACGCGAATCAACCTGACAAGGAACGGACCATCGCCGTCAACCTGATCGCCCGCGTGGAGGGGGAGGGAGCCCTGCGCGTGACGGTCGAAGGCGGGCAGGTGAGGGAGGTCGAACTCAGGATCTTCGAGCCCCCGCGCTACTTCGAAGCCTTCCTCCGCGGCCGGGACTACCGCGAGGTCCCGGATATTGTCGCGCGCATCTGCGGCATCTGCCCGATCGCCTATCAGATGAGCGCCGTGCACGCGATCGAACAGATCTTCGACGTTCGGGTCGAGGGGAGCTTGCGTGAGCTGCGGCGGCTCATCTATTGCGGGGAGTGGATCGAGAGCCATGCCCTCCATATTTATCTCCTCCAAGCCCCGGATTTCTTCGGCTACGAGAGCGGGATCGCCATGGCCAAGGACCATCCGGAACTCGTGTCGCGCGGCTTGCAGATCAAGAAGGCCGGCAACCACATCATGAGCCTGTTGGGCGGGCGGTCGGTCCATCCGGTCTCCGTGCAGGTGGGCGGCTTTTCCCGGGTGCCGAGCCGCGACGAGCTGAATAGTCTGGCCGACGAACTACGCCGGGCTCGCGACGCGGCGCAGGACACGGTCCGCTGGGTGAGCCGGTTCGAGTTCCCCGACTTCACGCAGGACTACCAGACAGTGGCGCTCCGGCCCGCAGACGAATACCCTTTCAACGAAGGACCGATCGCGTCGAACGGCGGCCTGGCGATCCCCGCCTCCTCGTTCGAGGAACGGTTCCGCGAGCAGCAGGTGCCCTATTCAAACGCGCTCCACTGCACGCTCGATGGCCTGCCCTATCTGGCCGGGTCGCTGGCTCGGGTGAACCTCAATGTTGACCGGCTCTCGCCGCTCGCCAAGCAAGCGCTGGCGGAGACAGGGCTGACGCTCCCTTTGCGGAATCCCTTCCACGGGATCGTGGCGCGTGCCGTGGAAGTGCTCTATGCGTTGGAAGAAGCCCTGCGGATCATCGATCAATACGAGCCGCCGCCGGCTCCGTCGGTGCCGGTCACCGTTCGCGCCGGAACCGGCATGGCCTGCACCGAAGCGCCGCGGGGTATTCTCTACCATCGCTATCAGGTTGATGCCGGCGGCACGATCCAAGAAGCCAAGATCGTGCCGCCGACCTCCCAGAACCAACGTCGCATCGAAGAAGACCTGCGGGAGTTTCTTCCCCGTATCCTGGATCGCTCCGATCAGGAGGCGGCGCTGGAGTGCGAAAAGGTCATCCGTTGCTACGACCCCTGTATTTCCTGCGCCACGCATTTCCTGCGCTTGGAGGTCGAGCGGCGGTGAAGATGAGCCCTGCCGGGATTGATCATGGTCAGGCCGGCCCTGCGCTGGCTGCCACCCGCATCATCGGGATCGGAAACGGCTTGCGCGGCGACGATGCGGTCGGATTGGTTGTGGCGCGGCGCCTGCGAGATTTGGTTAGCCCTCCTGTGCAAGTCGTGGAGGCCGAGGGGCCTTGCCTCGATCTACTGGAGCTGATCGGAGGGGTCAAGAAGGTGGTGCTCGTCGATGCGGCCGGCGGCCCCGGGCCGGAGGGACGGATTCATCGGTTCGATGCGACGGCCGGACCGATCGGCCGCGAAGTCTTCCCGACCTCGACCCATGCGATCGGGCTTGCGGAAGCGATCGAGATCGGCCGCGCGCTCGGCAGGCTGCCGGCCGTCACTCTGGTGTACGGGATTGAGA
This sequence comes from Nitrospira tepida, assembly GCF_947241125.1. Lineage (NCBI taxonomy): Bacteria > Pseudomonadati > Nitrospirota > Nitrospiria > Nitrospirales > Nitrospiraceae > Nitrospira > Nitrospira tepida. The sequence continues at coordinate 4,364,875 of NZ_OX365700.1, read as the reverse complement.
TCGGAACGGCGTCCATCGGGAACGGTCTATCGCCGGCTGTCTCCGCCGCGGTGGAGGAAGTGGCCGTACGCATCCTGCGCGAGGTGGGCGAGTGACCGAGGTCTGCGCCTCCACGCACGGTCATTCTCACGATAGCAGAGAGCTTCTTGAACGAAGGATGGGGCGATGCGATAGGGGAAGCTGGATGAAGGGAGAGGGTGTCCGCTGTCATGGTTGAATCATTGAACGGACAGGCAGTTGGGCGGTATCGGTTGCGTGTTGAGGTCGTTGGACGACCTCGGTACGTGGATCAGCGGGACTTTGCCCTGTATCTCATTGATCCGGACGGCTCCCGATCACATGAGCCGCTGTTCCAAGGCCGCTGGAATGCGGGGCGGCCCTCGAGCTTCGTGCCCGCCTGGATTGATGGGGAATTTGCACCCCCGCCCTTTCCTCACCCTCAGGATGAGGGGGAGGGGTTGGGAGAGGGGGAGGGCCTATTCGGGGAGGTGGCGCGATGTCTGGGCGCGCTCATTCCGGCCGGCGGCCGCCTGTGGCTTGCCTACGAAAGCTTTGGCGCGGAGAGCTGGTTAGAGCGCGAGACGCGAGCCGCGCTGGCGGCGCATGTCCCGGCGGAAGCGACCCCGATCGGGCTGCTGCTGGTCCGCGCAGGTTGCTGGAGCGGCATGCACGATTGGGATTTCCCGGAGGGTGGCCGTGAAGGGTTTCGGAAATTGCAGGGCAACAAACCGCTTCACCTGGAACAGGCCTACCAATCGGGGATCGCCCTGATGCGGGCACTGCACAGCTTTGCTGCGCTACGGACTGCCGATGAAGTCACGCGACGCGCGCAGGCACGGGCGGCGCTGGTTCAACAAGAGGTGGAGCAACGGATCGCGCGGCGGGATTGGCCTGCGGCGGTCAGGTCAATCAGCTAGAGAAAGCGAAGGAGGAGGCTCTATGGAAAAGGAGACAGCAATGGCGAAATCAAACAAGCTGACGATCAGCGTCATCAAGGCGGACATCGGCGGATGGGTCGGCCATTCGGCTATTCATCCTCGGCTCGTGGAGGTGGCGACCGAGGAACTGTCCGCCGCGCGCAAGCGCGGTCTCCTCATCGACTTTCACGTCACCGCTTGCGGCGACGATCTGCAGTTGATCCTCACGCACCGGCAGGGGGTGGATAACGAGCAGATCCACAAACTGGCCTGGGACACGTTTGTAAAGGGCACCGCGGTTGCGAAGGAGTTGCATCTGTACGGGGCCGGGCAGGATCTGCTGAGCGATGCGTTCAGCGGGAACGTGCGCGGGCAGGGGCCCGGGGTGGCCGAAATGGAGATCGTGGAGCGGACTTCCGAACCGGTCCTGGTCTTCATGGCCGATAAGACCTCGGCCGGCGCCTGGAATCTCCCGCTGTTTAAAATGTTTGCCGATCCGTTCACGACGGCGGGGCTCGTGATCGCGCCAGGGATGCATCAGGGGTTCCGGTTCGAAGTGCACGACATCCGCGAGCACAAGAAGATCCTGTTCGACTGCCCGGAAGACCTCTACGACATGCTGATGTTTATCGGCACGCCGGGGCGGTTCACGATCAAGCACGTGTTCTCGCGCGCGGACGGCACGATTGCCGCCGTCTCGTCGACCGAGCGACTGTCCTTGCTCGCGGGGAAATACGTCGGCAAGGACGACCCGGTGATGGTCGTGCGGGCGCAGCAGAATTTTCCGGCGGTCGGCGAGGTGCTCGAACCCTTCCGCTATCCCTGGATCATCGAGGGCTGGATGCGCGGGTCGCACTATGGGCCTCTCATGGCGGTTCCGATCAAACAGGCCACCCCGAGCCGATTCGACGGTCCTCCACGCGTGGCCTGCCTGGGCTTTCAGATCGCAGACGGACGGTTGATCGGCCCCCGTGACATGTTCGACGATCCGGCGTTCGAGGAAGCGCGGCGCGAAGCCAACCAAGTCGCCGACGTCCTGCGGCGGCATGGGCCCTTCGAGCCGCACCGCCTGCCGCTGGAGGAAATGGAATACACGACCTTGCCGCAGGTGATGAAGAAGCTGGAAGGACGGTGGGAGAAGCTGTGAGAAGAGCTCTGAGTTCTGAGTGTCGAGTGATGAGTCAACTCCGAACTGAGTCAGAACGGAAGAACCGATGAGTGAACCTCGAACAACGATCGGCATCCTGGTCGGGGGCGGCCCAGCGCCGGGAATCAACAGCGTGATCAGCGCGGCGACGATCCGCAGCATCATGGGCGGCTGCAAGGTGCTGGGGATCCAGGATGGCTTCAAGTGGCTGATGATCGGCGACGCGAGCAAGACCAAGCCGCTCTCCATCGCGGAGGTCAGCCGGATACACTTCCGGGGCGGGTCCTATCTGGGTACGTCGCGGGCCAATCCGACCAAGAAGCCCTCTGACCTGGACATCGTTTTCGCCACGTTACAACAGCTCGGCGTCTCCCGGCTCATCACCATCGGAGGAGACGACACGGCCTTTTCCGCCCTAAAGCTCGACCAGCAAGCGGCGGGCCGCTTGCTGGTCGTCCACGTGCCGAAGACCATCGACAACGACCTGGACCTGCCGTACGGCATCCCCACGTTCGGGTTTCAGACCGCTCGCCACGTCGGCGTCGAGCTCGTCAAGAACCTGATGGTCGACGCGATGACCACGTCGCGGTGGTATTTTGTCGTGGCCATGGGCCGCAAGGCCGGGCACCTCGCGCTCGGCATCGGGAAAGCAGCGGGCGCAACGCTGACAGTGATTCCTGAGGAGTTCTCGAAACGTCCGATCCGTCTTGCCACGCTCGTGGATACGCTGGTGGGCGCGATCATCAAACGACGCAGTATGGGCCGAAACGATGGGGTCGCCGTCCTGGCCGAAGGGTTGGCCGAATACCTGAGCCCGGAGGACTTCGGCGGACTCGAACACGTGGAGAGGGACGATCACGGACACGTGCGTCTGTCGGAAGTGGCTTTGGGAGACGTGATCAAGCGGGCCGTCGAACAAGCGCTCAAGGAATTCGGGATTACGACCACGGTGGTGACCAAGGAGATCGGCTACGAGCTCCGCTGCGCAGACCCCATCCCGTTCGACATGGAGTACACCCGGGACATGGGCTACTGCGCCGCACAGTTTTTGCTCGACGGCGGCAGCGCCGCGATGGTGTCTATCCAGAATGGGCGGTTCGTGCCGATTCCGTTCGAATCGATTCTGGACCCGCTGACGGGCCGGACGCGCGTGCGGATGGTTGATGTCACGTCCGAGTCCTATCAGATCGCGCGCGGGTACATGATCCGACTCTCCGCCGACGATTTCGAGCGACCGGAAGAGATGGCGCGGCATGCGGCGCTCATCAAGATGACGCCCGAGACGTTTCGGGCCAGATTCGAATACCTGGTCACCTCTGAGCATGGGGGACTGGCCACGCGGCCGCGCGGTGCCTATCCCTGAGTCGATGGCCCACTCTGAGAAGGAGAGAGCGTGATGAAAATCCTGCTGGCGATCGATGGGTCGAAATACGGGCGCTGGGCGACGGACTGGGTTGCGCGGCTTCCGCTGGTCGACGCGAAGAAGGTGACGGCGCTGCATGTGGTGGACCTCTCGGCGTTGAAGATGCCGCTGGTGCCGCATCCGGTGCCGGCCTGGGATGCGCCCTACGTGCAGAAGGAGGCGCAGCGGCTGGAGGAACGGGCGGACGCGGTGGTGAAGGAGACGCGCGCGCGGTTTGCGTCGCTCAAGATCAAAGCAACGGTGCTCCGCGAGCACGGCTCGGTCGCCGAGGCCATACTCCAACAGGCGAAGGGCGCCGGGACGCTGACCGTCATCGGGAGCCGCGGGCTCGACGCGCTGGATCGGTTCATGCTCGGGAGCGTCTCCACCAAGGTCGTCCATCATGCCAAGGGCTCGGTGCTGGTCGTGCGGGAGCCGGCTCGCCCGATCCGCCGGATCGTCTATGCGACCGACGGTTCCAAGGCTTCTTTGAAGGCGCTGCATTTTCTGGAGCGGCAGTTTGTCCCGAAGAAGGATAAGGGGCCCGCCATCGAAGTGGCGGTCCTCTACGCCATGCCCCTGCTGAAGTACCCGGAGCTGAGAGAGCCGGGCCATCGCCTGGTCGAATCGGCCGCCGCGAAACTGGTTCAGGCCGGCTACCTCGTCGAGCCGGTGTTCAAGATCGGCCACCCGGCGGATGAGATCATCAAGTTCGCCGAGCGACGACAGAGCGACCTGGTGATCAGCGGCGCCAGGGGGCGAGGGGCCATCGCGCGGTTCCTGCTGGGCAGCGTCTCCACGAGGCTTGTCCAGCACAGCCCCTGTTCGGTCCTGGTCGTGCGGTAGGTGCGTTAAGCGTGAAACGTGAAGCGTAAGATGGGGATCTGAGACGACAGGTCTCTATCGGCCCGACTTGTCTATACATGGTCATGGCGAAGGAATTCTGTTCAGCGCCCAGGCAGAAGTACTACAATGACCTCATCAGCAAAGCCACCCAAAGCAAAGCCATCCGATTTTAGCCTATGAGTGACCACTCCAAGATTGAATGGACCGACGCGACATGGAACCCGGTCCGCGGGTGCTCGAAGGTCAGTCCGGGGTGCGCCAACTGTTATGCGGAAACGATTGCTGAACGTTTCCGTGGTGTCCCAGGACACCCCTTTGAACAGGGGTTTGATTTACGATTGGTTCCGGAGAAGCTCGCAGAGCCCTTGCGGTGGCGGACCCCCCGAATGATTTTTGTCAATTCGATGAGTGACTTGTTCCATGAGCAGGTCCCTGATGACTACATTGTGAATGTCGCGCGCGTGATGCGAGTGGCGAACTGGCACACCTATCAAGTGTTGACCAAACGTGCGGAGCGAATGCGGGACCTGCTCAGGGGGAAACTTCGATTCGCATCTGCTCAATCAAACATTTGGTGGGGCGTGAGTGTCGAAAACAGGAAGCACGGTCTTCCTCGCGTGACATATCTGCGTGAAGCTCCGGGGCGAGTCCGCTTCCTGTCGATCGAGCCTTTGCTTGAAGACCTCGGCCCGTTCAGTCTCGAAGGTATCAATTGGGTTATTGTGGGCGGCGAAAGCGGTCCCGGAGCCAGGCCGATGGCCAAAGCCTGGGTACTTGCGATTCGCGATCTATGCAATCAGGCTCAAGTCCCGTTCTTTTTCAAGCAATGGGGCGGAGTCAGAAAAGCAGAGACGGGTCGAGAGCTAGATGGGAAGACTTATGATGAGTTTCCGGCTCGTCCTCTTAGGACTATCCCATCCGAAGCTGAATTGTCGGCCATTAGGGAAGAGATAGAGTTTGCTTGATCCCTATGGCGGCTGAGGATTTCCACGATAAGCCTTTCAACGAGGGAACGCTCACCAAACTCCAAATCTTCGAGCTCTATGCCCGCGAGTGGTTTCCGGTGTTCTTGTCGGTCAAGAGACCCTGGTGTAATGCAATCCACGTTTTCGATTTCTTTGCTGGTCCAGGAACTGATTGTGTGAATGTGCTCGGTAGTCCATTACGGTTGCTACAGCAGCTTCGGAGCTACCAAACAACTGAGGGGTGGGGAAAAGTTCGCATCTATGTGCACTTCTACGATGAAGATGAGGATAAGATTACTCAATTAAAGGACAACATCGTCGCGCATGACCTTCGTTTTCAGGATGTTACCTTCGACATCCAGCCTCTGCGATTTGATGATGCCTTTACGGTATCCGCTCGGACATTGGCCCTTCAGGATGCGGCCAAGCTGGTATTCATCGACCAGACTGGTGTCGCTCAGGTGACACCAGATGTGTTCCATAGGCTGATTAGCTCACCAACTTGCGACTTTCTGTTCTTCCTTTCGTCGTCAACTCTACACAGATTTCATGATCATCCAGCCATAAAGCAAAAGATAGTTCGACCAGATGACTACTACCATGTCCACCGCAAGGCCTTGGAAGAGTCAATCCCATTCTTAGTTGAAATTGCGAAGCGGCCTCCCCTGTGGGGTGCACGTCGTGTCCGTCAACAGAGGCTTCTTTTGACCTTCGGCCTGACAGCCGGCCTCCGCATTGGCTCCAGGATCAACGATCGTCACGCGGTCCATAGCATTCTTTAGGCTCCTCCGGTCAGGCGATGCGGGTCTCGGTCACGGCTTCGCGCTGGATGTCCCGCTGAAGTGCCTCGTGGAGTTGGGTGAGATGCCGATAGCCTTTGATGCGTCGCAAGCGGGGTTCGATCGCCAGCACGGCACTGGCCACCCAGCGGTGTTTCTGATCCGACGTGCGCCAGCGGTCGACCTTGTCCGTCAGTTGGCCGAGTTGGGCGTTCAGCGACTCCAGACAGTTGGTGGTCTTGAGGCTGCGGCCCAGCGTGCCGAACAGCCCCAGCCGATGCAGCGTCAGGGTTTCCTCCAGCCCTTCGTCCAGGCTGGCCACCGCGGAGAGATTGATGGTCCGCAGCTCCTGCCGGAGACGGAGCAAGGCGGCTCGGGCGTCCGTGTAGGTCGGCCGCTCATAGGCCTGCTGCACCCGCCGCCGCCATGGGGCCTGCTGTCCCTTGGGCAGATACCGCACCACATTCTCCCGTTTATGCCACTGACACCGTTGCACGACGGCCTGGCGGCCGAAGACGGTCTGGATCGCTTTGCGCAGCCCCTTGGCGCCATCGATCACGCAGAGCAGCCCCTGGTCCGTGCGCAAGCCTCGGGTCACCAGGTCTCGCAAGAATGCCGCGCAGACCGGCTCGTTTTCGGTGGCGGTCTGCACGAATCCCAGGATCTTCTTCTCGCCCTGCCGCGTCACCCCCAGCGCGAGCACCATGCTGTCGTCCGCAAAGGTCTTGCCGTCGAGGACGAGCACGACCACCTCGTCCTGCTCCAAGCGGCGTTCGCTCAGCTTCCGCAACTGCCGGGCGCTGGCCCGCATGAAGCGTCGTGAGACGCTGGAGGCACTCAGCCCGAACGCCTCCGGGACCGCTTCCGCACAGGCTTCATATCGGCGGCAACTCAGGCCGTGCAGGACTTTGCGGAACAGCCCCGCATCGGCTGCCCGTGGGTCGCCCAGGGCCTGGTAGGTCGGTAACGCCACCTCCACGTTCCGGAAGCGGTTCCGGACTCGCCTGTAGGTGATCGGCAGTTTCTGATCCAGCAAATACACCGAGCCCCGCTGCTGACACCAGCGCACATAGCCCGGCTGGCCGCCGGTCCGGCTATACCGTTCGCCCGCCAGGTCAGTCACTTCCGCCTCCAGGGCGTCCCCGACGGCTTGCAAGCCCAGCGGGATCAGGGCTTGGATAAGGGCCACGAGGCTCGCCCGCTCGTCCACCGCCGGGATGGCGTCCACCGCCCGCCGGCGGATCGGTCGCACCTTGCCTTCTGTGGTGATTCGGATTACGTTTCTCATGAAGCGGCTCCTTTCGTTGGTGTGGGGTGGTGGTTGTCTGATCCACGGTCACCGCACAGCACCACAAAGGCAGCCGCTTCGTCAATTTTCAACTAATCCTGGCACACCCTCCCTTGGAATATTACCGCAGCCTGCTTCCCCCTCAATCGGAGTATTACCTGGCCCCATTCTCTATAAAGAAGGGAGCGAACATCTATGGTCTCATTTTTGGCTCTGCGCATCCGCTGGGAATAGACAAATTCCTAGACGTCGCTTGGCGCAGCGATGAAGTCAGTGGAGAGGCCAATTTTTCGATCAATCGTGAGAATATCAGAGCGGAACAGATGCTGCTTCCCATGGAAGAGGTTAGGCCAACCAAGATCACTGCCTTCGAAAAAGAGTTAGAGACTTTGCTCAGAGGTGGACAGCTATTTAATGAGGCAGACGTTATGCGAGTGTGTTTCGAGCACGGCGTGAAGAGGCAACATGCTAGACCAGTTCTCGCGAAGCTTAAGAAAGAGGGGGTGATCGACTTGGATTTTCAAGTGCCCGATGTCAATCGTTACCGTTCTCCACGTCAGATTCGCTTCATCTGAAAGCTACAAACTCGTCAACCCGTGGGTGACGGCGTATTTCACGAGGTCGGCCGTCGTGTGCAGGTTCAACTGCTGCATGATGCGGAACTTGTGGAACTCGACGGTCTTCACCGAGACATGCAGGAGCTGGGCGATGTCTTTGGTGCCTCGGCCCTCGGCGACCAGTTGCAGCACCTCGCGCTGGCGCGGGGTGAGGGTCGCGCTTGGACGGGCATGGTCCTGGGACGACGAGGAGGCGAGAAACGAAGACAGCACATCCTTGGCGATGAGCGGAGTGAGGTAGAACTGTCCCCGCAGCGAGGCCCGGATGGCTTCGCCCAATTCCGAATCGGCCGACCGTTTGAGGAGATAGCCGGAGGCGCCGGCGTGAAACGCCTCGGTCGCATAGGTCGGACTGGCATGCATCGTCAGGACGATCAGCTTGCTTTCCGGGACGAGCTTCTTGATCTGCCGCGCTGCGTCGAGGCCGTTGAGCAGCGGCATCGAGATGTCGAGCAGGATGACGTCCGGTTTCAACCGTTGAGCGGCCTCCACCAGCGCGCGGCCGTCCTCGACGGTGCCGACTACCTCGCAGTCCTCCTCCACGAGCCGGCGCAGGCCGGCGAGCAGGATCGAATGGTCGTCCGCCAAGAGCACGCGCGGCTTCATGGGCTCTCCTGAAACGGCCGGGGAATCCAGGCGCAGACCTTGGTGCCGCGGCCTGGCAGGCTGCGAATGCGAAGCACACCGCGCTGGTGACGCAGCCGTTCTTCCATGCTGACCAACCCCAAACCCTGGCGCGGCGGCGCGCCGGGTTCCGCAGAAAACCCCGTGCCGTTGTCCGTCACGGAGAGGCCGATCCCCTTCTCGGACCCGCGGAGGCGGATGGCGGCTTCAGTGGCTCTTGCGTGTTTTGCGACGTTCTGAAGACTCTCCTGCACGACGCGAAACAGGCAGGTCGCGACCGCGAGCGGAAGCGTGCCTGGAAGGTGCTGTTCGGTCACCCGCACAGTGAGGCCCGTGCGCTTGGCAAAATCCTGCGCGTGGTCGCGGACCGCCGGCGCCAATCCCGCATGCTCCAGCAGCGAGGGGTGCAGCCCATAAGCCAGGCGGTGGAGATCATCGGAGAGGCGGCCCAGTTCTACCCGCAGGGGGGCGAGCCGGGTGGAGAGCGCGACCGGCGATTCGGGCGGGCGTCGCTCCAGCGCGGCCAGATCGAGCAGGATCGCGGCCAAACGCTGGCCGATGTCGTCGTGGAGGTCCCGCGCGATGCGGCGCCGTTCCTCCTCCTGCACGGTGATCAGGCGGGACGCCAGCGCCTGCATCTGCTCCTGATTCCGATGCAGGGCCTCTTCCGCATGTTTTTGGGAGGTGATATCGGAGACCAGCGCAAACAGGCCGCGGACCCGTCCCTTGTCGTCCCGGTCCGGGAGATATCGCGCGAGCAGCCAATGGAGCCCCTCATCCGGGACCTCGATGGGATATTCGTAGAATACGGGCCGGCCGGCGAGCGCATCCTTCAATCGGGATTCCATGACGGCGTAGGTGGTCGGTCCGACCAGGTCGCGAACCGACCGGCCCAGGATCTGCGCGGTCGGAATGCCGAACAGCTCCTGATAGCGCTGGTTCACGAAGCGGTAACGAAGCTCCGCATCGATGTACGAGAACAGCTCGGGGACATTGCCGGCCAACACGCCGAATTCGTGCTCCAATCGGCGGAGCATCTCTTCCGACCGTTTGTGGCGGGTGATGTCGATGCTGAGTTCCAGGATCAGATCGTGCCGGCCGGCGAGGTCGCGCTGAAGCGCCCAGCGGCTGAACACGATCAGCGGCGCGCCGTCGCGACGGACGTGCGTGAGTTCGCCTTCCCAACGCCCTTCCTGCGACAGGAGCCGGGTCACCTCGTCGAACGGCAGCGGGAAGCGCGTGTTCAGGAGCGAGGCCGCCTCGCGGCCGATGACGTCTCTCAACGGCCACCCATACAGCCGTTCGGCCGCTCGATTCCAATAGAGAATCCGGTCCTGGAGATCGCGAACGATCACGGCTTCGTGGGCCAGCTCCAGCATCTCGGTCTGATGGACGAGACCCTGGTCCATGGCGAAGGAGCCGGACCAATCGGCGAGAACGCCGGACTGATGCGCTGGCATGGGAATGACTCCGGTACGACCAGATAAAACGGGCAACAGAGACCGCGATGGCAATCGAATGCCTCCCGCCATACGAACTCCCGGTGGCTCACCGGAGTATGGCGGCTCGGTCAACCCCGGTGCTGTACTTATGGTCACTCTATCGCCAGCCGGCGGCTTACACAAGGGGAGCGCTCGAAGACCTGTCGGACTTCGGGATCGAACCTGTGTGAGGACCAGCGGAGTGGAGAGACCAGAAAGAGGCCGCGCGAGGCAGGCCGGGCAGTCAATCGGCCTGCCTCGCGCGAAGGATCGGAGCCATTCGCCCTGGAGGGCTTGCGACGGATGGTCCGATCGTCGCAGCCGCGGCCCTCGTGAGGGTCGCGGCTGCGGGCCTCGATGGTCCACCTCACTTCTGTTCCGGAAATTCCCTGGTGATCCTCGCCGCGTCGTCCGTGAGGCCCAGCGGCTTCTGCTGCGTGTAGCCGGCCCATCGATCGGATGTGGCGGAGGTCGTGACGGGTTCTCCTTTCACTGCAGCCTCCGCCCGTTTTTGAATCATGGCCTTGATCGGCTCGACATCGGCGGCGCTGTACCACCCTCTCCGCACGCCGTCGTCGAAAATGGCGAGCGTGCGACGAACGTAGTCCTCCGCCAAGGTTTTATTGCCGTTCTTCAGGGCCGCCGCGGCGCCATTGAGTTGCCGGATCACATGGGCCTGAGGCGTGTTGCCCAGCGCGTTGATGAACACCCGGTTGTACGGCTCCTGGCGAAGTTGATGGGCGATGTCCTCCACCCAATCCGCGGTCACGGTCTGTTCCGAGGAGGGGGCCAGCCAGTCCGCCGCCTGACTTGGCGCTGCAGCAGCCAGCAGCCCGACGGCCGTCAAGCCGGCGGCCACGATGCCGCTCAGACCGGTAAAACCATGGTGCCGGCCGATGGTTGTTTCGGGGTATCGTGTGCGCATAGCCATGCCTCCTTTGCGTGAGTGACTGATTACTTACGTCCTGCGACGCTCCTGATGCATCCCTTGCGATGATCGGCTGCGCGTCGCGTCCTCTCCTTCCATTCTCCAAAACAATCGCGAAGGGAAACACTGGGAATGTTTTGAGAGCCGGACGGAAATGATCCTGGCGCAGCGGATCATGCTCTTCCGCCTCCAAGCAGGAGACCCGGAGACCATCCCCGCCAGGGGTCGAGCCCGGTCGGGACTGTACGTTCGCGCTGGACTGGTAAGAATGGTTGCGCGATCTAGTAAGACCCCTAGATTCCGAAGCCGGCGAGGATTGCTAGAAGTAAGGGAAAGTAGGGCCCGATGGACGCGCATGCGCCTAGGCGCATGCGCCGGCACCACGGGATGATTCATTTTCGCAGCAGGCGATGCGGCGGCTTGCCGGGGCCATCCCGAGCCGGCGCCGAACGAGCGAGGAAGGAGAGGTGAGCGATGAGGTGTGATCAGAAGAGTCGGAAGCCGATCAAATCATCGACAGTGCTGTTGGGCTGGTGCTCCATGCTTTCGTTGTTTTTATGGATCGGCGGCGCGCCTACGGCGCAGGCCGGCGGGACCGTGACGGGCAAGGTGACCTATTCAGGCAAGGCCGAGCAGAAGGAGTTCGTCTTCTCCAAATTCCCCAATGCCGCATTCTGTCAGAAGAATCCCAAGCAGGAGTTGGTGGACGGCGAGAAACGGATCTTGCCGACGATCACGGTGGCGAAAGATGGCGGGTTGGCTGCGGCGGTCGTGGCCGTGACGGACGTCGAGGACAAGGCGTTCATGGACGGGTACAAGGGCACCGAGGTCGTGGCCGAGTTTTGCGAGTTCCTTCCCTATACCGGCGTGGTGGTGAACAAGACCAGCTTCCGCGTCGAGAACCATGACGCGGACCCTGACGATCCCAAATCCGTCAAAGGCGTGTTGCACAACCCGCACTCCTTTGAGGTGAAGGGTCCCAGCTCCAGCACCATTTTCAATATTGGTCTGGCTGAAAAGGGATCGAGCCTGGATAAGAAGATTATCCTTCGCAAGGAGAAGCAGGGGTCTTACCTTCGCCTTCAGTGCGACCAGCACGAGTTCATGCAATCGTTCTTCCTGCCGGTGAAGAACGGGCACTATGCAGTGGCGAAGGAGGACGGCACCTTTGAAATCAAGGACGTGCCGGCCGGCAAGCACAAGCTCGTGGCCTGGCATCCCTTTGCCGGAGAGATCGAAGCGGAAGTCGATGTGCCGGAAGGAGGCACGGCGCAGGCGACGTTTGCGATCAAGAGCAAGAAATAGCCCTGCCGGCTCCTCCTGCCAAGGGAGCCCTGTCGCGCGCCGACCGGCGCGCGACAGGGGAGCCGTCATCCGATGGTGATGCCACCGATTCTGGCTGCCCCGCCGCTGCCCCGCCCATCGTTCTGCTTCTTCAGAGTCACGTGGCCCATCCATGTGTTCCGCAGCCGGCTATCCGCTCATCCACCGCTCCTCTTGCCCATCCGAATCGATGCTCGCCTATAGACGTCCCCCCCGAGAAAATCATAAGCTCCAAGAAGGCATATGGTGAAGGCAGGGGACGGGTGCGATGGCCAAGCAGGACTATGACCTCATCGTCGTCGGCGGAGGGCCGGGCGGGTACCTGGCCGCAATCCGTGCGGCCCAGCTCGGCATGAAGGTGGCCTGTGTCGAGGAGCGCGAACAGCTCGGCGGCACCTGCCTCAACGTCGGCTGCATCCCTTCCAAGGCCCTCTTGAACTCGTCGGAGAAGTTCCGGGAGGCGCAGCAATCGCTGAAGGGCTATGGTGTGTTGTGCGAAGGGGTGGCGCTGGACCTGGCCGCCATGATGGAGCAGAAGGCCAAGGCGGTGCGGACGCTCACGAGCGGCGTGGCCCATCTGTTCCGGAAGCACAAGATCGACCATGCGAGAGGACGCGGCCGGCTCCTTGGCCGGCGGCAGGTTGAGGTCCGTCCACCGGAAGGGTCGCCATTGGTCTTACAAGCACCAGCCATCATCCTGGCGACCGGGTCGGCGCCTGCATCCCTGCCCGGGTTGGAGATCGATGAAGAACGGATCGTGACCTCCACTGGGGCGCTGAGCTTGAAGCAAGTTCCCGAGCACCTGGTGGTCGTGGGCGGCGGCTATATCGGCCTGGAATTGGGATCGGTCTGGGGCCGGCTCGGCGCGCAGGTCACTTGTGTCGAAATGCTCGAGCGGTTGGCGCCGGGCACGGATGGAGAAGTGGCGCAGCTCCTTCAAAAGGTCCTGGAACAGCAGGGCTTCTCGTTCCGGTTGCGCACCGGCGTGAAGGCGGCGCGTGCGACCAAGAAAGGGGTCGCACTGACGCTGGAGCAGGCGGGAGGCGGCAAGGGCGAGTCGCTCACCTGTAGCCATGTCCTGGTGGCAGTGGGCCGCCGGCCCTATACCGAGGGGCTTGGGTTGGACAAGGCCGGCGTGGCGCTCGACGGCAGAGGCTTTATCACGATCGACCGAGAATTTCGCACCAGCGCCGAGGGGATCTTTGCCATCGGCGATGTCGTTCGCCAGCCCATGTTGGCCCACAAGGCGTATGATGAAGCCACGGCCTGTGTCGAGATCATCGCGGGTCGCAGGGGCTACGTGCATTACGACAGTATTCCGGCGATTATCTATACCTGGCCGGAGGTGGCCGGCGTCGGGCGGACCGAAGAAGAGTTGAAGCAACAGGGCCAGGCCTATCGAGCGGGGCGCTTCCCGTTCCGGGCGAACAGCCGGGCGCGCTGCACCGGCGAGTTGGACGGGTTCGTGAAGATCCTGGCCGATGCCGAGAGCGATCTGGTGCTGGGCGCTCACATCATCGGGCCGGACGCCGGCACGATGATCCATGAGATCGTGGCGGCCATGAAGTTCGGCGCAACCGCGGAGGAACTCGGGCGCATGGCCCATGCCCATCCGACCCTCAGCGAAGCGGTGCGGGAGGCGGCGCTGGCGGTCCACGGCCGCGCCTTTCATATGTAGTCTGTCGTCGCCGCGAAAAAGGAGCAGGCGGATGCCTAAAAAAACGATCAAGATCCCGGCCAAGCTCGACTACCTGTCCATCTTGGACGAGCACGGCAAGCTGGATCGCAAACTGGAGCCCAAGTTGTCCAAGGAGCTGCTGCGGACGATGCATGACAAGATGCTGCTGGCCCGGCGCTTCGACGAGCGCATGTTCAGCTTGCAACGGCAGGGCCGGCTCGGCACCTTCGCGCCGGTGAAGGGCCAGGAGGCGGCGCAGATCGGGGCGGCGGCGGCGCTGAACGAGTCGGACTGGATCGTGCCGGCCTTTCGTGAGCTTGCGGCCTATGTCTGGCGGGATCTCCCGCTGGAGGGTCTGCTGCTCTACAACGCCGGCTACAACGAGGGCGGCCGGGTGCCGGATGGCGCGCACGTTCTGCCGATCGCGATTCCGGTCGGCTCGCAGATGCTGCATGCGGCCGGACTGGCCTACGGATTGAAACTCCAGAAGAAGCGCGAGATCGCGATGACGTTCTTCGGCGACGGAGCGACCTCCGAAGGCGACTTCCACGAAGCCATGAACTTCGCCATGGTCTATGCCTGTCCGATGGTCTTCATCTGCCAGAACAACCACTATGCGATCTCGGTGCCGCGGGCCAAGCAAACGACCTCCCGCACCCTCGCGCAAAAGGCCTTTGCCTACGACATGCCCTGCATGCAGGTGGACGGGAACGACGTCCTGGCCGTCTATGCGGCCGCCAAAGAAGCGGTCGAGCGCGCGCGCACCCGTCACATCCCGACCTTGATCGAATGTGTCACCTATCGGCTCTCCGTGCACACGACGGTGGATGATCCGAGCAAGTACCGGTCGCAGCAAGAGGTGAAGCAGTGGGAGAAGCGCGACCCGATCCCGCGGTTTCAGCGCTATCTCAAAAGCAAGAAGCTCCTGTCGGACGCCGATATCAAAAAAACCGAAGAGCAAATCGAGCAGGACATTGCAAAGGCCGTCGAGGCCTGGCAGGGCCAGATGGCCAGGCTGACCGATCCCTCCGTGATGTTCGAGCACCTCTATGCGGAGATGCCCCCGTCGTTGCACGCGCAGCGAGAGGCCTTCCGGAAAGAGTGGGTGGAACGAACCGATGAGGCTGCCAATGGCTGAGCTGACGATGGTCCAGGCGATCAATCTCGCGCTGCGGCAAGAAATGAAGCGCGATCCCACCGTGGTCCTGATCGGCGAGGACATCGGGGTTGATGGGGGAATCTTCCGCGTGACCGACGGCCTCCTGAAGGAGTACGGGCCGGAGCGGGTGATGGACAGTCCGCTGGCGGAATCCGGCATCATCGGGTTCTCGATCGGCATGGCGATCTCCGGGCTCAAGCCCGTGCCCGAGTTGCAATTCTCCGGCTTCAGCTACTTCGCTTTTCATCAACTGGAGGGGCACGCCGCGCGGATGCGCTGGCGGTCTCAGGGCCGCTACCACCTGCCGATGGTGGTCCGGATGCCCCAGGGGGCAGGCGTGCGGGCGCTGGAGCATCACTCCGAAAGCAGGGAAGCGTACTATGGCCATACGCCCGGGCTGAAAATGGTCATGCCCTCGACCCCGCGCAATGCCAGGGCGCTGCTGCTGAGCGCGATCCGCGATCCCGATCCGGTGATCTTCCTCGAACCGACGGCGAATTACCGGGCCTTTCGCGAGGAGGTACCGGAGGAAGAGGAGACGATTCCCATCGGGGAATCGAAGATCGTGCGCGAGGGAAACGATCTCACGATGATCACCTATGGGACGATGGTGCGGCGGACTCTTGAGGCGGCGGAGCGATTGCACGCAGAAGACGGCATCGAGGCGGAGGTAATCGATCTCTTGACCATCTCGCCGCTGGACGACAGGAAGTTTATCGAGTCGGCGCGCAAGACCGGCCGGGTCGTGATCGTCCATGAGGCGCCGCAAACCTTCGGGCCGGGCGGCGAGATCGTCGCTCGATTGGTCGAGCAGGCGTTTCTGCATCTTGAGGCGCCGATCAAGCGGGTGAACGGGTACGACATCATTGTGCCCTATTTCGCCAGGGAGCAGGCCTATATCCCGGACGCCGAACGGATCGTCCGCGGCGCGAGAGAGGTGCTGCGGTTCTGATGGGGCGCCGGTGCGAGTGAAAGGATTCCGTCGATGGCCAAGCTGTGGACATTTCAAGATCCCGGAGAAGGCATCCACGAAGCCGAGGTGCTGAAGCTGCTGGTCGCGCGGGGCGATCGTGTGAGAGAAGGGCAGGAGGTCCTGACGGTCGAGACGGACAAGGCGAGCTTCGACCTCTCCTGTCCCTATACCGGCGTCGTGGAGGAGATCGCGGTCAAGGAAGGCGACCGGATCAACGTGGGCGATCCGTTGATGCGCATCGCCGAAGAGGGTATCGCGACAGCGGGGGCGCCCGGTGCGCCGACAAAGCCGGCGAAAGAGGCGAGGCAGACGAAACCGGCCGAATCGGCCAAACCGGCAACGAAGACCAAACAGGAACCGGAAGCGGAGAAAACAGGGGCGCAATCTGAAGCCGAGCCGACCGACATGCAACCGGACGAGCATGCGCAGGAGGAGGAACCGGCATCGGGTTCACGCAAGGAAGCGACAAGCGCAGGGGCCGCTCAACAGGGACCGGTCCTGGCCTCTCCCGCAACCAGACGCGTTGCGCGGGAGTTGAAGGTGGACTTGCGATTGGTGCCGCCCAGCGGCGAAGGCGGGCGCGTGCTTACGGACGATGTCCGAGCGTTTGCCGAAGGACAACCGAAGGATCGAAAGACCCCTGCTGCTGCGCGGGGCGAGAGGGCCGGGAAGGCGGCGGGAGACCGGCAAGTCGCGCCGATCGAACGTCCGGTGCTGCCGGATTTCGGCCAGTGGGGCGAGATCGAGCGGGTGCCGCTCCGGTCGGTTCGCCGGGAGACGGCCAAGCGCATGGCCCTCTCCTGGTCGCAGATTCCCCACGTCACGCACAACGACGTGGCGGACATCACGGAACTGGAAGCGTTCCGGCAACGGCACGTAAAGGTCATCGAGGCCAAGGGCGGCAAGCTCACGCTCACCGTGCTGGTGATGAAGGCGGTCGTGGCGGCGTTGCACGAGTTCCCTCGGTTCAACGCCAGCCTGGACCCGGAGAAGGAAGAATTGATCCTCAAACGCTATTACCACCTGGGGATCGCGCTGGACAGTGAGCGGGGGCTGCTGGTGCCGGTCATCCACGACGTGGATCGCAAGAGCCTCACCGACCTGGCCGTGGAGTTGTTTCAACTGGCCGAACGGGTCCGCAAGGGTGACGTGAAGCGGGAGGACGTGAGCGGGGGGACCTTCACCATCACCAATCCCGGCCCGATGGGCGGGACCACCTTCACGCCGATCATCAATTACCCCGAGGTGGCGATTCTGGGATTGGGGCGCGCGCGGCTCCAGCCGGTGGTCCGCGGGACGGTGGAGCAGCCAGAGATCGTGCCGCGGCTGCTGCTGCCGATTTCTTTCGGGTTCGACCACCGGATCAACGACGGGGCCGACGCCGCGCGCTTCGTCAACAAGGTCATCCACACGCTGACCAACCTCGAAGCCTACACGCTGGCGATCTGAAACATGAAATGAGAAATGTAAAATGTCAGACGGAGACGTCACCTCCTCAGGAGCCGCGCGTTCTTCCCCGAGTGCCATCACAGCGGTCCATGGGCTCGTCCGGCTCAGCGCCGGGGTTGAGCCGGACGGGATACGTTCTCCAGTACCGATCCGCTGATGGTGGCATCCGTCCCATGCACCGCCAGATCCCCTAACGATACAATCCCGACCAATTCCTTGGCCCTGGACAGAATCGGCAGGCGCCTGATCTGTCGTTCCGCCATCAACCGGGCGGCCTGTTCCACGTCGTCATCCTCAAAACAGTAGGACACCTCCGGGGTCATGGCCTCTTGGACCCTGACAGTCCTTGGATCGCGGCGATCGGCCATGACCCGGACCACCAAGTCCCGATCGGTCACCATGCCGATCAAACGGTCTCCGTCGCAGACCGGGATGGCGCCGATGTTCAGGTTCTTCATCTTGGTCGAGGCGTCCTCGGCTGTCGCATCGGCGGAGATCACGTCAACCTGCGGGGTCATGATTTCTTTGAGCCGAGGCATCATCAATCTCCTTTCTCATGGTGCTCTCTTTCAGGTCAGGCATTGCGAAGTGCCGGCTAGGCGGCCTTCGCTCCCGCCATCTCTCGGCAGAGGTTGGCGCATCGCCGGCATTCCTCCGCACAAGGACCGCACAGGGCATGATGCGGCGCATGCTGCTCGCAGACCTCCGCACAGGCGTCGCATGTGTCGGCGCAGAATCGGCATAGCGCTTCCATGAATTGCGACCCCCGGCTCATCCAGGCTGCCGCCAGAGCACAGATGTCGGCGCAGTCTCGGCAGAGCCTCGTGCAGCGGGCCATCAGTGCTTGATCATGCCCTCCGCCATGCATGCCGATCATGTCATCGCTGCAGGTGTTGCAAATCTGAGCGCAGGACCAACAGGCTGCGATGCAGTCCTGCTGCTGTCGACTCATTCGTCGCGGGGTTTGCTGGGTCTGTTGCATAGAATCCTCCTTTCCCGGTGAAAGCGGATCAGAAAAGTGTTCATGATCGCCGAGCAGATCATTTCTTCCGTCTGGCCTGCCGGGACAAGGCCGTTGAAGAAGCCGCACGGCGTCCCTCCCGTTTCAACGCCCGCAAGGCGGCTTGGGAGCGCCGGGAGGACCGTTTCCGTGGGCGGTGGCGCTGCCCTCGCTCGTAGGCCCGCTCCGCGCTCTTCCTCGTGCGTTCGGATGTTTGCCCTTTGGGCGGCGGCTTGAGCGGGACACCGGCCTTCCGGGCTTTCGATAGCCCGATGGCAATCGCCTGTTTCGTCGAGCGGGCGCCGTGCTTTCCTTCCCGGACATGACGAATCTCCTCTCTCACGAATTCTCCCGCCTGCGTTGAAGGAGCCTTGCCGGCTCGTTGTTTGGCCCGTGCGCGTCGAACCGTGGCTTCTTCCGGCATGATGTTCTCCCTTTGGGCGGCAGGAAACTAATCCGCGGCGGATTTGTCTCGTGATTTCCCGAATAATTGGCGGAGTTCGACTTTCGCCTGCTCCAACCTTTTCTTCTGTGCCGAGCCTAATCTCTTGCCGCCCCGATTGATGTGAAAATTGAGCATCGACATGGCCGACTGATAGGGCGTCCCTTTGCGACGGCGGCTGCGCAGAGCCGACCGTTTGAGCGAGGTGGCGATCTGACGGGGAGTCTCTTTGGTGAACACGCCCGGTTCCAGATCGAGCGCATCGCTGCGCTTCATCACGTCGGCCGACCAGCGTCGTCCTGTCTTCGGTTTCCCCTTTGTCGATGTCCGTGTCCGCGCGGCCATGACTGTCTCCAACGATCCTCCTAATTCACCTCTATCATGGGGCCAACGGGATGTGACCAGGGAAAATCCCTCGTCGGGCACGGCCCGGCACGGCAGCACAAGCGAAGGCGACCAGGTTCTTGGGCAGGTTCTTTGGATTGATTGGAAGGACTGGCTATTTCGATGCCTGCCGGCTGTCTGGGCGGAAGGAGACGAACAGGAGCGAGAGGGCGCCGATCGCCCCTGCGATCATTCGCTTCGAATACGTTAGCGCCTCTCAGGCGGGATGGTTCTGATGGCGGCCGGGAACAACGCATGAGCTGCGACATCGACCGGCCGGTGTTTGACCGTCGTGCTCGCCGGGTCCTTGCCGAGGAAGTTGTCTCCCTTCCAGTTGTTCGCCGGCCTAATGGGTCTGGGCACGAAGCCGTGTCGTAATAAGGGGTCTAACCCCTTAAATCACAAAAAGTTATCCTGTTGCTGACGGTGAGTTCGTCGAAAGCGTTGAGTGGTGATAGATATCGACCCTCACGAATACGTGTTCGACTGAAATTCAGAATGTCCCCCTTTCTCATCCATGTGCATTCACTGTCCGTTTAACCGCAGATAGCGTGTCTGAGGTTGGACAGTTTCGTCCGTGTAGCATCGTCCAGTTGGTACATACTCAACGACTTTAGCGTTCTTGATGTAGAAGATGTTATTGCAAACGATTTGTCCACGTGAGCAGGTAGTAAACGTATTGGCATTAACAAAATTGCCTGTTGCGGTGGCCCCACCGGTCCCGAAACAGTTCCCAACATCCCTCCCGTTGACATAGTTTCGGATCTCAATACCGCTGTCCGTCAGAGTGCGATACATGGGCAAAGTGATGAATAGCGAATGCGTATCCAAAGCTTCGACAGGCATTCCAACCCAGGCATCAAGATCTTGTTGTCGCACAGTTGTTTGTCGCACAGCCGTACAGCCTGCAGCTAATTCCAGGATGGCCACAATCAATGCAGCTAGGATTATTCTCATGGTCACCATATATGCAGTCTAGGAGGTGAACTACACTAACTCATCGCTCTTGTTCAGCCGAGGAGGTCGCCAAGTTCTGCAGCTCTTTCGAGTTGATTCAGATAACAGCTTCCTAACATTGTCGGCATCAGCCGAGTTTTCTCTACCGTTTCCTGTATGGACAGAATTTGAGATTCGAATCAATTTGTGCACAGCTTGATCGACGGCTTCGCGATTTGGCGCTAGCCCAAAACACTCGAATAGACGGTAACAACGAACTGCGTGGGTTGTGCCTGCTAGCCGACTTGCATAACGCCGCATCGTATCCGCCACCTCAGTCATAGCTTCCATCTTACCGGTACCAGGATTCGCATAGCGATCAGCGTAATAGACGAGCCCAAAAAATATTTCGCCTATCACTTTCGCTTGCTCATGTACCGGCTCAACCAAGAACCGCTGCACAATCTGGCTGAGGCTAAATACAACAACGCCGCCAATAATCGTGAGTGCAGAAGTTAATAGTACGTCGAACATCCGCTACTTCCTGGTTACCGAAATAATCCGTGAACAGTGATAAAGACCTTTCTTGGGCGATAGTCTTTCGCGCTGGACCATCTTAGGCCGCGAAAGGGAACTCTGGGACACTATCCTCACTTACGGAATCTCTGTCAAGCGTCAGATCTAGGTAGTTTCAGCCATGCCCGTGGAATAGGTCCATATGGACCTGCCGTCTTGTTGAGGCGACGGTCGGTACTCGAACCGGTCAATTTCACAGGTGCAAGGGGAGGCCGGCGTTGAATGGGAAAGTTCGGATGTACCGCTGCCCTTAGCCCTGCGCTTCATCCGTCAGACCGCGCGCCCGCCCAACGTTGCGGCGAGGTACCAGAATGCCGCAAGCAGGAGCCCGGTGAGGACGAGCAGTCCTAATGCGAGGGCTTGCAGCACCCGGGCGCGAAAGGCCGCTTCCGCTCCGTAAACCACGGGCATGTCGCGGATGAGGCGAACATTGGGAGGGGGGAACCGTTGGGCGCAACGGACCTTGGCGCCGAGGTTCCAGAAATACGCGGCGAAGATCAAGATGAGCTTCGATAACAGGGCCGACGAGAAAAAGTAGGCCGATCTGATCCGGTCGCCTGCGTCCGTCGCTTCGGACGGAATCTGCTCGCGAATTGCCCCCTAGATGTTGTCCAACGGCCAGGATCAGCAGAATGACTTCAACGGGGGCCTTCAATTCATTCTTGATCACGCGTCGTATCGGATATGGAGCTACGCACCGTTTGTAAACCATGCTGGAATTATCTGTCTGGTTGGTCGCCAGCATGAATAGGGAGCTACTTCGTCTCGCCAACGAGCCGAACGGATGGCCGAGCGGGAACTGGCCTATTCCAATGTCAGAATCAAGCTGCAGAATCCCGGTCAACTTCCCATCCCGGAAAGACCAAGACCGCCGGGTGACACTTCAGGGCTCGCGCGAGGGTCCTGGCGCGCTCAACGCCAAGTCGGATACGATCATTTTCAATTGCGGAGAGAGTTGCCTGAGGAATGCCTGTTAGCCTGGCCAACTCATTCTGGCTATATCCTTGTAATTCGCGAATGATACGAACCGACTCCCCGGAGGATACGGTGATGCGCTTTTTGGCTGGACGAAAGGGTTTCATCTTAGACTCTCCGATTCTTAGCCTCTCCGATATTCATGGGGCGTGATGTGAACCACCTGAAATAAGGACTGCCCGGGAATCACTCGATAAATCACCCGATACTTCGCTCCCAAGCGAGATGATCGATATCCATGTAATTCCCCATGCAAGGCTTCGTCATGAAATCCTTTGATCAGTCTCAACCCAGTCGGACCGGAGATGGCTGCAATATCCTTCCACTTCTCGTAACGCTTCAAGATATCAAGAGGTGTACCATCGAGTTGTTTTTCCACCCGACGGTGCTCTTCGATCTGCCACACGTCGCATGGTAGCCATGTCTTATATGGTATGTCAAGAAATTGTCCTGGGCGGTAGGATGGCAGGAGTGTGTTAGCCTGCATTCTGCATGACGATAAGGGCTTAGCCTTCTGCCTGTTGTCATCATGATTCAAATGTGAGGGCTACTGTCCGAGTTCGGCTGCTGCATTCTGGGGTCGGCTGAAGGTATCTGTCAGGAAGCGCTGATTTCGATCTTACCGGGAATCTTGCTGAGGATCAGTTTTTGTAGTTCGACCTTATTGGCGGCATTGTCGATATCAATACCCACCAACCGTCCACTGGCATCGTAACCGAGCACGACACCCTCGGAGACCCCGGGACTTTCCACGGTCGGTCTTTCAGAAAGATCGATATAGAGTGAATCAGTATGCGGATGATAGCTGAGCTTCATGATTCAATGAGCTGATAGGGCGAGGAACTGCCTCTGTTGCCTTGTCAGGTAGGCCTGAACTCGTTTCATTACGAGCTGTTTGCGCGGAGGAGACCCACTACTGCGTCAACGACCCGCTTCAACGATTGCAACTTAAGGATGCCAACCTCCGAGATGATGAGGCCCAGGTTGGCGGTGGAGAGTTTGGTCTGCGACAAGTCGGAGAAGGGAAAGCGGACCAGGACTATGGCACCTGCTGCAGGTGCGACCATGCCTCGTCCTCCTCCGGTAGGTTCCAGTCCTCTGCGAGTGCTGCTTCACTGAGAAGTGCGCTCTCGGCGACTCCTGTTGCTGGACGTTCCTCCAGGATCATGACCAGCGCTCGCCGGGCTGCAGGAAGATGGACCTGCTCCAGCAGTCGCACATGACCGTGCTCATCGATCACGGCTTCGACCGTTCGGATCATCGTGTCACCTCACTGCTGAGAGTATACAGAAATCCAGCCGTCTCTGCCTAATGATAGGTAAGTGTACGAGAGAGGCTATGCGACAAGAGCCCCTTCTCCGTGCAGTGTTCTTATCCAAGGACGAGCCCATGGCACATCAGGCTTGCAGATTCTCTATCAAACACTGGCATTGCCAATACCCATTGTTGCCCAGCTTATTTGCCCGGTATGAGATCAGGTCGCTCGTTCACTCAGTGTGCTGAGGACATACCAAAACAGCAGCAGGAGGAGCAGAGTGAATACCAGCAAGCCCATCGCGAGGGCTTGCAGCCCCCGGGCGCGAAAGGCCGCTTCCTCTCCGTAAACGACGGGCGTGTCGCGGATGAGGCGAACATTGGGAGGGGGGAACCGTTGGGCGCGACGGACCTTGGCGCCGAGGTTCCAGAAATAAGCGGCGAAGATCACGAGCGGCGCCGATAGCAGGACTGCCGAGATCAGGAAAGCCGATCTGATCCGGTCTGGCGCCCTCGTCGGTTCGGCAAGAAGCTGCTCGCGGATCGTGCCCTGGTGCTGTTCAACCGTCAGGATCAGCAACGTGCCGACGACCGCTCCGATGGCCAGAAACACCAGCGCGAGTCGGCGTGCCACGACCCACATTATTCATGACGGTTCGTCGCGAAATCGCGAAGTCGCCAAGCGAGACAGGCACGCGGAGCCGTGAGGGAGGAAGGCATACTTGAAACAGTATGTTGACCGACCAAGCGGCGAGCCTGCCTGCCCCCATGCCCAGAAGCCGCATGGAGGCTTGTCGCAGCGGCGAATCCGCGATTGCAGCAGAACGTTCATGAATAATGTTGGTTAGGATCGGCTGGCTGGACTTCGCGTGTCGGCGCCGCATTGCGGCGTGGTTTGCACATTTCCATTTCGTCTGACCGCTCTGTCATGACTGCTGTCTCCGCTGAATGGGACGAGGCCTGCGCGACCTGATCCGTCTCACGATCATCCGCCGGATGATCATGAGGCGCTCTTGCTACGGCCGAGCTGTCTTCCGGCACAGCACGGAGAGGTGGCCTCGCGACGAAGGGTCGTCGATCTCCCACAGGAGGATGTCGAAGCCGGCCTCGCGCAACAGGACGGCCGCGACGTCCGGAGCATGACCGCTGTAAGAGAACTCTACATTGAACATCCGATCAGTGAACTCGCCGTCGCTTCCGCCCAACGAGAGCAAGACCGGCCCTCCCGGCCTCACCCACCTGTGCAGGTTGTCAAACAGCGCGGGATGCTCTGCCTTCGGGATGTGAGATCGAATCCCAGGCGATGATGCCGTCATACCGATCGGATAGTGCAATCGAGACCATGTCACCCACGATCAGTTCGGCCTCGGGGCAATTGGTCCGGGCCAGGTCCAACATGGCCAACGAGGCATCGACCCCTGTGAGCCGGAACCCGCGGTCGAGCAGGTATCGTCCGATCGGCTTTCCCGATCCGCACCCGAGGTCGAGGATGTGGGCCCCGGGTGCGGTAAGATCGAGAAACCGATCGACAGATGGTTGCTCGCGGAATCCGGACGCATGGCGTTCTTGCGACCATTGGTCCGCGATCAGGTCGTAGTGTCAGCGGTCATCCAATAATCCCCAGGTGTGGTCATTGAATTTTCCCCACCCTCCTAACTGAAGGAGGAGGGAGATGGGACTTGACGAGACGGGAGCGTCGGCGATCATGCGTGCCCAGGGGGACCAATCTGGGGAGGCATGCATGGTGGATCAGGAGCGATGGGCGGAGATTCGACGGTTGTTTCACGAGGAGCGGGTGTCCATTTCAGCGATTGGGCGGCGGTTGGATCTGGATCGCAAGACGGTCCGGCGCAGTCTGCGGCAGACGACGTGGCACCCCTATCGCCGGGCAGCGGTGGCGGAGACGCTGCTCACCGCCCATGCCGACTTTGTGCGGACCCGCGCCCCGCAGGTGGGGTACTCGGCGCGGATTCTCTACCAGGAACTGCGGGCGAGCCGGAGCTACACCGGCAGTTATGAGACGGTGAAGCGGTGTGTGGCGCCGCTGCGCGAGGTCCAGCTGCAAGCGGAGCGGGCCCTCCTCCGCTTTGAGACCCCGCCGGGGCAGCAAAGTCAGATTGATTGGGGCCAGGCCACCGTGCCCTTCCGCACCGGTCCCGTCGTGGTGCACGTGTTCGTGCTCACCTTAGGGTTCAGTCGCCGCGGCTTCTATCACGCGTGTGCCGATGAGCGCCTGGCGCAATTTCTGGAGGCCCATGAACGGGCCTTTGCCCATTTCGGCGGGCACACCCGCGAGCATCTCTATGATCGTCCGCGCACCGTGTGCTATGCGGATGAGACCGGCCGACGCCTCTGGAATCCCACGTTCAAAGCCTTTGCCGACTATTGGGGCTTTGAGCCCCGCGTGTGTCGGCCCTACCGGGCGCAGACCAAAGGCAAAGTGGAATCGGGCGTGAAGTATGTGAAGCGGAACTTTCTGCCCGGGCGGACGTTTGTCGACGTGGTGGACTTCCAGGCCCAGCTCGACGAATGGAACGTGACGATCGCCGACCAGCGCCTGCACGGCACGACTCATGAGCGACCGATCGCGCGGTTTGAGCGAGAACGCGAGCACCTCGTGCCACTGGCGGGCCAGCGCGGCTTCCAGCAGGAGGCGCGGGTCTCGCGGATCGTGGCTGAAGACTATCTGGTCAGCTTCGACACGAATCGGTATTCCGTGCCCTTCCGCCTGATTGGGCAACGGGTTGAGGCGCAACGGCGGGGCGACACCATCCATATCTTCCATCGCGACCGCGAGGTGGCCACCCATCCCGTGTTACCCGGCCGCCACCAATTCCGCATTCTGCCGGAGCACGGCCCCGGCGCCAGTGCCCGCATTGCGCGCCAGCGCCGGTCAACCCTGAGCGAACTGGCCACTCACCCCGGTGCGGTCCCGGAGGTCGAAGTGCGGGATCTGGCGTGCTACGAGGCGGTGTGCGGGAGCGCGGCGGCGCACGAGGTGCAGCCATGAACCCGGCGCAACTGGAACGGCTCCGTGAACAGCTGACGCGGCTGCGGCTCCTGAAGAGCCGCGAGCGGCTCGACGCCCTCTTACAGGAGGCGGCGGCCAAGGACCTGTCGTATGCGGACTTCCTCGATCAGGTCCTCAGTGAAGAAGTGACCGCCAAAGCGGAGAAGAACATTACGATGCGCACCAGTCTCGCGCGGTTTCCGTTTGTGAAGAGTCTGGAGGTCTTCGACTTCGCCTACCAGCCGTCGCTGGATAAGAAGCAGATCCAGCAAGTGGCCACCTGCCACTTCATCGAGCACGGCGAGAATCTCGTGATCTTGGGGCCGCCCGGGGTCGGCAAAAGCCACCTGGCCATCGGGCTGGGGCTCAAAGCGATCGAGCGAGGCTATCGGGTGTTGTTCACGACGGCCGCCGCCATGATCGCCACACTGACTCGAGCCCTGACGGAGAATCGGCTGGAGGACAAGCTGAAGCTCTACACGATCCCGCGGTTACTGATCATCGATGAGATCGGCTATCTGCCCATTGACCGCACCGGGGCCAACTTGTTTTTCCAACTCATCTCGCGTCGCTACGAGAAGGGGCCGATGATTCTCACCAGTAACCAGAGTTTCGGGGCCTGGGGGGAGGTCTTCGGGGACCGGGTGCTGGCGACCGCGATCCTGGATCGGGTCCTGCACCACGCCATCACCATCAATATCCGTGGTCATTCGTACCGGCTCAAGGAGAAACTTAAAGCCGGTTTGGTGCGCGTCGAAGAAGCCGCCACGACCACGTAACCAGGGTGGGGAGTTTTCGATGACCATAACTGGGGAAATTTGGGTGACCCTTGACACGTAGGGGGCGCGGTCCGTCATCCTCTGTCGTTTCGGCTGGAGGTACCCCGCAGCCGGCGGTAATGCGCCGCGACCTTCATCCGATTTCCGCAGGCGCTCATGCTACACCAACGGCGGCTGTGATTCTTGGTCGTGTCGTAGAAAAACAACACACAGGCGGCATTCTCGCACTTCTTGATGCGCGACAAGTCGCCGTAGCAGAGCAGGTTGCCGGCGGACTCGGCGATCGGCAAGAGCAGATGGGCCGGCTCCGAAAAGTTCGCGTGGAGCCGCTTCTCGAACCCGCCTCTCGTTCGACGAACCTCGGCATAACTGACCTGATTGTTCAGCAGGTCATTGATTGAGGCGAGGGTGGCCGGCGGCACCGGCTTGCCCTTGGCCAGGCGCTCCGCCATCTGCCGCAGAATCCCTCTGAACTCCAACGCCCGTCCCAACGCCTGGCCAGCCCGAGGCCTGTCCCCCCAGGCCGCAACAAGGTCCTGTGCCTGCCGGCCGTCGAGCACCTTCGCCTCTTCAAGCCAGGCGATGAGATCGGCGAAGCTCGTGAGCCGATCGACCGGGCGGCCTTCCGCCACAACCTGCGTGTTGATGAAGTCCAACCACAGGTCATTGCCGATGAAATAGAATTTTCCGGCCGTTCGTTCCTCCGTCATCGTCCTGTCCCTGACTCGGCCAAGATCTCCCGGGAAAAATTAACCGGCAAAGTAAGTCTTGACAGGTTAGCACGACGATATGGTAACCTTCAAAACATAGTATAGAAGGTTAGCCACAGCGGTTCCAGGTCGGTCACATTTCACAGGGAGGTCAAATCATGGATCAGCAGGACGCGCGGGCTCAGAGCTTCCAGACAGGCCATGTCGGGTTGAACGTCAGCGACCTGAAACGGTCAAAGCAGTTCTACCGAGAGGTGTTCGGCTTCGAGGTCATGGGCGAATCTCAGCAAGACGGTCGCCGGTTCCTGTTCCTCGGCAAAGGGCGGAACCTGGTGCTGACTCTCTGGCAGCAGGCATCGGGCCGATTCGAAAAGCAGCGCCCCGGGCTGCACCACCTGTCATTTCAAGTCGGAGCGATCGAACAGGTGAAAGAAGTCGAGCGGAAACTGCGCGAGTTGAACGTGCCGTTGCTCTATGACGGGATCGTGCCGCATGGGGAGGGCATGCAATCCGGCGGCATTTTCTTTGAGGACCCGGACGGCATCCGCTTGGAGATCTATGCGCCGGAGGGCGCAGGCACTTATTCGGCGCCGACACAGGGCGCGCCCTCCTGCGGCTTTTTCTGAGTGGCTCAAGGCGGAGCCAACGAGACAAGAGAGAGGAGCCACCACCATGACATCGCCGTACCATGAGGGAGAGCTGGCCGTTCAAGCTCGGGCGGGAGTGCAGGAGATGGCGAGCCGGGTCGGCCGATCGATCGGCTCAACCATTCCACCGGCGGCCCAGGATTTCTTGGGCCGCCAGCCGATGGTCATTGTCGGAACGGTTGATCGAGATGGATTCCCCTGGGCCACGCTGGCGACCGGCAAGCCTGGTTTCATGCAAGCCTCGGACGAACGAAGGGTGAGCATCGCGGCCCAGCCGCCTGCCGGTGATCCCATGGTCGAGAACATCGGGAGCAACGGCCAGGTGGGCTTGATCGCGATCGATCCCGCGACCAGGCGGCGCATGAGAGTGAACGGCAGGGCCGAAGTCGGACCGGACGGAACGATCGTGATCCAGGCGCAACAGGTCTACGCCAACTGTCCCAAGTACATTCAGGCTCGCGCGTGGGGGCTGAGCGATCGCTCAGCCCCTTCCGCTCGGCGGGTGTCGGATGATGCCGAACTGAATCCGGTGCAGCAACGTTGGATAAGGGAGGCGGATACGTTCTTTATCGCCAGCAATCATGAGAGAGGCGGGGTGGATGTCTCGCATCGAGGCGGCCATCCCGGATTCGTTCAGGTATTGAACGAGCGCGTGCTGATGTGGCCCGATTACGCCGGCAACATGATGTTTCAAACGCTGGGCAATCTTGCCGTGAACCCCAAGGCCGGCCTGCTGTTCCTGGATTTCAACGGAGGCGGCACCCTTCAACTGACCGGACGGGCCGACATCCTATGGGATGGAGCACGCAGGGCTGGATTCCCCGGCGCGGAGCGCGTGGTCGAATTCCATGTGGAGCGGGTCGTTGAGACTGCGCAGGCCAGCAGCCTGCGCTGGAGATTTGTGGACTATTCCCCGTTCAATCCAAGCATTATGAAGTCTTAGATGGACCACGATCGATCTGCCGCCAGGCCTCGTACAGGTCCTGCTCGGCGGGGCGCAGCGGCATATAGGCCAACTGCATGGATTGCTCGGAGAGGGGCTTCGCCAGCTCGGCGTAGAGGCTGCCCGTCGAAAGCCCGTAGGGCTCGGCATCTTCGTTGGAATAGGCGTAGTAGACTTGGCGGATGCCGGCCAGGTACATGGCCGCGAGACACATGGGACAGGGGTGGCCGCTGGCGTACATGACATGGCCGTCAAGCCGCTGGTTCTGCTGCTTGCGCGCGACCGCGCGAATGGCTTCCAGCTCGGCATGCGCCGTCGGATCGTGGCTCGATAGCACGGTGTTGACGCCGGTCGCGACAATCTGGCCGTCCTTGACCAGCACGGCGCCGAACGGGCGGCCTTTCCTGGTCCGCACGTTGTCCAGCGCCAGTTGAATGGCCAATGCCAGATGCTCTTCGGGCTTTGACAAGTGGTCGCTCCTTCGCGGTGCGGTCGTGACTGTCGGTCTCACTATCCGCGCTTGCGGCCACTCTGTCAATCATCGCCCGTTCGACGGTCCCGTGGCCGGTCTTCCCCGCCGCTTGCCATGGACACCCCTGATCGTACCGATCGGCGCCACCTCCCTTCGCATCCTTGTCTAAGCCGGGCGAATATCGTACAAGTGAGGCATCAAGGCTCGGCCGCGGCATTCGGAGCCAAACGCGCCGCGCCACTCACAATAATAGGAATCACCCGACATGGCCGATTTCTTCCAAAACGGGGTCGTCACCGTGCTTCACCGGCTCGGCCCGCCGAACGTCGAACGGTTGGAGAACGAGCTGATCCGTTATGGCGAGATCAATCCGATCGCGTTGGTCCTTCCATCGCTCTATTCCGAGCTGGAACGTCCGGCCTTGCAGAGGATCATGAAGGAGCTGGCGCAGGTGCGCTATCTCAACGAGATCGTGGTGGCCCTGGGCCATGCCTCGGCGCTGGAGTTCCGGCGCGCCAAGGAATTCTTCAAGGTCTTGCCGCAGCGGGTCCGGCTTGTCTGGGTGGATGGCCCGAACATTCAAGAGATCCTCAAGACCCTGACGGGGCAGGCCATCGACGTGGGGTTGCCCGGCAAGGGACAGTCCTGCTGGCTGGCTTTCGGCTATGTGCTCTCGCGCGGGCAAAGCAACGTGATCGCGCTCCACGATTGCGACATCGTGAGCTATCAGCGGGACTACCTCGCCCGCCTCTGTTATCCGGTCACCAACCCGAACCTCGGCTATGAGTTCTGCAAGGGTTACTACAGCCGGGTCACCGATCGGTTGCACGGCCGGGTCACCAGGCTGTTCATCACGCCGATGGTCAGGAGTCTCGAACGGCTCGTCGGGCCGCAGCCCTTGCTGACCTTTCTGGACAGTTTCCGGTATCCGCTGGCCGGCGAGTTCGCCATGGTCCGGGATTTGGCCTGGATCAATCGCATTCCCGGGGACTGGGGCCTGGAGGTGGGCGTGCTGGCCGAGGTCTACCGCAACTGCGCGCTCCGGCGGATCTGCCAAGCCGACATCGCCGACGCCTACGAGCACAAGCACCAGGGCCTCTCCGCCGACAATCCGGAGGGCGGCCTGCTCAAGATGTGCGTGGACATCACCAAGTCCCTGTTCCGCAACCTGGCGAGCGAGGGGATCGTGCTGCCGGAAAGCCTGCTCAAGACCCTGCGAGCCACCTATCTCCAAACGGCGCAGGAAGCGATCCGGCGCTATGAGGACGATGCGGCGATCAACGGCTTGCAGTTCGACCGCCATCAGGAGCGGACCGCAGTCGAGACCTTTTTGAAGGGGTTGAAGCTCGCGACGGAGGTGTTTCTCACGGACCCGCTGGGCGTGCCGATGATCTCGAACTGGAGCCGCGTCGCGCATGCCGTGCCGGACATCTTCCACCGACTCCGCGACGCGGTCGAGCAAGACCATGAGTGGGACCCCACCGGGGGCAAGGGATGAGCGGCCAGATACCGGATTCGTTCGTCGCGCTGACCGAGGAGACGGAGGCCGTCGTCCAGCGGATCGGCACGGCCGACATCCTGGTCGGCATTCCCAGCTTCAACAACGCCGACACGATCGGCCACGTGGTGCGGGCGGTGAGCGCCGGGTTGGCCAAATACTTTCCCGAGCAGCGCGCCGTGCTCGTGAATTCCGACGGAGGCTCGACGGACGGGACGCCCGACGTCGTGGCGCAGACCCTCGTGGATTTCTCCGCCATGCTGATCAGCGACCAGCAGAGCCCGCTCCAAAAAATCGTGACGCCGTACCACGGCATCCCCGGCAAGGGCAGCGCGTTCCGCACGATCTTCGAGATCGCCCGCCGGCTCAAGGCCAAGGCCTGCGCGGTGGTGGATTCGGACCTGCGCAGCATCACGCCCGAGTGGATGGACCTGCTCATCAGCCCGATTCTGGACGAAGGCTTCGACTACGTCGCCCCCTATTATCTCCGGCACAAGTACGACGGCACGATCACCAACAGCATCGTCTACCCGCTGACTCGAGCCCTGTACGGCGAGCGGATCCGCCAGCCGATCGGCGGAGACTTCGGCTTCTCCGGCCGCTTGGCGGAACATTACTTGAACAAGCACGTGTGGGAATCCGAGGTCGCCAAGTTCGGCATCGACATCTGGATGACGACCGAGGCGATCGCGACCGGCGGACGGGTCTGTCAGAGTTTCCTCGGGGCTAAGATCCACAACCCCAAGGACCCGGCGGCGGATCTGTCGGCCATGCTGGTGCAGGTCTTGGGGGCGATGTTCGCCTTGATGGAGGAACATCAGGGGCTCTGGACCAAACTCCAGGGGACCAACGCGGTGAAGCTGTTCGGGTTTCAATATGCGGTCGGGGTCGAACCGGTCAATGTGAACGTCGAGCGGATGATCAACACGTTTTATCAGGGCCTCACGGACCTGGAGCCGGTCTGGAATCAGATCCTCGGGCCGGACACGATGAAGGACCTCCTGGCCCTGCGCCGGGTGTCGCACCAGCAATTCCACATCGCGAACGAGGTGTGGGCGCGGCTGGTGTACGACGCGGCGGCGGCTTACCACAAGCGCGTCATGCCGCGCGAGCACCTATTGAAGGCGTTCACGCCGCTGTATCTGGGCCGCACCGCCAGTTTCGTCCTGGAAACGCAGGGGTTGACGACACAGGAGGCGGAAGGCCGGATCGAGCAGCTCTGCCAGGCGTTTGAGCAGCAGAAGCCGTATCTGATCGCACGATGGGGCGATCAGACGGCGTGAAGACGGGCCACGTAAATCGTGAGACGGGAGACGGAAAACGGATTGATGCGTGACGTTGAACGGCTGTCGCTTGACGTTTGACGGTTCACGTCCGCGAAGAGGGCAACATGACAGATTTCTGGACAACGGCGCTGCTCGCTCCCTTGGAAGCTCTGGCGAGGCAGATGCTCGAGCTGCTTCCGAACGTCCTCGCGACCGTCATCATTTTTTCGGCCGGGCTGGCGATTGCGTGGGTGCTGGGCAACGGGGTCGAGCGGTTTCTCCGCGCGATCGGTCTCGATCACCTCTGCAACCGGTTGGGGCTCACGACGGCCTTGATCCGCGGGGGGGTCAAGTATGATCCCTCTCACCTGGCCGGGCGCGGCGTCTATTGGGTGGTGCTCTTGTCCGCCACGATTGCCGCCCTGGGGGCGCTCAACCTTCAGCCGATCAATCAATTCGCCCAGTCGTTCCTCGCCTACATGCCGCACCTGTTCGTGGCGGCGCTGATTCTGCTGGCGGGGTTTCTGCTGTCGAATTTCATCTCCCAGGCGGTCCTGATCGCCGCCGTCAACGCCAACCTCCGGCCTGCCCGCATTATCGCGGCCGCTTCGCGATGGGGCGTGCAGTTGGTCGCCGTGGCGATGGCGCTGGAGCAGCTCGGGATCGCGCGCAACATCGTCGTGGTCGGGTTCGGGATCACCTTGGGCGGCCTGGTCCTCGCGGCCTCGATCGCCTTCGGCTTGGGCGCCAAGGATCTGGCCAAGGAATATCTCGAACAGCGGTTCTCGCACCGCCGCCCTGAAGACGGCGGCGACGACCTGCGTCATCTGTGAACCGCCTTCGTTGAGGCATTTGGCGACAGGCCGGCCTGAGCGGATGCCCAGTTCTGCCTCAGCGACCCCTTCCACATTCGTATCGGCTCGATCCGTTTCCGCATCCGTCGGGATGCCGTCGCGTGTTTGCCGACTGGCACTTCCCGTGCACGACTCCGGAAGGTCGGGCTCCTCTTCCCTGCGGCTGTCCCTGTTGCGTCATGCAGCGGTATCCGAAAGGAGTGCGATATGGATCAGTTGGCGTGGCTGGCCTTGTTGGCGATCGTCGTCGGTCTCATCGGGGTGGTGGTGTTGATCAAGGGACGAAAGCCGCGGCGATGAATCGTTGTCAAGGCTGTCGCCGGCATGGACCGAGGGCTCGACGGAGGGACCGGTGACCGCCTGGCTCATCCTCGCCGGCAGCGCTGTGGTGATCGTCTACGCCGGCACGAAACTTTCGCGCTACGGCGATGACATCGCGGACCTCACCGGTCTCGGCCGGCTCTGGATCGGCGTGGTGCTGATGGCGGCGGCAACGTCCTTGCCGGAGCTGTTCACGACGGTCAGCGCGGCCTGGATCGACGCGCCGGATCTTGCGGCAGGCGATCTGCTCGGGGCCGGCATGGCCAACATGCTGACGATGGGGTTGATCGATCAACTGCACCGCGGGAAGCGGGTCTGGCAACAGGCGGCGTTCGAACATGCGTTGGTCGCGGGGCTCGCGATGATTCTGACATCGCTCGTGGCCTTCTTCATCCTGTACGGACCGGAAGTGGAACATGGCGGCATCGGATGGGTCAGCCTGCTGCTGCCGACCTTGTACGTTCTCGGCATGCGGGTGGTCTATCGGCAGGAACTCGTCAAACGCCGGGAACGGGAGCAGGAGTTGGTGGTCGAGGCCAGGGCGGAGGAGGAGCCGCAACGGCTCAGCCGGCGGGCGGCGCTGAAACGGGCCGGGATGAAATTCGCCGTTGCCGCGCTGGCCCTGTTGCTCGCCGCGCCGTTGCTCGCCTCCTCCGCCGATCAGGTCGCCAAGCAAACCGGGGTGAGCGAGTCGTTCATCGGCACTTCGTTGGTGGCGATCACGACTTCTCTGCCGGAGCTGATCACCTCGTTGGCCGCGGTGCGGCTCGGCGCCTTCGATCTCGCGGTGGGCAATCTGTTCGGAAGCAACGCCTTCAACATGGCGGCCTTCGTGTTCGTCGATCTGGCCTATCGGCAAGGGCCGCTGTTCGGGGATCTGGACGGCGCCCATGCGCTCACCGCGCTGTGGAGCATCGTCCTGATGAGCACCGCGCTCATGGGCATCATCTATCGGGTCGAGAAGCGGGTCGCGCTGATCGAGCCCGACAGTTTTGTCATCATTCTGGGGTATCTGTTTGGGCTCTGGCTGCTCTTCCATTAGATCATGTCTAGATCATGTCGATCATGACGAATCAGACCCCCGCTCAGCAGACGCGATCATGGCACGCCACGGCGGTCGAGGAACTTTGTGCGCAGCTCGATGCCGATGCGCAGGCCGGCCTGAGACAGGAGGACGCGGCCCGGCGGCTTCGGCAATACGGGCCGAATGAGCTCCCCGAGGCTCCTCCGACATCGATCCTCACGCTCCTGCTGTCGCAGTTCACCAGCGTCATCATCTGGGTCTTGATCGGCGCGGCGGTCATCTCCGGCTGGCTGGAAGATTGGATCGACGCGGCGGCCATCCTCGCCATCGTGCTCCTCAACGGGCTGTTGGGGTTTATCCAGGAGTATCGGGCGGAGCAGTCCCTGGCGGCCTTGAAACGCCTCTCGATGGCGACGGCGAAGGTGCTGCGCAACGGAACGGTCCGGTCGATTCCCGCGCGCGAGCTGGTTCCGGGCGATCTGGTGCTGGTCGAGGCCGGCGATCAAGTTCCGGCTGATATCCGGCTGACCTACGTCGCGGGCTTTCAGACGCAGGAGGCCTCGCTCACCGGAGAGTCCACGCCGGTGCAGAAATCCAGCGAAGGCTTGGCCGGGAAAGACGTGCCGCTGGCCGAGCGGGCCAATATGGTGTTCATGGGGACGGTGGCCGTGTCCGGGAAGGCGCGGGGTCTGGTCGTTGAGACCGGGATGCGGACCGAACTCGGGCGCATTGCGGCGATGATCCAAACCGCGGCAGAAGCGGAGCGGACCGCGACCCCGCTGCAACGGCGCTTGGAGCAGTTCGGCTATACGCTGTTGTGGCTTGCCCTCGGGGTCGTGGCGGTCGTGTTTCTGCTCGGCGAGCTGCGAGGCGAGCCGCCGGTGGCGATGTTTTTGACCGCGGTCAGTTTGGCCGTCGCGGCGGTGCCGGAAGGCTTGCCGGCCATCGTGACGATCACGCTGGCGCTCGGGGTCACGCGCATGGTGAAGCGCCAGGCGCTGATCCGCAAACTGCCGGCGGTCGAAACGCTCGGCTCGGCGACGGTCATCTGCTCGGACAAGACCGGCACCTTGACCAAGAATGAGATGACCGTGACCAGGCTCTTCATGGACGGGCAGGTCTTCGAGGTGACGGGGGAAGGCTATCAGCCGGATGGTGACCTCAAACCAGTCGAAGCGGCTGCGGCTTGGGCGGGAGAGCGCCACGGCTCGGGCAGCACGGAACCGCCGCCCGGCATACGGGAATTGCTGACGGCCTCGGCGCTCTGTAATGGGGCCACGTTGCAACAGGAGGACGGAACCTGGCGCGTGCTGGGCGATCCGACCGAGGGGGCGTTGCTCGTGGCGGCGGCCAAGCTGAACCTGTGGAAGGATGAGCTGGAATCCCGTTGCCGGTTCATCGGGGAAGTGCCCTTCGATCCTCAACGGAAGATGATGACGGTAGTCCGGCAAGCCGGCAGTGAGGTGACGGCCTACGTGAAGGGCGCGCCGGATGTGCTGCTGTCACGCTGCACCGATCTGATGACCCTGGACGGAAAGCGCGAGCCCCTGACCGACGAGGTGCGGCAACGGATTCTGCGCGCGAACGATGCCTTCGCGCGGGACGCCTTGCGCGTGCTCGCGATGGCGGAGCGGCCGGGGCTGGAGATGCCACCAGCATTGACGTCCGATGCCCTCGAACGGGACCTCCTGTTCCTCGGCCTGGCCGCGATGAAGGACCCGTTGAGGCCGGAGGCCAAGGTGGCCGTGCAGGTCTGCCGCGAGGCGGGCATCCGAACCGTGATGATCACGGGCGATCACAAGGACACCGCGGTCGCCATTGCCCGAGATCTGGGCATTCTGGACGGTGATCGTGCGGCCCTGTCCGGAGTCGAGCTGGACCGATTGAGCGACGAGCAGTTGGGCGCCCGCATCGAGCGGGTCGGCGTCTACGCCAGGGTGTCTGCGGAGCACAAGCTTCGCATCGTGAAGGCCTGGCGATCGCGCGGCGCCGTCGTGGCCATGACGGGCGACGGCGTCAACGATGCGCCGGCCATCAAGGAGGCGGACATCGGCGTCGCCATGGGGATCACCGGCACGGACGTCACCAAGGAAGCTTCCGATATGGTCGTGATGGACGACAACTTTGCCTCGATTGCCGCGGCCGTCGAGGAGGGGCGGGGCATCTTCGACAACATCCGCAAGACCATCCATTTTCTGCTCTCCTGCAACGTCAGCGAAGTGCTGGTGATGCTGTTTGCGACCCTGATCGGGTTGCCGCTCCCCCTATTGCCCATTCAGATTCTGTGGATGAATCTCGTGACCGACGGCTTCCCAGCCCTGGCCCTGGCCGTGGACCCCAAGGCTCCCGGCTTGATGCGACAGCCGCCTCGGCGGCCGGACGATCGCCTGTTGGATAGAGGCAGATTGCTCGCCATCGGCGGGCAGGGTCTGATGATGGCGGTTATTGCCTTGGGGGCCTTTGCCTATTGCCTCTATGGTTTGGGACAGAATCTTGAGCAGGCCCGGACCGTCGCCTTCACAGTCATGGTGCTGGTTCAGTTGGTGCATGCGTTCAATTGCCGGAGCGCCGACCATTCGCTGTTCAGGTTGGGCGTGACGACGAATCCCCAACTTCTGTTGGCGTTCGGGCTCTCGCTCGGCGCGCAATTGGGGATTCTTTTGGTGCCGGCTGCCGCCTCCCTCTTTAAGGCCGGGCCGCTTCCGCTGGCCGACTGGGGATTGATCGCGTTGCTCAGTCTGCTGCCTTTTGTCATCATGGAGCTCTGGAAGTTTTTCAGGAGTTGCAAAGCCGATATGAAGCCAACCGGGTAAAGGTTGAGGGGAAACTCGCGGGTGCTCACCTATCAACAGGAGGTTCGCCATGTCTGTCGCCAAAGTCATCGAGCTCAGTTGCGAATCGACCCACAGCTTTGAAGACGCCATCAAGCAGGGCATCGACAAGGCCTCGAAGACCGTCCGGAACATCAAGGGGGCTTGGGTCAA
Organism: Nitrospira tepida; assembly: GCF_947241125.1. Lineage (NCBI taxonomy): Bacteria > Pseudomonadati > Nitrospirota > Nitrospiria > Nitrospirales > Nitrospiraceae > Nitrospira > Nitrospira tepida. Next base: position 4,327,225 of record NZ_OX365700.1, on the reverse strand, counting down.
GGAACAGCAGGTCGTCGTGGAGGGAAACAAGGTGACGGCCTATCGCGTCGATCTGAAGATCACGTTCGTGCTGGAATAGGCCTGTGGCGGATGTCGGCCGGTTGCGGGCTTGATCGCCGGGGCGATCGACCTGCGCCATCCGACCGGAACATTGTTCGGATGGGAGGTGACGAGATGGCAACCAAGAAAGCCGCGTCCAGGAAAGCTGCATCGCATTCCGGAGGGAATGGGCGAACCAAGCAAGGCGGCGTGACGGCGAATCCGCTTGCCAGGGCCGTGGCGGCAGCCAAGACCATGAAGAAGAAGGGTCGAGTGACGGCCGCGTTGAGCAAGCCTCATCGGGGAACCTCGGACGCGACTGCGCTGGCACGAAAGGTCTCTGCTGCGAAGAGAGGCAGAAAAAAGGAGCAGGTCACAGAAGCGCTGGAGGAATCGCAGCGTCGCCGGTGAGGAGTCTGCCGCTATCGTTGAAGGACTCTTGGCAGGATGCTGAGAAAGTCTGCCGTTTCGCGACGTCATTCGGATCTTCGGGGCCGGCTACTGGCGGAAAGGCAGGCAAATTTATGAGCGAGAAAATCAAGTACACAGACGAACCACTCGGAAACCTCAAGGTCGTTCCTGACTTCCTTCCTCGCCCGGAGGAACTTGTCGTTCGGGAGGAAGGAGTCAAAGTCACCATCGCGATTGTCCGGACTATCCCAAAGTGCCCTGTGTTTTGGTGCTACAGAGAGACAGAGATGGCAATCCGATACATGTCGTGCGGGGCATTCCCAAAGGACACTCGGAGCCAGCGGTTGTCGTGACTGCTTATCGGCCAGACCCCGAGCAGTGGCGGGATGGATTCATGAGGAGACGCGAATGAGGAAGCAACGGCGGACGAAGCTGGTTCACGAAGGGCGATATCTTGCCGAAGTTGATGTCGAGCTTCTGGTGACCGATGACGAGTGGTCTCCCTACCTATCGGTCCAAGACGCATACAAGCTCGATGATGTGCGTGAGGCGTTGAAAAAAGGGCTCTTCCGGAAATCGTGTGGGTGAAGTTGATGACTCCGGCTGACGTTGGACCCGTTGCATCCAGAAAGGCAACGGGTTCCCCGACACTCGGGTTGCGTCATGATGCGTTGGCGTCAGGAGGCCGTTCCTGGTCGTCCTGTCGGCCACCGCGACTGTGAGGCGACGCCGGAGCGTCAAGCCGTCGCGGTGGCACCAGGATCAACCTGCATTCGCCCCGTTCCCGCCATGACGCGAACCCTCTGTGTCCGCCCTTCCAGCCGGGGCTGGCACGATGGCACCTCGTCCGATGGCCCGCACAATTTCCGGAAAAGCCCTTGGGTTGCTCTGCAGGCATTGGGGTGGCTTCAGGGTCGGCATGGGGGTGACGCTGCCTTCGCTGAAGGAGCGGGGACCCACCGAGAGTTTGTCGAGCAGGAAAGCCGAAACTGACCAAGGCACCACGTCGCAGACCGTGGCCGCGGGAATTTCGGAAGGGTTTCCGCTCGGCAAGCCCCGGTAGGGTCGCTCTGAGAGGCGCGGCAGCACAAGCCCCATGCCGACCCTCAACTTGAGTCACCCACACAAAATCCTGAAGAGCCAAAAAAGGAGATACGACGACAGCGGCGCGGTACGGTCGCATCTTCTCTCTGACCCCAATTGGCGTCTGACCATCGTTTTGAGGCGACGCGTAACCGAGCGCCTCGCTCCTCCATCAGGCCCGTCGGCTCCTCCGGCTGAAGGAAAAGCGCCAGCCGCGGAACTTACCTGCCATCGGTCCCGTCCTGCTCCTCGTTGTCTCCATGAGGCAATTGGCGACAATGACCAAGCTTCCCGCGACCTAAAGTTCCCCAGCCATCCTGCCAGTCGGATGGATCCGATGAACAGGCTGTCATGTAGGAGTGACACAATGAACTCGCGGATAACCGCGCTTTGAACACAACAGATCGTGGAGTCACAGACGCAGGTGCGTTCGCACGTAAGGTGTCGGCTGCGAAGACAAACAGGCGAAAGGAAGAGGTGACGCACACGCTGGAGGAAGCTCAGCGAAGCCGGTGATGCGAGCGGACCGGGGACCCTTACGAAGGGTCCCCAGATGACGCCGCGCCGGCGCCCTGTTCGGCCGGGCCAAGGTTCTCCAGAAGCTCCACGTCCAGAACCAGGGCTTTCCCCGCCAACCGGTGGTTGGCATCCAAGGTCACCGTGTCTTCCGCGATGTCGGTGACGACGGCGTGCAGCGTGTCGCCTTCCGATTTCTTGATCTTGAGCCCGAGCCCGACCTCCGGCGTGATCTGCTGATTCGTAAACCAGGAGCGGGAGACTCGGCTGGTCAATTCCTGTCGATAGGGGCCGAAAGCCTGCTCCGGCGACACGGTCTCCGCTTTTCGCTCGCCCGGTTTCATGCCGATGATGAGCCGTTCCATGCCGGCGATCACCATGCGCCGCCCCGTTTCGAAGACCAACGGCCCTGAACTCTGGGAGGAATCGACGACCGTGCCGTCCTCCAGCCGTCCGATATAGTTCACGCGCACGATATCGCCTACTTTGACCTCAGACATATGGTCCTCCTTCCGTCATGGTCGAATGGCGTACTCCGAACGATGCTGTCGTGGTGGAATCGACGACGGCCTCTTCCTCGGTGGCCGTTGCGTCAACCCGGCCGTGCTTACTTGGTCAGAGAGGTCCAGGTTTTCGGTCCTACGACACCGTCTTCAGCCAGCCCATGCTGCCGCTGATACCACATCACGGCCGCCCTGGTGTCTCTCCCGTAAATGGCGTCTGCGATCACAGGGAGCCCCCGGCGGCGCAGGAGACGCTGTAGTCGCTTCACGTCCGGTCCCGTCATGTTCGGCCAGGTGAGGCGGATTTGACGACGAACCTCTTTTCCCCGAGTCGGCGCGCCGGCGGCTGGCCGCCGGGATCGCACGGCACGGCCGGTTGGCCGAACTTTGGCGGTCATGACCGCCGGCTGCTTCTGCGATGGCGCGGCCGCGCGCGCCCGCAGTCCCTGTTCCGCCTGTTGCAATCGAGCCGCGAGCTGCTGATTCCTTCTGGCCAGATCCTCCGCCTCGCTCTTGAGACTCTCGTTGTCCCGGCGGGTATCCGTCAGCCGTTGCTGAATTTCCGTCTGGCGTTCGAGCAGCCGCGCATTGTCCGTTTCCAATTCTTCGATCTGCGCCTGGAGCGCCGGCGGCCAATAGTCGCAGCCGCTCACGGCCAACGCCCCTGCCATTCCGGTGAGACGTAACAGGCTGTACGGGGACGCGCTCCGTGATCCATTCAACAGACGAACCATGCTGTCACCTCCGATCTATGACAGGCCGATCAGCCGCGGCTTCTTCAGGGAACTTCCCGGGTCTTGTCTGTGCCGTACCGAACGGCCAGGATGGATGAGAGCGGCACGGCCAGCCATTCCTCCGCGCTCCCTTGGGTTTTCCGCTTGCGAGGCAGCTTCCACGCGAGCCCCATTTGCGAAACCCCGGTGGTCCCGCCGCCCCCGAGCACGGCCCGTCCGTTGTGCCGGAATTCATAGGAACCGACGACCGCGGTGGCGCCCTCGACGGCATGCCAGACTCCGTCGGTCAGGAGCACGGCGGTGACATCGTTCAGATCGATCGACGGTCCCATCGGTCGCCGGGGCCCCCGTCATGCCAGGCCGAAGCGTTTGAGGCCGCCGAGGAGCTTGCCGTGGCCGTTCACACCGTTGACCCCTCCGTCAACTCCGGAGGAGGCAGGTTTGACGATGCCGATCACTTCGATCGACAGCCGGATGGTCTTGCCGGCGAGCTTATGGTTGGCATCGAGCCGTACGCGGCCGTCCTCTATGTCGGTGATGACGACGGGCACCAATTGGCCGCTCTCGTGACGAATCGTCAGTTCAAGCCCCACATAGGGGGTGATGCCGAGCGCCTGAAAGCCCTGTTCAGTCACCTCCGCGGTCAAGTCGTCCCGGTAGGGGCCAAAGCCCCATTCGTACGTCAGGTGCTCCATTTTGGATTCTCCCGGAGCCATGCCGACCACCGCAACTTCCAGCCCCGGGAGAACCGATCCGTCTCCGACGACGAAGTCGATGACTTCATCGCACGAGGTGCTGTCGATGCTCGTCCCATCCTCCAGGGAGAGGCGGTACCGAACCGTCACGCGGTCTCCGAACTCCGCGCGGTGCATCGGCTCAGGTCTCCTCTCCCTGCTCCAAATAGGCGTCAAAACACTGTTTGTGCCAGACATGGTCACCGTCCGGCGATGTATGGCCCTGGTCTTGGGCCCACACGACCTGATCCTGTTGCTTCACGGGACCTTTGCAATGGGCGCAGGCAAACTGGCGCCGGCTGGTCCCAGCCCTGTCAACTCGGACATTCATGGAAAGCTCCTTCTTCTTGCGGGCCTACGACGACGTGGCATGTTCAGCCGACGCTATTCTTCTATCTGTGGCCCCAGGCCGACCCGCGCCCGCAACAGATCGTGTCGGGTGATGGAACTGACGACCGTTCCGTCTCTGATCACGGGCAAGACCAAAATGCGGTAGTCGTCCAACAGCCTCGACGCCGTCACCAACGGCGTGTCTTCGCTGATGGAGATGGGATCCTTGCGCATGATCTCGCCGACCTGCCGCTCGCCCAGGCGCTCTCCGCGGTCCATGGCGCGAAGCAGATCCAACTCGCTGACGAATCCGACCAGGACCCCGTTGTGATCGACCACCGGCGCGCCCGTCGCATGCGCGGTCAACAGCGCCATGGCGGCGGAAACACCGTCGGCGTCCGCGCGGAAGCAGAGCGCATTCGTGGTCACGATCTCCTTGACGGTTTGAAAACCTTGCTCGGGGGTGCCTTGAAGCGTCATCATTTCCCTCCATACCGCGCTTTGCGAGATCCGGCGGCTCATCGGGCGCAGCCCCTCTTCATTGACGCCGCCGGAGAAACCCCACCAGGGATTTTCCTTGTCTCATACCGCGCTTTGCGAGATCCGGCGGCTCATCGGGCGCAGCCCCTCTTCATTGACGCCGCCGGAGAAACCCCACCAGGGATTTTCCTTGTCTCATACCGCGCTTTGCGAGATCCGGCGGCTCATCGGGCGCAGCCCTTCTTCGTTGACGCCGCCGGAGAAACCCCTCACGTTGCTTTACTCCGCTCCCTCACCCTACCGCCGCCGATTCGGCGGGGGAAGTGACGGATGTCCTGTGATCGGATGCGGGATGTCCCGGAAGATCAGGGACAAATGTCCCGGCGGAGATGGGAGAAGTAATAGGCGAGAGCCTGCGAGCGGCTCTTGACGCGAAGCTTGGTATAGATGGTGGTGAGATAATTGCGGACGGTCTTCTCGTGGAGGCGAAGCGCGCGGCCGATTTCCTTGTTGGTTTTGCCCTGCGAGACGAGCGCGAGCACCCGTTCCTCCTGCATCGACAGCGGGTCGTGCGCCGGCGCCGCCGGCGAGGCCGGAGGCTCGTCGCGCCTCTTCCGCAGGCGTTGCAGCGTCGGCGGGTCGAGGATGGATTGACCGGCGGCCACCGCCTCGATGGCCCGGATCAATCGGGTTTCGTCCACCTCCTTCAGCAAATACCCGTGAGCTTCGGCCGCCATGGTTTCCATCATCGCCTCTTCGTCTTCGTACGAGGTCAGGAACAGGATGCGGGTCCGGGGGACCGTGCGCCGGAGTTCCCGGCTGGCGACGACCCCACTGCCGTCGGGCAGCCGGATGTCCATCAGCGCGACATCCGGTTTCAGACGCCGGGCTTCCGACACCGCCGTGGCGACGGACCAGGCCTCCCCGACGACCTCGATCGTCGGGCTGCTGGTCAGGAGCGAGCGGAGCCCCACGCGGACGACCTGGTGATCGTCCACCAGCAACACGCTGATCTTGTTCTTGGCCGGCGCGGTCATCGGGCCTTCACCGGAAGACGCAGCATGATGCGCGTGCCTCCGCCGAAACGGCTCTCCACGCTCAGGTGCGCGGCCAGTTGGCCGGCCCGGGCCCGGATGTTGCGCAACCCGCGGCCGGCATGATCGCCGATGGTCCGGACGTCGAAGCCCACGCCGTCGTCTTCGATGAGCAACGTGGGCGCGCCGTGGCAGCGACGCACCGCGATCAGCCCGTGTTGCGCGCGGGCATGGCGGAGGCTGTTGCTCATGGCTTCCTTGGCGATCTGGATGAAGGACAACCGTTCCATGGGCGACAACTGGCGGGACACCCGGGGGTCCACCTGGACCTCCCACTGGATGAGCCCGGTGGCCTGCATGCCTGCGGCCAGGGATCGCATGGCCTCCCGCAGGCTGTGCCCGCGCGAGGCCTCGGGCTCCAATCCGGCAATGTAGAGGCGGAGGTCCCGGAGGACGGCGTTCAGCCCGGTGGCGGCATGGTTCAGCAGTTGCTGGGCGCGCCCTTGATCGGCGGCCAATACCTGCCGGCATTCCCCCAGGTTCAACCCGACGGCGTAGAGAGATTGAATGATGTCGTCATGCAGGTCCCGCGCGAGCCTGGCCCGCTCATCCAGGGATTGGCGGAGTTGGGCTTCGATCATCTGCCTGGCCTCTTCGGCAAGCTTGCGCCTGGTGATGTCGATCCAGAGGCCGATCAGTTGGCGGGGCCGGTTCGTTCCATCCCCCTGCCCGCTGACAGCGTCCAGAAACCAACGATAGGTTCCATCGGCGGTTCGCCACCGGTATTCCACGATGCCGGCGTCCCCCCGGCGAGCCGCTTGGAAGACCTGTCGCACCCTGATGCGGTCCTTGGCGTGGACGCGGGACAGCCAGAGTCCGGGTTTGCGAAGAAAGTCGTTCGTCGCGAAACCGGTCATCCGCGCGACCGTCTCGCTGATCCAGGTCTTGGAAAAGCGGCCCAGCGGCCTCGCGGCATACACGACGATCGGCAGGGGCCCGCGGAGCGCGGCATCGTAGAGGGCGTCGGCCTGGGGCGGGACGGCTTGGCCGCATCGACGGGCGGCACCGGCCTCCGGGGAGGACGGGCGAGGCCGCCGCCCGGCGGACCTTCCTCTGTGACGCCTGCGAGGCACGCCGATTACGCGGTTCCACCGCCGGCATCCGAAGCGGACGCCCGCTGTTGGCTTCGGAGTTTCAGCACGGCGATGGTCCGCGCGCTGAGCGCATACTGCTCGCCCCCTTTGAGGACGACGACTTGCCGGCGATGCCCGTGGTCCCATGACGTGTCGAGCACCGATTGCCAGCGCACGCCGCGTTTATGCGCGGGCAGGGTAAAGTCCAACGGCTCGTGATGCGCGTTCAGCAGAATCAACAGGGTATCGTCGATAAGCCGCCGGCCTTGTTCATCGGTCTCCTCGATCGCATCCCCCGCCAGACGCAGCGCGAGCGAGCGGACGAATCCCCGGTCCCAATCCTCGTCCGTCATCTCCTTGCCGTCGGGACGAAACCAGGCCAGGTCCTTGACCTCCGATCCCCGGATGTGCCGCCCCTGAAAGAATCGGCGCCGGCGCAAGACCGGATGCTGTTTGCGCAATGCGATCAGGTTGCGCGTGAATTCCAACAAGTCCCGCCTGGGTTGATCCAGTTGCCAATCGAACCAACTGATGTCGTTGTCCTGGCAATAGGCGTTGTTGTTGCCGCGTTGGGTCCGGCCGATTTCGTCGCCGCCGCACAGCATCGGGATGCCCTGCGAGAGGAACAGGATCGCCAGAAAGTTGCGCTTCTGGCGTTCGCGCAATTCCAGGATGGTCCGCCCGTTGGTCGGACCCTCCACCCCGCAGTTCCAACTTAGGTTGTCGTCGGTCCCGTCGCGATTCTGCTCGCCGTTGGCTTCATTGTGCTTGTGGTTGTAGGACACCAAATCGTGGAGCGTGAACCCGTCGTGGGCCGTGATGAAGTTCACGCTCGCGAAGGGGCGCCGGCCGCTCGCGGCATAGAGATCGCTGCTGCCCGTCAGGCGATATCCCAGCTCCGCCACCTGGCCTCCGTCGCCCTTGACGTATCGCCGGATCGTGTCCCGATATTTGCCGTTCCATTCCGCCCAGCCGACCGGGAAGTTGCCCACCTGATAGCCACCCTCGCCGAGGTCCCAGGGCTCGGCGATGAGCTTGACCTGGGAGAGGATCGGATCCTGGTGGAGAATGTCGAAGAAGGCGCTCAGCCGATCGACTTCGTGCAGCTCTCGCGCCAGGGCCGCGGCGAGATCGAATCGGAATCCGTCCACGTGCATCTCGGTCACCCAGTAGCGCAGGCTGTCCATGATCAGTTGCAGGGTCCGCGGGTGCGTGACGTTCAGCGTGTTGCCGCAGCCGGTATAGTCCATGTAATACCGTTTGTCGTCGGCGACCAACCGGTAGTAGGAGGCGTTGTCGATGCCGCGAAACGACAGCGTCGGCCCCAAATGGTTTCCTTCGGCCGTATGGTTGTAGACCACGTCCAGGATGACCTCGATCCCGGCGCTATGCAACGTCTTGACCATGGTCTTGAACTCGCGCACGTGCCGGCCACGGATGGGGGACACGGCATAGCGGATGTCCGGCGCAAAGAACCCGATCGTGTTGTAGCCCCAGTAATTGGTCAGGCCGCGGTCCGCCAGATGCTTGTCACGGACGAAATGGTGCACCGGGAGCAATTCGATGGCCGTGACGCCCAGGTTGACGAGGTGGTCGATGATGGCGGGAGTGGTCAGGCCCGAGTAGGTGCCGCGCATATGGTCCGGGACCTCGGGATGACGGGCCGTCATCCCCTTGACATGGGCTTCATAGATAATCGTCTTCTCCCACGGCGTCTTGAGCGGGCGGTCGCCCCCCCAGGTGAAGGCGGAGTCGATCACGACGCACTTGGGCACATTGCCGGCATTGTCTCGTTCGTCAAAGGCCAGGTCCGCGTCCGGGTGCCCGATCGGATACCCGAACATCGCGTCCGACCACTCGATGAGGCCGGCGATGGATTTGGCGTAGGGGTCGATCAGCAATTTGTTGGGATTGAATCGATGGCCTTCCGCCGGCTCGTAGGGGCCCTGCACCCGGTAGCCGTAATGCTGCCCCGGCCACAATCCGGGAATATACACGTGCCAGATTTGATCGGTCCGCTCCTCGAGCCTGATCCGATGCGATTCCTGCTTGGCGCGCGGATCGTCGAACAGGCAGAGTTCCACTCCCGACGCGTTCTCGGAGAACAGCGCGAAATTCACTCCCTCTCCATCCCACGTGGCCCCAAGAGGGTAGGGTTTTCCCGGCCAAACTCTCATGAAACAGCCTCCAAGACGGCGGTTGCGGTCAGGGTCGTTGTCGATGCCTACAAGTTCTAACGGGCCGGCGGGCTGCTATGCAAGGCCTCGCCCGGGAATTCTCCGGCGCCGCTGGTGTAGGCGCGAGGCATCTGGCAGACTGCGCAAAGCAGAGTTTGAATCGGGAGAAGGGCGAGGAGAACCCTGGCAGGGTTTCTCCGGCGGCCCATGAAAGCGGAGAATGGGAACACGCACAAGGTGCTTCTCCGCCGGCTCAGTTACAAAAGCACAATGAATAGCCGGCGGTTCAAGCGTAGCTTGGTATAGAGGGGGCTACGCCCGATGAGCCGCCGGCTCTAGCAAAGCTCGGTATGGAGAAAGGCGAAAGAAAAGCCACGTGAGGTGTCTCTCCGGCGGCGCCCATGAAGAGGGGCTACGCCCGATGAGCCGCCGGCTCTAGCAAAGCTCGGTATGGAGGGTCTTATGGCCGACGATCCTACGCAGATCAAACAGCTCGATCTTAGCGCGCGCTATCTCGGCGACGACTCCACGCGGTTCCGCGTGTGGGCGCCGCGGGCCAAGGACGTGGCGGTCCGGTTGCCCGGCGCGGTTCCCAGGCTGGTACCGATGAAGCCGCAAGACTTCGGCTACTTCGAGGCGGTCGTGCCGCAGGTCCGGCCTGGCGACCGGTACCTGTATCGGCTGGACGACCGGATCGAGCGGCCGGATCCGGCCTCGCAGTTTCAACCGGAGGGGGTGCACGCCGCGTCGGCCGTCGTGGATCACTCCTCGTTTCACTGGACCGATCGAGGCTGGCGGGGGTTGCCGCTGGAGGAGCTGATCATCTACGAGCTGCACGTCGGCACCTTTACTCAGGCCGGCACCTTCGAGGCCGTGATTCCACTGTTGGACTATCTCAAGCAGGAGGTGGGGATCACGGCGATCGAGCTGATGCCGGTCGCGCAATTTCCGGGACGCCGGAATTGGGGGTACGACGGCGTCTATCCCTACGCGCCGCAATCGTCCTATGGCGGGCCGCAGGGGCTCAAGCGGCTCGTCGATGCCTGTCATGCCAAGGGCCTCGCGGTGATCCTTGATGTCGTGTACAACCATCTCGGGCCGGAGGGCAACTATCTCGGCGAGTTCGGTCCCTACTTCACGGATCATTACCGGACGCCTTGGGGCTCGGCCATCAATTACGACGGTCCGGACAGCGATGGGGTTCGCCACTATGTCGTCAGCAACGCGCTCTACTGGACGACCGACTTCCATATCGATGCGCTCCGGCTGGACGCGATTCACGGGATCTATGATTTCGGCGCCCAACATATCCTGGACGAGATCGGCGCGGCCGTGCATGACCAGGCGGCCAGGCTGGGCCGCCGCATCCTGGTGATTGCCGAAAGCTCGCTGAACGATGTCCGAATCATTTCACCCCGGGATCAGGGGGGCTACGGGTTGGATGCCCAGTGGAACGACGACTTTCACCATGCGCTCCGGACGAGCCTGGTGAGCGAGCGGGCCGGCTATTATGAGGATTTCCACGGGTTGCCGGATCTGGCGACGGCGTGGCAGGACGGGTTCGTCTATGCCGGGCAATATTCGCGGTTTCGGCGGCGGCGGCACGGCAATGCCTCCCGCGGGCGTCCTCCCGTGCAGTTCGTCGTCTTCGCGCAGAATCACGACCAGATCGGCAACCGCGCGTTGGGCGATCGTCTCTCCACGTTGGCGCCGTTCGACGCGCTCAAGGTCGCCGCGGCCTCCGTCCTGTTGAGCCCCAGCGTGCCGTTGCTGTTCATGGGCGAAGAATATGGGGAGACCGCGCCGTTCCAATACTTCATCGAGCACGGCGATCCGCAATTGGTCGAAGCGGTGCGCCGCGGGAGGCGGGAAGAGTTCGCCTCGTTCGGCTGGCGGGAGGACTTGCCCGATCCGCAGGACGTCGCCACGTTCGACCGGTCGCGCCTGCGGATGGAGACGCGCGCGCAGGGGCGTCAAGCGGAACTGCTGCGCTGGACCAAAACGCTGATCGACCTGAGAAAGCGCGTCCCGTCGTTGGGAGCGGCGGTTTCGGACCGGCATCGGCATCAGGTCCGGCTATTCGCGTCCTCCCAGGTGCTCGCGGTCCATCGATATGGCGAGGGGGAACGGTCAGCGCTGATCCTGCTGGGGTTCAGTCCGAGGCCGGTGTCGCTCGCGCTCCACGAGCCGGCCGGGTTGTGGAAGCTGTTCCTGGAATCGACGAGCGCTGAATCAGGTGGATCAGGAGAGCACCGGCTTCCGGCTGAGATCCGGATCACGGCAGGGGGGGCAACCCTCAGCCTGCCGGCCTATGGGGTCGGCGTCTTCCTGTCCGAGGGCACGTCGTGAGCGGAAAGTCTGTCTGACGGCAACCGGGCTGACGGCAACCGGGGCCGGTCATGCCGCCGGCGCGACCGGCCGGTTCCGAGAAAGGGAGGGCATTCATGGGAGAGTCGTTCTGGGCGCGCTTCTTCGAACGATCGTTGGATTGGTTGGCGACGTCGGGACTCCGGATCGTCGTCATCAGCGTGGTCCTCATGGTGGCCCTGAGCCTGGTCAAACGCCTGACGGCGAGGTTCCGGCGTTTGTATGAGGGAAGGCTGCCTGGTCCGTCGGAAATCAAACGCGCGGACACGCTCGCGAGCGTGGTGCGCGACGTGGCGCGGATCGTCGCCATGGCCGTCGGCGGCATGATGATCCTGTCGGAGGTGGGGGTGGATCTCAAGCCCCTCTTGGCCGCGGCCGGCTTGGGCGGCTTGGCCATCGGGTTCGGCGCCCAGAGTTTGGTCAAGGATGTGATTTCCGGGTTCTTCATTCTCTTGGAGGACTCGGTCCGGGTGGGGGACGTCGTCGAGATCGCCGGCGTCGGCGGGCTGGTCGAAGAGGTCAAGCTGCGGACCATCACCCTGCGCGACCTTTCGGGGAACGTTCATGTCGTGCCGAACGGAGCCGTGGACAAGGTCAAGAACATGACAAAAGGCTATTCGTTCTATTTGTTTGACGTGGGCGTGGCCTATCGGGAGGATGTCGATGAGGTGATGGCCGTCTTGAAGGAGATCGCCGCGGAGTTGCAAGCCGACCCGACCTATGCCGCGGACATTCTCGAACCGTTGGAGATGCTGGGGGTCGATCAATTCGCGGATTCGGCGGTCATCATCAAGTGCCGGATCAAGACCCGACCGATCCAACAGTGGCGGATCGGCCGGGAGATGAATCGACGGATCAAGAAGACCTTCGACGCGAAGGGGATTGAGATTCCGTTTCCCCACCGAACGATCTATTGGGGAGAACCCAAGAACGGCGCGCCTCCGGCCTTGTATGTTCGGGGGATGCAGGGAGCATCCGAAGGGACCGCATGAGCGACCGGGCGCGCGGTCGGGAAAGCGGCGAATTCGTCATGACGCCGAGCGACACCAGCCCGACGAGCGGCGACGGCGAGCCTGCGTGGGCCGGCTGGTCGGACGAGCAATTGCTGGATCTGCGCCTGTGCGACCTGCGTTTGGATCTTAAGCGGAGCCAAGTCCGCGAGCAGATCGATCGGCTCCACGGCGAGTTGGCCGCCCACCGGCTGGTCTTTCGGCCCCATTGCTGGCTCTCCAGCGAGTGGTTCAGCCCGGACGGCGTCCCGGGCATCGCCATTCCCTTTTACCTGGCGCACCCGCGCCTCGCCAAGCTGGAGCTGAACCAAATGCTGGAGGTCGAGGGCGGCACGCCGGAATCCTGCATGCGCATTCTCCGGCACGAGGCCGGCCATGCCATTGAAAACGCCTACCGGCTACGGCGACGCAGGGATCGCCGGCAGTTGTTCGGCAAATCCTCGACGTCTTATCCGAAGTTCTACACGCCCAAACCCTACAGCAAGAGTTTCGTGTTGCACTTGGACATGTGGTACGCCCAAAGCCATCCGGACGAGGATTTCGCGGAGACCTTCGCGGTCTGGCTCAATCCGGACTCCATGTGGCGCGAGCGCTATGCCGATTGGCCGGCCTTGAAGAAGCTCGAGTATGTGGACGGGGTGATGGGGGACCTGGCCGGCAAACCGCCGCTCGTGCGGTCGCGCCTGCAGGTCGATCCGCTCCCGCGATTGCGCAAGACCCTGCGCGACCATTATCGGGACAAGCGCCTCCGGTACGGCCTGGAGCATCCGACGTTCTATGACCGCGACCTCCGCCGGCTGTTCACTGACGCGCCGGAGGCCGCGAACAACAAGAGCGCGGCGACGTTCCTCGCGCAGGTGCGCAAGGAAGTCTGCCGCAAGGTCGCCGGCTGGACCGGCGAATATCGCTACACGATCGACCGGGTCCTGGAGGACATGATCCGGCGATGCCGGGAGCTGAATCTGCGGCTGGCCTCGCCGGAGGAACAGGCGAAGATGGATTTTGCGGTGCTGCTGACGGTCCAGACCATGAACTATCTGCACAGCGGCCGCCACCGGGTCGCGCTATGAAGAAACTCCGCGTGCTGGTCCTGGTGCATGCCGATCTGGTCCCGCCGGAATCGGTTGAGGGGGTGGATCTGTCCGACGCGGAGTGGAAGACGGAATACGATGTCGTCAGCACATTGCGGACGCTGGGGCACGAGGTGCGCCCGCTCGGCGTGAGCGACGAGCTGGCCGTGATCCGGCGGGCCGTGGACGAGTGGAAGCCGCACATCGCCTTCAACCTGCTGGAGGAGTTCAACGGGGTCGCCATTTATGACCAGAACGTGGTGTCCTATTTGGAACTGTTGCGGGTTCCCTACACGGGATGCAACCCGCGGGGGTTGATGATCGCGCGCGACAAGGCCTTGGCCAAGAAAATTCTCCATTACCATGCCGTACCCATCCCGGAGTTCTTCACCGTCCCGCCGGGCCGTACGGTCAAGCGGCCCAAGGAGCTGGCCTTTCCGCTCATCGTGAAGTCGATCTCGGAGGAGGCGTCCTTGGGCATTTCGCAGGCCTCCATCGTCGAAGACGACGGAAAGTTGCAGGAACGGGTGGCGTTCATTCATCAAAGCCTGGGGACGGGGGCCCTTGTGGAGCGGTATATCGAAGGACGCGAGCTGTATGTCGGCGTGCTCGGGAATCGGCGCCTCCATACCCTGCCGGTGTGGGAGCTCTATCTCGACGGGCTCCCGGCGGACGCGAAGCGGATCGCGACGCAGCGGGTGAAATGGAGCCGCAAATATCAAAAGAAATACGGGGTGACGTCCGGAGAAGCGAAGGACCTGCCGGACGGGACGACGGAGACGGTGGGCCGTCTCGCCAAAACCGTCTATCACGTGCTGGGACTCAGCGGCTATGCCAGGATCGATTTCCGGCTCGATGCCTCGGGACAGGTATCGCTCCTGGAAGCCAACCCCACCCCGCAGATCGCTCAGGGCGAAGATTTGGCCGACTCGGCGGCGCACATGGGTCTGGCCTACCCAGCCTTGATCAAACGCATTCTGGATCTAGGCCTGCGCTGGAAGCCGGCGGCCATTCTCTCCGATCGAATCGCCAGCGGATCATTTTGACGACTTCCGGCTCCTTCGCGTCCCCAATCCCGCGTCCGGGAATCAGGTGGTCGTCGCGGGGTCCTGCACCGATTTCAGCAGGATGAGCCGGTCGCCCGCCTTCAACGTCAGGCCCCCCTGAAGCTCGGCGAGCGAAACGATCCGTCCCTCGCGGTACACCCGCACCACCAGATCCGGCGCCAAATCTGAAGCCCGTTTCCCCACTTCGCCGGGCTCGATCGGCCGTTCAATCAAATTGATCCGCCCGCCGGCGGTCAACAGATCCAAGAGATATTCCGTCAGATGCTCCTGATCCACCGCGGCCGCCAGGGCATAGCCCCCGACCGTGGCGGGGGAGATCACGGCATTGGCGCCGCCCTGCCGGAGCA
Organism: Nitrospira tepida; assembly: GCF_947241125.1. Classification (NCBI taxonomy): domain Bacteria; kingdom Pseudomonadati; phylum Nitrospirota; class Nitrospiria; order Nitrospirales; family Nitrospiraceae; genus Nitrospira; species Nitrospira tepida. The sequence goes on along the minus strand of NZ_OX365700.1, from coordinate 4,312,190 downwards.
GCTTGACGTTCTCCTCCTGCTTGGCGCTCGCGAGGATACGGACCGTCGGATTCATGTGCCGGGCCGTCAGCACGATCAGCACGTTGGTATCGTCCCGCCCGGCTGCGACGATCACGGCCTTCGCCTTGTCGAGCGCCACGCGGGTCAGCATGGCCTCCTGGGCCGCATCGCCGCACAACGCCGTCAAACCGGCCGAGGTCGCGAGCCGCACCCGCTCTTCGTGCTCTTCGATCACCACAATCTGCGACGCGGCTACGCCTTTCGCCAACAGCTCTTTGACGGCGGCCGAGCCGGTGTGTCCATACCCGCACACGATGATGTGGCGGTCCAAGCGCGTCTGCAACATGGCCATGCGATAGCCCTCCACATATTGCCGGATGATCAACTGATAGGCGGTCCCCAGGAACAGCAGCCATACGAAAATGCGGATCGGCGTGATCACGAGCGCGTCGATCAACCTGGCGCGGGAGGTGACGGGGACGATGTCGCCGTAGCCGACAGTCGTAATCGTGATCACGCTGAAGTAGACGACATCGACGAACGAGATCTCGCCGTCGGCCTGATCGCGCAATCCATCGCGGTCCACCCATAAGAGGGCGAGGACCGCGCAAAACAATAGGATCAGGATCGCCGCGCGCAGGAGCAAGGTGCGCCCGGGCGTCTGGTCGGAGGGCAGATAAAGAATTTGCGACGACCAGCGGGGCGGATGGGCGGCAGGAGCAAACATGCGGGCGCGAGGGTACCAAGCGGATGGCGCGAAGTCAAAATGACAGACGCCGTTGCATATGGCTGCCGTGAGCGGGCGGCCCGCGCCTTCCTCCGGGGTCGTGGACGTGTAGTACAGAATGTGACTTGACAAAAAATAGCGGCGCACCTATAAAATTGACCAGTCAGTCAATTATGGTTGGTAAGTCATTTAAACGGAGGTTCGATGATGCCGACGGCGCGGTTGATCGAAGAGGCCTGATCATCCGGCGAACCTCATCAGGCGGAACGCAGAAAGGAGAGACCCAGATGGCACAAGGGACACACACGGCAGCGGTCGGCGGAGTCATGTTTCTCGTCGGAGTGGCCGTGGGGGCCGCGGCAGGTCTGTTGTTGGCCCCCCATTCAGGAACCCGTACCCGCCGACGCATCAGGAACTTCGCGGAAGATGTAGCGGAGGATCTGGGCGAGCGGGCTGAAGAGTTTCGTGACGAGGCGCGACGAGCGGTCCATCGGGTGGCCGACCAGGGGAAGGCCTTCGTGGAGCGGGGCAAGGAGAAGCTGGGGGCCTCCTGACGGTGAGAGCAGGAGCCCCTCTACGACCCCGGCGTGCAACGCGGCGCGAGATAGCGATGGAAAGGAGGTCGGGAGATGGTGCCGACTGTGAAAATCCTCGGTCGTGTACGACGAGTCAATCTCGTCAAGACCCTGCAGGATGCGATCACCCTGCGCAGCGAGGCCTCCTGTGACCTGTGCGGAGCCAGGCGCTATTCGCTCGTGGCGCGTGCCGCTGCAGCGACCGGGACCGCTCGGCTGGTCGCCCGCTGCGCACAATGCGGCGTCGAACGATCGGTCGGGCTTTGGGAAGGCAATGCGGCGACCGTGTGAGCGGCGGCTGGTCATTCAATGCAGGCTAGGGAAAGCCCTAGCCGTTCCATGCAAGGGCGCGGCGTAAGATGAAAAATCCGCGGTGTGGAGCCGGGCGACGTGAGGAGTTCGCTCCGGCGGCATCAAGGAAGAAGGGCGTCGCCCGATGAGCCGCCGGTACAACCGGAATGAAGACAGAAACACTGGAGGTGTTTCTCCGCCGGCGACAAGGAAGAGAGGCTGCGCCTGAAGAGCCGGCGGTTCAAGCGAAGCTTGGTATGAGAAAAAGAAAATCCCTGGTGGGGTTTCTCCGGCGGCGTCAATGAAGAGGGGCTGCGCCCGATGAGCCGCCGGCTCAAGCGAAGCTTGGTATGGAGCAAGACGAAGAGAATCACGGGCGGTGTTTCTCCGGCGCCGACGGATACGATAAGACGATAAAGAGGCGCCGGGTCTAGCAAGCTTGGTATGGAGCAAGACGGGGAGAATCACGGGCGGTGTTTCTCCGCCGGCGGCAAGGAAGAGAGGCTGCGCCTGAAGAGCCGGCGGTTCAAGCGAAGCTTGGTATGGAGGGGGATGTCATGGTATGTGCCCGATGCGAGGGATGCATGGTGCGCGACGAGTTTTATGATTATTCCGATGACACCGGGCAGGGTCACTTCGACGGATGGCGGTGCATCAACTGCGGTGAGATTTATGATGCCCTCATTTTGCATCATCGAACGCGGCCGCCTCAACAACCCCATCGCAGCGAACGACGCTGGCGGGCGTGGGGACAACCAAGCCGGACGAGTCCCTGGATAGAGTTTGCCGATACCGCCTAAATCGTGATTCCGGAGAAGGAGAGGTGAACCATGTTCGGATCGTTTGGCTGGATGGAACTCCTCCTGATCTTGATCATCGTCCTGATCATTTTCGGTGCCGGCAAGCTCCCCCAGTTGGGAGAGGGGTTGGGGAAGGCGATCAAAGGGTTTAAGAAATCCGTCCACGAGGCGGAGGCGATGGATGTCACGCCGGACCGGCCCTCCGATGAGCCGGGGCCGCCGGCCGGCTCCCAGCCGCCGGGAACGGAGATCGCGAGACAAGATGGCGGGGTTGCGGGGAACGGCCTGGATGTGGCCCGTGAGGCCGGCCAGACCTCCTCACGGTCGGAACGTGCCGGGTGAGGAAAGGGTGGGTCTTGCGGCCGGGCTGGAAATCACCATTGTGTCCGGGGCGTGCATCTCGGATAATCGACAGGCTGTGACTCCGCAGATTAGGTCTCGGGACTCGTTTTCAGAAGGAGAACGATAGGCCCGTTCCGCAAAGTTGAGGAGGGAGGTGCGGGTATGGGGAAAGCAAGTGACGGGACGGGTAAAGCCGGCGCGACGTCCAAGAAGAAAACGCGGGCCGCCGCCAAACTCGTCTCATTCGAGCATTTTGCGCCGGCGGCCCGCGTCGTGGCGCTGGTCGGAGATTTCAATCAGTGGGATCCGTCCAAACATCCGATGAAGTTGGGGGCGGGCGGCCAGTGGCAGGTGGCGGTTCGGCTCAAGCCGGGAACCTACCAATACAAGTTCGTGGTGGACGGCGATCGCTGGGAGGATGACGCCGCGAATCCGAACAAGGTCGTCAACGAGCATGGCACGTCCAATTCCGTGTGCGAAGTGCCGTAAGGACCGGCTCATCCGGTTGGAGGAGGCAGAGGGGCGAGGCTCGCCCGCAGGGTAAACGAGGGCGAAAGAGGGGGGATATGTTGGAGGGAATGACTGCGGGCATGGCCGGTTCCATGACGAGAGTGGCCCGCCGAAAGGAGCGAACCAGGCGGGTGCTCATGGAAGTCGGGTTGGCGCTGTTCTATGAGAAGGGCATTTACTGGACCAAAATCGAGGACATCACCGAGCGGGCCGACGTCGGAAAGGGCACCTTTTATCAGTACTTCGATACAAAAGAAGATCTGCTGGCCGCCCTGCTGAAGCAAGGGCTCGACCACCTGTTGACTCAGGCCAAGGACTCCGCGGCCGGCGCCAAGCCCGGTGTCGCGACGCTGCACAAGATCGTAGAGAGCCGGCTGCAATTCTTTCTCAACCATCCGGAGTACCTGCTGCTGTTGCACCAGATCCGCGGCTTACTCCAGCTCAAGACCCAGGCGAGCCGGCGCCTGCGGGAGATTTACAGCGCGCACATCGATCAATTGGGAGAGGTGCTGCTGCCCGCGCTGAACGGCAAAAACAAGCGGGGCCGTTCGGCGCGCGAGTTGGCGACGGCGCTCGCGGCCTACACCTCGGGCTTGCTCACCTATCATCTGGTGCTCGACCAGGAAGGCGGGTTCAGGCAACGGGGCAGTAAGCTTGCGGCGCAGATCCAAGAGAGCTTGACGGCGTTGTTGTGAGTCGGACGACGAAAGGAATTGAGGATATGAACCACCCAGGGCGGCAGACCCGTGTGCTGGCGATGATCATGGCGGGCGGCAAAGGCGAGCGGCTGATGCCGCTGACCGAGCAGCGCAGCAAGCCGGCGGTGCCGTTCGGCGGAAAATACCGCATTGTGGATTTCGTGCTCAGCAACTTCCTCAATTCCGGCGTGATGTCGATGTATGTGCTGGTGCAATACCGATCGCAGTCGTTGATCGAGCATTTGCGCCGGGCCTGGCGGATCGGCGGGCGCATCAAACAGCACTTCATCACCGTCGTCCCGCCGCAGATGAAGGCCGGCGGAGGGTGGTACGAGGGGACGGCCGATGCCGTCTTCCACAATCTGAACCTGATCGAAGATTTCGCCCCGGACCTCGTGGCGGTGTTCGGAGCCGACCACATCTATCGCATGGACATCGGCCGGATGGTGCGGTTCCATCGGGAACGGGGCGCCGAGGTCACCGTGGCGGCGAGACCCGTGCCAGTCCATGCGGCCAAGGGGTTCGGGATCATCGAAGCCGACCGCGAGGGACGGATTCGTGGTTTCGAAGAAAAGCCGAAGAATCCCAAGCCGATGCCGCAGGATTCCGAGCAGGCCTTCTCGTCGATGGGCAATTACATCTTCAACGCGGACGTGCTGCTGAGGGTGTTGCAGGCGGATGCGGCAAGAACGGGATCGCACGACTTCGGCCGCGACATTATCCCGTCCCTGATCGGGCATACCAGCCTGGTCGCCTACAACTTCATGGACGACGAAGTCCCCGGGCTCAAGCCCTACGAAGAACGGGGTTACTGGCGCGACGTGGGCACGCTCGACGCCTATTGGCAGGCCCATATGGACATTCTGGGCGAATGTCCCATCTTCGACCTGCGGAACAGCGACTGGCCCATCCTGACCGATACCTTCGACGGGCCGACGGCCAGCTTCGCCAAGGCGCGCATCGAGGATTCGATGGTCGGGCAGGGCAGCCAGGTCATCGACGCGGAGATCCGGCGGTCCGTGATCGGGCGCAACGTGCGGATCGAGCCGGGGGCCCGCATCGACGAGTGCATCGTGCTGGACGGGACGGTCATCGGGGCCAAATCGCGGCTGCGCCGCGTCATCGTCGACCGGTTTAACGTGATTCCCGCCGCCACGGAGATCGGCGATGACGCGCGGGAAGACCGGCAACGTTACCAAGTCACCAAGTCGGGACTCGTCGTGCTTCCTCGGGGCCGGGCGGCCCGCGTTGACTTGGCTCCCACGGGACGGTAGAGCACACGGGAGGGGCGTGTTTGTGGCACCGGCAAGATTTCCGCTTTCCACCTATCGCGTCCAGTTCAACACCGCCTTTCCCTTCGTCGAGGCGACGAAGCTCATCCCCTATTGGCATGGGTTGGGCATCACGGATTGCTACTCGTCTCCCTACTTCAAGGCCGTGCCGGGCAGCCCGCACGGGTACGACGTCGTCGATCCCACGGCGCTGAACCCCGAAGTCGGGACCCCTGAGGAGTACGAGGCGTTCGTGAAGGCCCTGCAGGCCTCCGGCATGGGGCAGCTCCTCGACGTCGTGCCCAATCACATGGGGATCGGGCGGATGGTGAATACCTGGTGGGCCGACGTCCTGGAAAACGGCCCCAGTTCCCCCTATTCCATCTTTTTCGACATCGATTGGGATCCCGTCAAACGCGAGCTGCACGACAAGGTGCTGCTCCCGATCTTGGGGGACCTCTATGGGCATGTCCTCGAAAACCAGGAGATCACGCTCGAGTACGAGGAGGGGGCCTTCTTCGTGCGCTACTACGATCACCGCCTGCCGCTGTCGCCCCGGTCCGGCGCCAAGGTCCTGGCCTACCGGCTCGACCGGCTGATCCAATGCGTGGGGCGCGGTCATGCTCCGATCGAGGAGCTACAAAGCATTATTACCGGACTCGGACACCTCCCGCCCCGCCACGAGCGTGATCCCGCCAGGGTGGAGGAGCGGTACCGCGAAAAAGCCATTCTGCGGAAGCGGCTGGCGGCGGTGGTCCGGGACAGCGCGGTCGTCGGCGCCTTCATCACGGACAATGTGGCGCTGTTCAACGGGACCAAGGGTGATCCCCGCAGCTTCGATCTGCTTGATGATCTTCTGGACGCCCAGGTCTACAGGTTGGCCTACTGGCGCGTGGCGTCGGAGGAAATCAACTACCGGCGGTTTTTCGACGTCAACGAGCTGGCGGCGATCCGGGTCGAAGATCCGGTGGTGTTTCAGGAAGTCCATCGGCTGGTATTCCGGCTGCTCAAAGAAGGGGCGGTGACCGGCTTGCGGATCGACCACGTGGACGGCCTTTACAGTCCCAGCGAGTATCTCACCCAGTTGCAGGCCTGGGCCCGCCGTGAAATGGCGCCCTCAGAGGAGAAGGACCGGCCGCTGTATCTGATCGTGGAAAAGATTCTCGGCAAGGACGAGCCGCTGCCCGAGACCTGGCCGGTGTACGGCACTAGCGGGTACGATTTTATGAACCTGGTCAACGGCCTGTTCGTGGACCAATCGAGCGAGCGGCGGATGACGGACCTCTATGCCCGGTTCATCCATAAACGGCTCGTCTATCAGGATGTCGTGTATGAATCGAAGAAGCTGATCATGCAGGCCGCGATGTCGAGCGAGCTCAACGTGCTCGGCCATTACCTCAACCGGCTGTCGGAACGGGACCGGCGATCCCGCGATTTCACCCTGAACAGCCTGACCCATGCGATCCGGGAGATCGTCGCCTGCTTTCCCGTGTACCGGACCTATGTGACGGCGGGAGCCGGCGGGGTGTTGGACCGGGACCGGGCCTTCATCCGGCTGGCCGTGGCGAGGGCGAAGCGGCGGAACCCGGCGCTGAGCGGGCTGGTCTTTGATTTCGTCAGGGATCTGCTGCTGAAGCAGCGGGACGCCCGCACCGAAGAGGACGAGCGGCTCCAGCAGCAGTTCGTCATGAAGTTTCAGCAGATCACCAGCCCCGTCACGGCGAAGGGGGTGGAGGATACGGCGTTTTACATATACAACCGGCTGGTGTCGCTGAACGAGGTCGGCGGCGATCCCGAGCAATTCGGCCTGTCCGTGGAGGCGTTTCATCGCGCCATGCAGGAACGGCAGGCCCGCTGGCCGTTGGCGCTCTCGGCCACCTCGACGCACGATACCAAGCGGAGCGAGGACGTGCGGGCCCGCATCAACGTGCTGTCCGAGCTGCCCCAGGAATGGCGGTCCCACATTCTCCACTGGGCGAAGTTGAACAAACGGTTCAAGACGGAGGTGGAGGGAGACGAAGCGCCGGACCGGAACGAGGAATATCTGTTGTATCAGACCTTGATCGGAGCCTGGCCGTTTGAAGAGCTGGACGCCATGGGGTTCCGCTCTTTCCAAGCGCGCATTCAACAATATCTGGCCAAGGCGCTCAAGGAAGCCAAGGTCCACACCAGTTGGGTGAACCCGAACCCGGCCTATGAGGAGGCGGTTGCGAACTTCATCGACCGGATTTTGGATCAGTCGAGGGCCAATCCGTTTCTCCAGAATTTTCTCCCCTTCCAGCGGCGGATCGCCGCCTACGGCCTCTGGAACTCCTTGGCTCAACTGGTGCTAAAGTTGACGGCTCCCGGCGTGCCGGACTTCTACCAAGGCACCGAGCTGTGGAATTTCAGCCTCGTCGATCCTGACAACCGCCGGCCGGTGGATTTTTCGGCGCGCCGGCGGTTGCTGGAGGAGCTGCAACAGGCCTGCGCTTCGTCGCCGGAACGCACGGCGTTGGTGCGGCACCTGCTCGAGCATCGGACGGACGGCCGGCTGAAATTCTACGCGCTGTTCTCGTTGCTGACCTATCGCCGGTCCCGGCCGGAGCTGTTCTCCAACGGCACCTACGTGCCGCTGGGCATCGTCGGGGAGCGAAAGGACCAGGCCTGCGCGTTTGCGCGTCTGGAACAGGATCAGGCCGTCGTGGTCGCGGTGCCCCGGCTGGTGACTCGGCTTTGCGCCGACGCCAACCGACCTCCGATCGGACCGGAGATCTGGGGCGAGTCCTGGATGACGGTGCCCTCCTGGAACGCCAGGACGCACTACCGCAATCTGCTGACGGGCGAGAATCTCGCTCCGTCCTTGGCGGAGGGACGCCACGTGTTGAGGCTCGGGGATGTCTTCCGAGAGTTGCCCGTCGCGGTGCTGGAGAGGCTCACATGACCGGCCGGCCGCCCGCCTATCAGAACGACGTTTCGAGCGGCATCCGCTCCGGGCCGGCCCTGCTGGACCATCGCGACTCGTGGTTGGGCGCCGAGGCGGGCGTGCGGTCGCAGCCGGGCTGGTCTCCAAGGCCGGAACCCAAGCGGATCAGCCGGCGCCGGTGGAAGCTGGTGCTCAGCGGGATGTTTGCCGCGGGGGTGGCAATCGGCTGCCTCGTGGGAATGGCGATCGGATGGGGGCGCGGGGCCGTGGACTCGCGCCCACGCCATCAGGGCAAGGGATCATGATGGAACCGACAGCGGTTTCTCCGTTCACCTTCATCGGCTGCAGCGAGCTGCAGGAGAGCCTCGGGCAGCAGGCGGACGACGAGAAGGAGCTGGCCGAGATGCTCGAAGAGGTCCCGCTGGATTCCGTGCACTTCCACACGCACAGCTACTTTCTGCGGCATCGATTCATCGAACGGGTCTACCCGAACGATTTCGCGCAGTGGGTCGTGACGCAGGTGGGGGACCACATCCTGGGGGAAAAACTGGCGGTGGTCGATCCGTTCGACTATCCCAATATGGAAGACCTCCGTGAGGAGATCATCTCGATCATCGACGACCATCTGTCCCGGACGCCCATCGTCCCGCGGGTCGTCTTTGGTCGGCCCTTTTACTTCCATCGCTCGCGCATCCTGGAGGTGCCGACCGGAGTGGAAGCCCGCACATTGGGGGAGTTTCGGCGGGCCGTCTCGGAGATCGACGTGAGCGCGATTTACTTTCATATGTTCGAGGCGCATTTCCGCCTCCACCGAGAGGAAAGCGATTTTTCCGCCTGGATTCGCACCGGGCTGGGGCTGCCGGACCTGGCGGACCGCATTCGCGCGATCAATCCGTATCTGGGCAGCCTGGAGCGGCTGCGGTCCAGCCTATTGACCGCCTGCGACGGCTACGTAGCACGAGGGTGAAGGAAACAGGAGAGGAGCATGTCGGTGCCGGCACAGGATCCGCAATGGTACCAAGACGCCGTCTTTTACGAGCTGCATGTCAGGGCGTTTTACGACGGCAACGACGACGGCATCGGCGATTTCGCCGGGCTCGCCCAGAAGCTCGATTATCTGGAGTGGCTAGGGGTGGATTGCCTTTGGCTCCTGCCCTTTTATCCCTCGCCGCTGCGCGACGACGGGTACGACGTGTCCGACTTCCTCAGCATCGCCCCGTCCTACGGCTCGACGGAGGATTTCCGCCGGCTGTTGGATGAAGCGCACCGGCGCGGCATGCGGGTGATCGCCGACCTGGTGCTCAACCACACGTCCGATCAACATGCCTGGTTCCAATCCGCCCGGCGGTCTCCGCAGGCGCCGACCCGGCACTACTATGTCTGGAGCGACACGGACCAGAAATATACCAAGGCGCGGATCATCTTCATCGACACGGAAAAGTCCAACTGGACCTGGGACCCGGAGGCGCAGGCCTACTATTGGCACCGATTCTTCAGCCACCAGCCGGATCTCAACTATGACAATCCCGCCGTGAGGCAGGCGATGCTGGAAGTGATGTCGTTCTGGCTCGATCAAGGCCTCGACGGCTTTCGCTGCGACGCCGTGCCCTATCTCTTTGAACGCGAAGGCACCCTCTGCGAGAACCTGCCGGAGACTCACGCCTATCTCAAGGATATCCGCCGGCAGATCGACGAACGCTACGAGGGCCGGATTCTGCTGGCGGAGGCGAATCAATGGCCGAGCGACGTGCGGCCCTACTTCGGCGAGGGCGACGAGTTCCACATGGCCTTCCACTTTCCCCTGATGCCGCGCCTCTTCATGGGGCTCCGGAGCGAGGACCGCGGGCCGATCATCGACATGTTCAAGCACACGCCGCCGATTCCGGCCGGGTGCCAGTGGTGCCTGTTTCTCCGCAACCACGACGAGCTGACGCTGGAGATGTGCACCGGAGAAGAGCGGGACTACATGTACTATGCCTACGCCCGCGATCCGCAGATGCGGCGCAACATCGGGATCGCGAGGCGGTTGGCGCCCCTGCTGGACAACGACCGGCGAAAGATCGAGCTGCTCAACAGCATCGTCTTCACCCTGCCGGGAAGCCCCATCATCTATTACGGCGACGAGATCGGCATGGGCGACAACATCCATCTGGGGGATCGCAATGGCGTCCGGACGCCCATGCAGTGGACGCCGGACCGCAACGCGGGGTTCTCCAGGGCCGACCCAAGCCAACTCTTTCTGCCGCTGGTGGCCGATTCCGTGTACGGCTACCAGTCGATCAACGTGGAGGCGCAGCGGCAGGCTCCGCATTCGCTGCTCCATTGGATGCGGCGCATGATCGCCATCCGTAAGCAGCACAAGGTCTTCGGCCGGGGGACGTTGGAATTTCTCGCCCCGTCGAACGACAAGATCCTGGCCTATCTGCGGCTGTACGACGGCGAGGCCGTCCTGCTCGTCCACAATCTGGCCGGCTCCGCGCAGCCGGTCGAGCTTGATCTGCGGCGGTTCAAGGGCCGGTCCCCCGTGGAACTCTTCGGAGAATCGCGGTTTCCGCCCATCGGCGACCTGCCCTATCTCTTGAGTCTGGGGCCCTACGGCTCCTATTGGTTCAGTCTCCCTCCGGCCCGGTCCTGGGAGGGCGAGTATGGGCTTGAATGGAGCGCGATCTGAATGGCCGGCGCAAAGCGGCCGGAGAGGGACTGTCGGCGTCGATGAATCCTGTTTTAGACGACTATCGGGAAGTGGCTCCGAAGGGGACGGTCGATTTCCTGTACCGGATGAGCGAGCTGGTGAAGGGCCGGAGCTTTCTCCACGTGACGGCGGTGCGGTATGGGGGCGGGATGGCCGAGGTCTTGCGGCGGCTCGTGCCGATGATGAACGCGCTGGGCGTCGAGGCGCGATGGGAGGTGATTGCCGGCACGCAGGAGTTTACCGCGGTCGCCAAGCGGCTGACCAACGCGCTCCAGGGTCGGGACGAACCGATCACCGCCGACATGTATCACACCTATGTGGAGATCAATGAACGCAACGCCAAGGCGCTCAAGTTGGATGCGGACATGGTGATGATTCACGATCCGCAACCGGCGGGGATCGTGGAGCATCGGGCAGGAGGCTGCTGGCTCTGGCGCTGCCATTTGGATTTGGCCCAACCGCAGCGCCGCGCCTGGACGTTCCTCCGGCGGTACGTGCTGAAGTACGATGCGGCGGTCTTTTCCCTCTCGGGTTTCGCGCAGCGCCTGCCGATTCCGAAATTTCTCATCCAACCGTCCATTGATCCGTTGAGCCCGAAGAACCGGGAGATGACCAGGGGCGAGATCGGTCCGATCGTCGATCGCTTGGGCATTCCACGGACCAAGCCGATCCTCCTCCAAGTGGCGCGGTTCGACCGGTTCATGGACCCGCTCGGAGTTTTGCAGGCCTATCGGCTGGTGAAAAAGCACCACGATTGCCGGTTGGTCCTGGCAGGCGCCGGCGTGATGCACGATCCCGAGGGCGAGACCGTGCTGAGCGAGCTGCGGGAGGCGGCCGAGGGCGATCCCGACGTGCATCTCATCCAACTGCCCCCGGAGGCCGATCTGGAGATCAACGCCCTTCAGCGGGTTGCGACGGTGGTCATCCAGAAGCCGATCAAGGAGGGATTCGGCGTGACGGTGTCGGAGGCGATGTGGAAGGGCAAGCCGGTGATCGGTAGCGCGGCGGGGGGAATCTCCGTCCAGATCATGGACGAGGTGACCGGATATGTCGTGCGATCCGCCGAAGGCGCGGCCTTCCGGATCCGATACCTGTTGAACAATCCGGGGGTGATCCATCGGATGGGGGCGGCGGCGCGGGAGCACGTCCGCCGCAATTTTCTCATCACGAGGCATCTCAGCGACTATCTCACGCTGCTGAATGTGCTGGTGTGCCGGTGAGCCCTGTCGATGGCCTCCGGCCCTGCGCCGAACGCCGGCAGATTTGGCATGCCTGACGTGCTGGAATGGAGAGAGGGCATGAGCGAGCAGGCGGCGCTGCCTGAACCTCCAGGGGAGGTCGTCCAGCGGGTTCGGACGGCGGCGGTCATCGTCGCCGTGCAGACCTTCAACAATGCCCGCACGATCGAGCCGTTGGTGAAGGGAATCGTGACCGGACTCCGGCAGTATTTTCCCGGGTCGCCGGGCCTTATCGTCAATTGCGACGGCGGATCGCAGGACGGGACGCCGTCGATGATCGAGGGCCTGGCCGGCGAGTACCCCGTCCATCTCATGGGCGGAGCCTCCCTCGGGGGCTATTCGACCTTGCCGACCCTGGCGACCGAGTCCGGCATGCCGGGAGGAGAGCAGGGCCTGAGGGACCTCTGCGCGATCGTGGAGCAGGCACAGGCGACGGCCTGTCTGATCCTGGACGGGAACCTTCGTTCACTCACGCCCGAGTGGATGGATCTGCTGGGGAGGCCGGTGCAGGAACGCGGCGCGGACTTCGTCATCCCGCTCTATCAGCGGCATCGCTACGACGGGACGCTCGCCCACAATCTCCTCTCTCCGCTGTTGCGTGCCCTCTATGGGAAGCGGCTGCGGTACCCCAGCGGAGGGGCCCGGGCCTTGTCCGGGGCGTTCGTCAAGGAAGTGCTCGCGAGGCTGGACCGGGAACGGGCTGTCCTGGGCTGCGGGTTGGACGGCACGCTGACCACGCTCGCGCTCACCGGCGACGCGCAGGTCTGGCACGCCTATGTGGGAACGAAGGCGCAGGACGGACCGTTTGGCCCGGCCGATTTGGCGACCGTTCTGTCCCAGACGGTGGGCTGTATCTTCCATGCCATGGAGGAGTACGAGTCGCGGTGGGAAGCGGTCAAGGACTCCGCGGAGGTTCCCTTGTATGGGAAGGTCGAACATGCCGGTGCGAGCGAACCGGTTCAGGTCGCCCGCATGGTGGGAGGGTTCAAGCAAGGGCTGCGCGACCTGCTCCCCCTCTGGGACTTGATCCTCCCGCCTGAGACCCTGGATCAGATCCTGCCGCTCGGCATGCTCGACCCCGACGAATTCCGCTTTCCGGTCGAGCTCTGGGTGCAGGTCGTCTATGACTTTGCGCTGGCCTATCACGATCAGGTCCTGCACCGGGACCACCTGTTGAAGTCGCTGACGCCGCTCTACCTCGGACGGACGGCGTCCTTCGTCCTGGAGACCAAGGACGGCCCGCCGTCGGACGTGGAGGCCGCGGTGGACTCGATCGGCGACACATTCGAACGGCTGAAACCGTACCTGCTTGAACGATGGAGGTGGCGCAATGAGTGACATCTGGCGCGACACGATGGTCGCCGCCTTTCGTGACACCATGGTTCAAATCATGCTGGTGCTCCCGAAGCTGTTGGCGTTGCTCACGTTCATCTTGTTGGGCATCGTGGCGGCCTGGCTGGTGAAGATGCTGACGGTGCGCGTGCTCGCCGCGTTTCGCTTCGATGCGTTGTGCGAGCGCTTCGGCCTGAGCGCGGCCCTCTCGAAGGCCGGCGTGAGGCGATCCGTGTCCCAGGTGGCCGGCCGCCTGCTGTTTTGGACGGTCTTTCTGTTGTTCACCTTCATGGGAGTCGATGCGGTGGATTTGCCGGCGACGGCCACCTTGATCAGCCAGATGATGAGTTTCCTGCCGCGCGTCCTGGCCGCGGCGCTGCTGCTGCTGGTCGGGGTCCTGGCCTCGAATTTCTTTTCAGAGGCGGTGCTGATCGCCGCGGTCAACGCGCACATCCATGAGGCGCGGCTCGCGGCGACCCTGGTGCGCTGGGGAATTCTGCTGTTCACGTTCGCGATGGTGCTGACGCAACTGGGCATTGCCAACGAGATCGTGGTGGCGGCGTTCTCCATCACGTTCGGCGGCGTGGTGCTGGCCTTGGCCATCGCGGTCGGACTGGGATCGAGAAATGTGGCGCGCCGCGCGATCGAGCGCCGTTGGGGTGGTAAGCCTGAACACGATGACGTGGACGAATTGTCGCACATTTGATTCCGTCGGCGGTCCGCCCAACGGGCGGAGGATTTTCCGAGTGGATGGGGAGAGATCCGGATGGCTCGGCAGAGCAAGGACCTGAAACAGCGCGCTCCATCGCATGACCGGACGAAGGCGGATCAGCCGCCGGGAGGCGGCGGCGAAACCCGCGCGAGCCGGCCGGATCAGGACGGCCGGCAACGGGTGGTGATCGAGGGGGTGAAGCCGGAGATCGACGGAGGGCGGTTTCCCATCAAGCGGGTGGTGGGGGAGACCGTGGTGGTGGAAGCCGATCTCTTTGCCGACGGGCATGACGCCCTCTCCGGCGTCCTGCTGTACCGGCATGATAGTAGCCGGGAATGGCAGGAGACGAGGTTTCAATTCGTGACCAACGACCGCTGGCGCGCCTCGTTCCCCTTAAATAGGATCGGTGTCTACCATTATGCGATTCGAGCCTGGATCGACCGGTTCGGGTCCTGGCAGCGCGACATGAAGAAGCGGGTGGCGGCGGACCAGGTGTCGTCGATCGATCTGCTCGTCGGCGCGCGCCTGCTCGACGAGAGCGCGTCCCGCGCGCAGGGCACCGACGCGGATCGGCTGCGGCGGGTCGCAGAACAGTTGCGGAAGGAGCCACGGCCTTCGGCGGAGCAGCTCGCAGCCGCGTTGGGAGAGGAGATCGGCCGGTTGATGGCGATCTATGCCGACCGGAGGTTCGCCACGACCTATGGGAAGGAACTGTCGGTGACCGTCGATCGCGAACGGGCCCGCTTCAGCGCCTGGTACGAACTATTTCCCCGCTCCTGCGCGCCGGAGCCGGGCCGGCACGGCACGTTCACGGATTGCGAGTCGCGGCTTCCCTACATCGCCGACATGGGGTTCGACGTCCTGTACCTGCCGCCCATTCACCCGATCGGGCGGACGTTCAGAAAGGGGAAGAATAACGACCCGAACGGCGGGCCTGATTCGGTCGGGAGCCCCTGGGCGATCGGCTCGCACGAGGGTGGGCACAAGGCCATCCATCCCGAGTTGGGGACGATCGAGGACTTTCGCCGTCTCATACGCAAGGCGGGGGACTACGGCTTGGAAGTCGCGCTGGACCTGGCGTTTCAATGTTCACCGGATCATCCCTACGTGAAGGACCATCCCGAATGGTTCAAGAAGCGGCCGGACGGGACGATTCAATATGCGGAGAATCCTCCGAAAAAATACCAGGACATCTATCCGATCGATTTCGAGACCGAACAGTGGGAGACGCTCTGGGCCGAGCTCAAGCGCGTCGTGGTCTATTGGGTGGAACAGGGAGTCCGGATTTTTCGGGTGGATAACCCCCACACGAAAGCCTTCTGTTTCTGGGAATGGTTGATCGGCGAGGTCAAGCGCGACCATCCGGACGTGCTGTTCCTGTCGGAAGCGTTCACGAGGCCGAAGGTCATGTACCGGCTGGCCAAGCTGGGTTTTACGCAATCCTACACCTACTTTGCCTGGCGCACGTCCAAGGCCGAGCTGACCGAGTACCTGACGGAGCTGACCAGGACGGAGGTGCGGGAATATTTCCGCCCGAATTTCTGGCCCAATACCCCGGACATTCTGACGGAACAGCTTCAGCACGGAGGACGGGCGACCTTCATGTCCCGCCTCGTGCTGGCGGCGACCTTGGGCGCGAGCTACGGCATCTATGGACCTGCCTATGAGCTCTGCGAGCATCGCGCAATCCGGCCGGGCAGCGAGGAGTATCTGGATTCCGAGAAATATGAGATCCGTCACTGGCCGATCGACCGGCCCGACAGCCTGCGCGAGTTCATCGGCCTCGTCAATCGGGCGCGCCGGGGCAACCCCGCGTTGCAATGCGACGACAGCCTGCATTTCCACCGCGTCGATAACGAGTACTTAATCGTCTACAGCAAGCACACGGAGGACCGGTCCAACGTCATCCTCGTGGTCGTGAACCTCAGCCCGCATCATGTGCATGCCGGCTGGATCGACCTCGACCTGGACGTGTTGGGACTGAAGCCGGATCAGCCGTTTCAGGTCCACGATCTGTTGACGAACGCCTACTATCTCTGGGCCGGGTCGAGAAACTATGTCGTGGTCGATCCGCAGTCGGCGCCGGCTCAGGTCTTTGCGGTCCGGTCGCGCCTCCGGACGGAGCAGGATTTCGACTATTACTTATAATAAAGATTCGCCCGGGCGGAACGGGGAGAGATCGGTGGAACGTCTGCGGGTGCAGGAACATTGGTCGGATGTATTCGGGCTTGGCGGGCGGGCCGAGCTCGAACGGGTGTTGCCGTCGGCGTTGCCATCGGTCCGATGGTTTGCCGACAAGGCGAGGGAAGTCCGTTCCGCGACCGTCCAAGAGGCTGTCCCCTTCGCCCATGGGACGACCCTCTCGTATCTGACCTTGATCGAAGTCAGGTTCACGGACGGGGACGCCAAAACCTATGTGCTTCCCTGGTCGTTTTCGCCGGACCGGCTCCCGGGATCGGATCAGGGGAAAGGGCCGTCGTTGGTGGTGCCGGTGGAGATCGAGGACGGGCCGGTGCCGTCATCAGGCTTCCTGTACGATGCGCTGTGGGATGAAGGATTTGTCTGGGCGCTGCTGGATCTGATCGAATCGAGCGGCCGGATTGCGGCCCATGGAGGTTGGATCGCCGGGTCCCGTCCCGACAGGATGGAAGGGAGAGCAGAGAGGGGAGGGGGGATCGGCGCGGCCTCCTCGGGAAAGCGGCCGAACTGCTCCGTCATGGCCGCGGAACAGAGCAACAGCTCGGTCGTGGTGGGCGGGCAGCGCATGCTCAAGCTCTACCGCCAACTTGGCGAAGGGATCAATCCGGAGTTGGAAATCGGCCGCGTGCTGACGACCATGCGGTTTCCCCATTCGCCGGCCCTGCTCGGCTCAATGGAGTATGGCCGTCCCGACCGGGAGCCGGTCACGTTGGCCATCGTGCAACGGTTTGTCAGAAACCAAGGAGACGCCTGGCGGTTCAGTCTCGGCGCGGCGCAGGAATTTTTCAGCCGGGTGGCCGCGCGCGGCCTGTCGCGATGTCCGGCTCAGTTTGCCGGTCCCTCGCCTCTGGACTGGTCCGACGAGGACTGTCCCGACCTGGTCCGCGAACTGATCGGGTCCTATCTGGGCTCCGCGGAACGGTTGGGCGCCAGAACCGCCGAGCTGCATGTCGCGCTGGCCCAGGCCTCCGCCAATGTGAATTTCGCGCCGGAGCCCGCGACACACGAGTACTGGACGATGCGATACGAGTCGCAGGCGAGGCTGACCGAGCGCGCCTTGGCATTGCTTCGCGCCCAGAGTCATCGGTTGCCGGCGGCTGTTCGAGAAGAAGCGGCCTGCGTCGCGAACCTGGAATCGGTGATCCTCGCGCAGTTCAGGGACGTGATGGAGCGCGATCCGGCGGCCTGGCGCATCCGCTGTCACGGCGACTACCATCTTGGGCAGGTCTTATGTTCCGATGGAGACTTCATCATCATCGATTTCGAAGGGGAGCCGGCCCGTTCGTTGGCCGAACGGCGGACCAAACATCCCGCCATGGTCGATGTGGCGGGCCTGCTGCGGTCCTTGCATTACGTTCCCTTTGCCTGCCTGGATCGGATGCGTACCCTGCCGGGCGCTTCGGAATCGGATCCGCCGGAGGACAGAGAGGCTTGGGCTGAATGTTGGTCGGGTTGGGCCAGTACCCGGTTTTTGAAGGCCTACGTGTCCGGCGTCGCTCGACAAGACCTCTGGCCCGCCGAGCAGGAGGAAGCCAAACTCCTCCTGGTCTCGCATCTCCTGGAGAAGGCGGTCTATGAACTGGCCTATGAGCTTAACAACCGTCCCGGCTGGGTCGGGATTCCGTTGAAGGGCATTCTGAAGACGCTGGAATTGACGCGTCGGTGAGGGGCATGCCGGAGTGGAGGAGAGCCTGCCTGCTCCCTGTCATCATAAGAGACGGGAAGGGGACTGAGATATGACCATGCATTACGGGCAAGACATGACGATCGCGGAGAGCCGCCGCTTCAGCGAGGATGATCTGCACCTGTTCAATGAAGGCACGCATTTCCGGCTGTTCGACAAGCTGGGCGCGCATCCGATCGAGGTGAACGGAGGCATCGGCACCCACTTCTCGGTCTGGGCTCCCAACGCGGAGTCCGTGTCGGTGGTCGGGGATTTCAACGGGTGGGATGCCAGTCGTCATATGCTCCAGCCTTCCGGAAGCTCGGGGATCTGGGCCGGCGTGGTGCCGGGAGTCGGGAAAGGCACGCTCTATAAGTACCATATCCGCTCGCGCCACAACGGGTATCGGGTCGACAAGACCGATCCCTTCTCCTTCTTCAATGAAATCCCGCCGAAGACGGCGTCGATCGTCTGGGACTTGAATTATGACTGGCAAGACGGCGCGTGGATGGCCGGCCGCCGCAAGCATAACGCGCTGGAGGCTCCGCTCTCGATTTACGAGGTGCATCTGGGATCGTGGCGGCGGGTCCTCGCGGAAGGCAACCGGTCGCTGGGTTATCGGGAGCTGGCGGTTCCCTTGGCCGAGTATGTGCGGGACGCCGGGTTCACCCATGTGGAATTTCTCCCGCTGATGGACCATCCGTTCTTCGGATCCTGGGGGTATCAGACGACCGGATACTTTGCGCCCTCCGGCTTTTACGGCACGCCGCAGGACCTGATGTTTCTGATCGACGTGCTGCACCAGCACGGGATTGGGGTGATCCTGGACTGGGTGCCCTCCCACTTCCCGACCGACGAGCACGGGCTTGGGTTCTTCGACGGCACGCACCTCTACGAACATGCCCATCCGCACCAGGGGTACCATCCGGATTGGAACACCTTCGTCTTCAACTACGGCCGGAACGAGGTCCGGAGCTTCCTGATCAGCAGCGCGCTGTTCTGGCTGGAGGCTTACCATGCCGACGGCCTGCGGGTGGACGCGGTCGCGTCGATGCTGTACCTGGACTATTCGCGGAAAGAAGGCGAATGGATTCCGAATCAGTACGGAGGGCGGGAGAACCTGGATGCGATCGGATTCCTTCGGCGGTTGAATGAGGAAATCTATCAGCGCCATCCCGATGTGCAGACCTTCGCCGAGGAATCCACGGCCTGGCCGATGGTGTCGCGCCCGACTTACATGGGCGGCCTCGGGTTCGGCATGAAATGGGACATGGGCTGGATGCACGACACGCTCGAATACATGCAACTGGACCCGATTTACCGGAAGTTTCATCACAGTAACCTGACCTTCCGGCTGTTGTACGCGTTCCATGAAAATTTCGTCCTGCCCCTGTCCCATGACGAAGTCGTCTATGGGAAAGGGTCGCTCCTGGGAAAGATGCCCGGCGACGACTGGCAAAAGTTCGCCAACCTGCGGCTCCTGTTCGGCTACATGTTCGCCCAGCCGGCCAAAAAGCTCCTGTTTATGGGCGGCGAGTTTGGGCAATGGAGCGAATGGGCGCATGACGGGGAGTTGGAGTGGCAACTTCTCAAGGAAGCTCCGCATGCGGGCTTGCGGCAATGGGTTGCCGACTTGAATCGCGCCTATGGCGCCGAACCGGCCCTTCACGAGCGGGATCTCGACCCGGCCGGCTTTGAATGGATCGATTGCCACGATGCGGAGGCGAGCGTCATCAGCCTGCTCCGAAAGGGCAAGTCCACGGACGATCTCGTGGTCGTGGTGTGTAATTTTACGCCGGTGCCGCGGTTGAATTACCGGATCGGCGTGCCGCGCGGAGGCCGGTGGCGGGAGATCCTGAACAGCGATGCGCGGATCTACGGCGGATCGGGCTGGGGCAACCAGGGGGCCGTGGACGCGGTGCCGGTCCCGCTGCACGGCCGCTCCCATTCGCTGACCTTGACCTTGCCGGCCCTGTCGGCGCTCTTTCTCAAGAGCGGATAGGGCCGAGGCTGGTCCGTTCGGTGCCGCCGGCCTCGCATCCCGTGAATGATCGTGGCGCACCGTTATGATTCACGGTTTCGGCCCTGTTCGATCGAAGGAGCCCTCTCCATCGGCAGAAGGTCTTTCCGGGCCGGTCTGTGCGGCGGCGCGCTGTGAGCCATCCTTGCAGTCCATTGAAACGTGACGGTTGATTGGCGCTGCGGTACTCGGTTGGCACCGTGTTTGCTCATCGGAGACGGCGGCATTGAGGGGAGAAACAGTGCGGACGGCGCAGTTCGGCTCGGGAAATTGACAGTTCTCCCGCGGAGCACGTACTATGAGGCCCGAATCGCATGATCTCCCTGTTACAGCATCACTACCGATCTCGGAGCCTGCTCGCCGCCACGGCGTTGTTTTGCATCGGGATCCTCTGTCTGGGCGCCGCCGCACAGACCCTCGGGATGCCGATCGCGTTTTGGGACTTGGAGCCGGATTACGATTCATCGGAATCGTTGTTCGAGGATGTGTTGGGCTCTCCCCGCGACGTCGTGGATGCGGGTCCCATGGCGCGCTTGCGTGTCCAGGACATGGGGACAATTCCCCTCCTGCTGCTCGACCATTCCCTGTTCCGTCCACCTTCTCCGTTACAGCTCAGCTAATCGACCAGCTGGCGGGACGACGCGGGGCTGCCGTTAATGGGCGGCGGGCGTCGATCGTGAGGAGCCGCCTGCCTCCGAGGCCGGCGTATCTTGCAACCGCCATCTTCTGGCCACGGAGATGCCGATCGAACGTCAACGGTGATGCATGGGGAATGTCTGATGAGATTCAGAACAATCATAGCGGCGGGATCGGTCGCGCTGAGCCTGTGGGGCTGCGCGGCCGGCCGGTCGCCTGAACCTGAACGGCCTGTGCGGTATATCCAGATTCGGGAGACGGTCGAACCCTTGGTGCTCTACGCGACGGTCGGAGACGAAGTGCGGTGGCAGAATCTTCGGCCGGAACCGGTGCGGATCGGCCTGCTCGGCAACGAAGACTGGACCTCGCCCGGGTGCGGGAAGGGGTTCTCCTGGCTGGGGCTGCCGCGCGAGTTCGTCACGATCAAGCCGCGGGATTATGTGAGCCTCTGTTTGTCGCGCGCCCGCACCCTGCGTTTCAACGTGTGGATGGATGCCGACGATGTCAGAGGACAGATCAGCCCGACGGCGACGATTCGGGTAATGGAGAAACCCAACGATTCCGGAGGACCGGGATGACGCGATGTCCGGTAGGGATCCGGTTCTCGCAGAGGAGAAGACACATGGCTCGTCACAGCAGACTCGCGCTTGCATTGTGTTTGGGGGCTCAACTCATGATCGGGACGTCGCTCCAGGCCAAGGAGGGCGACATCCCTTCCTATGAACTCGATACGGTCATCCAACTGGCGCTGGAACGGAATCCCGTCATGACCGAGGCGCAAGGGCTCATCGATCAATCGCAAGGGCAGCAGATCGCCGCCGGGGCCTATCCGAATCCGACCCTGTACGGGCAAAGCGGACGGGGCGCCATCCGAGACCCCAGCCTGGGGGTGGAGCTGACCGAATATGCCGTGACCGTCGGACAGCCATTGGAGTGGCCGGCCAAGCGCGCCGCGCGGCAGCGGGCCGCAGACGCGGGCTTTGCCGGGGCCGGCGCCGGATTTTCGGAGAAGCAGTTGAACCTCATGGCCGAGGTGAGGATCGCCTTCGACGAGTTGTTGTTCGCCCAGCGACAGGCCGAGCTCGCTCAGCAGAACCTGGCCATCGTGGAGGACGTCAAGCGGATCGTCAATACGAGGGTGCGGCTCGGCGAGGCGCCGCAGTTTGAAGCCATCAAGGCGCAGGTGGAAGTCTTAAAGGCCAACCAGGTGGTCACGCGGGCTCGCAATACCGTCCGCGCCACCAGGGTGGCGTTGGACACTCTGACTGTCGGTGCGCTGGGGCGGGTGTATACCATCAAGGGGGACTTTCGGCCGATCCCGAGCGAACTCCACCTCGAGGACCTGGTGGCGAACATGTTGAAGAACCATCCCTCGCTCAATCGGTTGGCCAGGCTCGTGGAGCGGGCCGACTACACCGTTGACTTCGAGCGGCAGGCTCGGGTTCCCAACGTGACCGTCGGCGGAGGCTATTGGCGAGAAATCGGGCGGGAGGCGGTGACCGCGAACCTCAGCGTGCCGGTGCCGATCTGGTATCAGCGCAAGGGCGAGATCGCCAGCGCGCTCGGCGTCCGGCGCCAGCAGGAGGCCGAACTGCTCCGGATGCGCAATGAGCTGCTTCGGGCGGTGAATCTGCATTATCAGGACGTGCAGACGACGGCCGAGCTGATTCGCGTCTTCGAAGAGGGATTGCTGAAACAGGCGGAAGAAGCGTTGCGCATCGCGCAGTTCAGCTTCCGGCAGGGCGCGGCGAGCCTGCTCGAAGTGCTGGATGCGCAGCGGGTCCAGCGGCAGATTCTCTTCGATTACACGCAGGCCCGGTACGATCTGTCCATTTCGCTGACGCGCTTGGAACGGTCGATCGGCGGGCCGCTCTAAGCGCGAACGGAGCACCTATGACCAACATGGATCAGATCGCGCGAACGTGGAGTCTGCGGGCCGCGGTGGTTTCCGGGCTGCTGCTGTTGGCTGGCTGCGACGCAAAGGGACCGAATCAGGCCACCGGCGCGGCGGTGGAGGACAAGAAGGCGCAGCCGGGCGTCATTCGCGTCACCGACGAAGAGATGCAGAGCGCCGGCATCCAGGTGGAACCGGTCGTGCGATCCGAGTTCCGCACGGTGCGGAGCTTCCCCGGCACGGTGGTGCCGAACGAGCATGCCTTGGCCAACATCACCACGCTCGTGCGCGGGCGTGTGGTGGACGTGTACGTCGATCTGGGGCAGGAGGTGAAGTCCGGGGCCCTGCTTGCCATTCTCTACAGCGCGGAGCTCGGCATGGCGCAGTCGTCCTATCTCAAGGCGAAAGCCAAACTGTACGTGGCCGAACGTTCCTATCAGCGCGCGCGGACCCTGCTTGAAGAAAAAGTGATCGGCTTGGCCGAAGCCCAGCGCCGCGAAGGGGAGATGATCAGCCTGCGTGCGGAAGAGCGCGAGGCGCAGGATCGGCTGCGGCTGCTCGGCATGACCGAGGAGGAAATCCAGCACCTCGACCGTGAGCAGAAGATCCGATCGTATGTGCCGATCACGGCGCCATTTGATTCACGGGTGATCGCGCGCAACCTCACGAAGGGGGAGGTGGTCGAGGTCACCGAGAAACTCTTTACCGTGGCCGACCTGTCGGACGTGTGGGTGTTGGCCAACATTCCGGAGAAAGATATTCCATTCATCAAACCCAGCGGCTCTTCCGGCCCGAGCCAGTTGGTCGAGGTGCTGGTCAATGCCTATCCGGATGAGGTCTTTCACGGGAAAGTCACCTATGTCGGGGACGTGCTCGACGCCAAGACCCGCACGATGAACCTCCGCCTGGAGCTGCCCAACCCCGAGCGGAAGCTCAAGCCGGAAATGTATGCGACGATCCGGGTCTATTCTGCGCCGGAGAAGGACGTCCTGGCCGTGCCGGAAAGCGCGATTCAGCGGGACCGGGAACGAAAATTCCTGTTTGTGCAGCGCGATCCCCACACCTTCGAGCTGCGAGAGGTCAAGTTGGGCGAATCCGACGGGCAGATGGTCAAGGTCCTGGACGGGCTCCTGGAAGGCGAAGCGGTGGTGACCAAGGGCGCATTTGTTCTTAAGTCGGAACTGCTCGGAGAACAGATCTAACGAGATGCTCGCCTCCCTGTTAGATCTCTCGCTTCGTCAGCGGGTTCTGGTCGTCACCCTGGCCTGCGTGCTCACGGCCGGCGGACTGTACGCATTCCGCACCATCGCCATCGACGCCTTTCCCGACGTGACCAATGTTTGGGTGCAGGTCGTGACCAAAGCGCCGGGGCTGTCGCCGGCGGAGATCGAGCGGTTCGTGACGTTTCCGCTCGAACTTCAGTTGACGGGGGCGCCGGGTCTGGTCGAAATCCGCTCCCTCTCCAAGGTCGGCGTCTCGCTGATCGATGTCATCTTCGAAGACCGCGTTGATATCTATCTGGCCAGGCAGGTCGTCCTCGAACGAATCCTCGAAGTGCAGGAACTGTTGCCCCCCGGGTCCGTCTCGCAAATCGTGCCCAACAGCACCGGGCTTGGGGAGGTGTTTCAGTACTACCTGGAAGGCCCGAGGGACAACGACGAAGGCTACGTGCTCACCGAGCAGGAGCTCATGGAGCGGCGAACGCTCCAGGATTGGGTGGTCCGGCCGCTTTTGAAAGGCACGCGCGACGTCGTGGAAGTCAATTCGCTGGGCGGGTTCGTCAAACAGTATCAGGTCATGGTGGAGCCGGGCCTGTTGCGAAAATACGACTTGGCGCTGCATGACGTGTTCGATGCCGTCGCCAAGAACAACGCAAACGCCGGAGGGAACATCCTCGAAAAGGATGCGGAAAAATACATCGTCCGGGGAGTCGGGCTGATCAAGGCCCTTGCGGACATCGAGAACATCGTCGTCAAGGAGGTCCGCGGGACCCCGGTGTACGTGCGGGATGTGGCGCAGGTCCGTGTCGGCCATGCGGTCCGGCACGGCGCCGCCGTTCTCAACGGGGACCGGGAAGTGGTGACGGGCATCGTGCTGATGCTGAGGGGCGGCAACGCCCGTGAAGTGGTGCAGGACGTCAAGGCGAAGGTGGACGCCATTCACAAGGCGAATCTCCTCCCCAACGGGCTGCGCATCGTGCCGTTTTACGACCGCATCGAGTTGATCACCGCCGCGCTAAAGACGGTCTACAAGGCCCTGTTGGAAGGCATCGTCCTGGTCGTCGTGATCCTCTTTCTGTTCCTGGGGAATGTGCGCAGCGCCCTGATCGTCACCGCGACCTTGATCGTCACGCCGCTGGTCACCTTCATCGTGATGGGTCAGGTGGGATTGACCGCCAATTTGATGTCGCTGGGCGGGCTGGTCATCGCGATCGGGATGATGGTGGACGGGTCGGTCGTGGTCGTCGAGAATGTCTATCGTCTCATGTCGGAGCACAAGGGTGACCATCTGGACCGGAGGGCGCTCGTCATCCAAGCCGTGAAGGAAGTCGGCCAGCCGGTGATCTTCGGCATTCTCATCATCATTATCGTGTTTCTACCCATTCTATCCCTGGAAGGGATGGAGGGGAAGATGTTTCACCCGCTGGCCTACACGATCATGATCGCGCTGTTGGTGTCGTTGATCCTGTCGCTCACGCTCTCCCCCGTGTTGTGCTCGATGGTCATGAAGCAAGGCAGCGAAGAAGACACGTTCTTGATCAGGTGGACCAAACGCCTCTACCTGCCGACGCTGTACTGGGCCTTGGGGCACCGGGTGGCGGTCCTGGCCATCGCGATCGGGCTGCTGGCCGCCAGCCTGCTTCTGTTTCCGTTCCTGGGAGGCGAGTTCATCCCGATCCTCAACGAAGCGGCCCTGACGCCCCAGACGATCCGGCTGCCCAGCATTTCGCTCCAGAAATCCATCGAGATCGAGAAGGACATGCAGAAGGCGGTGCTGGAGTTCCCGGAAGTGCGGAAGGTCGTCTCCAAGATCGGACGGTCCGAGTTGGGGAACGATCCCCAGGAGCCGAATGCCAGCGACCCTGTCGTCACGTTGAAGCCGATGGACGAGTGGGTGACCGCGAAGACCAAGCCGGAGCTGGACGACGCGATCCGCAAGCGGCTGGAGCGGGTGCCGGGCGCCAACTTCCTCATGAGCCAGCCCATCCAACAGCGGGTGGACGAACTGCTCTCGGGGGTGCGGTCCGAGGCCACCGTCAAGGTCCTGGGCGAGGATTTGACCGTGCTGCGCAGCACGGCCGATCGGATCCAAGAGATCATGAAGTCCGTGAAGGGCGTTCAGGACGTGAGGGTAGAGCAGTTGTTCGGGCAGGCCTATCTGACCATCGACATTGATCGCGGGAAGATCGCGCGCCACGGCATCAACGTCGCCCACATCCGGGAGATCATCACGACGGCGATCGGCGCCGAGCCGGCGACGAGAGTCTATGAGGGGCAACGCCGGTTCGATTTGATCCTGCGCTATCCGGAGCAGTACCGGGACAGCGTGGAGGATATCAGCAACATCCTGCTCACGAGCGCGTCCGGCGCCTTGATCCCGCTGGGCGACCTCGCCCGTGTCGAACTGACGGAAGGGCCGGCGCTGATCAGCCGGGAAGGACTCCAACGGCGGATCTACATCGGATTCAACACCTTGGGCCGCGATATCGAGGGCATCGTGGCGGAGGCGCAGGCCAAGATCGACCGGGAGATCAAGCTGCCGCCGGGCTACCAGATCACGTGGGGCGGGTCGTTCGAGAACATGCAGCGGGCGATGGCCCGGTTGAGGGTCATCGTGCCGATCACGATCGGCATCATCTTCGTGCTCTTGTTTGCCTCGTTCAACTCGGTGCGGTACGCGGCGCTGATCATCATGAACCTGCCCTTTGCCATGATCGGAGGGATCGTCGCCCTCTGGGCCACCGGGGAATATCTGAGCGTGCCGGCCTCTGTCGGCTTCATCAATTTGTTCGGCGTGGCGGTGCTCAACGGGATCGTGCTCGTCTCCTATATGAACAAGCTCCGGGAGGACGGCCTCGATGTCCAGGAGGCGGTGATCAACGGCTGCCTCCTGCGCCTCCGTCCGGTCCTCATGACCGCGCTCGTCGCGCTGTTAGGATTGCTTCCCTTGGCGTTTGCCACCGGCATCGGCTCGGAAGTGCAGCGGCCGTTGGCCACGGTCGTAATCGGCGGATTGGTCAGCTCGACCTTGCTGACGCTGATCGTCCTGCCGGTGCTCTACCGCTGGGTCGAGGAGATGGGCAACGGCCGACCCCGGGATGCCACACGCCGGTCAACCCCGCCGGCGCCGGTCGCGGATTCGCACGCCTCCTGACCGGCTGCCCGGCGATCACAGCCTCCTCGCGTCAAAAGGCTATTCCCGCTCGTCCATGGCTCGACCGCCCGAATCGGCCTGCTGCGCGGAGGGCGCCGTCCGCTGCAGGTGCGCTTCCAATTCCCGGATGCGGGCTTCCTGGTTCTTCGTGAGCGATTCGAGCCGCCGAAGCTCTTTGGCTCGCCGGAGGCGGGGGCCGATGGAGGCCAGAAAGGCGAGCAGCGTCCCCAGCAGCGTCGCTCCCAGGATGATCAGGACGAGGGACGCTTGATAGTCCCACAGGAGAAATTGCACCGTCACGACTTCCGTATTCTGGAGCGCGAAGGCCGCGGCGACCAGGAGCAAGATCAGGGCGATGACGAGGGAAGGCATGGGTGGCGTCCTATCTCTCTGCCGGACCGATGGGGATTGGGCACGGAGTCTTGAATTTCGATGCGAGCGGACTGGCAAAGGTCATCATAAGAGGGTTCCGGCGCCGGCCCCATGCCCGCCCCGCATGACGAACGACGACGAAGCAGCCTCACGTCGGCTCCGTGGCTGTTGTGCCGATGATGGGTTCTCATGGGGCCTGATCCCGAGAGGCTCCCGGCGGAGTCTTCAGGAAATCGAACGGCAGGATGCGGAAGGCGGGGGCCTGGTAGGACTTGGGCAGGTACTCTTCCGGGATGGTGGTCTTGTTGCCGTCGCGCACCTGCGTGTAATGGGGCGACATGATTTCGAGGCCTGCCTCGTTGAACGTATCCTGAATCTGTTGATGCAGGTCCGAATAGATGGTCGCCATCAGGTTGGGTTCGTCCGTATAGGCGTTGATCTCATAGCTGACATAAAAGTCGTTGAGCGCGGTTTGCAGCACGAAGGGCTCGGGTGTCTTCAGAATATGCGGCGTCGCGGCCGCCGCCTTCTTGAGCAGCTCATGCACCGTTCGCCAGGGCGCGTCATAGCCGATGGTGACGCTCGTGTGGAGGATCAACGGAGGCGGATTGAACGAAGACGAGCTGAAATTGATGATGTGGGCTCCGAGGATGAGCGAATTCGGAATCGTGATGTCGACGTTCTTGATGGTCCGGACTCTGGTGACCAACAGCGTCTTTTCGATGATGTCGCCGACGGTATCGGCGATTTTGACGCGATCGCCCAACTGGAACGGCCGCATGTAGGTCAGGATCACGCCCGCGACCACGTTGCTGATGGCCCCCGCCGAACTCAGAGAGAACAAGATCCCGAGGAAGACCGACACGCCGCGAAACGCTTCGGACCGCGACCCCGGGATGTAGGGAAAGATGGCGATGGTCGCGAAGGCGATGACCAGGAACCGCACGATCTGATAGGTGGGCTGCGCCCATTCCCGATAGAAGCCGGGGAACCGGATCGCGCCGCGCTCGATGCCGTTGAACACCAGGTGGATCAGCTTGATGAGATACCGCGTCACGAAGACGATCACAGCGATGGAGACCAGGTCGGGGATGTAGCCGATGAACGCCGTCCCGATCACGTGGAGCGTGGCCAAGACCGCGGCGACGAGCTTCTCGGCCAGTCCTCTGGTGAGGTCGAAGACCCCGAGAACCGTGGTGAGGTACAGGTAGGTCAGCACCAGGGTGAGCAGGCCCCGGAGGACGCGCGCGGCCATCACGACCTGTTCGACCAATTTATCCGCCGACAGGACTTCGACTCGCTGGATGCGGATCGAGCGGATGTAGACTCCTTTCCAGGCTCTGATGCGCTCGTACACCTTCGGGAACAGCCTGCCGAGCGCCAGCAGCAGCGCGACAAACACGGCCGTGGCGGAGAGGACGTACCCGGTGTCGACGAGGATCGTATGCAGATCGAATCCGCCCGGCAACGATCCGACGGCTCCGCGGACGATCTCCGCATAGTGTGCGGCAAGTTGGACGCGAGGCCGGCCCAGGGCCTGCGCGTCGGCGTCGGTCACGGTCGCGATAATGGTCGTGCCGGCGACGATTTCCGAGAAGTGCTCGCCGTGATTGACGGCCACCCCGGCCGAGGCGGAGAGCGGATCCTGCGCCAGGCGCGCCAATCGTTCCGCGACGGCTCCGGCGCGATCTTCCGCCGTCAAAGACCCTAATGGGGCGGGAATCACGAACAGTCGCGACCCATTCCAGATGACCGGTGCGCCCTGGCTCGGGGCGCTGTCGCGAGACTCGGTTGACGGGGACGGAGTCTGTGCGTGGGCCGTCGAGGCGATCGAGCACAGCCAGGCAGCCGCGAGAAGGATCAGGGTTTGTCTCAGGGTCCACTGCATCACGATGGTCAAGCCTCGCCGGCAGTTCATCCGCTTGCTGCCGTCTTCCTGTCCTGGTCCGGTTCTATATAACCGATCCGCGGGCGGTGATCCATAGGCGGCCGGGAGGCGACAAACGTCGACTGAAGTCAGCGGCGGCGGCGCTTCTTGGGGGCGGAGGCTGGTGCAAGACCGGATTGGTCCCGCTCGACAAGGGAAAGCACGGCATGATCCCAGCCGACCGGCCCGATGCCTTTGGCGCGGATGAGGTTCGACAGTTGAATGCCGGGATCATAGGAACCGTCCGGCCGCGGGATCAGCACCGGATGATCGACGACCCGCAACATCGGCAGGTCGTTCACGCTGTCGCCCAGCGCGACCGACATGATCCCCTGTGCCGTTCCCTGCCATTGACGGCGGTATCGTTCGATCAAATGCAGGCATGCGCGCCCTTTGTCGCTGTCCCCCATCAGGTGATGGAACCGGCCTCCATGCGTCACTGTCAAGCCGCGATCCCGGGCTTCCCGCTGGAGTTCCGTCACCAAACTGGCCGGTCCTTCGATCAGGAACGGTTCGTCGTATTCCCGCTGCCGGGCGAGATGCACATCCGCTTCAGTGAGTCCCGTCCGCTCGGCGATTTCTTCCACCGACATGTCGCCGAACCCCCTGAGCCGTACGCCGACTGCCTGTTCCAATTCGCGCAGGGCTTGGCGCAATGCGGGGTACGGAGCCCCCAATTCGATGACTTCGTAGTCGTCGCGACGGACGGCCTCCTCGGGAGAGGTCGAGAAGTAGCCATCCGGGGAAAAGACGGCTCCGCCGTTTTCGCTCACGAACGGATGGTCGAGCTGCAACTGCGACCGAATGGCTTCCAGTTCGGCCCTGGTCTTGCTGGAGACCAGCACCAGGGGGATCCGGCGCGCCCGCAGCACTGCAAGGGCCTCGCGGGCCGGTTCCCACGAGTAGGTGATCCCGTCGAGCAGGCACCCGTCCAGGTCGGTGAAGATGACGACAGGAGGCGAAGGATCGGTCGAGGGGCTCATCCTGGCAACTACGTTACTGAAAGCGTCCGCTCACCGCAAGTCCGGCGCAAAACCTAGCGCGAGGAAGCGGTGATCTCTTCGCTGGTTTCGGGTCGAGTGCGCTCGGGAGAAGGAGGGACGGCGGGCGTTGCGCTCAAGCCCGGCTCCTCAAACCAGCGGAACAGGGCCGGAAGCACGATCAGGGTGAGGAGCGTCGAGCTGAGCACGCCGCCGATCACCACGACGGCCAGCGGCCGCTGCACTTCCGCCCCGATGCCTTGCGCAAAGGCCAGCGGGAGCAGGCCCAAGAGCGTCGTCAGCGCGGTCATGATCACGGGCCGGAGCCGGTGCAGACAGCCGGTGGTCACGGCTTCTTCGTGGGGCAGCCCCTGCTGCCGGAGTTCATGGATGTGGGAGAGGAGCACGATCCCGTTGCCCACCGCCACGCCGAAGAGGTCGATGAAACCCAACGAAGCCGGCACGCTGATATATTCGCCCGTCACCCACAGGGCGAGGACTCCGCCGATCAACGCGAGCGGGACGTTCAGGATGATCAGCGCGGCGTAACGGAGCGACGTGAGCGACGAGAAGAGCAGGAGAAAGATCAGCGCGATCGTGACGGGCACGACGATCAGCAGGCGGTCCATGGCGCGTTGCATGTTTTCAAAGGCCCCGCCCCAGGTGACCCGATACCCGTTCGGGAGATCGACGTCCGCGGCGATCTTCCGCTGCGCCTCCGCGACGACGCTTGCGACGTCGCGATCCATGATGTTGAACCCGATCGCAATCCGGCGCCGCAGGTCCTCCCGGCTGATGAGCGCCGGACCTTCCTTCATTTCAATCGCCGCCAGGTCGCTCAACGGGATTGGGACTCCTGTCGGGTCCCGCACCAGAATGTTGCCGATGGCCGCCGGGGTCGATCGGGCTCCGGGAGGAAACCGCAGGACCAGATCGAATCGCCGCTCCCCCTCATAGACCTGCGTGGCCGGCATGCCGCCGACGGCCGTCGCGATGAGCGCCTGCACGTCGGCGACGTTGATGCCATGCCGGGCGATCTTCGATCGGTCGATGGAGACCGTGAGGTACGATTGACCGAACAGTTGCTCCATTTTCACGTCCTTGACCCCGTCGATCGTCTTCAGGATCGCGACGACCTGTTCGGCCTTGTCCTTCAGCAGAGAGAGGTCCTCGCCGAAGATCTTGACGGCGACCTCCGTCCGGATGCCGGAGATCAGCTCGTCCACACGCTCCTGAATCGGCTGGCTCATCAGGATGGCGATGCCGGGAATGTCAGCCAGCCGCCGGCGCATGAGCTCGACCAGTCCATCCTTGGTGGCGGCCGAGGTCCAGGCGGACTGTGGCGCCAAACTGACCACCGGATCGCTTTCGTTCGGCTCTTCGGGGGTGGTGGCGATCTCTGACCGTCCGATCTTGCTCACGATGCTCTGGACCTCGGGGAATGTGAGGAGCGCCTCATGAACCTGCCGTTCGAGCTCGATGGAGTGGGGGAGGGAAACGCTGGGGTGCCGGATGATCTGCGGGGTCAGCGCGCCCTCGAAGAGGATGGGGACAAACTCCCGTCCGAGAAAAGGGACCAAGCCCAGCGTGACGAGAAAGAGCGTCAGGGCGATGGTCAAAACCTGCGTCCGCCGCGACAACGCCCACCGCAAGACGGGCAAGTAGCGGGCTTTGAGCCATCGAAGCACGGCCATGTCCTCCTGAAAGCCGCTCTTGAGGATCAGCGAGCAGAGGACTGGGGTCAGAGTCAGTGACAAGACCAGCGAGACGAGCAGCGCGATGACCATTGTATAGGCCAGCGGCTGGAACATCTTGCCCTCCATGCCGTGGAGGGTCAGGAGCGGCAGGAACACGACGAGCAAGATGAGGATGCTGAAGGCGATGGGACGCGCGACTTCCTGGGCCGCCTCGAAGACGATAACCAGGCGATCTCGCACTGACACGGTTCGTTCGGTCAGGTACCGGTGTGCGTTTTCGACCACGACGATGGAGCCGTCCGCGATTTCTCCGATGGCGATGGCCATCCCGCCCAGCGTCATGAGATTGGCGCTCAAGCCGACCCGATCCATCACGATGAAGCTGACGAGCGGGGTGAGAAAGAGAATGCAGGTCACGATGAAGGCGGCTCGGAAGTTGCCGAGAAACGGGATCGACATGAGCAGGAGGAGCCCGATGCCTTCTATGAGCGCATCATAGACGGTTCGAAGAGCTGCGGTGATCAGGTCGATCCGATCGTAAAACGGGATGATCCGAATACCGTCCGGGAGCAAGCCTTTCTGGTGGATCTCGTCCACCTTCTCCTTGACGGCGGTGACCACGTCGCGAGCGTTGGATCCCCGCAACATGAGGACGATGCCGGCGACCACCTCCTGGCCGTTGACGAGCGCGGCGCCGTGCCGGACCGCATGCCCGATCTGCACGTCCGCAATGTCGCGGACCAGCACGGGGGTCCCGTGTGCTTCCTTGACGACGATCGTCTCGAGGTCCGCGAGCGTGCGGATCAGCCCGATGCCCCGCACGATGAACTTCTCCTCGTGCCGTTCCAGGATGTTGCCACCCGTGTTCTGGTTGTTCCTGGCGACGGCCTCGAAAATGTCCTCCAAGGCAAGGTTGTATTTTCTGAGCCGATCGGGGTCTACGATCACCTGGTATTGTTTCACGAACCCGCCGAGGGAATTGATCTCGATCACGCCGGGCTGGCCCTTGAGCAGGGGACGGATCACCCAGTCCTGCACCGTCCGCATCGCCATCAGTTGTTCCGCGCGCGCCTCGGGACGGCCGCCGGGGGCGGGGCCGTCGAGATAGTACTGGTAGACTTCGCCGAGCCCTGTGGTGACGGGCACCATGATCGGTTCGATGCCGGCCGGGAGCCGGCCCTTCACCTCGATCAAACGCTCCAAGACCACCTGGCGGGCGAAATAGACGTCGATGTCGTCTCGGAAAACCACTGTCAGTTGGGCCAGTCCGAACTTGGACATCGAGCGGATCTCCACGAGGCCCGGGAGTCCGGTGAGCTGGATTTCGATCGGGATGGTGACGAACCGCTCGACGTCCGCGGGCGATTGTCCCGGGACCTGCACGGCCACCTGCACCTGCACGGTGGTCACATCGGGGAAGGCATCGATTGGGATTTTTTGAAACGCGTGGAGCCCCAAGACCGCGAGAAAACAGGCGAGCCCGATGATCAGCAGGCGCTGACGAAGCGAAAATGTGAGGATCGCGGCGATCACTGTATAGCCATGGGATGTTGGCGGGCCGCCAATTCCGATTTGAGGCGAAAGGCGCCGTCCACCACGACCGGGTCTCCCGCGCGCAGCCCGGCGAGCACCTTCACCTGTCCATTGGTTTCTTCCCCGAGGGCGACCGGACGCCGCTCGAAGGCATGGTCCTCGACCTGGACAAAGACGATGTTCTCCCCGCGGTCGTGCACGACGGCGGTGGCCGGGATCGTAAGGACGCCCGGCTCCGGCTTCGTCCAGAGCCGGACTTTGGCGAACATTTCCGGCCTGAGTCGCTTGTGTGGGTTCGCGACTACCACCCGGAGCCGAATGGTGCGCGTGGCCGGGTCCAGCACGTCGCTGATATAGCCGATGCGCCCTTCGAACGATTCACCGGGGTAGGCCGTGACCTCCACCTCGACCTTCTGGTCCGCTTGCACGAAGGCGATGTCCTTCTCCGGGATATGGGCGATCACCCAGACATCGGAGAGGTCGGCAATCGTAAAAAGCTGGTCGGTCATCTCGACGACTTCGCCGCGGACGATGTTCCGCGCGATGATCCGCCCGGCGAACGGCGCGCGGATGAAGACGGTCGAACGGATGGTTTCATCGCGACGCAGGCGGGCGATTTCAGGTTCCGCCATGCCCAGGAGCCGCAGCCGGTCGTGGGCCTCCCGCATTTCCGATCGGGCGGTCAGCAACTCTCCTTCGCGCCGCTGATACTCGGCCTGCCCGATTACCTTCTCCTCCAGCAACGCCTTGGCGCGTTGAAAGGCGCGCTCGGCCACCGTCAACTTGGCATGGGCTCGAAGGAAGCCTGCCTGGGACAGTCCCAACTCGCCGCTTTGCAAAGTGGCCAGCAGTGCCCCGGCCTCGACGTCCTGGCCGAAGTCGACGAGAACCTCATCGGCCCTGCCGCGCACCAGGGTCGTGATCTCCGCCAACCGGTTGGCATCGGCCTGGATCGTCGCAGGAAATTCGCGGAAGATGCGAAAGTCGCCAGTGGTGGCCGGCGCGATTCGCAGCGCGGCCTTGGCTTCGGTTTCGGGCGTCAATCGAAGGAGATTGGTTGGGGGATCGGAAGTCCGTGTTTTGCCGCCGGAGACTTCTTGTGGGGTGCCGTCGCAGGCCGTCGCCGAGATGACAGCGCAAAAGATAGCCGCGAGGGACCATCGGCAACCTTGCCCTCCCGGCAAGCCCGACGGAATCCGCTTCGGATTGGAACCGGGTATCCAAGGGCGCGGATGTTGAGAATGGGTGACGGTCATGTCAGGGCATTCGATGTGTCCCTCACTTTCCGGAGGCGCAGCCTACGATCAGTGCGGAAGTCTGGTTGAAAACTCCACTATTTCTCGTGTGATTCTCACCTGAAGATCAGCAACTCGTATGCCGAAACAAAGTGCTGAATTATCAGATGATGGTCC
This sequence comes from Nitrospira tepida, assembly GCF_947241125.1. Classification (NCBI taxonomy): domain Bacteria; kingdom Pseudomonadati; phylum Nitrospirota; class Nitrospiria; order Nitrospirales; family Nitrospiraceae; genus Nitrospira; species Nitrospira tepida. The sequence continues at coordinate 4,277,390 of NZ_OX365700.1, read as the reverse complement.
GTATGCAAGAGAAGTTCTGCCACCGTTTCCGAATCGATGCTGGGGCAAAACGCTACGTTCAGATGGCGCCCTCGATCGGTCTCTGGTCGGCTCGGAGCCAGCCTCTTCTGCATGCTACACTTGGCCCATGACGATCTTGGGAACGGGTTTCAATCGCCTGACATTGGGGCTGGGGTTTCTGACCGTTATGATACCCGGCGTGGTGTACGCGGCGGAATTCCGCGCGGACGTGTTCCGGGTGATCGACGGGGACACCCTCGAAGTCCGTCATCATGGGCGGTCGGAGCGAATCCGTGTCGAGGGGATTGATTGTCCCGAACTCAAGCAACCATACGGGAAAGAGGCCAAACGGGCTGTAATGGCGCTGGTAATCGGATCGCCGGTGACCCTTAAAACCTATGGACGAAGCCATGACGGCGCGCTCCGTGCCGATGTGTTCCTGCAGAACGGGCGGCGACTCAGCCAGATCCTGCTTGAAGAAGGTCTCGCCTGGAAGGTCGCGACTACGGATTCATCCGGTGGCGATGGAGAGGGGGAGGCCCGTTATGCCAAGCGAGGCCTGTGGGCCGATCCCAATCCGACTCCTCCCTGGAAATTTCGGGCCGCTCAGGTTCGAAAGCGCCGCTGAACGATTGGTCGGCTTTCCACTGTGGTTGGCTCACCCCTCCGCTGACTGCGTCTCTTCTCCTTTATCCCAAGGCCTGTAAGAACGAAAAGGCTGTTCGCCGTCCCGCCGAGGTGCCGTGCGGTTGGGCCGGACTGATCGCAGCCTGTGCTACACTTGGTCATGGGCATATTATCGATGGATCAACAGGACATTCAGACCAAGGTCCAGGCCTTTGCACAGCGGCTTCTGGTGGAGGCCAAAGGAGACCCCATTCGCGCCTTGGGCCTCCTCGTGCTTGTGCTGGATGGCATCGAGACCCAAGATGTGAACTTGGTGAAACGCCTGATCTCCGAGGTTCGCCGGATCCTGATGCCGGCTGCCGCTCCGGTCATGGTCCAACCTTGCGAAGAGGATCTGCCGATTCAACACCTGGCGGGCGATCTCTCGTGGGAAGGGATTCAGCACTGCATTCGATGCGGAAAGGTGCTGGTCCGCGATGGACAGCACAGGGCTGGCGGTCTTCCCGCCGGGTACGTCTATCAGATCGGCAGTCACTATCGTGTCGAGGATGTTGCAGAGTTCCGATCCTGCAAGGACATTCTGCCCGCCTAGCCATTTCTCTGACGGAGAGAGCCCGCTCAGAGTTCCCTTCATTCCAACTTTGTGATCACAGACCGGCCCATCACGATCAAAATGGCACAGTCATCGCCTGGAACATATGGTTGATGAGGTCTAAGCCATTGTCTTTCCTTTTCTTGTCCGCCTGATACTCCGAAAAGAGAGGGCATCTCCCTTGCATGAACCTAGGGTTTCCCTTTCGGCCCCTCACTTCTGAAAACAAAGACAGCCAGGGCCCACAGGTCGGGTAGCCGCAAACAGGCGTCGTGCTTATGGCTCTCTGGTAAGGTTGTACAGTGCGTGGCGATCGACGGTCCCCAGCTCGTGCCGACAAGAAGGCTCCGGCCCGCGCTCACAAGCGCAGTCAGGGGACTGGCGCTGCGCATTCGAAAAAATCCGCCCTGCTCGAAGAAGCCATCACACATATGAATGCCGGCCGGTATGGCCGGTCTTCATCCGTCCTCAAGGAATTGCTCGCGCTCGATCCAGCCAATCCGGAGGCCAAACGCCTCTTTGCCACGCTCCAACTTCGCTTGGGAAGTCTGGTGACCGCCAGAAATGCCTTTCAGGCGTTGACGGACGAAGCGCTGGAACGGCAGGACTATTGGCTGGCCGAGTCATTGCTTCGGGAATATTTGGTGGCTGGACCCCGTTGTGTGCCCTTCGTGGAGAAACTCGGTTCGGTCTTCGAGCTCAAAGGGGATGTGGATGCCGCCATTGAAGAGTACGCCAAGGCGGTCGAGATTTTGGTTGAGGATCCCGATTCAGAGCAGCCTGACCTTGCAGCGCAGTTGGTGAACAAAATCACCCAACTTTCTCCGCGGAATCCCGTTCTGCTTCACCTTGACTCCCTCCTGCAGCGTGCGAAAGAACGTCCGCGTGAAGCGGCCCCCGCAGAAGAAGACAGTGGTCTGCCACGCTTCGCTCCGGCCATGTCGGGTCTCGATCAACCGGTGACGGACGTCGAGTTTCGAATTCCACCCGCGGATGCGGTCTCCGATCCCGGGCGCGCTCGCTTGCCTTGGGAGGAGGAAGCTGAAGATATCCTGGTTCCTCAACAGCCGACGGCTGGTCAGGAGACCGAACCGGCAATGCCGAACCGGAATGTTGCGGAACAGCATTCGCAGGCGGCGGAGCTTGACGCGCCGCCGGTCTCGCATGAGATCCAGATTGCGACGACGAGTCCCATACCGGCGGACCAGCCCACCGATCAACTTGCAGAGCACGCCTCGTCAGTGGCGAGGGCGGAGGGGGATCTACCAGAGTGGTCCGCGCTTTCGAGATCGGATTCAGCTCCCTCCGCCGACCACCCGGCCGATCAGAGCGTGACGACCGTTGTCCACGAGGAGGTTCCTCCGGCTGGAGACAGGGAGGCTGCAGGAAGTTTCCTCGACCAATCGAACGTCGCGTTCGAGCAATCAGTGGTGCAACTTGAGAGTCTCTCAGCGCCGGCGGGAATCAGTGAAGAGTCTCTGGCCTTTGCCGAGATGGGGTCCGGGGAGGGACTGGATAACGAAGACCCTTTACCTGCCAACAAGCCAGATTCAGCTCCAACGGGCGGCGGGTTGACGGCCACGGAGGAATCCCCTTCGATTGAAATCCCCGCGCGTTCGGAGGACTCCGAATCGGAACGATCGATCGCAACCGTTCCCCCTCCCATGCCCTGGGAGCAAGTCGAAGAGAGTCGTCCGGAAGCTACGCCGGTGGGAACAGAGAGCCGGTTAGTTGTCGAGGAGGTCAACGAAAATCTCATCACCGGCATCCTGCAACAGATCGATTTGCGAGAGAAACTTGCGGGCGAACCGGCGGGGACCACGATCCAAGAGTTGCCTGACCATTCCCATGCGCCACAGCCTGTTCTGTTGCTGGAGCCTGAACCTGCCTTGGATGCTCCGCCACCGGTCTCGACGGGCAAGAGCGATGATGACGCGGCCCGTCTCCTGTCGCAGGTCGAATTGTCTCCGCGCCCTGATGGCGCGCCGGAGGTATCCGCGGCGATAATGACGCCGTACGAAGCGCCGCCATCTGAACCGGAGAAAGGCGTCATCTCCTCAGCCGCCATAGGCAATCCTCCCGAACAGCCGGCCGAGACGATACCACCCGTCACTCAACAGAGCGGATTACCCGATGTTGAACTGAGACTTGCGGTGTCACGGGAGATCGGTGCCGACCCTGCATTTTTCGCAGAGGCTGAAACCTCTCCTCTCGTTGAGACTCAAGAGCCGCGCGTGAAAGAGGAGGACCCTCCGGATTCATCGTCCTTGCGTCCTGCATTGGAAGAGCCTCACGCCTTTGAATCACGTTCAGACCCGGCACGGCCCGATGAGGTGAGCTCGGCAGGCGATCTCGTCTTTCCTGATATCCAAGAATCTCCTTCAAATAACACGGGGCTGCCAGTCCAAGGGGCGATCATCGCCCGCGAGTCCATCGGCGGATTCCAGATCGGATCGGCGCCTCAGGCGGTTCCCGGCTCGGATGAAGATCCTGCCGGATACTCGGAACCCGAGGTTGTAGAAGCGGCCAATTCCCTGATCTTGGACGAGGAGGGGACGGCAGCATCCACTGATTGGGGTGAGCGCTCTGTTGGACACTCCGACCGCGAGAACAGTCAGCCAGGTGTATGGGAACAGAGGCAATCGGTTGAGCCGAGTGAGCGGCCTTCGGAAGCTCCTCCCATTTTTGAAGAACGGGCTTTAGAGCCGCCGGTTTCTCCACATAGATTGGCCCCACCGTTCGACGGCGGAGAACGGTGCGAAGAACCTCAGGTCGCACAGTCCTGGCATGAACCGCTCAGTCCCCGATCGGAGCCGGGAGAACCCGCAAGTTCTTCTGCTTCGTCAGAAACCACCGCAAAAGTCGCAGCGCACTGCGATGAGCCGTTGCCGGCGGTTTCGGCTTCTGTCGTGGACGCATCCAAGGGCTCTGCTGCGACGGTTGAGCTTGCAATGGATTCGACGGCTAGCCTGAAGGACTCCCGCGTCCAGATCGCAGAACCACGGAAACCCATATCGACCGTGGGCCTCAACGAATCGGCCGTTCGAACGGCGTCTCGGCCTGTCACGGCGATGCTGTCCCGGCTCTTCTTTCGAATCGCGCTGTTCATCCGGTCTTGTTTTGCGACCGCCCATGCTGTCGTGGTGACCCTGGTCAGCCTGACGATCTTTTTCGTGGGATGCGCCATTCTTCTGGTCGGCGGACTGGGGCTTGTCTGGTTAGGCTTGGAAGAAAAGCCCAACTCGGCCTTTCAGGACTTGATGGGGGCGCGGCCTCAGTTCACCGAAGATGCGAGCCGCAACGGGGCGCTCTTTCTCTTGGGGTTTGCCGCGCCGGAATCCAAGGATCCAATCCAGGCTGGACTCGCCATCCAAAATGAGCGGGCTGATCTCATCGAGGCGAACGGTTGCCTGACCTTGGACGACCCGGGAGTCTCCCAGTCCGATCAAGTCTCCGCTTCCGCCCTGGCAAAGTGGTATCGCGAGGATATTCCGTCCATCCCGTTCCGTGACAAGGCGACAATGATCAAGGATTGGACCAGGAGCGGAGCCGTCTCGCTGGCGCGCTATCAGAAGTGGCTGACGCTTCCATTTGACGATACGGGCTATGGCCAGGCCGCGACTCCTGATTGTCGGCTGATTCTCGACACGCACCGGCTCTTTGTCGCGGAGGGTTTTGCCCAGGGCCTCGATCAGGGGGTTGAGCGAATCGAAACCGATATAACCATGTGGCGAGGCCTGCTGCGGAAGGCCAAGACATTGGGGACAAAATTGCTTGCCGTTGCGGCCGTCACCGACGATGCTCGCGTTGTTTCAGGGTTGTTGACGATGCCGGAACTGGATGCACGTTACCTGCCCAAGTTGGCGAAGCTCGTGCCGCCGATGGACAGTGTCGAACAGTCCTTGCGCTGGCCCATGCAGCACGAGTTTCTTCTCGAAAAGAAACGGATCGACATGGCTCTTCGGACCGACCGTCAGCCCGCCCGGCCTTGGTACCTGGCAGGGGTTGCGCTGATGCCACTTCCCGACCAACGTATCCTCAACAACTACGCCGACTACTATGAGGACCTGATCAAGTCCGTTGAAACGGCTCGGACGATGCCGACGTTGCCCAGTTCCTATGTACACGTCCGCACGCCGGCGGCCGGGGTGCTGGATTATCTCATGAACCCTGTCAACAACATCGTGGAGGTGTCTCCCGGACCTGCTTGGGAACAGCCGGTCGGTCGGATACGAGAAACCGATGCACTGCTGCGGCTGACCAGTCTTCAGGTCTGGATTCGAAAAGGAGCGGCCGATGGCGACGTCAAGACCCGGGTGGCCAAGGCAGGGCAGAATTTCTATGATCCCTTTACGGGCTATCCCATGCTGATCAATCCGGCCAACAATCGTCTGTACAGCGTGGGGGCCAACGGCAAAGACGACGACGCCGACCCTCAGAAGGACGTCAGTGTCCGCCTCCCGGCCGTGGGCGCATCTCCCAGTCTCAACGCCGGATCGGCGCCCACGACCTCGTCAAGATAGCCTTCTCCGCCTTTCCGTCCCGACTGCCGCTCCGTCCCGTCAACAAGACCAGCCTGGGTTCTTCCTGCCAACCGCGCTGGTAATCTCGATGCCGCCGTTCATCTTTATTCTCTATTGCGGAGCCGCTTGAACGCGCGTGGCCTCCTTGACCGGGGGCTCGATCTTGATTTGAGGGCCTTGGACCTTCGGAAGAATCCCCGCTCCGGGCTTCTCCATGATCCGTTGATCATTTTGGTTGATCGAGAGATCTTGCTTCACGTGGGCGTCATCAAACGCCGCCGCTTGCTGGAGAGCCTTATTTCCCGTGGCGTTGGCCTGCCCAGGGTCATTGGCAAGGGGCTTGCCTGTGACCGGATCAACGGCCTTCCCCATCGGATAGCCGGGATGTTGTGGCAACATGGCGGGGTTGGCGAATGCAAGTGTGACGAAAGCCAGCGCGCCCAGAACGACAAACAAAAACGCGAAAGTGTATCGCATGGCGCCCTCCTTCCCGAAAACACCCGCGCCTTCCGCGAGGACTCCTCGCGGAGGGCGGGAGGTGGGTATCGCGAACGGTGGTAACGGCGTTGAGGTGAATGGGCGGGCTACCCCGGGCTCATCACATCCTCCGAGGCATCAAGACGTACCCTGTATGCTGCTCCTCGCCGGAAGCCTGCGCAAGCTGGACCGTTTACGTAATCAACTGGTCGATGCTCGACTTGACAGGCTTTGGTCAAATACACAGAATCGCACAGACTGTGGTGCCCCAGAGAGAGGACGATGATGCTGCCCCGACGAACGAGACGAAGATCCGGTTCGTCCCTGACGAGAGAGACGGTTTCGCCGCTTCCGCTCCCCACGCAGGTCGTCTCAAACGAGGAATTTCTCCCGTCTCCGCAAACCATCCGACAAGCGCAGGTCGAAACGGTGGCCCTTCGTCTGGCCGAAGCGGCCGCCGCCAGGTTGAACGTGACCCGCCGGGATTTTCTTCGCCGTTCCGGGGGAATGGCGGCGGTCTTCCTTGCCATGAACTCCGTGTTCGGGAAGGTCTTCGACGTGCGGGATGTGGAGTTGGTCGATGCGGCGGCGGCCGCGGAGCGAGGCGGTGAGCCCTTCTTTATCTTCGACGTACAGACCCACTACGTCAGCACCCACTATGATCCGACCAATGCCGAATCGAAACGGGAAGGGGCGGTCGCGAAGGATCGGCTGCTGGCGTTGCGCCGGCGAATTCGCGAGGCGGGATGGAATCCGGCGCTGGCTAAGGATACGGATACGCTGAAGGACTTGTCGTGGGAGACGTTTATCAAGGAGGTCTTCCTGGACAGTGACACGACGATCGGACTTATCAGCACCCCGCCTGGTCCCTACCCGCAGGAAGCCGTCGTTCCGCCCAAGGAGATGGCGCATATCAGGGATGAGGTCAACCGCGTGGCTGGGTCGCAGCGGATGCTGGCTCACGGGTTGGCGACGCCGCAGCTCGGCGCCGCGGACCTGGACTTCATGGAGATGCAGGCCTCGTCGCTCAAGATCGATGCATGGAAATGTTATACGGGGTCCTGCCCGAAAGGATTCGACCGCGGGTGGTGGATGAACGACGAGCGCATCGCCTATCCCATGCTCGAAAAGGCCCGTGCCCTCAAGGTCCCTCGTATCTGCGTTCACAAGGGCCTTCCACTGGGACCGGTGCCGGACTACAACCATCCCAAGGATCTCATCCAGGCCGCGAAGGATTTCTCCGACCTGGATTTCCTGGTCTACCATTCCGGCTTGCTCACGTCTTCGGGGATCGAGGACACCTTCAGGAAGACCGGCGCCATTCCCTGGACCACGGAATTCTGTCGGATGAAACAGGCGGAACCGGGGCTCACGAACATTTACATGGAACTGGGATCGACCTTTGCCCAACTGGTCGTGACGCATCCGGTGATCTGCGCGCATCTCCTCGGCCAGCTCATTCAGGCGTTCGGAATGGACCATGTGCTCTGGGGAACCGACTCGATCTGGTATGGAACGCCGCAATGGCAGATCGACGCCTTTCGCCGATTCGAGATTCCGGAGCCGCTGGTCGAGAAACACGGCTACCCGCCGCTCACTCGATCGGTGAAGGAACACATATTCGGCCTCAACGCGGCCAAGCTGTTCGGGATCGATGTCGCGGCCACGCGCAAGCAGGTGCCCGCCGACTACCTGGGCAAGATTCGCATGGCCTATCGTGAAGAAGGTCCGCTGCCGAGCCATCGGTGGTACGGATGGGTGGCGGGGTGAGGCCTGGTGCCCCACGGCTCGGCCCCGCTGCATCGGCGAAGACAGTTGGTCGGCGGACGGCGGAAGCCTTCGGAAATTCCCTCGAAGACTCGGTCAGTTTCCGCTTTCCCTCCGGCCCGCCTCCCAACTCGCCGACGAGGCGGCGCCGCAGCCGTGGGGGCACCAGATTTCCTGGAAGGAACGGTGAAATCATGAGAAGCCGGATCAAAGGAGCGATGAATGAAGAGTGAGATTTTGTATCCGGGGGCGTTTCCGATGGTGCGGGTGTTCCTGGCTGCCGGCGAGAGCATCAAGGCTGAGTCGGGCGCGATGGTCGGGGCCTCCCCGACGATCGACGTCGAGAGCAAAATGGAAGGCGGGTTATTGGGCGCGCTGTCCCGCAAGCTGCTCACCGGAGAAAAATTCTTCTTTCAGACGCTACGGGCCGCGCGGGGAGCCGGGGAGGTCCTGTTGGCCCCCACAGTCCCCGGCGAAATCGTCTTGTTTGAGCTTGACGGCGTCAACGAGTATTTGGTTCAGAAAGATGGATTCTTGGCGGGAGCCGAGAGCATCAGAATCGAAAGCAAGATGCAGAGCCTGAGCCGAGGCCTGCTGGGCGGCGAGGGGTTCTTTATTTTGCGGATCAGCGGGCAGGGGCAACTCATTCTCAACAGCTTCGGCGCCATCCACAAGATTGAGCTGAGACCCGATGAGGAGTACATCGTGGACAACGCGCACCTGGTTGCCTGGTCGGCAACGACGTCCTATAGCATCGAGCGGGCTTCGAGCGGATGGGTATCGAGCTTCACATCGGGCGAGGGATTTGTCTGTCGCTTTCGCGGTCCGGGCGTAGTCTTCATCCAAAGCCGCAATCCCGGCGGGTTCGGAAACTGGATCAGGCAATTCATTCCGGTGTCGGAATGATCGTCATGCGTCACTCGTCATGCGTCACATGACAGAAGTTCTGAATCTTCATCTCGAATGGCGTGTGACGATTGACCATTGACGTGTTCATGGCTCCTACGCCGAACGCCCTCTGTTTCGGATCTGAATTGCCGGCTTCCGGCGCCACCTGTTTCGCCAGCATTTCCCCGAACGGCTTGATACTCATCTTTCTTTCGGACCGAGGCGAGGAGGCGCACACCGTTCCGTTCTCGGCGCTGGCCGTGGGAGCTGGCGGCTTCGATCATGACCAACTCGTGCTGAAGTGGACTGATCGTGGGCGTACCTTCGCGCTCCACAGCCGAGACCCTGAACTCATCCAAGCGCTTCGGGCGAAGGCTCCAGCGGAGCTGACCGAGGCCCTTGGGCACGCCACCGCCCAGGTTCGCTGGCGACGCGCGATCCGTCGGCTTGCCTGGGGCGCGTCGGTCGCGGTGCTCGTCGGCGGACTGACCTGGCTCTGGTACGGCTCGGATATGGTGGTCGACCTGATCGTGTCGCGCATCCCGCTTTCGTGGGAGGAGTCGCTGGGGGAATCGGCCTATCGGCAATTCCTGTCGGGCCAGACGGTCGTGAAAGAGGGGCCGGCGGTGCAAGCGGTGCAGGCGATGGCCGATCGGTTGACGGCCCATCTTGTCGAGAGTCCGTACCGGTTTCAGGTGACGGTAGTGGAGAATCACGCAATCAACGCCTTCGCGCTTCCCGGCGGGTATATCGTGGTGTTCAGCGGTCTGCTCAAGCAGGCGAATGGTCCGGATGAAGTGGCGGGCGTGCTGGGCCACGAGATGAACCATGTGCTCCTCCGGCATGCCATGGAACGAATCGTCAAGAATATGGGACTGGTTGCGGTGATCACCGTGCTGACCGGCAATCAGCAGGGCCTCGCCGGTGTGATGAAGGAGCTCGGCATCGAGCTGGTCACGCTCAAATTCGGGCGCGAACAGGAACTGGAGGCGGATCTCGAAGGGCTCCGGCTCCTGCATCGAGCAAGGGTCTCTCCGGATGGCATGATCACCTTTTTTCAGCGTCTCGCCGAGTCGGAAGGGCGGATGGTGGCACTCCTCTCGACCCATCCGATGAGCGAGGCGCGCGCCGAGCGGCTGAGGACGGCAGCGGCGACGCTGCCTCGTATGACTCCCGAGCCGTTCGGTATCGACTGGCAAGCGGTGCAGGGTGCGGTGAGGTAGCCAGTGCGTGCGACGGCAAAATTCCCCAACGCGACCATGAGGCGAGCGCAACGGCCGTTCCGTCTGGGCGTGATCGCCGATACCCATGGGCTGTTCGACCCGGCCATTCCGCGCTGCTTCGATGGCATCGATCACATCATCCACGCCGGCGACATCGGGGGACGTTCGGTCCTCCGGCAATTGGAGGCCATCGCGCCGGTGACGGTCGTGTCGGGGAATGTGGACGGATTCGGGAGGAGTGGGTTTCCGTCCGAGCGGATCGTCGAGCTGAGCGGGCGTCGTATCGCCGTTTGCCACATCCTCTATGAACGAGGAATGCTCACCCAGAATGGGCTGGCCTTTCTCGAACGAGAGCAGCCCGACATCTGCATCTTCGGCCATACGCACCGCCCCCTGGCCGAATGGCTCGGGCGGACATTCCTGTTCAACCCCGGATCGGCAGGGCCGAAACGGTTCACGCTCCCGCGCGCGTTGGGCATCATCCTGATCGATCGAGGCGAGGTGAACGGGCGCCATATTGCTCTCGCCGACCGTGCGGGCGAACCTGGTCCCGATAGCCCGCTCTTCACGCCTCTTGGGAAGGGACGTGCCGATGGACGCCAAGATGCTGGAGCCGAACGTTCATTGAGGCGGCGTGGAAGAAAGTGCTAGACTTTCTTGGCGAGAACCCAACATGACAATGAAGTCCGATCGTGAAGAAAGGAAGCGGCGCGGCGGCGCTGTGCTACTCGAACCTGACCCCGTGATCGAATCGTACAAACGGGATATTGACCGTACGCTGCTCCGCGAAAACTTGAAGCTCACGGTCGAGCAGCGCTTCCTCAAGCTATGCGAACTGCAACGGCTGGCTTCTGAGCTGCGAAAGGCTCGGACGGCCAGCCCACATTATTCATGATGATTCGTCGCGAAATTGCGAATTCGCCAAGTGTTGGACCCACTGCACGGAGAAGAGCTACGGGTACCCCCGCGTGGAGCCGGGAAGGAGAGAAGCGTACTTGAAACAGTACGTTGACCGACTGAGCGGCGAGCCCGCCCGCCTGGCCATCCATCTTGTACGGCCAGGCTTGTCGCAACGGCGAAGACGCGATTGCAGCAGAAGCACTCATGAATGATGTGGGCTAGTGCCTCATGACGGATTTCGCAGCCCTGATCCGACTCCTGGTCAAGCATGGGATCGAGTTCATTATTATCGGGGGGGCTGCCGCGACCACGCACGGTTCGGCGCGGCTGACCGAGGACCTCGACGTCGTCTACGGCCGTACGTCTGAGAACATTGCCAAGCTGGCAGCCTGCCTGGCGCCCTACAAGCCCTACCTCCGTGGAGCTCCCCCAGGATTACCCTTTCAATTTGATGCCAAGACGATCCAACGTGGTCTGAATTTCACGCTCACAACCGAACTCGGATCTCTTGACCTATTCGGAGAGATTCCCGAGGGGGGGCGGTACGAGGACCTGCTTCCTCACACGATCACCATCACCCTGTTCGGAGCCACCTGTCGCTGTCTCGGGCTTAAGCGCCTGATCGAAGTGAAGCGGGCGGCGGGAAGGCCGCGCGATCTCGAGGTGGTGGCAGAGCTGGAAGCGCTGCTCGAAGAAGGCGAGGAGCAGTCATCCTGAGGAATTGTGCATTGCGGAGCGCAGGCCGACACAGTATGAACAACGGTTCAGGCGGTGACGAAACCCACTCGTACCTTTCCTGAACGAGCACAAGCCGACATCCGCTCCTCAACCATACGTATCGCCCGCTGGCCGAATGGTGCGTGAATGGCCTGCTACTTAACCCTGGCTCCGCCGGGCCCAAACGATTCCATCTGCCCAGGGCCGTTGGTCTCCCCGCCAATCGAGCCCGATCCCGTGACGCCGCCGCGCATCGTGCTTGCGTGGCCGTCGTTATGAATTGGTTCCGATTCAATCCACCCCCGTCCGGCGAACCCGCCAAAGGTCACGATCCTTTTGCAAGGAAATCATTGACATTTCCGTTCATCGTCCATATAGTGACGCCGTCTTGAGCAGTGGTGTCTAAGGGGAGTTGCACATTCTCTCGCGGCCGCTGCGGCATCTCTTAAGTTCAATTCAAACCAAACTACAAAGGGAGGCTATCTCATGAAGAGAGTCCTGATGTCCTTAGGGGTGATCGTGTTCGCGACTTCTCTCTATGGGTGCAGCGGCATTGGGGGTTACTACCAGCCGTCCGGGCTCTTTCCATCCGCAGGAATCTACATGGAAACAACCTCCGGCGGTATCTTGCATGACAATGGTGCAACTCCCACCAAGACTGGTAAGGCCTGTGGAACTGGCATCCTCGGCATCGTGGCGACCGGTGACACTACTGTCGAGGCAGCTATGAACAATGGTGGCATCAAAAAAGCTGTGTTTACTGAGCAGTCCATCAAGTCAATTCTCTGGGGACTGTACGTTGAAGTGTGCACTATCGCGAAAGGTAACTAGGTAGAGTCTGTAGAGTCATTGGATTGAAGTCTGTAGAGGAGTGGGGACGGTCTTTGAGACCGTCCCCACTCTGATGCTCGTCGAGTCTCCCCCTACCCCCCTTTGCTCCAGCGCTTGTTGACGAAGCTTTCCCATTCTTCCGGATGCGGGAAGGTGTAAACTGTTGTTTCCAACCCATGCTGTTGATCTTAGAGAGAAGGTATCGGCGGTGGCAGACGTTTCTTTACATATGGTTTGTGACCGGGATGCTGTTGATCCCGCCGACCGCGTGGGCCACAGATACCGCTGATGTCTACATCAAGGCCTATATGGTGGGCGGGTTTTTTCAAGACCGACCTGTCAGCGTCGCAGGTGTGCAAAGCGCGAGCACGAACGTCCGCAATGGAGTCGGAGCAGGACTTCGAGTCGGCGTTTTTCCGGGATTCACCAGCCGCGTCGTAGGATTTGAGCTTGAATATTTCGGAACTGACGGCAGATTCTCATTCCTGATTCCGAGTAACGGCGGTGTTGCTGAGGGGAACTCAGGACTAGCAGTCCTCAATAGCATGGCGAATCTTGTGGTGCGACACCCAAATGGCCCTTTTCATCCATATGTCGGATTTGGAATTGGATATTCTTCTGGGATGCTTCACAATGCAGCAATACCGGGAGGACATACGAAGGACTTTGACTCGACGGCCTCGTTTGCCTATCAGTTTTTGCTCGGATTCCAAGGCGATCTGACAGAGCGAACATTTCTGTTCCTGGAATACAAGCGTTTGGCCGCTGACTTTCATTGGGACGGAATGGCCTTGGATCTTCGTGCAAATTATGTAGCTGGAGGCTTGGGTTTCAGATTTTGAGTCCGAGTGTCCTCCAGACTGTGCTTCTCATTGTCTGGCGCGTACCATTTGTTATAATTCGGGCGGTCCGTCATGCCTGCACTCTGCATCATCACAGTTCTACGATCAGAAAGGAGGGCGGGATGAAGGGAATGATCAGACTTCATCTCGTGTTGGGTTTGTGTATCATGCAGGGTGGGATAGCGCTCGCGACGAATCCTGACACGGGACCAGGCTGCGGGGCGGGGAAAGTGCTCTGGGCCGATTTCAAGAACCAAAAGAACATTCTGCCACAGGCCTTCATGGCGACGACCAACGGCTCCTTTGGGAGTGGCACCTTCGGCATCAGCAGCGGCACCTCCGGTTGCACGAACGACGGGCAAGTCTGGGCTGAACACAAGGTCACGACCTTTGCGAGCCTCAATTTCGAGAATCTGGCTCAAGAGATGGCTCAAGGGGAAGGCCAGCATCTGTCCTCCCTGGCCGCGCTGATGGGCGTGCCTGCCGAGCATCAGGCCTTGTTCTTTGCGATGACGCAAGATCGATATACCAGCCTGATCCGGGGCGGCGAGTCTTCCCCCGTAGCCTTGATCAAGGCATTGAATGACGCAATCGCCGGTCATCCACTCCTTGCGAAGGCGACCGCGACCCGCTGAAGGCCTTGCGGTTCCCGCTTGGCCAAGAATCGGGGGGCGATCGAGTGTTTCACTCCTGCTTCCGTTCGGTTGCCAAACGGCTGCCGGCATTTTGTGCGGCAGTCGCCTGGCGTTGCTTCTTCGTCGCCCTTCTCATCCCGTCCTACTCCGGCGCCTTCGCGGCCGATGATCCATCCGCTTACCTGAGCGAACTGATTCAGCGCGCGAACAGACAGGCGCTGGCCGATCGTCGGGAATGGCGGCAACTCCTCCATTATTACCCGAAGCTATTGGGCGGCGTGAAGAGTCAGCAAGATGACCCGGGATTCTTTCTCGACTCCGACGGGAAGACCAATCCCCAAGCCGAACTGGAAGCCACTCTGGCCGCCTTCTTCAAGGACGATCTCGTTGGGCGCTCCAAACAGCCGGCGCAATGCGCGTTCATCGCGCGGTACACCTGGCTGAAGGAACAGTTATCCTTCGATGAGCAGCGCCTGCCCCCGCAACGCTGCGAGCGGTTCGAAACCTGGTTCAAGGAACTCAATGCCGAGGGGATCAGCTTGATTTTCCCCGCCGGCTTCATGAACAACCCCTCCTCGATGTTCGGCCATACCTTTCTGCGCGTCGATCAACGAGGCCAGACCGAGCAAACGAGGATTCTGGCTTATACGATCAACTACGCGGCGGAGGTGCCGCCCGATGCCGGACCGGAATACGCGTTCAAGGGGATTTTCGGAGGGTATCCGGGCCGGTTTTCCACCATTCCCTACTACCTCAAGGTGTTGGAATACCGCGACATCGAAAACCGCGACATCTGGGAATACCGGCTGGATCTGTCAAATGAACAGATCCGGCGGCTGCTCATGCATGCGTGGGAAATGGGCAACGCCACGTTCGACTACTTTTTCTTCGACGAGAACTGCGCCTACCATATCCTCTCTCTGCTCGACGCGGCGGATCCGTCGTTTCATCTCACCGATGGATTTCCCTTCTATACCTTGCCGAGCGACACCGTTCGCCGGGTGATGGCGCAACCGGGACTGGTCAAGGACGTCGTGTACCGACCCTCCCGACGCACGGTGGTCGATCAAAAGCGGCGGGCGATGTCGCCGGAAGAACAAACGTGGCTGGGGAAGCTCGTCGGCGATCCACAGGTGTTGCAGACGGGCGGGTTTACGGCTCAGTCACCTGAGCGGCAGGCGTTCATCATGGATACGGCCTCCGACTATCTCCTCATGCGGGGCGGAGGCGCGCCCCAGAGTTCATCCGAGTTCAAGGATCGCAACCGGACGATCCTGCGAGCGCGGAGTCGGCTGAAGGTTCCTCCGGAGGATCTGACCATCGTGCCGTTTACCGATCGGCCTGATCGCGGTCACGGCACGGCTCGCGTCGGGGTGGGAGGCGGATGGCGCAACAACGACGCCTACGAGGAACTGGCCTTCCGCGGAGTGTATCATGATCTCCTGGACCCGGAGCCCGGCTATACGCCGGATGCGCAGATCGAGGCGATTTCCGTGGGGCTCAGGCACTACCACCATCGCGACCAGACCAGATTGGAGCGATTCGGCCTGTTGAACATGGTGTCATTGTCTCCGATGGACAGCCTGTTCCTGGCCCCGTCATGGAAGCTGAATCTGGGCATGAATACCATCAAGCACAAGGCTTGCGATCTGTGCAGCAACGGAGTCGCCGGCGGAGGCATCGGCGCGGCCTTCGAGACCAGATGGTTCCGGCGCGAAGTCTACTTTGGGTTTGCCGAAGTGGAGGCGAACTACAGCCGGGCTTATGATGAACGGCACCGGATCGGGGGAGGCGGCACGGTCGGCGTGCTGGCGGATCTGACGGAACGGTGGAAGATCATGGCCTCGTCGACCTATCTGAAATATCCGATCGGGGACCGGTCGGACGATTGGCGATGGTCGATCGGACAACGGTATACATTGAGCCAGAACCTGGCCCTTCGTCTTGAGTACCACCATCGCGACCATGACAACGACGTGCAGTTCTTGCTGCACGCCTATTTTTGATCGGCGACCGATCGGAGGGCCCATGCTCGATCGGCTGTTTCTCTATCATCCGGCGCCCTGGGAGGATCGCGACTGGGCCAGGCTCAGCGGCCTGCCGCTGGAGGAGGCGAGGTTTCGGGCGGAGGATGGGCCGCACCTGTTCGGGTGGTATGTGCGGGCACCGCATTCGCCCGCCGTCCTGCTGTGGTGCCACGGCAATGCGGGCAACATCATTCACCGGCTGGAAAATCTTCGTGCACTGTACCGAACCGGACTCTCAGTGTTGCTGTTCGACTATCGGGGCTATGGACGCAGCGAAGGGCGGCCGTCGGAGCAGGGTCTCTACCGGGATGCTATTGCCGCCCATGATTATTTGAGGGCGAAGGAGCGCGTGAGCCCGGAGCGGGTGGTGCTGTTCGGGCGGTCGCTCGGCGGGGCCGTGGCGGGCGAGGTGGCGCTGCGACGCCCGGCGGCGGGATTGATTCTGGAATCCAGCTTTCCGTCCGTTGAGGCGGTCGCCAGATTCCATTATTGGGGGCTGCCGGCCCATTGGCTGATCGGAGCCGACTTTCGTTTGATCGACCGATTGCCACATCTGGCGCTGCCTTCTCTGGTGATCCATGGCGATCGGGACGATCTCATCCCGCCGGCCTTGGGCAAAGCCGTCTTCGACGCGCTCAAAGACCCAAAATCCTTTTACTTGGTCCCTGGGGCCGACCATAACAACCTGCCGTTCCAGGGAGGAGCGGCCTATTTCACCCGCCTCCGCACATTTGTCGAATCAGTTGTTCGCGGCTAAACCGCGTCCTTCTCGGCTGCCCTGTGGAGCACCATTGTTAGCGAATCGTTCGCTGGACCAGTATCCCCGATATCGATAGGTCTGTATGGACCGAGTCTTGCATCCCTAGCGATCCAATCGTGCAGATGATTATTTGGTGCCCTTAGCATTCAAATGCTTAGGTAGACAGTGTACAATCTGGAACACTTATGAGATTGCCAGTCAAAACAACGACAGGTTATGAAGGTTCTACCCTGGTCTTCGACAATACCAGGGAACTATTGTCCGTGATCTCTCCGGGTGGAGAGGTCCTGGGGACGGTCAGTTGGGCCTCCGTGATCGAGTTGGTTCAAAGCCGGCAGCAGAGTGATGATCGGGAGGTGGTCCAGAGCATGGTTCCCCTGGCGCTGAAGGTGCATTACCATGCGGCGGGAGCCCTATCCGGCGAGGGGCTCACGGCGGAATTCGGAGGGGGTGGGTTTTTTCTTGAGACCGGCACTCCGCTGCCTGTCGGAACCGAGCTGACGGTCGAATTTTCCCTGCCTGACCAGCCTCACCAGCGGCACATGTCCAAAGCTAGAGTCGTGTGGGTTCGGCACAAGCCGGAACGCCATCTCTTTTTGCCTGGGATGGAAGTCCAGTTTGTCAATCTTCCCGAGACTACCCATCGGCAGGTTCGTGACCTCGTCTCGGCGCTCCAACGGGCCAGGCGCTGAGTCTTCCTCCCTCCATCACCCAACCGGCGCTCCTTCTTCCTCGTCCCTTCACGGCTCCCCATCCTGTGGCCGTAAGACGCGCTCGCGCATGCACAAGAGGCAAGACCGACCGTGCGACCCTGTGCCCGCGTACTCTCGGAGAAACTTTGAGCTTTCGACCTCTATTTGCTAAAGTTCATTCTTCTACGCAGTTCATACAATCCAGACGAGTTCAATACGATGAGCAATCATGGATATGGCCGGGATCTGTCTGTAAAACGAGGTCGAGGATGGGGAGAGGTGCTGCTCTGGCTCGTCCTCGCAAGTTTGAGCGGCTGCGCCGATCACGGGGCACTGCTACGAACCGACGCCGCATCGCCATTTCATCCGTCCTCGGGCTTGCCGGCGAGGGAGTGGGATGGAGCGATCCTCTTGATGACGTCGGCGGCTCATCCTGTCACGGCAGCCGCGCAGCAGGCTCCCGCTTCGCCGGAGTCTCCCAAGGCAGGCAAGACCGACCAGGTTGACGAACATGACGCGGATGAGCCCTATGATCCCTTTGCCAGTCCGCAGGATGTCGTCGAGGAATACGATCCCTGGGAGCCGTTCAACGTCTTTATGTTCGAGGTGAACCGGAAGATCGACAAATATGCCCTCAAGCCGATCGCCAAGGCCTATAACGCCGTTCTGCCGGATGATGTGCAACGGGGCGTGCAGAATTTTTTCCATAACATTCGGACAGGGCCGCGACTGTTCAATAACCTCTTTCAAGGCAAGTTGCGGGGCGCCGGGATCGAGTTGGGCCGGTTTGCGCTCAACACCACCTTCGGGCTGGGCGGGTTCTTCGACGTGGCCAAGCACATGGAGATCGACACGCCGGATGAGGATTTTGGCCAGACGCTGGGCTACTACAACGTGCAGCAGGGACCCTATCTTGTGTTGCCGCTGTTCCCGCCGTTCACGGTCCGCGACTTCACCGGATACCTCATGGATCTGGCGCTCGATCCGATCAACTGGCTGGTATTCCCGATCATCGAGATCGAGAACGTCCCTTCGCTGGTCGCCCACAAAAACCGTATGACCACCACGATCGTGCAATTGGGCTCACGCGCCACCTTCATCGTCAACGAGCGGTCGCGTAATCTGGAAACGTTCGAGGGGGTCGAGGAGTCCACGATCGACCTGTACAGCGCCGTCCGCAACGCCTATCTGCAGAAGCGCGCGAAGCTGGTTCGGGAATAAGATACAGGCGTCACTCGTCAAGGGTCATTCGTCATTCGAGAGAAGCATCTCCTCTGGGAGCAGAGGAGATGGACGGTGGGAACTTTAGACCGGTTGGCGGCTGACGAATGACCAATGACGGTTGACGCACCCCGCTTGACGAGCGGGGGCGTCGTCAGGCGATCACGCCGAGTTCTCGCCCGACCTTGGCAAAGGCGTGCACCGCCCGTTCCAGTTGTTCTCTTGTATGGGCAGCGGACAGTTGCACGCGAATGCGGGCTTGGCCTTTCGGGACCACGGGATAGCTGAACCCCACCACATAGATTCCTTCCTGCAGGAGCCGGTCCGCCATTTTCGTCGCCAACGCCGCGTCGCCCAGCATGATGGGCACAATCGGGTGGGTGCCGGGCAGGAGGCGAAACCCGAGTCGAGTCATTTCCGTGCGGAAAAACAGGCTGTTCGCCTGAAGGGCGGCTCGAAGCGTATCCCCCTGCGCCACCAGCTTCACGGCCTGGAGCGCCGCTGCGGCAATCACCGGCGGAAGGGAATTGGAGAAAAGATAGGGACGGGATCGTTGGCGAAGCAGCTCGATGATTTCCGCCCGTCCGGTTGTGAACCCGCCGGCCGCGCCGCCCAACGCTTTGCCGAGGGTGCTGGTGATCAAATCAACGCGGTCCGCGACCCCGAAGTGATCGGGCGTGCCCCGCCCTTGGCGCCCCAGCACCCCGGTGGCATGGCTGTCATCCACGACCACGGCGGCATCGTACCGGTCGGCCAGGTCCGCGACGCGATCGAGCGGCGCCAGATCGCCGTCCATGGAAAAGACCCCGTCGGTGGCGATCAGCCGGAGGCGGCAGGACGCGGCATCCTTCAGCGCCGTTTCCAACTCGCCCATATCCGCGTGGGCATAACGAAACCGTTTGGCTTTGCAGAGGCGAATCCCGTCGATCAGGCTTGCATGGTTGAGCGCGTCGCTGATGACCGCGTCCTCTTCGCCTAAGAGCGTTTCGAACAAGCCGCCGTTCGCATCGAAACAGGAACTGTAGAGGATCGTGTCCCCGGTCCCGAGGAAAGTGGTCAGCGCCCGTTCAAGGCGCTTATGCAGATCCTGCGTCCCGCAGATGAACCGCACGGAGGCCATGCCGTAGCCGTGTTGATCCAACCCGTCCTTCGCGGCCTTGCGGATCTCGGGATGGTTGGCCAGCCCGAGATAGTTGTTGGCGCAGAAGTTCAGCGCGGCTCGTTGGCCTTGGCCGTGGGCCACTTGGATCTCGGCCGCCTGCGGACCGATCAGTTGCCGCTCGGTCTTGTACAGGCCGGCGCTGCGGATCTCGGCCAGTTGACGTTCGACCGCTTTCTTCAACGACGTGTAGGCCATGTCGCCTCAGTCCTTAGTACCGAGTGCTGGGTGCTGAGGAAGGAATGGTTAGCACTCCTTGATGGTGCTGAGCACTCAGCATTGAGCACCCAGCACCTCGTTTCACGGAAATAGCACCACCTTCCCGCACTGGCCCGAATTGAGGAGCGCAAAACCCTGCTCAAACTCCGCCAGCGGAAACGTATGGGTCACGACGGGGCGAACATCGAGCCCTGCCTTGAACAACCCGGCAATGCGATACCAGGTCTCGAACAGACGCCGTCCGGTCACCCCGTACACGCGAATGCCTTTGAAGATGATCTCGTTCGGCAGGTCGAAGCAGATCGGACCTTTGGGAATACCGAACAGCGTCACGCGCCCTCCGTTCTTGACCGCCTGGAAGGCCTGATGCAGCGCGGTCGGGTCGCCCGACATCTCCAGCGACGCATCCACCCCTTCGCCCTCCGTGATGTCTCGGATGGCCGACGCGATGGCCTCGGGCGTATCGGCCTTGACATTCAAGGTGTGATCGACGCCGAGCTGCTTGGCCAGGCCCAGTCGGTAGTCGCTCACGTCCGACGCGATGATCGTCGCGGCCCCCGCGGTCCGAGCGACGGCGGCGGCGAACAGGCCGGTGGGGCCGCAGCCGGTGATCAAGAGGGTCTGGCCCGTCACGTCTTCCGCCAAGGCCGCGTCCACGGCGTTGCCGAGCGGCTCCTGAATGCAGGCGAGGTGCGGGGGAATGTCGGGCGCCGTTTTCCACAGCACGGCTTCCGGCAGGGCCACATATTCAGCGTAGGACCCGTCCAGATCGACGCCGAGAATGCGATAGCTCCGGCAGACGTGCGCCTGCCCGGTCCGGCATTGAAAGCAGCGTCCGCAGGTAAGGTGGGATTCGGCGGCAACGTACTCGCCGAGGCTCACCAAGGTCACGGCCGATCCGACTTCCACGACCTCTCCGCATAGTTCATGGCCGACGGTGAGGGGCAGATGGATGCGGCTTTCTGCCCAGGGGTCCCAATTGTAGATATGTGCGTCGGTCCCGCAGATCGACGTGGCCTTCACGCGCACGACCACGTCGTGAGGTCCGGGACGCGGGTCCGGCTGTTCGGTGAAGATCAACCCGGGGCCGGGAGCCAGCTTGCGTACGGCATGCATGGCCGTATTATCCCACAAGCTGGACCGGATGCGAAGAAAAGGCCGTTTGCGATCGCGGCGGTTGCATCACTTTTTCGGGAACGGTAGGATGCAGCCATGTCGCCTGCGGCGGATCAACAACGGTGTCCGGTTCTGACGCGCGTCCTGCTCCTGCCCGCGTTGCTGCTCTGTTCATCGGTGGCCCCGCTCAAAAGCGACGCGGCTGAAACCCAGAGCCCCGCCGTCAAACCTCCCGCTCCCAAGCCCTCTCTGAACGTGATCCTGGAGAATGCGCTGGAGACCGGCGTCGTGCAGTTCGGGGAGGAACTGCCGCTTACCGTGACGCTCGCCAACGGGCCGAAGAGCAATGCCTCGCTGGTCACCGCGGTCGAGAGCCTCGCGTTCGACAAGGCCATGGTGCCGATGGAGCAGACGGAAACCCCGGGCGAGTGGAAAGCGGCGATCACGATCCAACCGAAGCCGGTGGGTTATACGTCCGTGAGGCCGAAGGCCGTCCGCCTGCGGGTGACGGTGTCGCGCGTGCGAGACAATACGCTCAAGCGAATCCTTGCCCGCACCGTCTATCTGACCATGGTGCACGAGCCGGCCAAGCCGCAGGAGAAAGAGAGCGAGGACGAAGCCCTGGAGTCGCCTGCCAACGAGATGCCGCTCGACGAAGTGCAACCGGATGTGCCGCCGGTGGCCAATGTGCTGATTGCGGAGGAAGACCTCAGGCCATTGCCGGAGACCAAGCAAGAACGGCTGTACTGGAAGGAAATCACGCGCCTGATCAGCCGGAGCTGGAGCCACCGGATGCGGTTTGCGAGGGGGGTCAACGGCGCGCGGGAAACGGTGCGGGTGCGGTTTCGCATGCATGCCAACGGGAACGCGCAGCTCATCCAGCTCGAACGGAGTTCGGGTGTCCGCGAGGTCGATGAGGCCGGCCTGTTGGCGATCGTACAGGCCCATCCCTTCCCCCCGATTCCGGGTGGCACCAATGAGGACTATGTCGATGTCCATGTCCGCATGCGGACCGGAGCCAGGCCGGCCGCGGCGGTGCAACAGAACCAGCCTGCGCTGGCGGGAGCGACCTCTTCGGTCACGGCTGGACCAGCGCCCGTGCCTGACCCAAAGGGGGACCAGAAGGCCGCAGAGACCACTACGGTCGAATCAAAAGAGTCCAAGCCGGTGGCGCCGAAGCCGGCGACGAAGTGACCGACCGTCTGACTATCTGTTCACAATCAGGATGAGGTGAAGCGATGCGGAGCGCCGTGATGCGAAGCATGTGGGTGGCCGGCCTGTTGGCAAGTACCGTGATGGTCGGCGGGATGGCGTGGGGCGAGATGGCCCGGTACGATGTGGACCTGGACCACTCCATCATCGAGTTCCAAGTCAAGCACATGGTGATCTCCAAGACGACCGGACGGTTCATGGATTACAGCGGGTTCGTCGAGATGGACCCGGAGGCGGGGCAATTCAAGACCATCGAAGCCACGATCAAGGCCGCGTCACTGAACACCAACCACGAAAAGCGCGACACACATCTTCGGAGCCCGGACTTTTTCGATGTCGAGAAGTATCCCGCGATTACGTTCAAACTCAAGCAGGTCAAGAAAACAGGTGACGAGTACACCGCTGTCGGGGACCTGACGATGCGCGGGGTCACCAAAGAAATCACGTTGATCGGCGCCTTCAACGGGGTGACCAAAGACCCGTGGGGCAACACCCGCGCGGGCTTCACCGGAAAAGGGAAGCTGAACCGGAAGGACTTCGGCATGAATTGGAACAAGACCTTGGATAGCGGCGGGTTGATCGTCGGCGACGACGTTGATATCCGGTTGGAGGTTGAGGTTATCAAGGCGAAGGGCGGTTGATCGGCTTTCTGATCTTCGGCGGCTGGGTGCCGAGGCGCCACGTGGCGATGCCTCCTGCCAGGCCCCGCTGCAAGTTCCTCCCCTGATCCGTCTTCAGGCATTGCGTCATGCAGGCCATGGTGTTGCACAGGCCGGCGGATATCCGGTCCTCGCCGTTGATCTTCGAGGAGGTTCCCGCGCCCGCGCCGGGTCCCGATGAGATCCTGATCCGAGTCTCGGTCTGCGGCATTTGCCGAACGGATCTGCATGTCATCGAGGCAGAGTTGCCTCCCCAAAAATCCCCCGTGATCCCCGGGCACCAGATCGTCGGGTCGGTGGAGGCGGTCGGAACCAACGTGCGGTCGTTCCGTTCGGGCGATCGTGTTGGAATCGCCTGGCTCAGGCGCACCTGCGGGACTTGTGATTTCTGTCGGACGGGCCGCGAGAACCTGTGCCCCTCCGCCCGGTTCACGGGCTACCATGAAGACGGAGGGTTTGCGACGGCGGCTGTCGTGCCGGCCTCCTTCGCCTATCCGATCCCTGCGACCTTTGCCGACGAGGAGGCCGCGCCGCTCCTCTGCGCGGGGATCATCGGGTTCCGCGCGCTGCGCTTGAGCGGCATCCAGCCGGGACAGCGGCTTGGCCTCTATGGATTCGGGGCCGCGGCGCACCTGGCCATTCAAGTGGCCCGGCATTGGGGCTGCGAAGTCTATGTCTGTTCGCTCAAGGCGGAGCACCAGGCGATGGCTCGTGAGATGGGGGCGAGATGGGCAGGGGAGGCGGTGGCCATGCCGCCCAAGAAACTCCACGCTTCGATCATCTTTGCGCCGGCGGGCGAACTGGTGCCGCCGGCCTTGCGCGCGTTGGAGCAGGGGGGCACGCTCGCCCTCGCCGGGATTCATATGAGCGCGATCCCTTCGCTCGATTACGACAGGGAGGTGTTCGGGGAGCGGGTCATTCGCAGCGTCACGGCCAATACCAAGCAGGACGGGGTGGATTTTCTCCGCGTCGCGGCCGAGATTCCTATCCGGCCCCGCACCACCAGCTTTCGACTCGACGAAGCCAACCGGGCGCTCCAATCCCTCAAGGCTGGCACGATCAACGGCTCCGGCGTCCTCGTGATGCCGTGAACGAAGCGCTCTCGGGCCGGACGAGGCGTTTCGGCGTCCGCAGGCGGCGCGGGGCCGGCTATGGTAGGATGCGGCAGGGGAGGAAGCATGAATCCAAAACAGGTGGTCATCGGGTTGCTCGCCCTGTGCTGGATGGCCGAGCCGGCCTTGGCGCTGGAATTCACCGCCGACCAGATCGTCAAGAGCAACGGCCGGACAAGAAAGACGGTGATGTACTACCGTGATGATATGTGGCGGCTTGAGCACCATGACCTGGGGCCGGTGAACGTCACCATCGTTCGCAAAGACAAGCAACTCATGTGGCTGTTGCTGTCGCGCATGAAACATTTCAAGACCGTGCCCTACGATCCGGCCATGGCGCCCAAGATCGCGGAGAAACTGGAAGGCGAAACGGGCCGGGAGGAGATCGGGACGGAAGTGTTCGACGGGCATCCCACCATACTCTACGAGGTGACCACGCAGACGGCCGAGGGCACGGAGCAGTACTATCAATGGCTGGCTACGGACATTCGGTTTCCCGTGAAGTTGGCCAAAAAGGACGCTAGTTGGATCATAGAGTATCGACACTTGAAAATGCGGGCGGTCTCGGATTATTTGTTTCAACTGCCGGTGAATTTCCAGCCGTTGGAATCCTACGATCAGCAACCAGCAGAATCTAAACCGGAACAGCAACTCGAATCCAAGCCGAGGATGTAACCGAGTCAACAGGAGAGGGCGCAGCGGCCATGAAGAAGAACCATGTAACGCATCTGGCGGGTGTGGCGGTGGGACTGTGCGGGCTGGGGCTCTCGGCGGCGGGGCTGGTGTGGGCCCTCGATGTCGGCGACGTGAAACAGGAGTGGACGCCGGAAGGCAAGAAGCTCGCGGCGGAACGGATCAAGCTTCCGGCTCATGACGAGATGGTGGTGATTCCGGCCGGCGAGTTCCTGATGGGGAGCAACAAGAAAGTCGATAGGCTGGCCTACCAGGCGGAGATGCCGCAGCGAACGATCTATCTCGACGCCTACGAAATCGACAAGTATGAAGTGACCACCGTCCAATATTTGAAGTACGTGTTGGCCAATAATTTGGATCCACAGGTTGATTGGAAATTCGACGGCGGGAACTTCCAGGAGACCATGGTCAACCATCCGATCATGCACGTCACCTGGTTCGAAGCCGATGCCTACTGCAAGTGGGCGGGGAAGCGCCTCCCGACCGAGGCTGAATGGGAAAAGGCGGCGCGCGGCGCGGACGGGCGGATCTATCCCTGGGGCAATCAACCGGCCGGGCTGACGCGGGCGAACTTCGGGCGAACGGGGCTCTCCGGCCCGGTCCGCGACCGCCCGGAGCGGCTGCTGCTCTATCCGCCGATCATCTCCGTGGACAAGTACGACAACGCCGTGAGTCCCTACGGCCTGTTCCAGATGGTCGGCAACGTGGCGGAATGGGTTGCGGACTGGTACGACAAGGACTATTACAAAACCGGGCCGGACCGGAATCCCAAGGGACCGGAAACCGGCACGCATAAGGCCTTTCGCGGCGGGGGCTGGATCGACAGCACGCCGACGGTGCGCGTGGCCCAGCGGAACGGGACCGACCCCAAGACCTCCATGAACTGGCTCGGCTTCCGCTGCGCGCGGGACGTGCCGGCCGAGCAGAGCGCCGCCGCGTCTCCTGTGTCGCAGAACGTGCCCTGAAGAGCAGGCGGTTCATCTGGAGAAAAGACGTACAAATCGGAGGATATGAACAAACCAAGCTGCTCGCGAAGGCGTTGGCAGGATCAAAAAACCTCCGCTTTACTGCTATGGTCTAGAATGGCACGACGCAGAGTGAACAGGAAGGACTACCACATCAACATTTTTTACAGTGAGGCAGATGGCGGCTACGTTGCCGACATCCCGGACCTCCAAGCCGGTTCCGCATTTGGCAAGACTCCTGCTGAGGCACTGAAGCAAGTTCAGTTAGCAAAGCGGCTCTGGCTACAGAGTGCCAAGGCGGAACGGAAACCCATCCCCAAGCCGCGCGACCGCCCTGCGATCTACCAGACTGCTTCTGAACTTCTTGTAGGATTCTGACTTCTGCACAGTATCGACCTGTGGGTCTCTGCCAGTGCCACTTACTTCATCAAAATGAGGGTCTTGCAATCGCACGTCCCTCTCTTTGCCCGCCCACTCACCGAGTTACTTGATCATGAATTGTGCCGATTGTCACAACGAATGCAACACGAAATCAGCGGCGCGCGCTCAGAATGAACAGAACCCAGTTGGCCACTGACTCACAGGGTCCGAGGGTAATCTCGGCATGTGTTATTGCAAGACCACTATTGGAACCCAGACACGCCGGCGGCCACCACGCTGGCCCCCTGACAGGCGAACGCTAGTGCCGCCGCGATGTCACCAGCTTGCGTCAAATGACTGATTGAGACAAGACCTCTTCAAGCAAACCTCTTCAAGCAAACCTCTTCAAGCAAACCTCTTCAAACAAAGATTCCCAACCCCATTTGTCTTTGCGTAGGCTGTCCATCTTGAGCGTGTAGTAGCATATATGCTATATCGTATCCAGACAGCATGGCGAATCCGGCCGGTAGACATTCGTCCACTCGGCTCGTCTACCGCGGTGCCATGCTCAGCATTGAGTTCTACGTTACTCACGGTGGGACGGCACCCGCCGAGGAATGGCTGGAACAGATGCCGCTTGCAAGCCAACAGAAATTCGCCGCGCTGTTCGTTCGGATGGGAGATACCGGGAAGATCTGGAATGAACACAAGTTCAAGCATTTGACCGGAACGGATAAGATTTTCGAGTTCAAGGTTGAGGCAGATCGCGTCCTGTGTTTCTTCTTCGTTGGCAAGAGGCTGATACTGACGCATGGGTTTAGGAAGGCGGGAGACAAGACTCCTAAAGGCGAAATTGAACGAACTGAGGCATGTAAGCGAGAATTCGAGCGAGGAGGTCGAACATGAAGTCGAAACCAAGCCGCGGGGGCAAAGGGTGGCTCAATAGAAAGCTCGCCAACCCCAGCTTCCGTCGAGGATTTGAAGAAGAATTACAGAGGTTGGCGATCGGAGAGCAGTTAACCCGACTGCGCCGAGAGGCCGGCTTGACTCAGGCCCAGGTCGCCCAGCGAGCGAAAACCACCGCCTCTGCAATAAGTCGCTACGAAAACGCGGACTACAACCGGTATGAGCTTCGCACACTTCAGAGAATCGTTCGTGCCTGTGGAGGACGAATGGCCATCAACCTCACTTCAGGATCCAACAGGCATCGAGCTGTCTGATCGGACACAGGCGGCGAGCACCGACAACGACCGTCCAAGGTCTTGACTGCCGACGTCTAATCCAGCGGGATGTCCCCGCCTGTAATGGCGGGTAAGTCCATGGCTCACAAATTGTGTAATGGTGCGACCGCAAAACCACCGTCACACAAAACCAAGAGGGGCAGGTCTTGCAATCACACACTGCGCATTAGTAGTCCGCTTGACTTGTCCTGCTGTTTCGCGTCCGTGCCCTCGTCTCAGCAGCCTCACGAATCGACGACAAGGGCGCCTTGCATTCCTCGGCATAACCCAGACTCAAGATGGGGTGTAGTGGAGCTATGGTCAACAGAGAATGTGTGGCTGCAAGACCTGACCCGATTTGGGCTGAAGGCCGGAACCGCAAATCCGAGCAGGCCGTTTCTTTTCGGTGTCTGAGCGAGGGTGGCCTGGTTGATCCCCGCCGTGCGCGCGTCCAACGAGCACCGCCCGCTTCGATCGCAATCCGATTGACCAGGCTGCCCTCGCCTCTCCTCCCGGGAAAAGAAAAAGGCCCGCTGATCTTTCGACCAGCGGGCCTTTGTTGTAACCCGGCAGAGGTCCAAACCAAGCTTGCTTGTGCCGGCTACTCTTCATCGCTTTATCGTAATCTACGTCGCCGGAGAAAACCCTTCGACTTTCTTCGTGGAAAGGAGGAGTCGGCGCTGCCGGGGTTCAAAAGAAAAAGGCCTGTCGGATCGTGAGATCCAACAGGCCCTTTTGAACCCCGGCAGCGTCCTACCTTCCCACTGCCTCACGGCAGCAGTCGCATCGGCGTTGGGGGCTTCACTTCCGTGTTCGGTAGTCAGACGCTCATCCTATGCTGGTCGCTTTCCCTGGAGCAGCCGCCATGCCGCCTCGCTGGCCTCTTTGACCAGCACGCCCATCTTCGGGTGCGACGGCTCCAGGTCCACGGGCCAGCCGTGGCTGCGCAGCCGTTCGCTGGCCGTGGGGCCGATGGAAGCGACCACCATCCGCTTGAGCGCCGTCCGAAACGGCTCCACCTTGCCCTCTCTTTCAAGCACCTGCATGACATGCTCGACCTGCACGGCATTGGTGACGAGCAGGACATCGATCCTTCCGGCAGTCACCTCAGTCAGTAGGTTGCGTAGCGGGGCCGTGTCTTCCGGAAGCGCCCATTTATAAATCGGAACCGGCATCACCAGGGCGCCTCGCGCCATCAGCTCCCGGACCAGCTCATCATTGGACACGCCGTACTCCTGAATCGCCACCCGTCGGTCCTTGACCGGTCCCTGTTGATCCAAAGCCGCTAGCAGGTCCCGCCAGGTATTCGGTTCCGGGACGACCAGAGCCGGCGTCAGCCCCAGCCGCTTCAATGCAGCGACTGGCTTCGGGCCCCTGGCGACGAGCGTCGTCCGGCTCAAGGCCTGAGTAATGGATTCAATCGGATGGCGCGTGGCAAGCACCTCGACCAAGGTTTGAGTCCCCACGCCGGTGAGCAACAGCACCACGTCGATCTGTCCGACGAACAGGCGTTCGCTGAATTCAAACGCCGCATGGTTATCGGACAGGGGAATTTCACGGAGCGCCGGGACAACCAGCGGCTCGCCGCCGTAACGGCGGATCAGGTTCGCCATCGACTCCGCCATGCGGCTTTCGAGGGCCGCGACGTGGAGCCCCGCGAAACCTGTGCCTTCAGCCGGTTGGCTCTGGCTCATCGGCGTCTCGTTCGGAATACGACTATTCTGTGAGGTGATCCACGCGCAGCAGCGTGGCCTCGATCTCGCGCCGGTCTGGATCGACGGACGGATGTTCGATGATGGCGGCCCTCACGCGAACCTGTTCGCCTCGCCGGTAGTCGCCCGGCAGGGCCGGCACTGATTCCCCTTCGACGCAAGCCCCGACATTGCGGATGGGAAGCTCGCCGGTATCGTCCCGGAGATACAGGATGAATCCGCCGTCCCCGCCGCAACTCCCTTCGACGTGAATGAGCCGGATATCCCGGATCGTGCCGGCCAATGTCACCACATCCAGGTTGTAGAGGGAGGGGCTGGAGAGGATGCGCGCGATGGCCACCGGCGGGTCGCCCTCGGTGCGGTCGGCGGCGAGTACGCCGGTTTGGAAGGAGGCGACCATCGCGGCGCACAGCAGACCGGCCGCCCAGGTCACCGCGCTGCGTCCTTGGCGTCCATGGCACACCGGAACCCCGTCGATTCGTTGCGGATCAGGGGGTCGCTCTTGACGCGCGTGAAGATCCGGACCAACGGCGTTTCGACCTGCCAGCCGGAGCTGCGCAGGACTTTATGGGAGCCGGTCTCCGGGCCTGATGGGTTCTTGGCCGGGCTCTTTTCGTAGTAGCGGTCGTCGTACCAATCATTGACCCATTCCCAGACATTACCCGCCATGTCGTAGACGCCGTAGGGGCTCTTGCCCAGCTCGTAGCTGCCGACCGGCATCAAGGTTTTCTCCCCGATCCACCGTTGGTTATAGTTCAGATGCTTGGCCGTCGGCTCCACATTGCCCCAGGGAAACCGCCGGTCGTCCACTCCGCGCCCCGCCTTTTCCCATTCGGCTTCGGTGGGGAGCCGTTTGCCGGCCCACTTGCAATAGGCCTCCGCGTCGTACCAATCCACGTTGATGACAGGCCGGTCTGCGGCCGATTCCGGCATCATGTTCTTCTGCCACAGGTTCCGGCTCGGGTCTTTGGGGTGCTGGGGAATGCGATGGTTGGTGGCACGCACGAACTCGATGTAGCGGCCGTTGGTGACCTCAAATTTGTCGATGTAAAACGCATCCAGCGTGACTTCGTGGCGGGGATACTCGTCGCGGCCTCCGTCCCGGTCACCGGGAGGGACCCCCATCGGAAACGGCCCGGCCGGAATCAGCACCATCGGGGCTCCGTCCTTACCGGTGATCTCGCCGGTCTGCGATCCACCGGATTGCCCTGATGATGTCCCACCGGCGGCCCCACTCAAGCCGATATTCCAGAGCATCGAGCAGGCACAAAGAGTCAGCACCGAGAACCTGGTCCACATGGTCATTCCTCCGACACGGTGAAGGTCAACTGAGCTGCGAGATCGGCACCCTCTCCGTGCGGGGCCCCGCAACCTTGAAAGACAGAAAAGCACGTGCCCGCGAGAAAAGCGATTGACGCCTTCTCGACGGCTCCCTACTATACACAGCATTCGTGCAGGCAGAAAAGCCCCTGCGACCTCGATCTGGAGCCATGGCGACGCCTCCTCCTCATCGCGGGTTGCGCCATCTGGCGCTCCGCGTGACCGATCTCAAGAAATCGCGAGCCTTCTACGAGCGGCTGTTCGGGATGAAGGTCGTCTGGGAGCCGGACCCGGACAATGTCTATTTCAGCTCGGGGTGCGACAACCTGGCCCTGCATCAGATTTCACAGGCTGAGTTGGCCGACTATCATCAAAGGCGCAGCCAATTCCTCGACCATGTGGGGGTGATCATGGAGAACCCTGCCGCGGTCGATGAGTTGTATGCCCTGGTTGTTGGCGAAGCCGCTGAGTTGGAAGCCACCATCGTGAAGCCTCCGAAACAACACCGTGACGGGAGCTATTCGTTTTACGTGGCCGATCCGGACGGCAACGTGGTGCAGGTGTTGTACGAACCCACGATCAGCCCGTTGGAGTTTACCCGCAAAACATGAGGCATGAGCCGTCGGCGAAGCTCGCAATGAATCGACTGAGAGCCGGGGACCCGTCTTCGTCTACCGTCAACCCTGCCGAGCATCCCTCATGAAACTCTGGGACCACTATCGCCCGACCGATTACCTTGCCCTGTTGCCCTGGGTCTGGGTGCAGTTCGAGAGCGCCGAGGCGCCGGGCCCGTTCCCCTTTCTGGGCGGGATTGCCCCCGAAGTGACCGTCGCCCTCCACGAGGCGCACCAACACCTCCTCAGTAGCGTGGAGACGGCGATCAGCGACGTGTTTGCGAAGCGGGCGCCGCTCGACGATCCCGATCTTCGCACGAGGCTGGAGGATGCCTATGCCGAGCTGGTGAATTCGCGCCCGCAGCTTAGCCAGCACATCCGTTGCGGGCGGCGTCCGGACGGGACCTTCCAGTGGGAGTTTCCACGCGATCCCAGTAAGTCCTCGACGGTGACCAGCGCCGGATTGCGGGTCTTCCATGCGGTCAAGCGCCAGGCGATTCCGATGCCACTCGACCGAATGAGCGGCCCCGCGGTGGCCAAGCTCATCGGGTTCTTGGACGGCAGCCAACCGGCCGGCGCGATCCGCACGATTGTGACTGCCTCCCGTGAGCAGGAGCGGACGCTCACCCGCTTCATGGAACTCCTGCATCAGCACGAGTGCCTGTCCGCCACGCCCGAGCATCGCGTGCGGAGCAGATGGCTGGAGGCGACAGCCGATCGCGACCTGATCCATCTCGGCCATGCGGCGCTGATGTATCGCCAGCGCGAACAGTTTTTTCTGTTCGATCCCTGGCTCTTGCCCTGGTTCGCCGAGATGCCGATCCCTTCGCTCTGGGGCCAACTGCTGCCGCGACCTTCGGCGGTCTTTCTCACGCATGACCATGACGACCATGTGGAGCCGCGCTCGCTCCTGAGCCTGCCCAAGGATATTCCGGTCGTCGTGCCCAGCCGGCGCAATCGGAAGACCTGCTACTACGACTACCAGGCGTTGCTGCGGGACATGGGCTTCACACAGGTTATCGAGTTGGCGCATGGCGAGTCCTGGGCCTTTGACGGCGGGGCCGTGTGGTCGGTGCCGTTCTATGGCGAAGATCCCTGCGATCTCGAGATGCCGCGGAATTGCTACCTGATCGCGGACCGCGGCCATACCGTCCTGGTCCACGCCGACAGCGGCCCGACCAATGACGGGCGCTCCGCGCTAAAAGAAGGCGTGATTCAGGCGCTCGTACGACAGCACGGCCCGATTGCGGTCGTCTGTGCCTCGCAGCAACAGTTGAAGGAGCTGCGCACCTATGCGGCCCATGCCGCGCTGGCGCCGCCGGGGACCTGGTTGGAAGTCGGAGAAAACGGGTTCTTGACCAATGCCTATCTGGCCGAGCTGGCGCAGACCGCGCAAGCCAAATTGTTCGTATCCTACGCGACCGGCGGAGCCGATTGGTATCCCGACCATCTGTCCTTCACGTTCAGCCGGCGGAATCCCGCCCGAACGAAACTGTTAACGGCGCATTGGGAGCCGCCGTCCGAGTTGGCCCAGGCGCTCGCGTCCTTCGGGTGCCGATATCACTATGCCCAGGCGTTGGATGCCTTTCGGCTCAAACCGGACGGGGCGATGGAAGCTCTGTCATTGACGCAGACCTTGGCGCCGCTGGAACTCTATCGGCTTGACCATGGCGATCCGCCGTTCATGCGATCTTCCGGGCAGAAGAGATAAGCGATCGATCGTCCGCAGAACATGGAACGGCGCTGAGGCGGGGTGCCTGAGCGGCCTTGTGTGAGTCGGGGGGGGGGAGAATAAGAGATGGAGCCGCAAACGGTTCTGGTCACGGGCGCGGCGGGGTTTATCGGGTTTCACACGGCCGCCCGGTTGTTGGAGCGGGGCGATCGGGTCATCGGCCTCGACAACCTGAACGACTATTACGATGTCCGTCTCAAAGAGGCGCGCCTGACCCGCTTGACCACGTTCGACCGGTTCCGTTTCGTCAGGATGGACCTGGCGGATCGTGCGGGAATCAAACAAGTGTTCGCCGAATCGCAGTTTCGGAAAGTCGTGCATTTGGCCGCCCAGGCCGGGGTGCGGTATTCCCTGGTCAATCCTCATGCTTACACGGACAGCAACATCGAGGGCTTTTTGAGCATCCTGGAAGGGTGCCGCCACAATGGCATCGAGCACCTCGTCTTCGCTTCCACCAGCTCGGTCTACGGCGGCAACACCCGCATGCCCTTCTCGGTGCACGACAACGTCGACCATCCGGTGTCGCTCTACGCGGCCACCAAAAAGGCGAATGAGCTGATGGCCCATTGCTATGCGCACCTCTATCGGATTCCCTGCACCGGGCTCAGGTTCTTCACGGTCTATGGACCATGGGGGCGGCCGGACATGGCGCTGTTCCTGTTCACCAAGGCGATGCTGGAGGGCAAACCGATCGAGGTCTTCAACCATGGGCAGATGCAGCGGGACTTCACGTATATCGACGATATCGTGGAGGGGGTGGTGCGCGCGCTTGATCGCCCGGCGCAGCCGGACCCCCGGTGGTCAGGCGACCAACCGGACCCGAGCCTCAGCAATGCCCCCTATCGACTCTACAACATCGGCAACCATCAACCGGTGCCGCTGCTGCGCTTTATCGAGGTGCTGGAACAGACGCTCGGCCTCAAGGCCGAGAAACGCCTCTTGCCGTTACAGCCAGGAGATGTGCCTGCGACCTATGCCGACGTGGAGGATCTCACCCGCGATGTCGGCTTCAAGCCCTCGACGTCCATCGAAACCGGCATTGCCCGCTTCGTCCAATGGTACAGGGAATACTATGCAGTGTAATCGGCCGCGCGTGGTCTGCGCGAAAGAGAGTCATGCAGCCCTCCTGCCTGTTCATCGCGGCGTGACCCCATGAAACCCCGGCGAGTCCTACGATACTCGGTCCAGTTGCCCGCCGGGTTGCAGGGGGACGGCCCGGATCGGAAGGGCACGATCGTGAACCTCTCGATCGATGGCTGCGCGGTGATCGCCGAACGGCCGGTCCCGGTGGGGAGCTACGTGAGGATCGGCATGGAACTCACCCCGCAGGAGCCAGTGCTGGAGATCGAATTGGCGGCCGTGCGCTGGCGGGCCGGCTCGCGGTTCGGCTGTGAGTTCATCAAGGTGCAGCCGTCGATGAAGGCCCGATTGGCGGAGTTCGTGCGGCTGCTCGAATCGCCGCCAGCCGGGTGACTGGAGGGGAAACCCGATTGTGCCCCGGCCGGGGCCGGTCACTTCATGGCGACGGTCCGAACCTGCTTGAAGGTCGTCAGGCCACGCAAGACCTTCTGAATGCCGTCCTGCATGAGCGTGACCATGCCGTTCTTCATCGCCAGGCTGGTCAGCTCCGAGGTCCGGGCGTGAGACTGGATCAGGTTGCGGAGTTCGTCACAGGCCACGAGCAGCTCGTGCAGCGGCACCCGCCCGCGAAAGCCGCTGCGGTTGCAGGCGTCGCAGCCACTGCCGCGGGAGAGCCGGAACTCGTCCCTATACTCAACCCCGAGCGAGTGCCAGGCTGCCGTTCCGTATCCGCGCACGAGTTCGTCGTACTCCTCGCGGGACGGATGGTAGGTTTCTTTGCACGCCGGGCAGATCCGTTTGCAGAGCCGCTTGGCGATGACGCCGAGCATGGCGTCGGCGAAGTTGAAGGCGTCGCAGCCCATGTCGAGGAGGCGGGTGACTGTTTCCATGGCGCTGTTGGTGTGAAGGGTGCTCAGGACGAGATGGCCGGTCAGGGACGCTTCGATGGCCACGTCGGCGGTTTCTTTGTCCCGCATCTCACCGATCATGATCACGTCCGGGTCGGCGCGCAGGAACGACCGCATGGCGGCGGCGAAGGTGAAGCCGATTTTTGGATTGACTTGAACCTGCCGCAATCCGTCCTGCGTGATCTCGATCGGATCTTCCGCGGTCCAGATCTTCCGCTCGTCGGTATTGATGGCGCCCAGGATCGCGTGGAGCGTCGTGGTCTTGCCGGAGCCGGTGGGGCCCACGCAGAGGATCAGTCCGTGCGGACGGTCGGCGAGGTCCTTGATGGCGGCCAGCGCCTCTGGGGAGAATTCCATCGCTGACAGCGGCATCGGTTCTTTGGCCGTCAGCATCCGCATCGCCACGTCCTCGTTGTGGCCGGCCGTGGGAATCGTGGCGACCCGCAGTTCGATCTCCTTGTCCTTCGCCAGCTTGTATCGGATCTTGCCGTCTTGCGGCCGCCGCCGTTCGGCAATATCGAGATTCGCCATGATCTTGATGCGGGACACGATCGCGCGCCGGTAGGCGGGCGGGATTTTCATATAGGAGAAGCAGGACCCATCCACCCGGTACCGGACGGCCGTCTCCTTGCGATCAGAATACGGTTCGATGTGGATGTCGGAGGCCCCCAGGCGGTAGGCTTCCGCGATGATCTGATTGGTCAGCCGGACGATGGCCGAGTCGTGCTCGTCGATGGCGTCGGCTCCCGATTCGTCCGATCCGGCCTCAGAGGCTTCGTTGACGAGTTCGCCGAGAATGTCGGTGATCGAGCCGGATTCCGTTTGCCCCATCGCGGCCAGGATGAACTGTTCGATCTCCTGCCGGAGGCTGACCGAGTAGCGGACGGTCAGGCCGGGGAACGCGCGGCGGATGTCGAGCCCCTTGTCGAGGTTGTGCGGATCGTCGATCAGGATATCGAGCAGGGGGCCCTGCCGGCGGAGCGGAATCCAGAAGTTCCGGCGGAGATAATCGAAGCTGAGATTCTTCACCAACTCCACGTCGACGACGGTCCGGTCGTCATAGGGCACATAGGGACAGTCAAAAAACTCGCTGAGCGCCTGCCCCAGTTGCGCCTTCGAGAGGCGATACGTGGTGAGGAGGATCGATTCAAGCTCTTTTTTGCCGCTGAACGACTCCTTGAGGGCCGCGTCGAAGTCCTCGCGGGCGAGGAGTCCCCTGGAGACGAGGCGATCAAACGCCGCGGCTTCGATCGCCTTGTGTGCGGGAGGGAGCATGGTGCGTTCTGCGGCCGGTACTCGGAGATTGTCGCTCAGACCTGTTGTTTGCGCCACGAGAATCGCGCTACATGACGGCTCTGGTCCGCCGCCCGCCGACGTGATCTTGAACGGCTTTGCTCCGACGTTGTATCGTGGATGTGCACGGCCTGGGGCGCTGGCATGGAATGGGTAGACGCAAGAGGATTGATGATCGGATAAGAGGCATCGAGGATGCTTCCTGGCAGCAAGAGAATCGTCGGTAGCTTCCCGTTGGCAGCGGGGGTGCTCTGGTTCAGCGCCGTTGCCTGGGCCGGTCAGGGGGGAGAATCGAACCTTCCTCTTCAGGAGACCCAACCCTCCTTCCATTTGCGCACGGGCGAGGTGTCGGAGACAACACTGGTCGATCCTCGATCCATTCCTGTTCCGGATCGGTCCGAGACGCTTCTGCGCGAGCCGCCCACCATCCATGGAGAACTCCATTTCGGAGAGCAGACGCTGATTCCCTATGTCGGAGCCGGTTTTGGAGGCGGGTATGTGACCGAACGAGATCGGATGCTCGGGCCGGACCCTTCCCTCCAGAACAAGAATATCCTGGGCGACGGCACCGGCAAGGGCTATGTGCCGAACGAGTTTCAGATGGGCATCCGCATTCCGTTTTGAGCTATCCTCGACGAGCGCCGGCCCTCTTCTCCGTTCCGATCGCCTCCCTGCTTATCGGCTGCTGCGAACCGTCATGGACATCAACTGTTGGAGAGTCACGCCTTCGAGCCCTGGCAGGACCGCATGGGCTTCCGACAGCAAGGGCGCCGGGTAGGTCGTCGCGAGGGCGATGACGTGCATCCCGGCCTGTTTGGCCGACAGGATTCCGGCCTGCGAGTCTTCCAGCACCAGGCACTCTTCAGCCCGGATCAGCGGCGGCCGCGGCTCCCGGCCGTTCAGCAGCTTGAGCGTCAAGGCATAGATGGCAGGGTCCGGCTTTCCGACGGCGCACTCGTCGGCCGATACGATCACGGCGAAGTCCTGCTCGATCGGTGTGCCGCTCAAGGCATAGGCAATCTGCTCGCGCCGCCCGCCCGAGGCAATGGCCAGTCGGCAGGTGGCCTTCGCGGCTTTGACAAGGTCGATGACGCCGGGAAACAGCGCCGGTCTGTGCGCTTGACTAGAGGCGTGAAACAGTTCCGCTTTGCGTTGCGTGATCCGGGCGAGCAGCAGGGGATCGTCCCGGCCCTCCCTCTCTCGAATCAACGCCGCCGTACAGGTCCGTTCATCCATGCCGAGATAGGTGCCATAGTACTCTTCGGCGGTGAGCCTGAACCCCTGTTCTGCCAACGCCTGTTGAAAGCACCGGAAGTGGGGCGTCTCGTCGTCGGCGAGGACCCCGTTGAAATCGAAGATGAGGGCTCGGCACCAGCCGGTGGGGCTCGTCAGAGGCATGGGCATGGGAGAAGGCCACGATACGCGAAGCCAGGGCAGGCGGCAAGCCCGGCAAACAGAGGACGTGCGGTTCGCGGCCTTCCCTTGTTCCCGTTGTGCTCCTCCGGTATTCTCCTCCGACGTGAAACCTGCTGATCCACGGTTGAATTCTTTCCGACCGGACCGCGCGCCCGCATGAGCAATCACACGCTGCTGCCAGACCTGCTGACGATTTTCGTCGTGTCGATCACGGTGGTGTTTCTCTTCCACCAGTTTCGACTCCCCTCGATCGCCGGGTTTCTCTGCGCGGGAGCCATGATCGGGCCGTACGGACTCAACCTCGTGTCCGATCAGGAACAGGTCAAGGTGCTGGCGGAAATCGGGGTCGTCCTGCTCCTGTTCACGATCGGCATCGAATTCTCGCTGGCCCATCTGACCTCGGTCCGCCGCCTCATGTTGGTCGGCGGAACATTCCAGGTCGGCGGCGTGCTGCTGTTCGCGACGGTGGTCGGCTATCTCTTGGGCCTCTCGTTGGCCGAATCGGTTTTCTGGGGCTGCGTCCTGTCCCTGAGCAGCACGGCAATCGTGCTGAAACTGCTGACCGACCGCGGCGACATGGACTCGATCCACGGCCGGGCCACCACCAGCATCCTCGTCTTTCAGGATCTGGCGGTCGTGCCGATGATGTTGATCGTGCCGCTCCTGGCCACCCCGATGGAGGATGCGGCCAAGCAGGTGGCCCTCACAATGGGGAAGGCGCTGCTCGCGGTCGGCCTGATTCTGGTCGCGGCCCGGTATCTCGTGCCGACATTCCTCGAACGGATCGTGCGGAGCCGCAGCCGGGAATTGTTCCTGCTGACCGTGATCGTCCTCTGCCTGGGGATCGCCTGGCTCACCTCGTTGGGGGGCCTGTCGTTGGCGCTGGGCGCCTTCATCGCCGGGCTGGTGATCTCCGAGTCCGAATACAGCCATCAGGCGATGGCCGAGGTGCTGCCGTTCCGGGACAGTTTCAACAGCCTGTTTTTCGTCTCGATCGGCATGTTGATGGATGTCCGGTCGCTGCTCTCAAGCCCGGCCCTGGTCTTGGGGCTCGTGCTCGCGGTCGTTCTGGTGAAATTTCTCGCCGGCATGGGAGCGGTCATCGGGGCCAAGCAGCCGCCGCGCGCGGCGATCCTCAGCGGAGTCGCGCTGGCCCAGGTCGGGGAATTCAGCTTCATCCTGGCCGGGCAGGGCCAGACCGTCGGGTTGCTGTCCGGCACCGCCTATCAGGTGTTTCTGGCCACCTCGGTGATCACGATGGTGTTGACGCCCTTCTTGATGCAGTGGGCGCCGCACCTCGCCCGGCGGTTCGAAGCCTGGCAGCGGCTCCGTCACCTGCTGCCCGGGCGGACGATCAGCCACGTGCAACAGGAAACCGGGGAACAGATCAAGGTGCGGGACCATGTGATCATCCTGGGCTACGGCCTCAACGGACGAAATCTGGCCCGCGTGCTGAGCGAGACGGAGATTCCCTTCGTGGCGTTGGACCTCGACGGAGACATCGTGCGTCGGGAGTCGCGGGCCGGGGTCCCGATTTACTACGGCGACGGCACCAATCCCAACGTGCTGCGCCATGTCCGGATTCACGACGCCCGCGTGTTCGTCGTGGCGAATTCGGACCCATTCGCGGCGCGCCGGGCCGTGCAGGTGGCGCGCAGCTTGAATCCCAAGCTCTACATCATCGTGCGCACCCGCTATCTGCGCGAATTGCAGGAACTGCACGAGGTGGGGGCGGACGACGTCGTGCCGGAAGAATTCGAAACGTCGATCGAGATTTTTGCGCTGGTGCTGCGGACGTTCAAACTGCCGCAGGAGTATGTCATGAAGAAGGCGGAGCAGATCCGGCGGGAAGGCTATTCGCTGTTGCGCCGCAGCGAGATGCCGGAAATGGCGCACCATCTCCGCGCCGGCACCTTGACCGATGTGGAAGTGGAGACCTGCCGCATTGACGAGGATTCCCCGGTCTTGGGGAAGCCTCTGGGTGAACTGGCCATACGGCCCAGAACCGGCGCGTCGGTGATTGCGTTGACCAGGGGCGGCATGACCGAATCGAACCCGTCCGGGCGGACGGCGCTGC
The DNA here is from genome assembly GCF_947241125.1 of Nitrospira tepida. Classification (NCBI taxonomy): domain Bacteria; kingdom Pseudomonadati; phylum Nitrospirota; class Nitrospiria; order Nitrospirales; family Nitrospiraceae; genus Nitrospira; species Nitrospira tepida. The sequence goes on along the minus strand of NZ_OX365700.1, from coordinate 4,237,801 downwards.
AAGCCGGGGATGTGCTCACGCTCTTGGGCACGCGACCCCAGATCAGGCGGGCCATCAGCCTGGTGACCGAGACAAAGGTTCATGACGAACCGCCCCCGTGAGCCGGTCGTTCCGAGTCCCGGCGGTGATCCGGCCGTGATCCTGGTCTTCCAGAGGCTGGACCGTGGACAGGGCCGTCTGAAGCTTGCTTGACAGTGAAAAAAATCAGGGACTATAGTGAAAATCTGTCATTGCTGTTCCGTCACAGCGCCGCTTCGGTCGGCCATCTGCCGGTCGAGGGAAGGGCGCGGGAGGTCGCCAGATGAATCTCACACAGGTTGAACCGTCGGCGGCATTGGCCGATTTACAGGAAACGAAGCCGGAGCGCGTCACCATCGTGGTGTTGAGCGGAGACATGGACCGTGTCATGGCGGCGTTTATCATCGCCACGGGCGCGGCGGCCATGGGGATGCCGGTGACGATGTTTTTCACCTTTTGGGGGCTCAACGCGATCCGCAAGCCAGGCGCCTCGACGACCGCCAAGAATTGGCTTCGCCGGATGTTCGGCTGGTTGAACAAGGGCGGCGCCCATCAGTTGCCGCTGTCGCGTTTCAATTTCGGAGGGATGGGGGCGCGCATGATGCAGAAGGTCATGCGAGACAACCGGATGCCCGGCATTCCGGAGCTGATGCAAACCGCCAAGGACCTTGACGTGCGGTTTATCGCCTGCACGACGACGATGGGGTTGATGGGTATCTCGAAAGACACGCTCATCGACGGGGTCGATCAGTTGGCCGGCGTGAGCACGTACTTGAACGAGGCGCGGCAAGGCGCCGTGAATCTCTTTATCTGAGGAGTGCGAGGTGAAGGCCAAGGTGAAGCTGAGGCCGGAGGCGCAAGACCTTTAGTCTCAACCTGAACCTCAGCCTCATGGAGTCTTATGATGCAAGCCGATGTGAAACTGGATACCCTCGGGTACTTCTGCCCGATGCCGATCATCATGACCTCGAAGAAGATCAAGGAACTGTCTATGGGGCAGGTCTTGGAGGTGCTATCCGATGATGAGGGCATCAAGAAGGATATGCCGGCCTGGTGCCAGACGACCGGCCACCAGATGGTGGGGCTGGAGGAAGAAGAGCAGCAGGCCAAGCGCGTCTACAAGGCCTACGTGAAGAAAACGAAGTAAGTCCGTTCTCTCCTTTCTCCCGCCTGTGTTCCTTCCGCCCGCGCTCCATGTTCCGTCCCACCTCAATGAGGCAGAATGAGCCTCGGCCAGAAGGGCCTATGACTGATCCGATTGTTGAATGTGTGCCGAACTTCAGCGAGGGGCGAGATTCCTCGGTGATCCAGGCGCTGTCGGAGGCGGTGCAGGCGGTTCCGCAGGTGGTCCTGCTCGACCGCACGAGCGATCCGGACCATCACCGGTCCGTCCTGACCTTGGCCGGGCCTCCTGAGGCCGTCGCAGAAGCGGCCTTTCAGGCCTGCCGAATCGCAACCGAGCGAATCGATCTGCGGCGGCATCAGGGCGTGCATCCCAGAGTCGGAGCAACCGATGTAATGCCCTTCGTGCCGGTGCGAGGGATGACCATGGCCGATTGTATGGACCTTGCGAGCCGGGTGGCGTGTCGCATCGGAGAGGAACTTGGAATCCCCGTGTTTCTGTATGAGCAATCGGCAAGGCAGCCGGTCCGGCGCCGGCTCGAAGCGATCAGGCGGGGTGGGGTGGAGGCTTTGGCGAAGCGGATGGCGGAGGACCCAGCCTGGCATCCCGACTATGGACCTGCGAGGCTCCATCCGACGGCCGGGGCTACGGTGGTCGGGGCCAGACCGTTTCTTGTGGCCTTCAACGTGAACGTGGCGAGCGAGGATCTGGCGGTGGCCAAGGCCATTGCACGGCGGGTCAGGGAATCCAGCGGGGGGCTGCCCGGCGTGAAAGCGATCGGTGTGCCGCTGCCCAGCCGCCGGCTCGTCCAGGTGTCGATGAATCTGACGGATCTCGGTCGCACACCGATTCATCACGCCTACGCGGCCGTTGTCCGGGAAGCGGCACATGCCGGCGTTCGTCTGGCGGGATCGGAACTGATCGGACTGGTCCCGCTCCAGGGAATACTGGCAACGGCGCAGCAGGCGCTTGGATTGGAGGTGCTTTCGGAGCGCCACATCCTGGAGATCGAACTGGAGCAGGCGCTCCGGCGCGGCCAGACGCAGCCGGCGGACACCTCGAAACGCGACGAGCGGCCGGAGGCTGCATTCGGCAACGTCGCCGACTTGTTGCATACCCTTGGCGAGGCCGGCAACCTGACGGCCGGCGCGCTGGCCGCCGGCCTGGCGGGCGCGCTTTCGGCCCAGCTCGGCGCGAAGGTGTTGGCCATCCAGGAAAAACGAAAGTCGACTCCATCCGGCTCGGCGTCCCGCCTGGCGGATCTCGGGACGAGATTATGGGACGTTGCGCAACGCGACGCTCCGGCCTACGCCAAGGTGTTGGAATCGGCTCGCCGGTTGAAGCAGGATCCAGAGGAAGCGCCCGTCTTCTCGGAGGCCCTTGAACAGGCGACCGAGATTCCCTTAGCCATGGCCGGTTTGGTTGCCGAGGTCCGGCGTCTCCTGCCCGAAGTGGAGTCGAGCCGGGATACCGCGCTGAGCCCCGACGTTTTCGTCGCTCGCGAGCTGGCCCGTGCTGCCTTCCTGGGCCTTCGATCGGTCGTGCTCGAGAACTGTAAACGTCAATCAAATCATAGAGTTAAAGACAAAATGCTGCATGAGCTGAAACAAATGGAAAGGTGCCTTGAGGGGCCTGGGGGGCTGTGGTAGACTACCGCCTCGTTTTCGTCCATCACCCCAAGACATATAGGAATCATGGAAATCAAAGTCTTCAACAACAACGTCGAGAAAGCTCTCAAGGTTGCGAAGAAGAAACTCGCCGGCGAAGGGTTGTTCCGCGAACTGAAGCGGCGGCGCTTCTACGAGAAGCCCAGCGTCCGCAAGAAGGCCAAGCAGCGGGAAGCTCAGCGGCGACGCCAAAAGTGGCTGTCGAAGCATCGAGCCGACTAACCCTTCGGTCCCTGCCGCATTCCTCGCGATCCCATTCGGCTGCCGGCATCACGGCGTCGGTCGGGTCACCCGCAACTAAGTCATCGGCAACAGGCATTGCTTCAACCGCCGATGCGTGACGCAGACATTCATCCGGTGTTGCGGACGCTGCGGCGTGAAGTCCGCCAATGGCCGGACCCCGTGGTCGGGGTCGTCGCAAAGGACTCGTCGCAGGACCCTTTTCGGATTCTCATCGCGACGGTCCTGAGTCTCCGCACGAAGGATCTCACGACAGCCGAGGCCAGCGGGCGGCTCTTCGCGCTGGCTGACACGCCGGCCGCCATGCTCAAGCTGACGCCGGCCCGCATCGAGCGGGCCATCTATCCCGTCGGATTCTACCGCAACAAGGCCGTGCAACTGCTGGGCATCAGCCGCGCGCTGCTCGGTCGCTATGGCGGACGGGTGCCGGACGATATCGACGAACTGTTGACTCTGCCCGGCGTGGGGCGAAAAACGGCGAACCTGGTCGTAACGGTCGGCTATCGGAAGCCGGGCATCTGCGTGGATATCCACGTGCATCGCATCAGCAACCGGTGGGGCTACATCAAGACCAGGACTCCCGAGGAATCGGAGGAGGCCCTGCGAGCCAAGCTGCCCAAGCGTTATTGGATCACCTACAACGATCTGCTCGTGCCCTTCGGCCAGCACCTGTGTCAACCGGTCTCGCCCTGGTGCAGCCGATGCAAGGTCTCGGACTACTGTGATCGGATCGGCGTCACGAGATCGCGCTGAACCCGGAACCGTGATGCGGGCGGGCGACGCGGAGGGAACGGCGAGCGACTACTAAATAAAGAGCTTGGTTTCCGCGTGGGCGGTAAGGGAAAGAATCGACGGCAAGCCCATGACCTCATCGACGTTCTTCGCGACGCGCGCGGCATCGACGCCCATGTATTCCAGGCCGGCGCTGCAGGCGATCAGCCTCAATGATCCCACCGCTTTGGCTTCCTGAAACATCTCCGAAATCGTCGGCACCTTCTTTTCCTTCAGCAGCCGGCGCACTTCATCTCCAGCCGAGGCGTATTCGGGCGGAAAATCCACTTCATCCAACCGGCCGTCGGCCAGTTTCTTGATCGTCCAGAACAAGAGGATGACAAGGACCTCCTTGCCCATGGCGGCGGCCGTCAGGCCCAACGTCGCCACCTGATGCAATTTGTCGTAGGTGGCGTTGTGCGCGAAGATCACGAAACGCGGCTTGGCTGGACGGGTGGTGCCGGACATCACTGGTACTTCGCGGCTTGGACTTTGGCGCTGCTGACGAACTCCTCGATGACGGCGTCGACCTCGGAGGGGGTAAACGACCGGTCGTGAGTCTCGCTGTCATCGAGCACGTAGGTGTCGAGATTTTTTTCCTGTCGCAGGACCACCGTGTTGTCCGGCGTGACTTCGACCAGAATGTACCATTCGTGCGGGCCTTTTCGAAGCACGGCTTCCTTGCCGAGTCCTTTTTTGTTGACCTCGACCTCGACCTCGCTGTCCGATCCGGCCTGCACTGTCGCCGGCACCGGCATGAATGGCGAGAGGGCCACGACGAGCAGCCCGCACCGGACCACCCGATCAATACAGTCGAGAGACAGACGGCGCATGAGTATGCCTCACCATCGAAGCGGACGAACCGGATACCGGGCCATTATAGCCCGAGACTTTCGAGGACGTAAACCCGCGCGCGGCCGGAACGCGGACAGGCGTAGCCGCAAACGGCGGAGTCAATCCCGGAACTGATCTCCGCCGTGCGACCGGAACCCTGCGGGTCCTTCGCTCGTTGTTGTCTGCCGAGGCTGCATGCTACGATGCCCGTTCCGCTTATGGACTCCTTTCTTTCCACCGTGCAGTCCTATGTCTCCGGCCAGACGTTGCTCTGGCTGGCGTTCTCCTCCGTGGTCCTCTTCGTCGGAACCCTGATCGCCATTCCGTTGATTCTGGTCCGGTTGCCGTCGAACTATTTCGATTCGGACTATCCCCATTCATGGATGCGCAACCACCATCCTGTGTTGCGCATGCTCGGCCACCTGATCAAGAACATCCTTGGGGCGATCTTCTTGCTCGCCGGGTTTGCCATGCTGTTCCTGCCGGGCCAGGGGCTGCTCACCATGCTGATCGGCATTTCACTGATGGATTTTCCTGGCAAGCGGGAGCTCGAGCGAAAGTTGATCGGTCAGCCAACGGTGCTGTCCACGATCAACAAGATGCGGGAGAAGTTCGGCACGCCTCCGCTGGTGATCAAGCCCCGCTGAACGACGGCATGAAGGAATCGATCTGATATGGCCGCCGACTTAACATCTCAAGGCGCCGAGCGCCCGCTCCTCTATCTGATCGACGGGAGCGCCTATATCTATCGGGCGTTCTATGCCCTGCCGGCCCTGACCAACTCCAAGGGTCTCCAGACCAACGCCATTTATGGGTTCACGACCATGCTCACCAAGATCCTGCGCGAGCATCAGCCGCAGGGCCTCGCGATCGTGTTCGACGAGAAAGGACCCACCCACCGGCACGAGGAATTCAAGGCGTACAAGGCCCAGCGGCCGCCGATGCCGGACGGGATGCAGGCGCAGATTCCGTACATTCACAAGGTGGTGGAAGCCTTCCGGATTCCGGTCGTGCGCCTGCAGGGGTATGAGGCCGACGACCTCATCGGTTCGTTGGCGCGGCAGGCGGAGCAGGCCGGGTACGACGTGGCGATCGTGACGAGCGACAAGGACATGTTTCAACTGCTGACGCCGGCCGTGCGCATCTACGACCCGGTCAAAGAACGATGGTTTGACGAGGCGGATTGTCGCGAGCGGTTCGGGGTCGAGCCGGGGCGCGTGGTCGAGGTCATGGGACTGGTCGGGGATGCGACGGACAATATCCCGGGGGTCAAGGGCATCGGCGAGAAGACGGCGGCCAAGCTCATCGCGGAGTTTGGCACGATCGAGGGGATGCTGGCCCGGCTGGACGAGGTGAAGCCGCCCAAAACGAAGACGTTGCTGACGGAGCAAGCCGAGATGGCCAGGCTCAGCCGGAAGTTGGCGACGATCCACGTGGATGCGCCGATCGAGTTTCACGCGGAGGACTATCGGGTCAAGCCGCTGGAGTCTGACCAACTCGCTCCGCTCCTCCGCGAACTGGAATTTCATAGTCTCTTGCGCACGCTCCAGGTGACACCGGCTGAGACTGAGGCGCTGGGCGAAGGGCTGTCGCTGCTCCACGATCGGCCGGACCTGCAGCGGTTCGCGGACCGGATCAGGCAGACCGGTTCTCTCGTGCTGGCCTGTGTGCTGAGCGAACAGGTGCCGGTCCGCGCGGATGTGTTGGGCCTGGCCCTGAGCGGACCGGATGCCGATCCAGTCTATTATGTAGAGGGGCCGGGCTCCGGGTTCGATCCGCTGTTGAAAGACCTGTTGAGCGATCAGGCCGTGCTGAAGGCGGCTCATGATCTCAAGCCCGTGTGGCTGGCGCTCAAACGGGAGGGGATCGATCTTGCGAGCCCCCTGTTCGATACGATGATCGCAGCCTATCTGCTGAACCCCAACCGTCGCAGCCATAGTCTGGAGACCGTGGCGCTCGATACGCTGGGCTATCAGCTTCGCGGGGTCCGCATGGGCGGGCCGGCCGAACCGCCGGTCGATCTCTTTACGGTCCAGCCTCCGCCCGGGGCTCATCAGGCCGGCGAAGCCGCAACCGTCGTCCAGCGGCTCGTGCCGGTCCTGAGGGAAGGTTTGGAAGCCCAGGGCATGCTGTGGCTATTCGAGGAGGTGGAGATGCCGCTCGTGCCGGTGCTGGCCGAGATCGAGCGGCAGGGCTTCCTGCTCGACGTCTCGGCCTTGGAGGAATTGAACAAGGAGCTGGAGCGCGAATTGGACCGGATGATGGGACAGATCGCGTCCATTGCGGGCGGCGCCTTCAACATCAATTCGCCGAAACAGTTGGCCGCCGTGCTGTTCGAGAAATTGGGCCTCAAGCCGGTCCGCAAGACGAAGACCGGGTATTCCACCGATGAAGACACGCTCACGCAGTTGGCGTCGCAGCATGAGCTGCCGGCCCAGATTCTCAACTACCGCAGCCTGAGCAAGCTCAAATCGACCTATGTGGAAGCGCTGCCGAACCTGGTCAATCCGGAAACGGGACGCCTGCATACGTCGCTGAACCAGACAGTGGCCGCGACCGGCCGCCTGTCCTCCGCCGATCCCAATCTTCAGAACATTCCCGTCAAGGGAGAATACGGCCTGCGCATCCGCGAGGCCTTCGTGCCGCCGCCGGGACATCTGCTGCTGTCGGCGGATTACAGCCAGATCGAGCCGCGAATTCTCGCGCACCTCTCGCAGGACGAAAAGCTGATCAAGGTCTTTGAGCGGGGCGAGGACATTCACATGGCCACCGCCGTGGAGATATTCAACCTTCCGCCGGACCGCATCACGAAGGAGATGCGCCGCGCCGCCAAGACGGTGGTCTTCGGGATTCTCTACGGCATCAGCCCCTATGGGTTGTCCCAGAATCTGGGGACCACCCAGGCCGAGGCCAAGAAATATATCGACGCCTATTTCGAGCGCTATGCGGCGGTGAAAGCCTTCCTCGATCGGACGATCGACCAGGCGCGCGAACGGGGCTACACGACCACGATTCTCGGGCGCAGGCGGCCCATTCCGGAGATCGCCAGTGCCGACCCGGTCCAGCGCGGCTTCGGCGAGCGCATGGCAGTGAACAGTCCCATTCAAGGCTCGGCCGCGGACCTCATCAAGCTGGCGATGATCCATGTGCACCGGCGGCTTCGCGACGAACTGCCTCAGACCAAGATGATCTTGCAGGTGCATGATGAATTGGTGTTCGAGACTCCGGAAGACGAGGTGGAACGGGCGAAACAGCTTGTCCGGTCGGAAATGGAGGCGACGGGGGAGAAGCTGGGCCTGTCGGTGCCGCTGAAGGTGGATTTAGGGGTGGGGAACAATTGGCGGGCGGCGCATCCGTAGAGGGGACCAGCCAGCTTAAGACGATCCTTGGACCCACTGTGGCTCCAGGCAAAAGAGTGGAAGGACGCCCATACTGGTCCTGTGCTCCCGGAACGCGCGTACGAAGAGGAGGCAAGGCAACTGGTAGGGTCTCTGTGCTCGCAGAGGCCGCACACTCAGAAGGTGCTCCCTCCATGCGCGCAGTGGAGACCCCACCAGTTGCCTGCCAGAAGAGAAGAAATCACTGGAAGAGAAATATAAGGGGAGTGCCGGCCTACCCATTGCGCTTTCCCACATGCAACGGGAGGTGACGGCCGCAGCGGGACCAGCATGAGCGTCCTCCCGGAGAAAAAGGACCACGAGCGAGCTTGGAGGGAGTAGTCATAAATCTGCTCGCACAACCCGCAGCCATAGAGGGCCTTCGTTGGATGCGCGCAGTGAAGCCCACACCAACTGCCTCGCAGATGACAGACGCCGCTTAATACGGGGATTGATCGGAGGGGTGAATCGATTATTCACCAGCCAATCATGTCACGGCGATTGCGAACTTTGTCCGTTTCGGAGGCCGAGTTTCAGGCTCTGGTCCAGGAGGCGCTTGACAGCGTGCCCGAGCCCTATGCCCGGCATTTGGCCAACGTAGCCGTCGTAGTGGAAGAGGAGCCGTCGCCGGAGGTGCTCGACGAGTTGGAACTGGAAAGCGAGGATGACCTCCTGGGGCTGTATCAGGGCGTTTCGATCGATAAGGAATCGTTTTTCCAGGCGGGCGGACAACTCCCGGCGCACATCTCCATCTATCGGGGGCCGATTCTGCGGCTGTGCCGCACCAAAAAAGAAGTGGTCCAGGAAGTGCGCGACACGGTGGTCCATGAGATCGGGCACCATTTCGGCCTGGACGACGACGAGATGCCGTATTGAACTCCGGACGGAGTCTTGCGCCACTATTGATCATTTCGTGATCATTTCGGCACCAGAGTTGGAGGCGACCTATGACGCTCCTTCGCAGCACATCCTTATCATTCGGACTGGCCTTGCTCGGTTTTGCGCTGGCCCTGATGCTGGGCGGGCGCTGGTTCCAGGCCGGGGCGCAGGAACCGCGGAAATTCCAGTATAAGATCGTGGAAGCCACCACGGACATTCAGAACATGCAGACGGTTTTGAACGAGTATGGCGCCGCCGGGTGGGAACTGGTCGCGGTGGGTTTCGGCGACCTGACTTCTCCAAGGCTGATCTTCAAGAAATGAGGCCGCTCCAGCCGACCTTGCGCCAGGCTGTGAACTTCGGTTCCCTTGAGCTTTGGCGGACTTCGCAGTAGGCTGGGGACTGGACCGTGGGCCGATGGCCGACGAGCTGGGTCAAGTTGGGTTGAGACTGAATTGAAAACTGCTTCATGAACGAGTTGGATGAAGGTGTTCCTTTCCACCGGTCACACCTGCTGCCTCGGAGTCGCTGGCTGATCCTCATCGCGCTGGTTCTAGCCTGCGCCGGCTGCGCCGGGCAGGCAAGGGCGCCGGTGCGGGCGAGCTATGCGGAAGCCAAGCAGCGTTATTTGGAGGCGTTGGAGCGGGATCTGGGGCTCGCCGCACAGTATTCGCGGCTGGTGGCGATTCCGTCGTTCGCCGAGCCTTCCCGTCCAGGCGCTGTATTCAAGAAAGGGCACCCTCGTCCGCTTCACCCGGCCTGCCTGGTCCCCATGGACCGGTTGCCGGAGCCGAAGGAAGTGGCCGAACTCTGGTCCTCCGGGCCCCCTCCTCGATTCAAACTGCTCGAGGAGAGCTTGCCGCCGTTTCTCAAAACGGCCATGCAGAAGATTCCCCGGATCAATCTGGCGGTAACCCAGTCGGCGACCGCCATGCCTGTCTTGGCGGATACCTCCCAGGTAGTTGTTTCCGCGGACGAATTGAAGCAGGCGTTTCGCAACGAGGCTTGTTTACAGGCGATTCTCGGCCAGGAGCTGTTGGTTGTCCGGGGCCTGCTGACCGGGGCCGATGCGGTGCTGAATTCCCGTTATTTTGACGCGGGAAGCGGGCAAGAGGTGCTCAAGGACGAGCACATTCGCGCGCTCCAGGATGCGTCCGGCCATTTCTATGTGCAGGAAACGGATCCCAAGCCGAAATATTGGGTGCTCTCGTCCTGGCAGGTGAAAATCGCGATCGTTCCGGAGCCGGCGACGCCCGAGCAGCGCGCCGTGGCCGTGAAGAATTTTCTGGCCTCGAATCACGGATCGTTGGTGGTCGTCGAACGAAGGCCCACCGACCAGGAGGTGCAAGGATTTCTGGACGACCTGGTCTCGCTGACCAAGCACCGTACGACGGGAACCGCGGCCACTGGCCGCCCCTGAAGGGCAAAAGACAAGGAACCACCGGCAGCCTATGGGTATAAGGCGGCCGCGATCTCGGAGGTGTTGAACAGCATCGCGTTCAGGCGGGTGTAGGCGGCATGGCCGTAGTAGTGGTCGCGCGCTTGGGTTGAGCCGGTCGAATCCTTGTAGTCCGCCAAGAGGCAGAGCCCGTCGTTGTGGCAGCGTACGGACCGACGGGCGCATTCCAACCACCGTTCGAATCCGTCCCAGGGTTCCAGCAACTCCCATAAGGCCTTGTTTGCGGCTTGGGCCTCGGTCGAAACGGGCGTGGCGTCCGTGCCGGCGACGGCCAGTTGCTGCACGTAATCTCCGCCCCAGGCGATAGGCAGTTCCATCGTGATCTGCGGCAGTTCCGTTTTCGCCAGCCAGGTCTTGCCGTCGATCCGGAGCATTCGCTGGTTCACGATATGCAACAGTTTGCCGATTCCGGCTGGGTCCCAGCCGTATCGCACCGGCGTGCCGAACGTCACCACGTCGAGGGCGGCTCCGTTCAAGATCGTCTTCTCCCGCAACCGCCGGTCCAGCGTTCCCAGCAATTTCTGGCCGACCGAGCCGGAGGGGTTCTGTCCGGCCGCGTCGTTCAAGATCGAGAAGAAGCGCAGGTAGCCGGACAGTTTCTCCGGGGCGAGGAGATTCGACGCAAGGGCGAGCAAGAGGCCGGCCTGCCCGTGGGCCTGGACCAGAATGCGATCGCCTGGTCCGAGCCTGAGGTCCTCCGTCCACCGGTGCAGATCATCCAGCAAGCGACAGGCCGCCTGCGCCCGTCCCAGATGGTGGTGCTCGCAGGACCAGAGGTACCGTTCGCAGGCGATCGGTTTGGGGAGGTCCCGGTTGAGAGCTTTCCGAAAGAGTTGCAGCGCATGTTCCGTCACGTTTCCCGCGTCACCCAAGGTCTCGTCCAGCATCTGTTTCGTGGCCGCGTCGTTTCGGTACGGCGGACGGGGCCAGCCGGGCGGGCCGGCCAGGCCATTCGTCGATTCCCGCATCAGGGCCAGCAGCGCATCCAAACCGGAGATGCCCCGCGAATAGCCACGCTTGAGTCCGCCGACCTCATCAAGCCGTTGCATGCCGAAGAGATCGGAGCCTAGCAGAGACCCGTGCAGCAGCATCACCAGCCGAACGCCGTTCCGAGCCAGTTGCCTCCCGGATAGGGCCATGGCATCCGACCAGGCCGGGGAATCGGGAGCTGGATCGGAAGGCAGCTCCCGGTAGATCAGCCGGTCCTTCGGCTCGGCCCGGCTGTACTCCGCATGTTGGAAGTTGTTGTCGAGCGGCATGGCGGGATGTACTTACCCGAAACCGAACCTCCAGTGCAACGAGGGGCGGGAAGACATGAGACCGACCAACCTATCGTGCCGGGTGTGGCGGGGGTTCTGAGGATTTGCGCTGAAGGCCGGGGGCAACAGCCTGCTTGGGCATGACGGCGGTGCTGGAACAGGTGCCGTTGGCCTCGTCGAATCGCCGGTCAATGATCTTCACGCCTTGGAGATATTCCTGGACGAGTTCCTCGCGGAGGATTTCGATGTCCTGCTCGCTGTTGTGGCCGGTGCGCTCGCGCACTCGATCAATGGCGTGCTCTTTGACCAGCACACGGATCTGTTTGGCCAGGTCGGTGCGCGCCGACAATTCGGCGACCCGTTGGCAGGTAATGCGGCCTTTCGCCAGATCGCCATGGCCGGTTCCGATCAGATATGAGTCCGGGGAATAGGAAGTAGGGTCGAGCGGCAGCGAGCGCTCCTGGCGGGACACAGCGGCTCCGGTCTGTTGGTTTCCAGCGAGCTGGTGCAGACGCTCGAAGGCCTGGTCCGCTCGCTGACGGACGGCAGCGGAGCCGTCGCCGACATCGGCGGTGGAGGAGACCGGCGCCCAAAGCATCGTAAAGATCAGACTGGAAATAATGGTGAAGATCGCGGCCATGGTTACTTACCTCCGCCCCCGCTAATTTTTCCCCCGCCCGAATGGGCTCTACCGCCTGGAGCGACGCCGGGAAACGCACGTTGCAGTTGAGAGAGTCCCCGCCCTGGCGTAGGAGGCGAGGCTTGCGATGCACCGTTCGGCGCTCGTGGAACATGGACGGAGGGTGCAGCAGGATTCACCGGCTGGCCGGAAGGAGGAGGTTGATGGAGGACTGGCGGCCGCGAAGGCGCCACCGAGGGACTGGCAGCCACCGGCGGCCGGACCACGGAAGGAGGCTGGGCGATGCCGGGCTGGATCAAATACTGTCGAAGTTGGCGGGGGGAGTCTGGCTTGCCGGTCGGAGCCACAGCCTGCGCGCCCGGATCGGGATGTGGCGACAGCGGCCTCGGGCTCACATGGGGAAATGTGGTTTGCAGGCGGTGCAGGCTTCGATTGGAGGCGGAAGGCACGGATACGATCGGACCTCCCACCGTCGGCGAGACCGTCGAGGGGACAACCGGAATCGATTGGACGGCGCCGGATGGCGGCGGAGGAGCGTGGGGAGCCGGTGGAGCGGGCGGGACAGGAGGAACGGGAATGCCGCTCTGAGCGGCCACCGCCTGTTGTGCGATCGGGACATAGGGGCTGTTGGGATAGAGCCGGCCGGCCTGAGCGAGCAATCCGTAGACCAATCCAGGCCCGGACCAGGGAGACAGGGGCGGCCAGAGGTACGGCCCCGCGATCACCCATTCCGTCCAGGCTTGATGGACCAGCGCGTTGGACTGAACCTGGTTGAGCAGGTCGGCCCGTTGGCGGCTGGCTTCCTCCACCTGATCTTGCGTGGAGGCGGCAGCCAAGGCCTGGTTCGCCTCATCGAGAGCCTGTTGAAGCTGATCGACTTCGGCCTTCAGCGCCACCAACTGCTGCCTCGCCTCTTCGTTCTCGCGGAGTTTTTTGATGGCCTCCGCGACTTCGTCCGTATCGACCTGCGCAACCACCTCGACATGGAACACCACCGCATTGTTGTCGAGACGAGTCGAGACCTGTTGATCGAGGATGTTGATCACCCCGGCGGTGTAGGTGCGGATCTCATCCCGGCTGATGTTGAAGTTCGTGACGACGGTGACGCTCTCAAGGTAGAGCGCCACCTGTTCCAGCGCGCTCCGTTTGGCTGCTTCGGACGCGAGGCGGACCGCCTCTTCCTTGGTGTCGTGTTCTCCAAGGATATGTTCGCCCTCGGCCGTCAGCGTTCTGATCTCGGCGTCGGCCGGTGAAGAAAGGAGGCAGACCCAGAAGAGCCCGAACAGGAGGCCGCATAAGGACCCCTCTCCGATTGGCCGCCGAACGACCAGCCCCTCCTGTGTCACGGACGGCTCCTTTTTGACGGGGTCTTCTCAGCAGGGGTCCGCTCTGCTGTTAGCCTATCACAGACGGCTGCGATGTGTGGGCGACGTGCGGCCCCATCTCCCGCCGTTCCCTCCCAGGGGCGGCGGCCAAGGCCGGGCCGGATGATGACCACAAGGTACTCCCGACCGATTGGATCCGGATAAAGATAGGGAGCCGAGCCGAAGGATTAAGCAGACACAGGGGAGGATGGCGAGGGTGAAATGAGCCGGCTTGGTTGGATTGTGAGGCTGTTCGCTTCCATCGCTTCAAACATCAAGCAGCATTTGAGGCGGCCGCAGACCCCCAGGAGCTTGGGATCATCGACCGGCACGCCCAGCTTTCTCGCCTGCTTGATGCTGACCGGCTGAAAGTCCGTGAGGAAGCTGGCGCAACAGAGCACCAGCCCGCAGGTGTCCACGCCGCCGAGGCGTTTGGCCTCCTCTCGCGCGCCGATCTGTCGCATCTCGATGCGGGAATGGAACCGCCGGGCCAGAATACGGACCAGTTCACGAAAGTCGATCCGGTCGTCCGCCGTATAGACGAACGTGATCTGCCGCCGGTCCAATGCGGCATAGACCTCGACCATTTTCATCCGCAACCCGAGCGCCGCCGTCTGCTCCCGGCAGAAGGCGATCCCCTCGCGGGAGAGGGAAGGCTGCCGGCGAATGACCGCCAACTCCTCTACGGTCGGGACGCGGAGCACCGATTTCATCACCCTCATGGGAGGACTGAACGGAACCGTATAGGGGTCGGTATGGACGATCCCATAGGTCAACTCTCCATCATGCTCCAGAATGACAGGATCTCCCGGACCGGCGGCCACCGACCCCGCATTGAGTTTCTTGACCTCCCCGCGATTCCTGACTTTCACCCCGATGAGGCGAACAAAGGCGGGATACGGCTGGGCCAGCTCGTGGGCGATGAGATCTGAAACCATAATGAGGTCACTATACACGATTCCATACCGGGACGAAAATAGGAAACCCTGGCTGGCATGCGGCCGGGCCAAACGAGTAGGATGGCGGTAGTGATGCGGCAGGGGGCCAAGAATGACGGCTGCATGACGGACTGAAAGGGGCTAAAAGAACGACTGCGAAGACGCGGGCGGACCGCCGGGCGCCGATCTTGTCACCGTCAAAAACCGCGTGGTAAGGTACTCGGCTCATCCAGGAATCATTGGTCCAGCGTGTAGTAGGGGAGTGGGAACTTATGATCACTCGACATCGACGAAGAGGCGGGCTCTGTATTCTGGTTTTCGTCTGGTGCCTTCTTATAGACGGCGCAGCCGGCGCCCTGGCTGCGTCCACGGGGATTCCGCCCCTTCCGGAGGCGGCGGGTAAAGGTCAATCGGCTGCGCAACAGGCCATCCTGTTCGTGCTGGAAGGCGTCGGCCAGGACTCGCTCAAGGCTGCGGCCATGCCGGTTTTGAGCCGCCTGATCAAAACAGGGTCTGTGACCTGGGGCGCGGCGGCGGTGAATCCCCCCTTGCGGCTCCCGACCATGGCGTCCCTCATTACGGGTCTGCCGGTGGAACGTCACGGGATTACGTGGAACAGTTTTGATTTTGCCAGGGGCTATCCACGGCCGCCGACGATGTTCGACTATCTGGATTTGAGCGGGGGGCGCGATACGACCATCTTCTACATGGACGAGTCCCTCTATCAATTGGCCAAGCCGGAACCCTATATCGACCACCAGATCTGCGGGGCGCTTCGTCCCGAATGCAATGCGACGACCGTGGTGTCCTATATCCGCCAGTATTTCAAAAAGGCCACCAGCGGGCACGGCTACGGCCATGCCATTCCGTCTCTGCCGCACCTGTTGATCGTGCACCTGCCCGATGCCGGCCGGGCCGGCGCGGCCGAGGGGTGGACCTCGAAGAGCTATCGCGAGGCCTTGAACACCATTGATCGCGCGATGGGGGATGTGCTGGCCATCTATGATGAACTGGGGCTGTCGAAGGAGACGACCGTGTTCGTCACGTCGATCAGCCCCCCGGGAGCCGACCATTTCGGAGATGCGGAGCCGGCGGTGGCTCCGGCAGGCGCCAAGCCTCCCCACATTCTGTGGTTGGCATCGGGCGCCGGAGTCAAACGGGGGCATGTGATCGCGCAACCCGTGTCTCTGATCGATACGGGGGCCACGGTCATGCGGGCGTTGGGCCTGGATACCGAAACGCACACGGAGTGGCAAAGTCGCGTGATTAACGAAGTCTTTACCAACGGATCGGGCGGATCGAGCGAGACCGGTCGAACCTCGGGGGCGGAACGTCATGCCCATTAAGAACAAATCTGGAAGGACGATGCGAACGGGAGGCCTGCGGCCGGCTGATGCGGCGGTCCGGCCGGCGTCACATGTGACCGTCTGGGGAACGGTGCTCGCGGCGATTGTCGTGGGGCTGGTGCTGCCTGCCACGACGGTTTTGGGGGCCTCCGCTGCAAAAGAATTCCCCATCACCATCGACGCCACCAAGCTTGAGCCGCCCTCCTTGTGGCAGATTCCGGGCCTGACGCCGGCCATTTGGACGTTGGATCCGGAAAGTACGGATGCGTTGCGCACGGCGGAGGTCACGGAGCTTCGGTTGAAGCCGGGCACCTATTCGTTCGCGACCTTCACGTTCAGTTTTCAGTTTACGGTCACGCAGGACGGGACCCTTGAATTCGAGAAGAAGTACGATCAGTGCGTGAGCGGGCGCGGAACCCGGACGCTTCTGGTGAAGTGCAAACGTATGCAGCCGTATGGGGGGCAGCGCGATTATGAATACTGATCGCGAGAGCCGCGAGAGGGAATCATGACACAGGCGGTCGAAGATTTGCTGGAAGCATTGGAAGACGTCGATGATGCCACGCGGGAGGAGGCGGCGAAAGCCCTCGCGGAACGCGCCGATCCTAACACGCTGGATGCGTTGATTCAGGCCTGCGAAGACGAGTTCTGGTCCGTGCGGGCCTCTCTCGCCAAGGGGTTGGGCCGGATCGGCGGCGCCAAGGCGCTGGAGGCGCTCGTCAAGCTGTTCAACGATCCGATCATGGAGACGCGCGACGAGGCCGTCCGGGCGGCGGCCGGCATGGGAGCGTCGGCGGTCGAGCGGCTAATGGCCTGCTTGAAGGACGAGCGCTGGAGGGTCCGAGAGCACGCCGCCAAGGCCTTGGGCGAGATCAAGGATGCGCGCGCCGTCGATGGCTTGATCCTGGCCTGCCGGGACCGCGACGGAGCCGTCAAGAGCGCGGCGGCCGAGGCGCTTGGGAAGATCGGCGATCCCAAGGCCGTGCCGGCGTTGATCAAGCTGTTCCGGGATTCCTCGAAGATTGTCCGTGAAACGGCCGGGACGGCGCTCGTGACGATTGGACGGCCGTCGGTCGATCCGTTGATCGAGAGCATGAAAGACAAGGATTTCGTCGTTCGCTGCCATGCCGCGCGGGCGCTCGGCGGCATGACGACGGACTATCAAATCGGGCGCAGTTGGGTGCGGGACGACAAAGTCGTGGACGTCCTCTGCGCCGCCCTGAAAGATCCGGATCGCGCGGTGCGGGAGGACGCCACGATCGCGCTCGGCATGATCGGGGATCCGCGGGCGATCGATCCGTTGATCGAGGCCATGAAGGATGGGGCGGTCAAGCGGCACGCCATTGCGTCGCTCGGCATGATCGGCGATCCGCGCGCTTTGCCGCCGGTGCTCGATGCCTTGAAGGGCAAGGGCATCAAACAGGAGGGTACGCCGACGCCGGGGTGCATCGTCAGCGAGGAAGCCTTCATCAAAGAGGCGGCGGCCACGGCGCTCGGCCATTTCCGCGATCCGCGCGTGATCCCCGACCTGATCATGCTGTTGAAGGACGGGGTCTTGCGGGAAAAGGCGGCGGCGGCCTTGGTTGTGATCGGCGATACGGCGATCGAACCCCTGATCTCATTTTTGCACGATCCCAAAGCGTCCGATGTGGGATCGGATGGCGAACGGGTCTGGTCGTTTGCGACGGCCCGTCTGAGCGCGGCGGACGCGCTCAGAAAGCTGGTGCTGGACACCTTGGAGCAGCTTGGGTGGACGCCGCCGGCGGAGGAAGCGGAAGTCGACTCCAGCCTCACGGACAATCAACGGGTGGACCGGCCGCTCGGAGAAACCGGTCGATTCGGGCCCTCCGGCGACTATATTCCCCGAAACGTCACGTAGCACGCTGGGCGTCACCTTCATGGGCATCCTCATCAGGAGACAGCACGGCTTATGAGCCAGGCAGACGAAACATTCGAGGTTGGTCCGGAGCCGCCACCGTGCCGAGCGATACCGTAGCCGAACAGATTGCCGCCCTTCGCGATGAGGACTGGGCCGTACGCGAGGAGGCGGCGCAGGCGCTCGGGACGTTGCGGGATTCGCGGGCGGTGGGTCCGCTCCTATCATTGTTGCGCGACGAAGATCGCGCGGTCCGGCAGGCGGCGGCGGACGCGCTGACGCTCATCGGAGACGCGGCCGTGGTGCCGCTATTGTCCCGTCTCGCGGAAGCCGACGGCGAGGTGCAGGAAGCGGCCGCCGGCATTCTGGCGACGATCGGCGATGCGCGGGCGACGTCGGCGCTGATCGCGGTGCTCACGAGTCCCAACTGGGTGCTGCGGATGCATAGCGCGAAGGCGTTGGGCCGGATCGGAGCCTCCCAAGCGATCGAGGCGCTGGTGCCGCTGCTTCAGGATAAGGTCAAGGCGGTCCGGATCGAGGCTTCCCAGGCTCTGGCGAGGATCGGAGCCGCGGCCTTGCCGGCGCTGCTCGAATCGGTGAGGCACCCGGAATGGCTGGTTCGGCTGCACGCGGTCGAAGCCTTGGGCAAGGTGAAGGCATCCGAATCCGTCGAGGCCCTTCTGTATGTGTTGTTCAATGATCCCGACCAGGCGATTCGTGAAGACAGTGTGCGCGCCCTGGGCGAGATCGGCGATCCCCGCGCGGTCGAGTTCTTGTTGAACGTGATCACGGAACCTGGCCTTCGTCCTCTGGTCGTCGAGGCGCTGGGAGCCATTGGAGACCGGCGGGCCTTGCCGGCCCTCATCGCGATTGCGAGCGGGAAGGCCCAACCGGCTCAGAGCCGCGTGATCGCTGGCTGCGGAGACCAATGGACGGAGGAACTGCTGGCGATAACCGAAGCGGTTCGGGCATTGGGGCGGATCGCCGATGTGGAGGCTATTCCCGCCCTCGTGGCGGCGCTCGACAATACCGTCACGCGCGCCGAGTCGGCGGCGGCGCTTGTGCGGTTCGGACAGCCGGCGGTGGCGCCGCTGCTGGCAGTTGTGAGGAATACGACCGACGAGAACATCAGGTACCATGCGAGAGAAGCGCTGACGGCGCTGGGATGGCGTCCCGGACGTGTGTGAGCGGCAAGGCGGGACACCCGGTGAGGCAGCGGCCGCCGACTCGAGGGAGATGAGGAGCCGATGGCCAAGGAAACGATCGAGACGCTGATCGCGGAATTGGTCCACGAGGAAGATTGGCGTCGCATGCGGGCCACGGCGGCCTGCCTGTCCGGCGGCCCCAAGGCCGTGCAAGGGCTCATCCATGCGTTGCAGGCCGGCAGCCCGTCGCTCAAGATCGAGGCAGCGGCCATGCTCGCCCGCATCAAAGATCCCCATGCGGGGGTGGCGTTGGTCAGGCTGTTGCACGACCAGGACGCGGGCGTGCGCAAAGCGGGGGCCCAAGCCTTGGAGCAGATGGCGGGAGTCCTGGAGCCGGACGCCGCGACCGCCTTGGTGCAGGACCTTCATGAGCTGAAAGACGAAGAGGTCCGGACGCTCGTGACCGCCCTCCTGGGGATTATCCCGAACGCCATCGATCCCCTGTGCGGGCTCCTTCGCCATCCCGACCGGGAGGCCCGCGTGACGGCCGCGGCCTTGTTGGAGCACCTGATGGAGCCGGTCTCCGCCGATGCCCTGGTCGATGCGATGGGCGATCCCGACTTGTCCGAGATCGCCGTGCGCACGCTCAAAAAACTGGGCGCAATTCGGGATCGGATCGATGCAGCCATGAATTCACTGCGGGATGTCGAGGGCTCGGTCGAGCGCGAAGAGGCGCGGATGGCGACCGTGATCGACCTGTTGGGCGTGGGCCGGCCGGCGGTGCAGATCCTGATCGAATACCTCGACGACGAGGACTGGGTGGTCCGGGAGGCCGCCGCGGATCTGCTGGGCAAGATCGGCGACGCCCGAGCCGTCCTGCCCCTGATGGAGCGTCTGAAGAAGGACAAGGACACAGGGGTCAAGGAATATGCGCTCAAGTCGCTGGGCCTGATCGGCGATGCCAGGCCGGTGGAACTGTACGTTGAGGCCATCCCGATCCGGCCCTTGCGCGTCTTTGCCATGGAAGCCTTGGCCAAGATCAAGGATGTGGAGGTGCTTCGCCCCCATGTGCAACTCTTCGAGCGGCTGAAAACGGACCGGGACGGATTGGTCGCCTATAACTCGGGCTTGATCGTGGATAAATTGAACGCGCTGGCCGAAGCCCAGGCCGCGCATGCGCAGGAGGCGGAAACCGGTGGATGAGCGACAGCACGAATCCGATCGCATCGCGCAATTGATCTCGGCCCTCCGGGACGAGAACGAAGCGCTTCGGGACCATGCGGTTGCCAGTTTGAGCCAGGTCGGTCCGGAGGCCCTGCCGCAGTTGATCGACCTCATGGCCGACGAGGACGCGATGATCCGCGAGGCGGCGACCAGCGCCGTGGTCCGGATGGGGCCGGCGGCGGTCGAGCCGATGGTCGAGGCCTTGCGGGAAAGCGATGAATGGTCGATCCGCGAACAGGCCGCGCATGCGCTCGGCAAGCTCAAGGACCCGCGCGGCGTGGACCCCTTGATGGCCGCGATCAAGGACCGGGACGGAGCCGTGCGTGCCGCGGCGGTCTGGGCCTTGGAACGCCTCGGCGACTCCCGCGCGGTCCCCGGGTTGATCGATGCGCTGTACGACCACAATCTTCGGGAAGATGCCGCCCGCGCGCTCAAGAAAGTCGGCGACGTACGGGCCGTGGAGGCGTTGATCGAAGGATTGCTGGGGCCGAATTGGATGGTGCGCCGGCATGCCGCCGAGGCCTTGGGACGCATCGGCGATCCGCGCGGGTTCGATCCGCTGGTGCAGTCGCTCAAGGATGAGGACTGGTTGGTGCGGCGGAATGCCGCGGAATCGCTGGCCCGCTTGGGAGACGCGCGCGCGATCGAGTCCCTGGTGCCTCTGTTGGAAGATGAGAACACGATGGTCCAGGAAACCGTGGAAGGGGTCTTGGCGAGTTTAGGATGGAAGGGATCGCAATAACCGCACGGCTTGGTGTGCGAGAGGAGTGGCTCCATGGCTGACGAACCGACTCGTTTGATTCAGATTGGTCCGAAAGGCGGCGAGAAAAAGGACGGGTTCAACCTCGTCACGGAAAAGGTGGTGGCCGTCAATCCGGAGGCCAAACAGCTCGAAGTCGAACTGCTGGCCTACGACGGCAAGACGGTGGTGCTCGAGGTCGCGGAAGAAGCGCTGGAGGACCTGAAGAAGATCAAGGTCGGCGACGGGGCCACGATTCGAGTGGTCGAGGAGGGAGGGAAGCGGGTCGCGAAGAGTTTTCGCATCCGATCGAAGGACCCGGACACGGCGAAAGCCGATGCGATGCTCGCGGACCTCAAGGACTCCCATTGGCTCAACCGCAAGTACGCCGTGGAAATTCTGGGAGACCTGCGAGAGCCGAGAGCCGTCCCGCCGCTGATCGAGGCGCTGACCGACGAGGTGGGCGATGTGCGGCAACGCGCCTATGACGCGCTGATCAAGCTGGGCGCCATCTCCGTGCCGCCCTTGATCCCGCTGCTGGTGTCGGAGGAGGATGAGTTGCGCCAGTCGGCCACCGAGATCATGCGCAAGATCGGTAAGCCGGCGGTTGAGCCGCTGGCTACAGCTCTAGCCGACGCGGATGACCGGCTCAAGAGCCGGATACTGAAGGTGCTGGACCGGATGGGCTACAAGCCGAAGGCGAAGGACAACCTGCCCGCGGAAAAAGCCAAGGTCACCAGCGCCTGATGCCGGCGAACAGGGTGAAATGGGCCGGTCGTGCTACGCGGACGGCTCGACGGGAAGGCGGCCGACGGAAATATGGCGGAAGCCATAACCGGCCACCCGATCCGCCTCATAGACGTTGCGGAGATCAAACAGCAGGGGCTGCTTCATCAGGGTCTTCAGCCGTTCGAACTCCAGCGTTCGGAACTGATTCCATTCGGTGAGAATCACCAGGGCGTCGGCATTCTCCGCCGTCTGGTAGGCATCCTCGCAGGGAACGAGCCCCGGCAACAGCTTGCAGGACTCCTCCAGCGCGGCCGGATCGTAGGCCCGCACGGTCGCGCCGTCCTTCTGTAGCTCGGGAATGATAGTCAGGGCCGGCGCTTCCCGCAGATCATTCGTGTTGGGCTTGAAGGACAGCCCGAGCACGGCGATGGTCTTGCCTTTCAGCGGCCCCATCGCGCTCCGAATCTTCTCCACCATCGCAAACTTCTGCTTTTCATTCACTCGGGCCGCCGCTCCCGCCACCTGCATCTCGTAGCCGTGCCGTTCCCCGGTCTGGACCAGGGCCGCAAGGTCCTTGGGAAAACAGGAACCTCCAAAGCCGGGTCCCGCATGGAGAAACTTTGAGCCGATCCGCTGGTCCAGGCCCATGCCTTTCGAGACGACCTGCACGTTCGCGCCAACCCTTTCGCAGAGGTTCGCGATCTCGTTGATGAAGGAGATCTTGGTGGCCAGGAAGGCGTTGGAGGCGTACTTGATCATCTCGGCCGTGGGGATGTCCGTCATCACGACCGGCGTCTCGATCAGGTAGAGAGGCCGATAGAGGTCCTTCATGATCGCCATGGCCTGCTCGCTGTCGGCTCCGATGACGATGCGGTTGGGGCGCATGAAATCTTCGATCGCCGAGCCTTCCCGCAGGAACTCCGGGTTGGAGACGATGTCAAACCGGTGGGAACTGGTTTGGTTGGCCTTGATGACCTGCCGGAGGCGCTCCCCCGTGCCCACCGGCACCGTCGATTTGGTGGCGATGACCTTGTAGCCGGTCATGTTGCGGGCGATGCCCTTGCCCACTTCTTCCACATAGGAGAGGTCCGCGGAGCCGTCCGCTTTGGGCGGCGTCCCGACGGCGATAAAGATGACGAGCGCCTGATCGACGGCGTTGACGATGTTGGTCGTGAACGTCAGGCGGTTCTCTTTAATCCCCTTGGCGACGAGTTCGGTGAGGCCCGGTTCATAGAAGGGCACCACCCCCTTCTCCAGCTTGCCGATCCGTTGGGCGTCGGTGTCCATGCAGGTCACGGAAAGACCGAACTCGGCGAAACAGGCGCCCGTGACCAATCCGACGTATCCCGTTCCAATCACGCTGATGTGCATGGACCACTCCTTCTTTTCATGTGCGAGGGTTGGGTTGGCTTGTGGGACTGCGTATCGGGATGACTATACTGCACGGGTCGGGGCTCGACAAGAAAAAAGACCCGAGCGTGAAGCTCGTTCGGAGGGGCTTCGAATGACCGGGCGCGCCGGAACGGGCCCCTTGACCGTTACGTCCCGCGTTGACAGCGGTCTCCCGTGATCTTAGAATCCTCTCGCCTTGAGGCCGGGGTTGTTCGGATTGTTCAGCCACCATGTCGCCAAGCGGCTTAATAGCCCGTCCCCTTGCGGTCGTGATGAATCGCCGGTTGAGGACGGTCGATGCCGGCATGACCCTCGCCGATGCCGCGGTGGTGATGCGCGAAGAAAAGACCGGCGCGCTGTTGGTCACCGAGCAAGGACGGTACGTAGGGATCGTCAGCGAAACGGATCTGGTTCGCCGTGGAATAGCTGCGCGGTTGGACCTGTCCATGGAACCGGTCCGGCGCGTCATGAGCAGCCCCATCATCTCCATCGAGATCGACCGTACCGCCCATGAGGCCAGCGATCTGATGGCCGAGTGCAACATCCGGCACCTGCCCGTGACGGAAGAGGAGCGCATCGTGGGCATCGTATCCGTGCGCGATCTGCTCCGCTACTTCAAGAACTGGGGTTCTTGATCATGCCAGCGGAGCCGCGGTCGCTTCCGCCCCCCCACGCCGATCTTTAGCGCCGACTCGTTTCATGTCCTCCACCGGTTCCTCCCACAAGTGGCCCCTCTCGTTCTTATTTTTTACCGCGTTTCTGACCGGCGCGATTGTCATGGCGCTGGAAATTCTCGGGAGCCGGCTGCTGGCCCCCGTCTTCGGCAACTCTCTGTTTGTCTGGGGCGCGCTCATCGGCGTGGTCTTGGCCGCGATGAGCAGCGGCTATGCGTTCGGCGGATGGATGTCCGACCGGCATCCCGGGGGCTCCGTCTTGAGCGGGCTTTTGCTGGGGGCAGGGCTATGGACGCTCTTGCTGGCCGGCGCCGGCCAACCGGTTTTGTTTCATGTCTCCTCGTTGATCGAAGATCCACGCTGGGGGCCTTGTCTCGCCGCCGCTGTCCTAGTGGCGCCGCCGGCGTTCGGGCTGAGCGGGGTCTTGCCCGCCCTGCTCCGGCTGGCCATTCAGGATATGGGCCATCTCGGGCGGCATACGGGGAGAATGATCGCGGTCTCGACGATCGGGAGTCTGGTCGGGACCTGGGGGACGTCTTTTTATCTGTTGTCGTGGCTCGGGACGCACATGCTCATCGCCTGGCTCGGGGTCGCCCAGGTGGGGCTCGGAGTCCTGTGGGGGACGCGTGCGGCCGCGGCCGGCAAAGCGATCGGAACCCTGCTCCTGGCCGCAACGGTCTCCGCCCTCTGGGTTGCCTGGCATCCGCTCTCGACGCTGCCGCCGCCCGTGCATCAGGAGGATAGCCCCTACCAACAGGTGCGGGTACGAGACGACGATCTGTTTCGGTATCTCATCCTGGATCGGACCTTCCATGCGGTGATGTGGCGGGCCGACCCGCTGCAGCTCTACCTGCCATACAGCCAAATGATGATGTTGGCGTTGGGATGGGCTCCCGAAGCCAAGCGAGGGCTGATCTTGGGCCATGGCGGAGGGTCGCTCGCCAAGTGGCTGGGACGGTATTGGCCTGAAATGGAGTTGGACACGGTCGAGGTGGATCCGTCGGTGGCGCTGGCCGCAGAACGGTATTTCGACTATCAGCCGGGACCGCGCCATCACGTGCATGTCAAGGACGCGCGGGCCTTCCTTCAGTCCACCGACGCGCAGTACGACGTGATCTGGATGGATGCGTTCGCGCGCCATCTGATTCCGTTCCATCTGACCACGAGGGAATTCTTTGCCGAGCTGAAGTCGCACCTGAGTCCGAACGGCGTCGTCGCGGTCAACCTGGCCTCTTCCGGCGAAGGGGGCGATCTTTTGCGGGAACGCGCGGTCGTCTCGACTCTGCGTTCGGCGTTTCCTGTGCTTGAAACCTACTCGGTGGCGGGTCCCTGGAAATCTCGTCAGGCGCGAGCCGAGAACTTGATCTTCTTCGGCGGCGCGCCGGTCGAACGGATGACATTGGATGACCTACACCGACAGGCGAACCGGCTGGCCGCGGAGCAACGGCTTCCCGTTGAAACGACCAGATTGTGGGATCGTCGCAGGGAGACGCCCTGGCAGCCTGGTCTTGTGCTGACCGACGACTATGCTCCCTATGATCTTTTGATAGCCCGAGAGCTTGATGAGACCGGATCTGTCCGTTCAACCAATTGATTTTGCGAAGCTATTTGAAATTTACCTCGCAGGGATCTCGCCGGCAGGATGGGGGTGATCGCTCATGGTCGCAAGGGCAGCCTGGGCTGAATTCTTACTTGCTTCCCTCCTATGGCCATGTTATAAGCTCGCGCTGTTTCGGTCGGTCTTTTCGAGCACTCATACGGACGGCGTGTATGAAGGGTTTCGTGGAAGCATTCCGGTAGCCAAGGTTCGAGCAGGCGTCATTCCACACAACCAAATTCTACTATCTTGGTGAAGGAGGTAGGTCATGGGTAAACAGGTCCTCGCAATTTTTATCGGCCTCATGATGGTGTTGGTCGGGGTCAACGGGGCGTACGCGTTGCAGGCTGGTGGAGTCGAAATCGGCGATCTTGAGACCGGCTCGGTGGTCGGTCAGCCGTTCAAGGAATTGCCGGTGGATCTGACGTTCACCGCCTTGGAGAATATTGGCGGGAAGAAAGCCTGGTATCCCCCGGTCGCCATCCTCAACCTGGTGGGACGCGCCGGGACGCCGGTGGTGATCAAGGTGACCAATGAAAGCCAGGGGGAACATGGGTTCAGCTTGGCCGCAGAAGAAAACATTTCCGCCCCGACCACGCTCAATGTCAAGCTTGTGCTGAAGCCGGGCGAAACCAAGTACATCGGCATTCCCACCAGCGACCTGACTTACGTGACGGCCGGATCCGTGTTGACCTACAAGTGCCAACTGCATCCGGCTCACTTGGGCGGCCAGTTGCTGATTCAGAAGTAGGCCGAAGCTGGGGATTGCGGGGCTGCCGCGTTCGAGATTGCCGCCTGGCAGGAACGGGGGCTCCACCGATCGGTGGAGCCCCCGTTGTCGTTTGATCAAATCTGTTGCTCTCCGCACAGGGTCGGATTGTCGATCGGGACCGATTGGCTGCCCGCAAGTTGACCCTGAACGATCAACAACAGAAACCGTTCTTCTCTCGGGCCCGGTCCCACCTTGGGGATCACGATAGTCTGGAGATCAACGACCGTCACCTCATCCTTTTCTCGCACCGTGTCGTTGATGATCCAGGTGTAGCTGGCTGCCAGCGGGTAATGCAGATGCATGAAGGATTCGATTGCGCGAGGGATGTCCTGTTTGCCTGCAACGGCCTGCGGGAGGAATCCGATCGCGAGGCATAGGCCGATCGCAAGTCCGAAGAAGAAGCGTCGCATGATACGAGCCTCCTGGCTAGGGTTGGACTGGCTCGAAGGATCGAGCCCCGCGAAAGCGCCGGAGAGATCACGTCAGATGCGCTTCCGCATGTGACTTATTTCATCATACCCTGCATTCGGCCTGGTAGAAAAGGAAAACATGGAGCGTGCCGTGGAGGGAAAAACACGAAGCCCCCTCATCCCATGAATCGAGATAGGGGGCTTCACAGACCTGCGCGAAGGGCGGAACCGCGGCAGTCGTGTGCCGCGATCAGTTGCGGACGCCGCTCCACACCTTGTTGGGATCGATTTCCTTGTCCGGATTCAGCGTCCGTGCCTTTTCGAGCAGGACGTCCGTCGTTTCCGGATAGGCCGGATCCGAGATGCAGCAATTGTCCACGGGACAGACGGCGGCGCATTGGGGCTCATCGAAATGCCCCACGCACTCGGTGCAACGATCGTGGGTGATCACGTAGATATTGTCACCGACTCCTTGGCCGTCGCCGACGTGATAGCCCTTGCTTTCCGCGTCGCCGCGGGTTTCAAAAATGGCTTCGTTCGGGCATTCAGGCAAACACGCCCCGCAAGAAATGCATTCATCCGTAATTAAGAGAGCCATGACCGATGCCTCCTTCTCTAACGCTCGCTGAAGAAACGATTTGCGATCGGACGGTCGTGCCCAACGCCGCCCGCTTCTTTCCGCACCCAACCGGCGGTGGCCGGCAGTTGCAACAAAAGCGAGTGGCATTCTAGACTGCGAAAAAAAGCCAAGTCAACGGGAACAGGCCCGCGCAGAAGGCCCATCGCAAAACGGCCTCTGGGTCTATGGGCCTAGAATTCGTCACATTCATCCAAGAGGTGTTCATGGGGTCTGCGTCGGAGACGCCGCAGCCGAAGCGACAGCGGATCGTCATGCTGATCCTGTTGGCGATTCTGCTGATGTCGTTCAGTCTCTTTTTCTCCTCTCAGAAAGAGACGGAGACGATTCTCATCACGTTTCCAAGCGGGCGCCAACTTGAGGGAGAGGTGGCCAATACGCCGGAAAAGCTCCTGTTCGGTCTGGCATTTCGAGAGACCTTGCCGCCCAACGGCGCCATGCTCTACATTTTCGAATCCTCGGGCCGGCATACGCTGTGGACGAAGGCCTTCCGATTTCCGGTCGATATCATCTGGCTGGACGAGAGCCGGCACGTGGTCCATCTGGCGGCCGACGTGCCCCCGTGCAATCAAGATCCCTGCCCGCGATATGGGCCTCCGCCGAGCGATGCCCGGTACGTCCTGCAAACCAAGGCCGGCTTTGTCCGCGAGGAGGGCGTCACGGTCGGGACGGACTTGAAGTTTACGTTGGTCATGTGACGTGGTACTGTGGCGACGAGCGCGAGGTCGCGGTCGATTGGGACGAATGAAGGGACGGTTGGGATATGGAAGGCACTGAGCAGTACGAAGCGGCCGCGCGAGTGGCGGAGATCCCCGCGGGCGGCAGCAAACTGGTGACCATCCGGAACAAACCGGTCGCCATTTTCAACGTGCAGGGCAGATTTTACGCCATTCACGATGCCTGCCCCCATGAGGGGGGACCGTTGCATGAGGGCCGTGTAAAGGGCTGCATCGTCTCCTGTCCCTGGCACGATCTGGCGTTCGACCTTCGAAACGGTCAGGGGACGGACGGAGGCGGGTATTGTGTGGCCAGTTATGACGTGCGGATCGAAGGGGAAACCATTCTCATCGGCGGGCGGCGAAAAGCCTGACGGGCCAAGCAATGTCTGCCTGCCGGACAATGACGGAGCGGAGTAGGGCAGGACGCTGAGCGGAGACCGGTCCCGTGAGAGTAACGTCGAATAGAGGGACGCGATCGAAAGAACGGGCAGGTGGGCATGACGGCTACGGAACAGGCACAGGGAACGGCGTATTATGGAGAACAAGAAGCCGAGGGACGGGTCATCGACACCGTCATTCAACATTCGTTCACGATCCACCTTTGGGAAGACCGGACCAGAGGGGAGCTGTGGGTGCCGGCTTATGATCGGATGGCGCTGGCGCTGCTCAACGACGACTATCTGCGCATTGCCGGCAACAATGCCGTGGACACCGGGCGTCGAACGTTCGAATTTCAGGCCGTGAAGGAAGGCCGGCACCGGCTCGTGTTTGAGAAGCGGATGGGATGGAAATTCACTGCTGAAGACCGCCGCGTGTTTGTGATCCGCGTGGCCGGCCGACCGTAAGGCGTACAAGGGATGAGGGCATGGGAGACGTAGCGTACGTCAACGGGCGCTTTATGGATCTGGCCGACGCCACGGTGCCGGTCGAAGATCGCGGCCTCCAGTTCGGCGACGGCGTGTACGAAGTCATCCGGACCTACCGTGGCCGGCCGTTCCAGGTGGAGGCGCACTTGGCCCGGCTGGCTCAGAGCGCGGCGGCGATCGGCCTGGCGTTGCCGGAGGCCGCTCGGCAATTTCCGGCGCTGATCGACGAAGGGATCAGGCGCGCCGCTTATCCCGACTGCAAGGTCTATCTCCAGATCACCAGAGGCGTCGCGCCGCGCGATCATGCCTTTCCCGGCCGGGTGGCTCCCACCGTCATCATGACCTTTCGGCTCATGCGCCCGCTCGATCCCGCGCTCGCGGCCAATGGAGTCGCGGTGGTCATGGCCGATGATATTCGCTGGGGCCGGTGCGACATCAAGAGCGTGAACCTCCTGGCCAACGTGCTGGCTCGCCAGCGGGCGCTTGAGGCAGGTGCGTTCGAGGCTCTGTTGGTCCGGGGCGGACGGATCACCGAGGGGGCGGTCAGCAACGTCATGGTCGTGCGACAGGGAGGCCTCCGCACGGCGCCCGTCGGCCCCGAGATCCTGGCCGGTGTCACGCGGCATCTGGTGCTGGAATTGGCTCGTAAGGAGGGGCTGCCGATCAAGGAAGAGGCGGTCACGCGTGACGAGCTTCGATCGGCGGACGAGGTGTTTCTCACCGGGACAACGGTCGAAGTGCTCCCTGTCGTCACGGTGGATGCGATGGTCATCGGGAGCGGATGCCCCGGGCCCATCAGCCGGCTGCTCCAGCAACGATTCCAGGAGGTCGCTCTCGTCTGACCGCGCTTGCATTGTCCACAGTCAAAATGGTACAGTTCCGCTGTTTTGGAGTGGGCGGTCGCCCACTTTTTTGTTTGGAGTCCGTGCAGTTCACAGTCGGTAAGTCTGCTCCCTCATTTTTCTCTGTTGTTCATGGACAGCGCCCAGGTTGCCCAGCGCGTGCAGGAAGTCGCCGCGCCGATCCTGTGGGCCATGGGACTCGAACTCATCGACGTGACTTGTTCGGGGCAGGGGCAGCGGACCATCGTGCGAGTGTACATTGATAAGCCGGGAGGGGTCAGCCTCCACGACTGCGAGCAGGCTCATATGTCGCTCGGGCCCGCCCTGGATGTGGCGGATCCTATTCCTCACGCCTATACCCTCGAAGTCTCCTCGCCGGGGCTGGATCGCCCGCTCAAAACGCTCGCCGATTATCAACGAGTCATGGGGCGATTGGTGAACCTGAAGCTGGCGCAGGTCCGAGAGGGGCAGTGGCGGGTGGTCGGCCGGTTGACCGCGGTGGACGAACAGGGGCTCTCCCTGACGCTGCGGGAAGGCAAGACCGACCGGTCGATTCAATTAGGGTGGGAGGCGATCGCGGGCGGGCGCCTGGAGGTCGAATTCTCCAAGTGATGGCATCGCGCCGCGCGGGCCGCGGGAATCCCCGTGAAGAAAAGGGTGGTCACGTATGAATAAAGAATTGATCGCGGTCATCGACGAAATCGGTCGTCAAAAAGGGATCGACAAGACGCGGGTGTTGAACGCCGTGGAATCCGCGCTCCAGACCGCGGCCAAGAAGCGGTTCGGGCAAGGCGAGAACATCCACGTGGAGATCGACCCGAAGACCGGAGAAATCTCCGTCGTCTCGGTCAAGACCATTGTCGAGACCGTGACCAACCCGAAGGCCGAAATCTCGCTTCAGGAAGCGCGGAAGGTGGATGACGGGGCGGAGATCGGCGATGAAATCGGGTCCGTGATCGAGATGGACGAGTTGGGCCGCATTGCGGCGCAGACGGCCAAGCAGGTGATCTTTCAGAAGGTGCGCGAAGCCGAATGGGAGGTAGTGCAACGGGAATACTCCACCCGGCAAGGGGACCTCGTCAACGGCGTCATCATCGGGATGGAGCGGAAGAACTATATCGTCGATCTCGGCAAGACGGAGGCCATCCTGCCGATCCAGGAGCAAATCCCCCGCGAAACCTATCGGCGCGGCGATCGAATCAAGGCCATGTTGCTGGAGGTCCGCCGCACTCCGAAGGATGTGCAGGTGATCCTGACTAGGACCCATCCGCAGTTCGTATCCAAACTGTTCGAGCTGGAAGTGCCGGAGGTGACGGAAAAGATCGTTGAGATCAAGGGGATTGTCCGGGAACCCGGCGACCGCACCAAGATCGCCGTCTCGTCCCGGGACAAGGCGGTCGATCCGGTGGGGGCCTGCGTCGGCATCAAGGGCTCCCGTGTCCAAGCGGTGGTCCGCGAACTCCGGGGAGAAAAAATCGACATTGTGGCCTGGACGACCGATCCCCGGGTCTTCATCGCCGAGGCGTTGAACCCGGCCACGATCGAGAAAGTCGGCATCGACGAGGAGAAAAAATCCGCACTGGTGGTGGTGGCCGACTCGCAGCTCTCCCTGGCGATCGGCAAGAACGGACAAAACGTGCGGCTCGCGGCCAAATTGACCGGGTGGAAGATCGACATCATCAGCGGGACCGAATACGAAAAGAAGAAGGTCGAACGGGATCGGGAGATCCGGGCGGCGCTGGCGGAGGAAGCGGCCGATCAGCGCGAGCAGGAGGAAGCGCGCGCTCAACGGGAGGCGGCCGAGGCGGCTGCGAAGGCCGAGGTGGCGGAATAGCGAGCCGAATGTTTCCGTGCGGGTTCAAGATGAGTCTCCGCCGGGGGTTCCGGGGTGAGTGAAGGAGCGGACGCTGCATGCGCGTCTATGAAGTGGCCAAGAAAGTGGGCATGGAGAGCAAAGAGCTCATGGCGGAGCTCAAGCGGATGGGTGTGCCCGTCGCGTCGCACAGCAGCGCCTTGGACGCGGATGTGGTCGCCCGGCTGCTCGCCAAGTTCGCGCCGCAGCAAGGGCTGGGAGGAGCCGGTGCCGACGATAAAACGGCTACCCGCGCCGGACGCGGAGGGGAAGGATTCCGACAGGAAGCCGATGGTGGAGGCGGACACGTGAAATCAACAGGAGCGAAGGCAGGGGCCGTCAGTCTGGAGGAGCCGCCGAAACCGGACAAGCGCCGCATCCTCATTAAGAAAAAGAAGACCGAGGAGGAGATCGAGGCTGCCGCAGTTCCGGCGACGGAAACGGGGCTCACGCATGCGCCGCCACCCGACCTTGCCCATCCGGTTCCCGGGTTGCCAGCCACGGAGTCGGCGGCGGCTGCGCCGCCGGCCGAGGTCAAGCCGGACATCGCCCCATCGCCTCCGGCGGGAATCCTGTCGCCCGCGCCGGCGGAATCGCCTGTGCCTGCGGCCTCGGTTGAGGCGAAACCGGCCGCGATCGCTACGCCGGCTCTTGATGCGGCGTCCGAGGCCGCGCTGGCCAAGAAGAAAGCCGAAGCGCTTTTCGAGGGGGGCGAAGCCAAGGGGGCTCGCGAGAAGGCGAAGAAAGTCCGCAAGCCGGGGCGGGAGCGCGACGAAGAAGAGGCCCGAGCCAGGGAAGATGCGGCCCGGTGGGATGATTTGCGCGCGATTTCGGTTCACCGGCGGGATGACCGCGTGCGCCATGCCGGGACGACGCCGGTCACGGAAATCACCAAGCCGAGAAAGAAGGGCATCAAGCTGACTGCGGGCATGACGGTCAAGGAGTTCGCGGAAGCTGTGGGCCAGCGGCCGGCCGACATCATGAAGAAGTTGATGGAAAGCGGGCAGATGTTGACGCTCAATCAGAGCATGAACCTGGAACTCGCCGGCTTGATCGCCGAGGAATTGGGCGTCAAGGTCGAGGTCACGGCCCCCAAGGCCGGGGAGGAATTACTCGAAGAGGCCGCCCTCTGGAAGGGGGAGGAAAAGCCGGAGCCGAGGCCGCCGGTCGTGACCATCATGGGGCACGTGGACCATGGCAAGACGTCCCTGTTGGATGCCATTCGTCAAACCAAGGTCGCGGAACAGGAAGCGGGCGGCATCACCCAGCATATCGGGGCCTACTCCATCGAGCTACACGGCAAGCGCATCACGTTCCTGGACACCCCCGGCCACGAAGCCTTCACGGCCATGCGCGCGAGGGGCGCCAAGGTCACGGATATCGTGATCCTCGTCGTGGCGGCGGACGACGGCGTGATGCCGCAGACCATCGAGGCGATCAATCACGCCACGGCGGCCAACGTGCCGATCATCGTCGCGATCAACAAGATCGACAAGCCCGAGGCCAATGTTGAACGAGTCAAGCATGCATTGGCGGAGCATAATTTGATCTCGGAAGCCTGGGGCGGGCAGACGATCATGGTGGAGGTGTCCGCTAAGAAGCGGCAGAACCTGGATCTGTTGCTGGAGATGGTGTTGCTCCAGGCGGACGTGCTGGAGTTGCGCGCCGATCCGCGCAAGCCGGCCAAGGGAACGGTGATCGAGGCGAGGCTGGACCGGGGCCGGGGCCCGGTCGCGACCGTGTTGGTTCAAGAAGGGACGCTGAAGGTCGGGGACGCCTATGTGGTCGGGACGTACAGCGGAAGGGTCCGCGCGCTGATCCCGGCGGCAGGCGGAAAACTGACGGAAGCCGGTCCCTCGATGGCCGTCGGGGTCGTCGGGTTGACGGGCGTGCCGTCGGCGGGCGACACGTTCCTGGTCGTGAAGGACGAGCGGATGGCCCGCGAGATCGCCGAGTCCCGCGCGCAAAAACAGCGCGCCGCGGAGCTTGCCGGTCCGGCCAAGGTCAGCCTGGACGATCTTTACGCGCGGATCAAGCAGGGCGACATCAAGGAACTGGCGTTGGTGATCAAAGCGGACGTCCAGGGCTCCTCGGAAGCCTTGGCGGTCGCGATCGACAAGCTGCCGTCGGAGGTCGTGAAGCTTCGGGTCATCCACAACGGGGTCGGCGGCATTACCGAAACCGACGTGTTGCTCGCCGCGGCCTCCGGCGCCATCGTCATCGGCTTCAATGTCCGGCCCGAACCTAAGGCCGCGGCGCTGGCGGAATCGGAGCGGGTCGATATCCGGCTCTATAGCGTGATCTATGACGCCATTGCCGACATCAAGGCCGCGATGGAGGGCCTGCTTGAGCCGACGTTCAAGGAGCGGGTGCTGGGGCGCGCCGAAGTGCGCCAGGTGTTCAACGTGTCCAAGGCCGGCATTATTGCGGGCTGCTACGTGCTCGAAGGCACCATGACCCGCGCGAGCAGCGGGGTGCGGGTGGTGCGCGATCATGTGCCGGTCTATCAGGGCAAGCTGGCCTCGCTCCGCCGGTTCAAAGACGACGTGCGGGAGGTTCAGCAGGGGTACGAGTGCGGCATCGGCGTGGAAAATTTCAGCGATCTCAAAGCCGGGGACATCATCGAAAATTTCGTGCTGGATCGAATCGCCGCGAAGTTGTGAGTGCCGCGAAGCCGAGTGAAGGAGAGCGGCCTTGAGCGAACGCGGGGCGATGTTGGGGCTGTGCACGGTGGAGTTGTTTTTGCCCAACGGGCACTCGCTCAAGGAGAAGCGACAGATTCTGCACAGCCTCAAGGACCGGCTTCGGAAGCTGAACGTGTCGGTGGCCGAAGTCGGCGACCAGGATCTGTGGCAAAAAGCCCTGCTGGGGATTGCCTGCGTGTCCAATGAGCGCGCGCACGTCACTAGCGTGTTGGATCAGGCGCTGAACGTGATCCGAGGGGTGCCGACATTGGAAGTCCTGCAATCGCGAATCGAGCTGCTCTGACGGAGCGCCGTGGAGCCACAGTGGTTGCGATGAGGATCATCGGCCGATCGTCCGCCGAACGACATGAAACCCGTCACCAAACGGGCCACGCGTGTGGCCGATCAGATTCGAATGGAAGTCGCGGACATCTTGATGCGAAAGGTGCGGGACCCGCGGCTGCGAGCGGTCACGGTGACGGAGGTGTCCGTCACGAACGATCTCAGGCTCGCGCGGGTCTATTTCACCGCAGGGTTGGATGGCATGCCGGATCGGGAGATTGCGGCGGGGCTGACCAAAGCGGCGGGATTCATTCGGTCGGAGTTGGGGCAACGGCTGGAATTGCGTTACACCCCGGAACTGGTGTTTTTTAAAGATATCAGCGGGCCGCGAGGTGACCGCGTGCTGGCTCTGCTGGATGAGGTTCGACCGGCCCGGGACGAACCGCCGAAGTCCGAGCAAGTCGAATGAGCCGAACGAGTCGAGTGAACCTGGAGGGGCGGAGTCGAGGGATGGGAGGCAGAGGAAGCCATGGGGGCGGGGGTCATGCCGGTTGAAGAGTGCAGGGCGGCGGCGCTCAGCGACGGCGTGCTGGCGGTCAACAAGCCGGCCGGCTGGACGTCGCACGATGTGGTGGCCAGGCTGCGTCCCCTGTTTCGCGGCCTCAAGGTCGGGCACGCAGGCACGCTTGACCCGGCCGCCACGGGGGTGTTGCCGATCTTGATCGGCCAGGCCACCCGTGTCGCCGAGTACCTCGTCGAGTGGGACAAAGAATATGAAACCGTGCTTCGACTCGGTCAGGTGACGGATACGCAAGATGCCACAGGGGTGGT
Source organism: Nitrospira tepida (assembly GCF_947241125.1). NCBI lineage: Bacteria > Pseudomonadati > Nitrospirota > Nitrospiria > Nitrospirales > Nitrospiraceae > Nitrospira > Nitrospira tepida. The sequence continues at coordinate 4,202,615 of NZ_OX365700.1, read as the reverse complement.
GCTTGAACGGCGGCCCGTGACCGGCATCACGCTAGATCAGGTGCACGCGGCGGCGTCCCGATTTGTCGGCCGCACGATGCAGGTCCCGCCGATGTATTCCGCGGTCAAGATCGCAGGCGTCCCGCTCTATCGGTCCGCGCGGGCCGGCCGGACAGTCGAACGGGAACCTCGGACGGTCACCATCTACCGGTTGGATGTGCTTGGCATGGACGGGCCTGACATTCGCCTCCGCGTGGTCTGCTCGAAGGGCACCTACATCCGCACCCTCTGCGCCGATCTCGGCCAGGCGCTGGGACCAGGCGGGCATGCGGCTCTGCTGGTGCGGAGCAGGGTCGGGCCGCTGCACCTGGACCAGGCCAGGACCGTCGGCTCGATCGTCGAGGGATGGGAAGCGGAGAAGGGGCCGGCGCTGTCGCTGTCACTGGATCAGGCATTGAGCCTGTTCGCGGCAGGTACCGTCGATGAAGAGACTGCACGGCGGGCACGGCATGGCATGCCGGTGCCGGTCAGGGCCGTCATCTGGACGCAGGAGGCGGCCGCCTCCCGTGGCGAGGCAGAACGGATGGTCCGGATTCACGATCCGCAGGGCCGGCTTCTGGGGGTGGGGCTTGCTGCGGCGCCGGACAATCCGGACGGGGTCATCCGCATGCGGAAAGTCTTTGCATCCAGTCGGACCGATTCATGAATGGGAGAAAAGGGGAGGCAGAGTCATGGCATTAGCGAAGGAAGCCAAGCGCGAATTGATCGGACACTATCGCCGGAGCGACGACGACACGGGATCGCCCGAGGTCCAGATAGCGATCCTGACCAACCGGATTGCGTATCTCACTGAGCATTTCAAGCTCCACAAGAAAGATCACCATTCGCGCCGCGGGTTGTTGCAGATGGTCGGCCGCCGGCGACGGTTGCTGGACTATCTGCGCCGGGTTGACGGAGATCGCTATCGGGCGGTCTGCGATCGTCTCGGCCTCCGCAAATAGCGCGGTACACATCCGGTGTCCTGACGCCTTGTTGCTCAGGCGCCGTCACCATGCTGCCCACAGGTGAACACGGACATAGACTCACCCGCATTGGCTTCCGACGCGGAGGCGGGGGTGAGTCTATCTCTGTGGGCATCTGTAGGGCAGGAAAGGAGCACCTACAATGATCCATACAATTGAGGTAGAGGTCGCGGGAAAGCGACTCCGTTTGGAAACCGGCCGCATGGCCAAACAAGCAGACGGGGCGGTCGTGGCGACCTACGGGGACAGCGTCATCCTTGCCACGGCCGTCGCGGCGCAGACGGTCAAGCCGGGGGTGAACTTTCTCCCGCTGACCGTCGATTACCAGGAACGTGCCTATGCCGCGGGGAAGATCCCGGGCGGATATTTCAAACGCGAAGGCCGGCCGTCCGAGAAGGAAGTTCTGACCAGCCGCCTGATCGACCGGCCCATCCGGCCGCTGTTCCCGGAAGGCTACTATTACGAAACGCAGGTGATCGCGTCAGTGTTGTCCGCGGACAAGACCGGGACGACGGACATTGTCTCGATCATTGCCGCGTCCGCCGCGCTGGCGGTGTCGTCGATTCCGTTCGAGAAGCCCGTGGGCGGCGTGAAGATCGGGCGGCTCAACGGGCAATTCATCGTGAACCCGGATTTGGAGACATTGGACAGCGGCGATTTGAACCTGGTGGTGGCGGGCACCGAGGACGCGGTGATGATGGTGGAGGCCGGCGCCAATGAATTGCCGGAATCCGTCATGCTCGACGCGATCGAACTCGCCCATGCCGAGATCAAGAAGATCGTCGCCGCGATCCATGCCTTGCGGCGGGAAGCGGGGAAGCCGAAGCGAGCCGTCGAAGTGGAGACCGTCGATCCGGCGTTGATCGAGCAGGTGCGCGCCCTCGTGATCGGACCGATGCGGGAAGCCATTCTGATTCCCGACAAGTTGGCTAGACAAGAACGGCTCGACGAGATTTGCGACGAGGCCGCGGAGCAGTTGAAGTCAGAGGACGATCCCAAGCGCGAACACTTCGTTCGCCTGGCGTTCGAGCAGATCGAATACCATGAGGTGCGGCATAGCATCCTGGAGCGGGGAGTGCGGGCCGACGGAAGGGGGACCACCGACATCCGTCCCATCACCTGCGAAGTGGGTATCCTCCCGCGGACGCACGGGTCGGCGCTCTTTACCCGGGGCGAAACGCAGAGTCTTGCGGTGGCGACGCTGGGCACGACCGAGGATGAGCAGCGGATCGACGCGTTGGAAGGCGAGTACAGCCGAGCCTTCATGTTGCATTACAATTTTCCTCCGTTCAGCGTCGGAGAGGCGAAGCCGCTGCGGTCGCCGGGGCGGCGGGAAGTGGGGCACGGGGCGCTGGCCGAGCGCGCGCTCAAGGCGGTGATTCCCGGAAAGCAGGTCTTTCCCTATACGCTCCGGCTGGTGTCGGACGTGCTGGAATCCAACGGCTCGTCGTCCATGGCCTCCGTGTGCGGCGGAACCTTGGCGCTCATGGACGCCGGCGTGCCGATCAAGGAGCCGGTCGCGGGCATTGCCATGGGATTAATTAAGGAAGGAGACCGGGCGGTGGTGCTGTCCGACATCCTGGGCCTTGAAGACCATTTGGGCGACATGGATTTCAAGGTGACCGGCACCAAGAACGGCGTGACCGCGCTTCAAATGGACATCAAGATCGGGGGAATCACGCCCGAACTCATGCGGCAGGCGCTGGAACAGGCGCGCGTGGGACGGCTGCACATCCTCGACAAGATGTTGAGCACCTTGAGCGCGCCTCGAACGAATCTCTCGCCCTTCGCGCCGCGCATCTTCACGCTGAAGATCAAGCAGGACAAAATCCGGGACGTGATCGGTCCGGGCGGCAAGACCATCCGCTCGATCATTGCGGAAACCGGCGTCAAGATCAACGTCGAGGATTCTGGCGACGTGTCCATCGCCTCGGCCGACGAGGCGTCGGCGCAGAAGGCGATCGAGATGATCAATCGGCTGACGGCCGAGGTCGAGGTCGGCAAGGTCTACCTCGGCACGGTGCGCAAGATCATGGACTTCGGCGCGTTCGTCGAGGTGCTGCCCGGCACCGACGGCCTCGTCCATATCTCCCAGCTCGCCCATCACCGGGTGAAATCGGTGTCGGACGAGGTGAAGGAGGGGGAGCAGATCCTGGTGAAGGTCCTGGAGATCGATAAGCAAGGGAAGATCCGGTTAAGTCGCAAGGAAGCGATGGCGGCGCCGTCCGGGGCGCCTGCCGGAACCTCGGTTTGAACCTATCCGCCGAAGGGGTCCAGATGTATAAGAAGCTCGTGTTGGACAATGGGCTTCGCGTGGTCACGGAAGCCATCCCGACACTCCGCTCCGTGACGCTGGGCATCTGGGTCAACGTCGGGTCCCGCGATGAAGGACGTGGGGAAGAAGGCCTGTCCCATTTCCTTGAGCACATGTTCTTCAAAGGGACCCGCAGCCGGACGGCCAGCGATATCTCGCACGAGATCGATGCGCTGGGCGGCGAGATGAACGCGTTCACGGGACGCGAAACGACCACGTTTTACGTCAAGGTCCTGGATCAGCACCTGGAGCCGGCGCTGAGGCTGCTCGCCGACCTGTTTCACCACTCGCAATTTCCGCGAAGGGAATTGGAGAAGGAAAAGCAGGTGGTGCTGGAGGAGATCCGCACGGTTCAGGACGACCCCGAAGACCTCTTGCAAGACTTGCACACCGAACAGGTACTCAAACATCACCCGTTGGGTCGGCCGATCCTCGGCAAGCCTGAGACGATCGCCTCGTTAAGCCGCCGGGACTTGATGCAGTACGTGCGGGCGCACTACGATCCGCGGGACACGATCGTGGCCATTGCCGGCAATTTTCGCGAGCGGCCGCTCAGGCAATTGCTTGCGCGGATCTTCGCGCCCTTCCGCATGCAGCCCTCCCGGACGAACGGGCGCCGTCCGCCGAACGTGACGGGCGGGGTGCTCGTTCACAAGAAGCCATTGGAACAGGCGCATCTCTGCATCGGGTTGCGGGGAGTGGCGGCCGCCGACCCCGATCGTTATTCGGCGCATGTCCTGAATACGATCCTGGGCGGGAGCGTCAGCTCGCGTCTCTTTCAGGTCGTGCGGGAAAAATACGGGCTCGCCTATTCCATCTATTCCTACCTCTCGAATTATTCCGACGCCGGCACCGTGACGATTTATGCGGGGACCCGCGCCTCCGAGGCGCCGCGGGTGGTCGAGCTGATCTGCCGGGAGCTTCGGCGCATCCAGCGCGACGGCATCGGGCGGCGTGAGTTGAATCTGGCCAAGAATCACCTCAAGGGAAGCCTGATGTTGGGGTTGGAGAGTTCGCACGGCCGCATGAGCAAGCTGGCAAAAGACGAGCTGTACCTGGGGCACTGCGTGTCGTTGAATGAAGTGGTCAGCCACATCGATCGGGTCTCCGTTCCGCACGTGCATGAACTCAGCCGGCGGCTGTTTGATCAGCAGGCGCGATCGCTCACGGCGCTGGGCCTGGTTTCCGAACGGTCGTTGGTTTCCGCGCTCAATTGATTTCGCGACGAATTCACCCCCCTGACCGGCTGAGTCGGTTCCGCTGTCGTATCGATGCAACTCATTGTTAAAGAAGGCCGTTTTCAGGCGTTTCGTCCAGTAAAAGATTCGGCGATATATTTCCTTGACTCCTCGGGGGGATTTTTATAGGATTTCGCCACTTTTTATTAGGCGGCCTCTTTCTAGAAGAACATATTCGCGAGTACAGCGGAGCATTCAGCAAGGCTGGAAAAAAGAGAAAGGAGGTGGCTGCAAAGCTTCCTCGCCTGCGCTGTCGTATTCCGTGTGATGTCATCATTGTCTTTTTTGCAAGTTGGCAAGTTGGATTGACGCGATTCTGGATGGACTTGATTTCCATTAAGGAGGTGCTTTGATGAAGAGAGGAGTCGTCATAGCAGCGGTTGCACTCGTCTCGGCTGTAGGACTGTTCACCTCGGGAATGGTCCTTGCGGCCGATGATCCGGCGAAGGCGCCGTCAGGGCCGGCCTCAAAAATCGTCGGCGGCAGCGCGATGAAGGGCGAAGTCGTCAAGACGCTCAAGGGCCGGGTGTGGTCACAATGGGCCGACAATCCGGACGGAGAGATCCTGTTCGGGATTCAATACTGGAACACCGGCGAGCCTGCTTCGGGCACCCCGTTCGGCCGGACGTCAACCGATCTTGAGGTCAAGCCGCCGGACCCCCTGTTCACCTGCTGTGCCTGGGGTTTTGTGGGAGGCAACGAGAAGAACAATCCGTATAGCGGCTGGTACCATGCCGCGCAAACCGTGCGCCTGAACGTGAAAGACAAATCGTTGATGGATCGATTGATCAAGGCGTCACAGGAACTTGTCGCGATGGAAGTCACGTTGGACGGCCGCACGATCACCGATTTCAAAGTGATCAAGTAGGAGCTCGTACCCACAATATCATCTATTTGTTCGGATGAAGGAGGGTCTCATTATGAAGCTTCATACCAAAGGGGTGGCCGTCATGGCCGCCGTGGCGTTGGTGGTCGGGGTGGCCTCGGCCGCATTCGCCATCGAATCGTTCCAGGAGCGATTTGAGTGGGGCGATATGAGCAAGCCCACGACGCTGCAGGGCCGTGTGATCATCCTTGACCCGTACGATGAAGCGGTCTGGTTGAACATCGCCGTGTTCGGCGGGAACGCGGAAAGCGGTCTGTGGTGGCAGAAGGTGCACCCCGGCAAGAACCTCAAGTTCTACGCCGCCAACAAGGAAGTGTGGGAACAGATCAAGTCCATGGCCCGCCCGCATGCCGGACCGGCTGCGGCGAAGGAAGTGCCGGAGGGTTCCAAGACCGTGTTGGTGGAGTTTGTGGCCCAGGAAACCGAGCAGAATCACCGCGTGATCTCCTCCATCAAGAAGTTGGATGAGATCGCCGGCGCCCCCGGCAAAACGAGGAGCATTTCCTCGCTTCGGTTGAAGGATTGCGCCGGGAAGGATGAGAGCGACGCGGGCTGCGCCAAGGCCAAACAGACCTTGAATACGGCGCCGAAGGTTACTCCTCCGATGAATTATGACGTGATGATTCCGGGTGGCAAGCCGGTGGGCGGCCTGACTCCTTGGTCGGCTGCGTACAACAGCGGCCACTGAGCCGCGGTTCATTATCGCTTCCGAGAGCACGTATGAGGCGGCATCCCGAAAGGGGTGCCGCCTTTGTGTTTTCATGGGAACGGTGGCGGCAGGCAGTCGGTGTGCGCGCGGGTGCTTCCTATTCCTGGTCCAGCCGGCGCTTGAGGTCGGCCAAGCGGTTCATGGCTTCGAGCGGGGTCATCGAGAACAGATCCATTTGTTTCATCTCGCTCAAAATCGGATGGGGTGCGGGAAGCGAGCGATCGCGTTCGGAAGGTTCCGGATTCTGCAGGCGATCTGAGGACTGCCCTCCCTGCTCCAATTGATGGAGGACTTCCTGCGCGCGGGTGAGGATCGCCGCTGGAAGACCGGCCAGTTTCGCCACATGAATGCCGTAACTACGGTCTGCGCCGCCTTCCACGATTTTTCGCAAGAACAGCACGTCCCCGTCCCGTTCCTGAACCGCCACCCGATAATTACGAATTCCAGGGCGGAGCCCTTCCAATTGCGTCATCTCATGATAGTGAGTCGCAAACAGGGTCCTGGCGCCAAGATGAGGGGCCGACTGGATGTATTCGGCAATCGACCAGGCCAGGCTCAACCCGTCGTAGGTGCTGGTGCCGCGGCCGATTTCGTCGAGCAGGATAAGGCTGCGGGAGGTGGCATGTCGGAGGATGTGAGCCGTTTCCGACATTTCGACCATGAATGTGCTCTGGCCCGCCGCGAGATTGTCCGATGCGCCGACCCGGGTGAACACGCGATCCACCAAGCCGATCCGCGTCCGGCTCGCAGGGACGAATGATCCTATTTGAGCCAGCAGGACGATCAGGGCGACTTGCCGCAGATAGGTGCTCTTCCCCGCCATATTCGGGCCCGTGATGATCAGGAGCCGGTGCGTTTCCCGATCCAGCCGAGTGTCGTTGGGAATGAACCCGCCTTCCAGGTCGAGGCGCTCAACCACGGGATGGCGACCCTCGATGATTTCGATCGTCTCGCCGTCGTCCACCTCCGGACGCACATAGCGGTGAAGGGCCGCGACCTCCGCCAGTCCGGCGAGAACATCCACCAGGGCCAACCTGGCGCCGATGCTTTGGAGGCGGGCGACCTGGGCGGCGAGTCGCTCAACAAGCCGATCGAACAACTCGGCTTCCAACGCCTTCAACTTGACGTCCGCTCCCGTGATGCGTTCTTCCAGCTCCTTCAATTCGGCCGTCATGAACCGTTCGGCGTTCACGAGCGTCTGCTTGCGAATGTAATCGGGGGGCACGCGGCTCAGGTTCGGCTTGGTCACCTCGATGTAATACCCGAACACCTGGTTGTACCGGACCTTCAGGGAGTCAATGCCGGTTCTCGTCCGTTCCCTGCCCTCCAGCTCCAGGAGCCACTGCTTGCCGTCCCGCATCGCCCCGCGCAACGCATCGACGGTCGGGTCATAGCCGTCCTTGACGATGCCTCCGTCTCGTGAGGAAAGCGGGACCTCGGGTAGCAGCAGTCCGTCCAGCAGATCGTGCAAGTCGGCCGCATCGTCCCACTCGGCGTACAAGCGGACGAGCAGGGTGCTCCGGCATCGGCCCAGCAACGGCCGCAGCGCGGGCAAGACCGCCAGCGACTGTTTCAAAACCGACAGGTCCCGGGGAGTCGCCCGCGCAAGCGCCAGGCGCCCGGTGAGCCGCGTCACATCCTGCATGCCGCGAAGCGCCGAACGCAGATCCACGCGGGTCTCCAGGTGCTGGAGCAATTCCTGCACGGCGTCCAGGCGTTCGGTGATTCGGTCGATCCGCAGGGAGGGCCGGAGCACCCATTCGCGCAACAACCGCTTTCCCATGACTGTGACCGTTCGGTCGATCACGGACAACAGGGTGTGTCGGTTGCCCGTCTCCTCTTGGCGATCGCTTGCGAGGGGGCGGACCAACTCGAGGTTGCGGATGGTCATCGGGTCGAGCGGCATGTCGTCGCCGTGCTGGTGAATGATGACCGCGCGGATGTGCCGCAGGTCACCGTGCCGCTGGGTGTTGCGAAGATAGGACAGGATGGCGCCCGCGGCGCGGAGGCCTGCCGAAGAGTCGAGTTTGGTCAGCCGTTCGAGCTCGGATGCAGGAAACTGTTTGTGAAGCGCGGATTCGGCCGCGGCAAGATCGAACGCCTCGTGACCGACGGCGCAGATCCGGCATCCGCGGGCAAGGTTCGATGGTTCCAGCAGCGCGCCATCCGCGGCATCGGGAACCAACAGCTCTCTTGGCTCCAGGCGGCTGAGTTCGCCTTGGAGCTGCAACAGCGCCTGCTCACCCTCGAACGAGCTGAGGCGGAAGTCACCGGTGGACAGGTCGATGGCGGCAAGACCGAATGTCGATGGGAGAGCCGGCGCCGCCGCATCGGATGCGATGAGAGCCGCCAGGTACGCCGTCTCGTCCGGAGGCACCAACTCGGCGTCGACCAACGTCCCCGGGGTATAGAGGCGGACCACTTCGCGCCGGACCAATCCCTTGGCCGATTTCGGATCTTCCACCTGATCGCAGAGGGCGATGGTGCGGCCCGCCTTCAAGAGCTTGGCGATGTACGCGGTCGCGGCATGATAAGGCACGCCGCACAGAGGCACCGGATTGGCGCTGTGCTTGTCGCGCGAGGTCAGCGCGATGTTCAGCAACCGGGAGGCCTCTTCCGCGTCCTGATAGAACATCTCATAAAAATCCCCGACGCGGAAAAAGAGGATCGCGTCCCGATAGGCTTCTTTGATCTCCCGATACTGCCGCATGAGCGGCGTCGAGTCGGCGTCATTCGTGGTCATGGTGCTCGCTCTCCATGGGATGGCCGGAGGGCGCCGGTTGGCGCAGCGCTTGTCCGAGAGAGGAACGGAGCCGCTCGAGATCCGCTTCCGCCTCTTGCAGGGCTTTGGTCTTGCGGCGCAGTTCGACGCGGCCCTGAATCCAGGCGGGGAACAGGAGGATGCCGGCAACGAGCACGCCGGCCGCAAAGGCCGACAGGATCGGTTTGTAGATCGGGGTCGAACCGGAGCGGAGCCCGAACAGGTAATGCAACGTGACTTCCTGTTCTTGATTTTGGAGGAAAAAGGCGAGCATCAGCAGCAGCAGCAGGCCGACTAGGATCAGGCGGATCATCAGAACAGATCTCCTACAAACGGGAGAGGGGGCGGTGCCTCGTCCGGAGCGCCGAGGCGGTTCGACCGGCGGCCAGCCGGCCGAGGATCCGTCGTGACTGCGGGCCGGTCGCCCGACAGGTGATGAGACGCGCGCGCTTGGTCCGGTGGGTGATCGTGATGTCCACGCGGTCGACCGGTAATTTGGAGCCGGCCTGTTCCGGCCATTCGACCGCGACCACCCAATCGCCGTCAAGATAGTCGGCCCACCCCAAGTGGTCAAGCTCGTCCGGCGAGGCGAGCCGGTACAGATCGGCATGGGCGAGAGGAAGCCGCCCGCGATACTCCTGGATGAAGATAAACGTCGGGCTGCAGACGTCCTGCCGATCGGCGCCGAGTCCCGAAGCAAGTCCGCGGATGAAGGTCGTCTTGCCGGCTCCCAGGTCCCCGGTGAGCGCCAGCACCGTTCCGGGGACGAGGCAGGCGGCTAACCGTTCGCCAATGCGGGCCGTCTCTTCCGGCGAACGGGACAGTCTGGTCCAATGCGGAGCCTGCTTCGCCGAAGCCGCGGGCGCGCCGGACCGGCGATCCGACCTGTCCGGTTTATTGGCGGTGCGAGAGTTGGCCGATGGCATAGGGAATCTGATCGATCACGTCGCCGGCGATCATGCCCGCCTGTCCGTGCGCCTGCGCGGCGAGGTCTCCGGCCAGACCATGTAAGTATGTTGCCGAACAGGCCGCGTCCCAAGGAGGCAGACCCTGGGCCAACAGCGATGCGATCATGCCGGTCAGCACGTCGCCCGTGCCGCCGGTGGCGAGACCGGGGTTGCCCGTCGGGCAGATCGCAAGCCGGCCATCCGGATGGGCCAGAAGCGTTCGCGCGCCCTTCAACACCACGATGGTCCGATGCACCGCGACGAAGGATGACGCCACCGCAAGGCGATCGCGATTGACCGCCTGCCCGCTGTCGGCTTTCACCAACCGCGCCATCTCTCCCGAATGGGGCGTGAGAATCAGCGAGGCTCGGCAGCGGGCGAGCGATTCCGGACGATCGGCCACGGCGTTCAAGGCGTCGGCGTCGAGCACGCAGGGCCGTTCGATCTGGGCGAGCAGCCGGTGGACCAACTCGACGGTCTCCGGTTGCGTGGAAATACCCGGCCCGATCGCCACCGAGGTTCGAGCGGCGGCAAAAGCTGACAGGAGGTCCAGCGCTTTCAGGCCGAACGTGTGGTCGGCCGTATCCGGCACCGGGTAAGTCATGGCTTCGAGGAGTTTGCCCTCCAGGACGTCGTTCACGCCTCTGGGTGTCGCGACCGTGACCAATCCGGCCCCTGTCCGGAGTGCCGCCCTGGCCGCCATGGCGGCGGCACCGGTCTTGCCGGGCGATCCGGCGATAATGCCCACATGGCCGAACGTGCCCTTGTGCGCGGAGGGTTTTCGAGCCGGCAGGAGCCGGGCGATCTCCTCGGGGGTCAACAGAGACAGGGGAGAATCTACGGCCTCGGCATAGTCGATGGGGATGCCGATATCGGCGACCGTGACTTCTCCGGCATGATCGATTCCCTCATTCAGGTAGAGGCCAAGCTTGGGCAAACCGAAGGTGACAGTGAGGTCGGCCCGCACGGCCTGGCCCAGGACCTCGCCTGTGTCCGTCTGGAGGCCGGAGGGAAGATCGACGGCGATGATCGGATGGCCGGCTCGATTCATGAGGTCGATGGCAGCAGCGTAGGCTCCGGTCACAGGGGCGGACAGCCCCGTGCCCAGCAGCGCGTCCACGACCAGATCGGACGCCGCTAAACCCTTAGCCAGTTGTTCCGGAGCGGCGCCGGCCACGACGGGTTTGCCGCCAGCAGATCGAACGAAGCGGCGATACATGGTTCGACTGTCGGCCGCCAGGTCCGAAACATGGTGCAACAGAAAGACCTGGACCTGTGCCCGCCGTTTCGACAAGAGCCGCGCCACCACCAACCCGTCGCCTCCATTGTGCCCCTTGCCGCAGACGATCGCGACGCGCGTTCTGGCGAGGTCACCGTACCGAGAAGCCATGGCTTCCACGACGGCGGTGCCGGCATGTTCCATGAGGGTCAGGCTGGGGATGCCGGCCTCGCGGATGGTTCGCCGATCAAGTTCCTGCATCTGTGCCGCAGTGACGAGTTTCATGCGAAGCCTGTGTGATCATGGGCCAGCCCATGATGGCTGGCAGAATCTGTCGCGCCGTGTGTCATGAGACAGAAGATGAAAGGGAAGCCGGATCGCCTGGTCATCACGATCATGGGCGAGATGAGCGGTGCTCGGTCGGTATGAAAAGCGGCAGGCCGCCGGGATCCGGCGGTCGTCAGCGCACGAGTTCCTTCATCTCACGGACGGCCCGGTCCAACCCGACCATCAGGGCTCTCGCCACGATGCTGTGCCCGATGTTGTATTCCACAATCTCCGGGATCTGCCGGAGGCGGCCGACATTGCGGTAGTTGAGCCCATGGCCGGCATTGACCCCCAACCCCAGCTTGTAGGCCAGCTTGGCCGCCTGAGCCAGGACTTCGAATTCCGCCTGCTCCTCCTTGGCTCGCTTGGCGTTGGCGTACCGCCCTGTATGCAACTCGACATAATCCGCCGCGATCTTATGGGCCATTTTGACCTGGTTGAGATCTGGTTCGATGAAGAGGCTGACGGGGATGCCGCCTTCGTGAAGAAGCTGGATGATCTTCTCCACCCGATCACGCTGACCGACGACATCCAGCCCTCCCTCAGTGGTGAGTTCCTGCCGGCGCTCGGGGACCAGGGTGACCAAGTGGGGTTTCACGCTGAGGGCGATCTTGGCGATCGTGTCGTCCGCCGCCATCTCAAGGTCCAGTTTCGTCTTGATGATCTCTCTGAGGAGGGTCAGATCACGGTCCTGGATATGGCGCCGATCCTCCCGCAGATGCACCACGATGCCGTCGGCGCCGGCCAGCTCGGCCAGCACTGCCGCTTCAATCGGATCCGGTTCGCTGCCCCCGCGCGCTTGACGGAGCGTTGCCACATGATCGACATTGACCCCTAACCGTGCCACAACACCTCCTGGGATTCTCAGGTTGGAAAGGCCTTCGGAAGGACTTCACGGCAGCCGTGAGAGCCTATTGAGAAGCGGGCGCATTATGGCATAGAGATACCCCCTCCCGGCAAGCAGGCGGCCCCCGATTACATCGAACTGAGCGGGCCGGGTATCCGACGGGAGCCGCAGTGTAAGGTCTTGTGAAAATTGACTATATCCCGCGGGTTCTCTAGAATGACCCCTTCACATTCCATTCGGGCCAGCAACATGAGGGCATTGAAACGGCATCACCATGTTCGATAGTTTTCCTCGTCTCAAGCGATTACCTCCCTACGTCTTTGCTCAGGTCCAAACCCTCAAGCAGGAGGCCCGGCGCCGCGGGGAAGACATCATCGACTTCGGCATGGGCAATCCGGACCAACCGACGCCCGCGCATATCGTCGAGAAGATGATCGAGGCCTCGCGAAAGGGGACCAACCATCGCTACTCGGCGTCCCGCGGCATCACCAAGCTCCGCCATGCGATCACGGCCTGGTACCGGCGAAACTACGACGTCGAGCTGGACCCCGAGACGGAGGCGATCGTCACGATCGGGTCCAAGGAAGGGATCGCGCACCTGGCGCTGGCTATGCTGGGGCCGGGCGACGTCGTCCTGACCCCGACCCCGACCTATCCCATTCACATGTACAGCGTGATCATTGCAGGCGGCGAAGTGCGCGGCGTTCCTCTCCGTCCGGACAGCGACTTTTTCTCGGATCTGTTGCAGGCCTATAAGCAAACGCTGCCGCGACCCAAGGTGCTGGTCATCAACTTTCCGCACAATCCGACGACCGCGGTCGTGGACCTGGAGTTTTTTAAAAAGATCGTCGTGTTCGCCAAGGAGCACAATCTGATCGTGATTCATGACCTGGCCTACGCGGATATCGTATTCGACGGGTACAAGGCGCCCAGCTTGTTGCAAATTCCCGAGGCCAAGGACGTAGGGGTGGAGTTTTACACCCTGTCCAAGAGCTACAACATGCCGGGCTGGCGCGTGGGGTTCTGCGTGGGGAATCGGGAGATCGTCGGGGCGTTAGGCAAGATCAAGAGCTACTTGGATTACGGGATCTTTCAGCCGTTGCAGATCGCGAGCATCATCGCGCTCAACGGTCCGCAGGAGTGCGTCAAAGAAACGGTCCAACGCTATCAAAAGCGGCGCAATGTGCTGGTGAACGGGCTGAACCGAATTGGATGGGCGGTCGATCTGCCACGGGCCACCATGTTCGTCTGGGCCCGCATTCCTCCGGCCTATCGCGCCATGGGATCGCTGGAATTTTCCAAGCTGTTGTTGCGCGAGGCGAAGGTCGCCGTTTCGCCCGGCATCGGCTTCGGGGAGGGCGGGGACGAATACGTCCGGTTTGCGCTGGTCGAGAATGAGCACCGGACCAGGCAAGCGGTGCGGGGGATCAAGCGGGCGTTGAAGCTGGAAGGGCCTGAGCCGTGAAGTCGCGGGTGGGAGTCGGCATCGTTGGATTCGGCACGGTCGGGACCGGCGTAGCCAGAATTCTGCTGGACAACGCGGGCTTGATCCGCCGCCGCGTCGGCGTGCCGGTGGAACTGATCCGGATTGCGGACCTGGATGTGGCGCGGGACCGAGGCCTGTCGCTCCCTGCGGGAATGTTGACGCAGGACAGCCGCCAGGTGTTGGACGATCCTGACGTCGATATCGTGGTCGAGTTGATCGGAGGCTACGAGGTCGCGAAGCACCTCATTCTCGAAGCCATCGCTAAGGGCAAGCAGGTGGTCACCGCGAATAAGGCCTTGCTGGCCGTTCATGGGGAAGAGCTGTACCAAGCGGCCAGCCGCCAGAAGGTGGATTTGGCCTTCGAGGCCAGCGTGGGCGGAGGCATTCCCATTATCCGCGCGCTGACCGAGGGGTTGGCGGCCAATCGCATCCTGTCGATCTACGGCATCATCAACGGCACCTCGAATTACATCCTCACCCGGATGACCCAGGAAGGACTGGCCTTCGAAGAGGTGCTGGAGGAGTCCAAGCGGGCCGGCTACGCGGAGGCGGACCCGACGTTCGATGTGGAGGGGATCGATTCCGTCCACAAGCTCGCGATCATGGTGAGCCTGGCCTATGGGACGCCGGTCGACGTCAAAGATATTTACACGGAAGGCATCACGAAGCTGACGCCGCTCGACATCGCCTATGCGAAAGAATTCGGGTACGTCATCAAGTTGCTCGGCATCGCCAAATTGATGGAAGGAGAGATTGAAGCGCGAGTGCACCCGACCATGATTCCAGTTTCGTCCCCGATCGCGCAGGTGCACGGCGTCTACAATGCCATTCAAGTGGTCGGCGATGCGGTTGGCGACGTGATGCTCCATGGACAAGGGGCCGGTTCCATGCCGACCGGGAGCGCGGTCGTCAGCGACATTCTCTCCATTGCGCGCAACCTTGTGACGGGCGGCGTCGGGCGCGTGCCTGCCGCGTCCTTCCAGCCGGACCAGCGGCGTCCGCTTCGCGTGCGGCCCATGGCCGACATTGAATCCCTTTATTATCTGCGGTTCATGGTCGTGGATCGCCCCGGCGTCTTGTCGCAGATTGCGGGGGTGCTTGGCCAACATGGCATTAGCATCTCCTCCGTTCTGCAACAGGGGCGGAAAGAGGGACAAACGGTCCCGGTGGTCATCCGGACGCACCAGGCCGCCGAGCGGTCCGTGCAAACCGCGTTGCGCAAGATCGGACGGATGTCGTTCGTGTCGGAGCCGCCGATGTTGATCCGCGTTGAAGGTCCGGACGAATAGGAAACCCGTCTCTCGACCTGTTCCACGGATGAAAGCCTGACGGACATGCCTCGCTGGCGCGGCCTGATCGAAGAATACCGTAAATTCCTTCCTGTCACGGACCGCACCCCCGTGATCACGTTGGGAGAAGGGAATACTCCGCTTATCGAAGCCGGCCGATTGGCCGCGCGAGTGGCTCCCGGCGCCCGCCTCTATCTGAAGTTCGAAGGGGCCAATCCCACGGGATCGTTCAAGGATCGCGGCATGACCTTGGCGATCTCCAAGGCGGTCGAGGCCGGCTCCAAAGCGGTGATCTGCGCCTCCACCGGCAACACGTCGGCCTCCGCGTCGGCCTATGGCGCGCGCGCCGGCCTTGCTGTCTATGTGCTCATTCCGGCCGGGAAGATCGCGCTGGGCAAGTTGTCTCAAGCGATGATGCACCACGCGGTCGTGATCCAAATCGAAGGGAATTTTGATCAGGCCTTGACGATCGTGAAGGAGTTGGCGGCGACGCAGCCGATCGAACTGGTCAATTCCATCAATCCGTTCCGGATCGAGGGCCAAAAGACCGCGGCCATGGAGGTCTGTGATCAGTTGGGGGAGCCTCCGACGATCCATGCGTTGCCGGTGGGCAATGCGGGAAACATCACGGCCTACTGGCGCGGCTATTGCGAGTATCACCGCGCGGGACAAACGACGCGACGCCCGCGCATGGTCGGATTTCAAGCAGCGGGCGCGGCGCCGATCGTGCTCGGCCATATCGTTGAGCAGCCGCAGACGATCGCCACGGCCATCCGGATCGGCAACCCGGCCAGTTGGCAGGGAGCGTTGGCGGCGGTGGAGGAGTCCTCCGGCTTGATCGACATGGTGACCGATGAAGAGATTCTGGACGCCTATAAACTGGTGGCCCGCGAAGAGGGAGTCTTCTGCGAGCCGGCCTCGGCCGCCTCTGTGGCCGGCGTGGCCAAATTGTGGCGGAACAAGGCGCTGCCGGAGGGAGCGGTGGTGGTTTGCACGCTCACGGGCCATGGGCTCAAGGACCCGGATACCGCCATGGGTGTGTCCGTTCAGCCGGTGACGGTCAAGGCCAACCGTGAGGAGGTTGCGCGGTTGCTCCGGTTGTGAAGGACGGCGGATCACAGCCTATGAAATATCTGATACTCCACGCAGAAGGGTTTGCGGACGGACCTCAGCCGGGATTAGCGGGGAAATCGGTGCTCGAGGTGGCCAAGACGCCCAATCTCGATCGCATTGCGCGCTGTGGTGAATTCGGATGGGCGGCGATTCCGTCCGAAGGGATGGCGCCGACCGGCGAGCTGACCGGGCTGACAATTCTTGGATACGATCCGCACAAATACTCGACGGGACCGGCGCCGCTGGAAGCCGCAGGCCTCGGCATCACAGTGGGGGAACAGGATGTCGTCTACCGATGCAACCTGGTCACGATGCGGGCCGACCAGCCCCAGGCCAGCCGAGCCGCCTCCGCCGATCCCAAGAAACTGAGTCCGCAGGCGGTGCTGGAGGACGCCAGAGCGGGTGGAATCGAAACCGATGAGGCGCGCGAACTGATCGATGCCCTCAATGAACAGGTGGGGTCCGAGACGATCCAGTTTTATCCCGGCGACCGCCACGAACATTTCATGGTCTGGGTCAATGGCAAGGCCCGGGCCGTCTGCCACAATCCCAAGGCCGTGGAGGGACATCAGATCGGGGAGTATCTGCCGACCGGGGATGGAGCGGATATTCTGCGCAAGCTGATGGACGCTTCGATGATTATTCTGCGCGACCATCCCGTCAATCTGGATCGGCGCGACGCCGGCTTGAAGACCGCCAACTGCCTCTGGTTGTGGGGGCAGGGGCGCGCTCCCCTGTGGCCTCCGGTCACGGAACGGTTCGGGATCACCGGTTCGATGGTCGCGTTGAGCACCCTTCATCGCGGATTGGGCATTTGCGCGGGATTCGAGGCGGTGGATGTGGATGGGGCGCAGGAAGGCCCGGCTGGCTTGCCGCTTCTCCGGCAACGCGCCCTGGCGGAATTGTCACGGAAAGACTTGGTCTATCTCCACGTGAGCTTGGCCGATCTGGCCTCGCCGGATTCGGATGAGCAGGGCAAGGCCAAGGCGGTGTCGGCATTTGATCAGGATCTGGTTGGGCCGCTACTGGAGGAACTGACGCAGAACGGGCCGTCCCGTCTGCTCGTAGTCTGCGACCAGTCGGAGCAATTGACCGAACAGAAGCCTCCGAGCTATCAGGCGCTTGCAGCCCTACTCGATACGTCGCAACAGGGTGAGGGGTCGGCGGGCGTCGGATTTGACGAAACCCACGCGACCCAACCGGGCGCGCCTCCGCGCGATGGGTTGCGACTGCTCGCGCGGCTGTTGAAACGGTAGCCACTATGGCGCTGCTCGTGCACAAATATGGCGGCACGTCGGTGGGCACCGTGGAACGGATCCATCGCGTGGCGGACCGGGTGGCGAAGGCCAAGGGCGAGGGACACGATGTGGTCGTCGTGCTGTCCGCCATGAGCGGAGAGACCGATCGGCTGATCCGTCTCGCCAGGGAGGTGACCGCCCATCCGGACGAGCGGGAGCTGGACGTGTTGCTCTCGACCGGAGAGCGCGTCACGATCGCGCTGCTCGCCATGGAGCTACAGGGGCGGGGGATCAATGCCCGCTCGTTTACGGGGAGACAGGTCGGGATCATGACGGACAGTTCCCACACCAAGGCGCGCATCACGAGGGTGACGGCCGAGCGGATCAAGGAGGCCATCGCGGAGGGGGTCATTCCCATCGTGGCGGGGTTTCAGGGGATCAATGCGCGATCCGACGTGACAACGCTGGGCCGCGGAGGGTCGGACTTGACGGCTGTGGCGCTGGCCGGGGCGCTCAAGGCCGACCGATGCATTATTTTTACCGACGTCGACGGCGTCTACACGGCCGACCCCAATGTCGTGCCGGCCGCCAGGCGGCTGGATCGGGTTTCTTATGAAGAGATGCTGGAATTGGCAAGCCTGGGCGCGAAAGTGCTTCAGAGCCGATCGGTCGAGTTCGCCGCCAAATTCAACGTGCCCGTCGAAGTCCAGTCGAGCTTTATAGAGGGAAAGGGGACGCTCGTGACACGTGAAGACGAGGATATGGAACGGGTCATGGTCTCGGGAGTGAGCGGAGACCGCCATCAAGCCAAGCTCACGATCGTCGGGGTGCCGGACCGTCCTGGGATCGCGGCGAAGATCTTTGGACCTGTGGCACAGGCCAACATCGTGGTCGATATGATCATCCAGAACGTGAGCCAGGGCTCCCTGACGGACATCTCCTTCACCGTCCCACGCGCGGACCTGGCCAAGGCCGTCGATCTGGTCCAGCGGATCGCCAAGGAGATCGACGCCAAATCCGTCGCGGTGACGGAAGCAATGGCAAAGGTTTCGCTGGTGGGGGTAGGCATGCGCTCCCATTCCGGCGTGGCGGCTAAAATGTTCGAGGTGCTGTCCCGCGAAGGGATCAACATCATGATGATCAGCACATCGGAGATCAAGATTTCCTGCGTCGTCGAGGAAAAGTACATGGAGTTGGCGATGCGCGCCCTGCACTCCGCCTTCGGGCTGGACGCGGCGCGCGTCGGAGCCTGAAGAATCCGGAGAGGCCTGGCAGGCGGCCTCTTCCGCAGGGTACACTGAGCCACGATTATGGCCCGCTCATCACGACGACGAACCGATCATGTGCAGCCCTTGAAGCTGGCCGCGGAGACAGCGCGGTCTCGGTCGAGCTTTGAGATTTACGACACGACGCTCCGGGACGGCGCCCAGTCCGAGGACGTGAGTTTTTCAGCCGACGACAAGGTGCTGGTCGCGCAAAAGTTGGATGAGCTGGGCGTGGATTTCATCGAGGGCGGCTGGCCCGGCGCCAATCCCAAGGATATCGAGTTCTTCCGCCAGGTCAAGACCGTGCCTTTGAAACATGCGACCGTCGTCGCGTTCGGGTCGACCAGGAAAGCCAGCAACTCGGTCAAGAAGGACCCGAACATCCAGGCGCTGTTGGCGGCGGAGACCGGCACGATCACGATCTTCGGCAAAAGCTGGCCCTTGCACGTGACGGATGCACTGGGGATTTCGCTGTCGAAAAATCTCGAGTTGATCGGCGACTCGATCGAGTACCTGCGTTCGAAAGGACGGCAGGTCTTCTACGATGCGGAACATTTCTTCGACGGGTATAAGATGGACCCCGACTATGCCCTGGCCACCCTTCGGCGGGCGGTTGAGGCGGGGGCCCAACGGATCATTCTCTGTGACACCAACGGCGGGACCATGCCCTGGGAAGTCCGGGACATCTGCCGCAGCGTCCGGCAGACCCTCGATGTGCCCCTGGGCATTCACGCGCACAATGACTGCGAGATGGCGGTGGCGAATTCCATCATGGCGCTGGAGACCGGCGTGCGGCAGGTCCAGGGGACGATCAACGGCATCGGCGAACGCTGCGGCAACGCCAACCTCTGTTCGATCCTGCCGAATCTGCAATTGAAGATGCGTCAACCGGTGCTCGGGGAGGGGATGAGCCGGTTGCGGGAGGTCTCGCATTTTGTCGCGGAGATTGCGAACCTGATCCCGGACAAACACCAGCCCTATGTCGGCGATGCCGCCTTTGCCCACAAGGGCGGCGTGCATATCCACGCCGTCCAGAAGAATCCGGCGACCTACGAGCATGTGCGCCCGGAGTCGGTGGGCAATCGGCAACGGTTCCTGGTGTCGGACTATGGGGGGCGGAGCGGGCTACTGGCCAAGGCGGAAGCCTTCGGCATCTCATTGGATCGCGATCACGCGAAGGTGCCGGAATTGGTCGCCATCCTCAAGGATCGCGAAAACGCCGGCTATCAATACGAAGGGGCGGAAGGCTCGTTTGAATTGCTGGTGCGGACCGCGCTGGGCACCCATAAGCCTTCCTTTCGACTGTTGGGATTCCGCGTGATCGTCGAACAGAGCGAGGGCGACCAGGGGCCGCGGTCCGAGGCTACCGTGATGGTCCAGGTCGGACAGGACATCGAACATACGGCGGCGATCGGCAAGGGGCCGGTCAACGCGCTGGATCATGCCTTGAGAAAGGCCCTGGAGAAGTTCTACCCGGAGCTGCGGGAAGTACGCCTGTTGGACTACAAGGTCCGAGTCCTGACCGCGAGCCAAGGGACCGACGCCAAGGTGCGGGTGCTCATCGAGTCGGGCGATCACAAAGAGAAGTGGGGGACGGTGGGGGTGTCCGAGAACATCATGGAGGCCAGTTGGCAGGCGCTCGCCGACGGGATCGAATACAAACTGCTGCGGCGGGATCGACCACCTTCAGATCCCGGATAGGCAGGGTGCGGAATGACAGCTTGACAGACTTGGTAACCTCGCGTAACTTATGCAGAATTCATATCAGTCTTCTCTGGCTTGATTCCATCCTGCGTATCGCGTTCCTGTGAGATGACCCAGAACCGGCTGCCGGAGGTCGCATGAGAAAATCCGATATTGCGAACGAGATCTTCAAACAGGTCGGCATCCCGAAGAATGACGCGGCCGACATTGTCGAACTCATCCTGAATTTGTTGAAGTCGGTGCTTCAAAAGGGCGAATCGGTCAAGATCGCGGGATTTGGCAACTTCATCGTGCGAAGCAAAGGGCCGCGGAAAGGGCGGAATCCGCGGACCGGCGAAGAGATTGGCATTACGCCCCGTCGCGTCGTCACCTTCCGGCCCAGTCAAGTGTTCAAAAAATACGTGAACTCCTAGTGGAATTGAGAACGGCACTCCCAGCGACACGCCGAACGCTGACGTCGGGCAGCCCCAGACTGGGCACCAAAATCTTCTACAAAATCGGCGAGGTCAGCGATATCGTCAAATTGCCCGCGTATGTGTTACGGTTCTGGGAGTCGGAGTTCAGTTTTCTCAAGCCGAAGAAAAGCCGCGGCAACCAACGGTTGTATGAGCAGCGGGATATTGACACCGTCCTTGAGATCAAACGGATGTTGTACGAGGAAGGCCATACGATCGCCGGCGTGAAACGGTATTGGACTCGAAAGGGACGGCACACCCCGGGCAAGCGGACGCCGCGGGAAATCGCCACGCGGTTGAAAGGCGATCTGCAGGCCATCCTGCGGTTGCTGGAGGCCCATTCCAAATCGGACGGGAGCTAGAGCCGGACAGAGCCTCCCACGGATGTCGCGTGCGTGAGAAGATCGGTCATCGGAACATAGGGTCGGGGCGTGGCGCAGCCCGGTAGCGCACTCGCTTGGGGTGCGAGGGGTCGTGGGTTCAAATCCCGCCGCCCCGACCATTTTTTCTGATTGGGAAGAGCAGAGCCATGAGTCCGGGAAGCTGCCGCAGGCAGCTTTTTTTGTGCCTACGCCAGATGGACGGGGTATGATGACCATTTTGGTGACCAATGACGACGGGATCGGATCGTCGGGCATCCAGGCGCTGGCCCGCAAGCTGGCGCGCCTCGGCACCGTCTGGGTCATCGCCCCGGATCGGGAGCGCACTGCCGTGGGGCATGCCTTGACGCTCCATAAACCGCTTCGGTTGACGCCGGTCAAGCCCCGGTGGTTTGCGGTCAACGGGACGCCCACCGACTGTGTGAATCTCGCCGTCAAGCACGTCTTGCGCCGCCCGCCCACGCTCGTGGTCTCGGGGGTGAATCGCGGCGTGAACCTGGGGGACGACGTGACCTATTCCGGGACGGTTTCCGCCGCGTTGGAAGGGGCGATTCTGGGCATTCCGTCGATTGCGGTGTCTCAGGACGGCCGTGACCGGTTTTTCTTTGAGGCGGCCGCCGACTATGCGCTTGTTGTGGCGCGGGCCGTGTTGCGGCACGGCCTGCCGCCGGGCACCTTGCTGAACGTCAACGTCCCCAATCGCCCGCGGGCCGGGATCAAGGGCATCCGCGTAACCAGGCTCAGCCGGCGGCGCTTCGAGAATCCGATTATCGAGAAGACCGACCCGCGCGGCAGGAAATACTATTGGATCGCGGGAACGCGGATTACCTGGACCAAGCAGGCCGATTCGGATTACGCCGCGCTTCGGCGGGGGTTCGTGTCCGTCACGCCGCTGCATTTGGATATGACCAACGAGGAAGCGCTTGAAGCGTTGCAGCAGTGGGACCACTTTCGCCGATTGGGCTCTTCGCAGGGATCGCGAGCGGTCCGCGGCGGGACGCCGGTGAGGACACGATGATTGGTCAATTGATCGAAGCGGTCGTGGCGGAGTTGAGTCGCTTCATCATCGCGACGATTTCCGCGTTGGGATACGCGGGCATCGTCGTCACGATGGCGATCGAAAGCGCCTGTATTCCCCTGCCCAGCGAGATCATCATGCCGTTCGCCGGCTATCTGGTCCTGGACGGCCGATTTTCGCTCTGGGGGGTGACGCTGGCCGGGACGATCGGGAACGTCATCGGCTCGGCGCTGGCCTACTATGTCGGCCTTCTCGGCGGGCGGCCGATTGTGGAACGGTATGGCCGGTACGCATTGATTCGGTCGCAGGATCTTGAACAGGCGGACCGGTGGTTTGCCAGGTACGGCGAGGCGGCGGTGTTGATCAGCCGGATGCTGCCAGTGATCCGCACGTTTATTTCCCTGCCGGCGGGGATCGCCCGGATGCCGTTTTGGCGTTTCGTGGTCTTCACGTTCATCGGCGCGCTGCCCTGGTGTTTTCTGTTGGCCTACATCGGCGTCGTGATGGGCGAGCACTGGGCGGATCTGCGTGAGCATTTCCATTATATCGATGTCGTCATCGGCCTCTGCCTGGCGGCCGCCGCGGCGTATTTTCTCTGGTCGCACTGGCCGGCCCGCGGACAGGGCGCCGATGCGAAACCGCCGTCATGTTGAAGCTCTCCAACACGCTGTCCGGACGGAAAGACGTGTTCGAACCTCTTGTGCCGGGAGTCGTGCGGATGTACGTCTGCGGCGTCACGGTGTACGACTATTGTCATCTGGGCCATGCGCGCAGCGCGTTGGTGTTCGATGTCCTGCGGCGGTACCTGGAATATTCCGGTCTCTCCGTCGAGTTCGTGAAGAACTTCACAGATGTCGACGACAAAATCATCCAACGAGCAAATGAGCAGGGCGTGAGTTGCGACGCGGTGACCGCGAAGTACATTGCGGCATACTATGAGGATATGGGACGGCTCGGGGTCCGGCGGGCTTGGAAAGAGCCCAGGGCCACGGAGCACATGGCCGACATCATCGCCTTGATCGAGACGTTGATGGCGAAGGGCCTGGCCTATCGGGTGAACGGAGACGTGTATTTCTCGGTGGAGCGCTATCCGGACTATGGCCGCCTGTCCAAACGAAAGCTCGCCGAGCTACAAGCGGGTGCCCGCGTGGAGGTGGACGAACGGAAGCGCCATCCGATGGACTTTGCCCTGTGGAAGAGCAGCAAACCGGGAGAGCCCTGGTGGCAGAGTCCGTGGGGGCAGGGGCGCCCCGGCTGGCACATCGAGTGTTCCGCCATGTCGATGAAGCATCTCGGGGGCACGTTCGATATCCATGGAGGAGGAATGGATCTCATCTTCCCTCACCATGAAAACGAAATGGCTCAATCCTCCGGATCAACGGGAAAGGATTTTGCGCGTTACTGGGTCCATAACGGGTTTGTGCAGATCAATCAGGAGAAGATGTCCAAGTCGCTGGGCAACTTCTTCACGATCCGGGAAATTTTCGAGAAGTCCGACTGGCCGGAAGAGGTGACGGGGGAGATGCTGCGCTATTTCCTGTTGGCGACGCACTATCGCAGCCCGCTCGACTTTTCGGATCAGAGCTTGACCGAAGCCAAGAACGCCTTGAACGGGTTCTATGATTTGTTTTATCGCTTGGGTGAAGCTGACAGAGTGAAGGGGCAGGGCGACACGTCGCTGCGCGCAGTGTTGGAGCAGGCCCACCTTGGGTTTTCCCAGGCGATGGACGATGATCTCAACACGCCGGCGGCGCTGGCCGAAATGCAGAAACTCCGGAATGAAGTGAACAAGCTGATGGCCGACGGCCTATCGGTTGAGGGACGGCAAGCGGCGCGGCAGGAATTTGCCAGGCTCGGTGATGTATTGGGGCTCTTTCAATTGGACCGGTGGCAGTTCAATCCTGTGCTCAAAGCCCGTGCCTCCGATCATGTGTCCGCCATGGACGAGACATCGGTGGTCTTAAACGAAGCCGAGATCCAGAAGCAGATCGATGAGCGCAACGAAGCCAGGCGCCGCCGAGATTTCAAAAAAGCCGACGAGATCAGACAACGCCTCGCCTCACAGGGCATCACGATCGAGGACCGGCCCGATGGCACCAGCCGCTGGAAGCGCTGACCGGCCCGAGATCATCTATGGTCTCCATGCCGTGAAGGAGGCGCTCCGCGCCGGGCGCCCGTTCATCCGTCTTCAGGTCGTCAGTCTGCACGGCCAGTTTCAGGAACTGGTGCGCCTCGCGCGCATCCGGCATATTCCGGTCCATGTCGAACCGAGGGCGGCGCTGGATCGATTGGCGCTCGGCGGTCGTCACCAAGGAGTGGTGGCCTGTACCGCTGCCAGGACCTATGCGGAACCTGAGGAAATCCTCGCCGTGGCCAGGTCGCGGCGGGAGCCGGCCTTCATCGTGGTGCTCGACGGCGTTCAAGATCCGCAGAATTTCGGCGCCATTCTGCGAAGCGCCGAGGCGGCAGGGGTTCACGGGGTCGTCATTCCGGATCGGCGTGCTGTTGGGCTCACGGGAACGGTGGAGAAAGCGTCGGCCGGCGCGGTCGAGCACATCAAGGTGGCCCAAACAACCAATATCAACCGCCTGCTGGGGGCCTTCAAGGAAGCAGGCCTATGGGTCTATGGGTTGGACCCGTCCGGCGAGAGACTCTATACCGCGCCGGACTATCGTGGGCCGGTGGCGCTGGTGGTCGGTGGGGAAGGAATAGGCGTCCGCAAGAGCGTCCTCGAGCGCTGCGATGAACGGGTGCGGATTCCGATGTCGGGGCGGATCAACTCGCTGAACGCCTCCGCAGCCGCGACGCTGGTCTGCTTCGAGGTCGTGCGGCAGCGGAGGGCGGCTCCGCCCCAGGCAGGGCCTAGCGTACCTTGATCATCCCGTCCTGGATGGCGGCCTTGATGAGTTGGGCCGTGTTGGAGACGCGGATCTTCTTCATCATGTTCGCCCGATGGGCCTCAACCGTCTTAACGCTGATTCGCAACCGCTGCGCAATTTCCTTGTTTTTGAATCCGGACCAAATGAGTTGAAGGATTTCCATCTCCCGGCTGGTCAGCGCCTCGGGCCTCTTCTTCCGCGGCGGTAAACTCACGGCGCTGGTAATACGTTTGGGTCTCGGTCTGGCGCTCGTGGATTTTGCCATAATTAGGTCTCCTTAAGATCCGCCATGTGGGTGATAGGTCTGTAGGCCAAACGATGACAAAATGGGAGTATTTCAGATTTGGACGATGATTTTCAATACCTTAGATAAAATAATTGACCGATGAGCGGAAGATGGGGCTGTGATGGATTCGTAGTGGGCTAGGAAGATGGACCCTCTACTAATAGTAGTTTTCGTCTTTGGGCTGGTGATCGGTAGTTTTCTCAACGTCTGTATCTATCGATTGCCCCGCCATGAATCGATCGTGTGGCCCGCCTCGCATTGCCCCGCCTGCGCGCAGCCCATTGCCGCCTACGACAACATTCCGGTGGTCGGCTTCTTATGGCTGGGCGGGCGCTGCCGGAATTGCCGTCGGCCCATTGCCTGGCACTATCCCCTGGTGGAGTTGGCCAACGGACTCGGGTATCTGGTTATCGTCTGGCAGTTCGGTTGGACGCCCGCTGCCGCCGTCTATGCGGCGCTCTTCTCCTCTTTGATCGTCATTACCGGTACGGACCTCTCGCATACCATCATCCCCGACGTGGTCACCTTGCCCGGCATCCTGATTGGACTGGTCAGCGCCGTCACCATCCTGCCCGTCGGATGGATCAACAGCCTGCTCGGGATAGTGGTTGGCGGGGGAGTGCTGTGGGTGCTTGCCTGGCTCAGTCCCTACCTGTTTGGCAAGGAAGGGATGGGAGGTGGGGATATCAAGCTGCTGGCAATGGTCGGAGCCTTTTTAGGCTGGCGACCGGTCCTGCTGACGATGATGATTGGAGCATTGACGGGGTCCATTGTGGGACTCAGTCTCATCGGGCTCAAGATCCTCAGGCGTGATCAATATATTCCGTTTGGGCCGTTTCTGGCTCTCGGGGCTCTCGTCTCACTCTTCTTCCATCAACGGCTGTTTGACTGGTATTGGGGGCTGCTCGGCCCCCTGCCCTAAGATCCCCCCTTTCGTGCTGTATCTGTTTGTCTTGGCACTGTATCCATTCTGCTCTCACTTCGGTGATCGTTCCTTGCACTGGATGTCTTGATTCCTCACCGGTCTGCATGGAACGACCTTCGGCCTTTCGATATTTCAGAGCAATTCACAACACTTAGGCTACCAATCTGTCGAGGCGTCTCTCGGGAATCCCGATGCCGACGATCAGGCACGGCTCTTGGAATACCTGCGAGGCGGCTGCCAGAGCCGATTTGACGGATTCAAGGCCCAACAGGGAGAAGAAGCAATGAACCAGAATGGGTACAGCCTGATGGAACTGACCATGGTGATGGCCGTGACGGCCGTGACCGTTGCGCTGGCCGTTCCCGATGTGGCCGCCATGGCGACGCGCTATCGGGAACAGGCGGTGGTCACCGAGCTGGCCGGGGAGCTCCGGACGGCGCGGACTCTGGCCATAACCCAGGCCAGCCGCGTCCGCGCCGTCATTGACGAAGACGGACGGTCGCTGAGTCTGGAGCGGGAGGGAGACCAATCCGCTCCGATGAGGCGATTCGACTTTCGAGGCCGTGGCCTATCGATTGATGGAGCCAGCGAAGGCATCAGCGTCTGGTTCTATCCGAGCGGGCGAACCGCCAGTGCCACCACGCTGACGCTTCGCGGGGACTCACGGAAGGTGTGGCGGTTGACGGTTTCGATGGCGGGGAGAGTCACGGTGCAATGATGTCGCCGGATGGGCATACAGCCGATAGTCATGGATCCACCTGCCGAAGCGCCGAGCAGGGGATCAGCTTGGTCGAAGTGATGGTCGCGATGATGATTCTGGCGATGGCCATGATGGGAAGCCTCAGCCTGTTCGAGTGGGCGGAAGGCGGGATGCGTCAGGGAGAAACGGCTCTGCAGGCGTTGGCCTTGGCGGAGTCGAAACTGGAAGGCAAGCGGGCGGTTCCTTGGGAGCATTTGTTGGCGGAGGACTTGGATGCCGATGGGCGGTACGAAACGCTGATGCGGGATGACGGCCAGGACGGCGATGCAACCGCCGGCGACGGAGTCTATACCGTGCGGGCCCATCATGGGCCTGTCGAACTGATGTGGACGGTGCAACCGGCACAACCGCGGAATCTCTCGGCCAGTGCGTACGCTCTCATCCATGTGACGGCGCGGTATCGGATCAAGCGGGATCGGTGGCGCGAGATTGAACTGGGGACCGTTCGGGCCAATCCCCGCTATGTCGGGGCATCCTAAATTCCTTTTGAGCACGGAGTGTCATGACACAGCCAATGAGCCCGCTTCAGAACCACGACGGAGCATCCTTGATCGAACTGCTGATCGCGCTGGCCACGGGACTCGTCGTAATGTCGGCCGTCTTCGAAACCCTGAGTGCCTTGGATCGACGCTTTCGATCTCAGCAGACCGCGATGGCCGCGACTCAAGATATCCGATCAGGGCTTGAAGTCTGGGAGAGCGAGGTGCGGATGGCCAAAGGAACCGGTCTTTTAGGGGGTCCGGCCCTTCAGGCCATGGGCCCAGCCTCATTCGAATTCACCGCCAATCTCAACGGACTCGCGACCACCTTGAAATCGGCAGCCCTCCAGGGTCAGACCGAGTTGAACGTGGATGACGCCCGCGACTGGCCGTCTGGCAAATACGTCGTGCTTTGCTCGAAGATGCGCTGCATCGACAATCGGTTGGCCCGTGACGGACAGCGCAATCGAATCGTCCTGGCCCAACCACTGACGGACGCCTTTCCCGCTGGAACCGACATCAGCGTTCTGAACCGTGTGCGATATTATGTCTTGCCCAACCAGGCGGGAACCGTGCGGTTGATGCGCATGGTGGATGGTGGAGCCAACGCGCTGATCGGCAATCTGAAGGCCGCGCGATTCTCCTATTTCGCACGGAGCGGGGCGCCGGCGATCGATTCAGCATCGGTTGCGCTCGTCCGTATCGAAGCTGAATCCGCCGCCACCCATCTTTCGGTGACCAAAGATATTGCGATCCGATCTCAATTATGACCTTGCCTAGAAAGGAGCAACAGCCCCATGCGGACAGATACACGACCGAACGTGAATCAGCGAAGTGGCGAGCAAGGGGTGGCCATGCTGACGGCCCTCTTCCTCGTGTTGGCGCTGGCCCTGCTGGGGCTGACGTCCTTGCACCTGGCCGGTCAGGAGTTGCAGGCCTCCTGGGCGGTGCGGGATCAGGCGGCGTTGCTGCATCTGGCCGAAGCGGGAGCGGACTTGATCATGGCGCGGATCCATGCGGCGGCAGGAACCGGGGCGGATCCCGTGGCTGCGGTTCTTGCCCGGCGGAATGAAACACCCGAGCGCGGTCCGTCGTATTTTGATGCTCAAGGGCGTTCCCAATTCGTAGGAACGGCAGACCATCCTGACCTCCTTCTCGACGCCGCCGATCCACGGCACGATGCGTGGTTGAACGATCTTGCTTCCGGAACAGGCCCTTCACTGCGGTCGCTCGGCCGAATCCTGCGACTCAAACTGTATGGCCCGCTTCGGCCCGGCTTGGTCTGTACCGTAGAGGTGACGGCGGCGAGGTCTCATGAGATTCTCTCGCCGAGCAGCAGCGTACAGGTGCAGCTCGGCGCGGTGGAAATTCCGCCTCTTCGTGCAGGCGTCCAGGCGGAGGAAATCGCCGCGAGGTCCAATCCACAATTGCCCGTGTTGGTTCACTGGGGCGATCTCAAGGTTCGAGGAAACGCGTGGATCGGAACGATGGACGAGATTCCTCAGAAAACGGTTCTGGCCCCGATTTCCGGACAATCCTATGCCGAGATGGGAACGCCTGAAGATCGGTGGCACGAAATGCGGGTTGGAGGTGAGCTGCTCTCTGTTCGTCCTTCGGTTCGCGTCGCGTCGCCGTCATCGTTATTAAATATGTATCAACGACAGGAACCGGTTCCTGGGATTGCATTCGACCAATGGAACTATGAGGCACTCAAACAGGTCGCCAAGTCCTTCGGCGCCTATTACGCGGTTGACCGTGAAGGATTGCTGTATCCGGGAGGAGTGATCGAATCGGGGCGAGGAGTAACGATTGACCAAGTTATGAGGTCTGAGTTTGTGGGTGATCATAAGGGTCTGGTCTTCGTGGACACCTTGGATCAGCAGGCTCCGCGCGCCGACAACCTGCCAACCTTCATCGTGCCCACGTCGTATGCGGAAGGCGTATTCATCGTAAACGGACATCTCCTCCTCAAGCCTGCGGCAGGAGGAAAATCGATCCCCGCACTGGCTCCGCCCGCGGCGGGGCAAACATCTCTCGTGACTCGAACGCCCGTGCAGTTGGGAGGAATTAACCTCAACGGCGTGCTTTATGCGGCGGGAAACGTGTTCGTTCACGCGACTTCTCGAGTATATGGCGCCGTGGTCGTTCAGGGAACCGTGAAGGCAGACGACTCTCCAAATAGCGTGTTGGAGGTATGGTACAACCACGACTTGCGACAGGGGTTCTACCGGGGCGTACCCGTCGTTCACGTGGCGCCAGGTACGTGGAAGACTTTATGACTGGGCAGGGACATGCAAGAGAGGACGCATTTGATGGTCGCGATGGGAGCAACATGAGCACACTACCTGAACGCCAGGGTGAGTTGAAAGTCGGCGAGGATGCGCCAAACGCATCACCGCGGGCGGATTCGGGCATCGCCGCTGATACAGTGGTTCAATCGAGCTGCAGCAGGCTATCGTGCCGGCGCGTTACGAGGGGGATGGCTTCGCGGCAAGCGTTGCTGTCAGCTATCAAACAGGCATCCGCAAGAGGTGTTGGAATAGAAGAGATGCTCGATGCGGAAATTCCGTTGGCGGAAGTCGGGCAGGCGCTCAGTGAATTCTACGGGTGCCCGTTTGTCAGTTTCGAGACGCGTCAACTCATCGCTCCAGAGCTCTTTAGAAACCTCAAATTGGACTATCTGCGTCGGCATCACTGGGTTCCCATTCGCAAGGAAGGCAACGTCGTACAGGTGGCTATGGATAACCCGGCTGACTTGAGGCGAATCCTGGACATTCGATATGCCTTCCCCGGTTGTACGGTCCAACCGGCTGTTGCGCTGCGCCGCGATATTGAACGGGTCCTTGATCGCCTGGCCGGGCAAGGTACGGAACAATCAATTCCCGATATTCTGGGGGAACTCGTCCGGGAGATCGATCAAGAGAAGAAGCCCGACTCCGGTGGCGACGCGATCGATGAAAATAACTCGGCCATCGTCCGGCTAACCAATCAGATCATTGCTGAAGCCTATCGCATGGGTGCGTCCGACATTCATCTCGAACCGTACGGTGATCGAAAAGAAACCGTGGTGCGTTTTCGAGTGGAAGGGACATGCGCGACGTTTATGAAAATCCCGGCGGCTTATCGCCGAGCCGTTGTGTCGCGGATCAAGATCATGGCCAACTTGGATATCGCCGAGCGCCGAAAACCGCAGGATGGAAAGATTCGATTTAAGAACGGGCAGGGAAATGAAATCGAATTGCGAGTCGCCACCTTACCGACGACATCCGGCAACGAAGATGTTGTCATGCGAATCCTGACCGCAAAGAGTCCCCTGCCGCTGACCGCCATGGATCTTCCAGATCCATTGATCTCATCCCTCAAGCAGGCCGTCGAAAAGCCCTATGGGATCGTGCTCTGTGTCGGACCAACTGGATCGGGGAAGACCACCACGCTCCATGCGTTGCTGGCTGAGATCAATACGGATCAACGTAAGATCTGGACCGTTGAAGATCCTGTCGAAATTACTCAGGAAGGGCTTCGTCAGCTCCAGGTTCAACCCAAAATTGGGTTGACCTTTGCCACGGCGCTCCGCGCGTTTCTGCGGGCAGACCCGGATGTCATTATGGTGGGAGAGATGCGAGACAAGGAGACAGCGGATATCGCTATCGAGGCCTCCCTGACCGGTCATTTGGTGCTCAGTACCTTGCACACAAACAGTGCAGTCGAGACCGTCACGCGGATTCTGGATATGGGATGCGATTCCTTCAATTTTGCGGATGCGGTCTTGGCCGTGCTGGCCAAGCGCCTCTGTAAAAGATTGTGTCTAGCGTGTAAGGAAGCATATGAGCCGATGGATGAGGAGCGGCAAGCATTGGTCCATGCGTATGGCCTTGAGGATTGGGTGGGTCGTATGGAACGGCATGGGGGATCCGTGTCGATATTGTGGAGGCCCCGAGGGTGTGAGGAATGCAATGGGACTGGTTTTAAGGGACGAGTAGGTTTGTATGAGCTTCTGCTGGGTTCGGATACGATGAAACGGCTTATCCAGTCCCATGCGCGAACCCACGAATTGCGTCAATGTGCCAAAGCCGAAGGGATGATAAGCCTTGTTCAGGATGGAATTGACAAGGTTCTACGGGGGGATACGACTCTTCAAGAGGTTAAAAAGGTGGCAATAAGATAAGACAGTAACGCGAGCTACTCCAATGGTCTGCAGGGCTGACCATCCAAGATCTCTTATTGAGCGTGGGTTTTCCAAGATCGGTCTCACATATCTGTAGTCTTATCCGTCCCAATACTTGCTCGATCACTGACCGCCGTGGCGCGACCCTTCCTTCGTGTTCATAGAGGAGCAGCTAGGAAAACGACTTTCTAGGCAGGTGCTATGCTTCCTTAGTGGAGGTCGCAAGCCAGTCTGTCAGGTGGAGTTCGGAATCTCTTTCTGGTGGCTCGAGAAAGGGAGTCCTTCGTACAAATTATGTCGAATTGAATGCCGAGAAATGGCCGAAGATGACCATGGCAAACAGTAAGGAACTTCTGAAAATGCAATGAGTTGAGGAGAACGTCGAAGGTTTCTCTGCGCCGGCACACGCCTTGCCAGCCATATTGAGGGCCGATCTCACCGTACGGGTGCGCGGCTATGAGCCCATTCACAATGCGGAATCAAGAAGCAGGCTTCACACTGGTCGAATTGGTCACGGTCACCGCCATTGTCGGTATTCTGACAGGGCTGGCCGTGCCTGCCTACAACCAGTGGATAACGCAGTATCAACTCAGGCAAGCCGCATCGGAGATTCAAAGTCAGATGACCCATGCTCGCTGGATTGCGATGAACCGCAACACCACCGTCCGTGTGGCGTTGAGCACGGTATCCGGCAAGGTCCAACTGAACGTAACAGATGCAACGGGGGCTCAGCAATTTCTTCCTCCATCCACCATGATGGGAACAATCAATGGCGTAACAGGTGGGCCGGTTCTATTTTCCTCCTTGGGATTGCTGGCGAGTGGGTCGAGTGCGCTCGTTCAGGTATCCAATGTCAAGAATCAAACCTATTCGGTGTGGGTCAATGCCGGTGGAAAGGCCACATGGTGCCCGAAGAGCACATGCCCGTGAGTATAACGAAGGAAGCGGGTCGGCAAATGTCTCAGCGGGAAGGCGGGTTCACATTGATAGAAGGCATGCTGGCCGCCGTGGTGTTGGCGGTAGGACTTCTCGCGCTCTCCGGCATGCAAGCCATTTCTCTGGGAAGCAATGTAGATGCGAATGAACTCACGAGGGCGACGACATTGGCTTCGGACATGATCGAACGAATCCAGTTCAACCGATTTAACGTGACGGCCTACCACGGGATTGACACGGCGGCCGCGACGCCCTGTACGCAAAGTGCGACTGCCCAACCCATGGCGCGCGGCGACTGTCTCCAATGGCAGACGATGTTGAATAACGCAGGATTGGCCGGCACGACGGGGACTGTCGTATTGGCCCCAATTCCTCCCGCTATCGATCCGCTGAATCTCAATCGGACGACTGTGCAGGTGCGAGTGAGTTGGACAGGCGGCATGGTGACATCAACGGGTCAAGGCTTGACAAAGATCAGCCGTCAAAAATCGGTCACCCTGACCACTGTAATAGCCCGGGAGTAATGCAAGTGAACGTGCGACGCGCGCAAGTGATTACCGTTACTCTCGGCGGGCAGCGTGGGATGACTTTGATCGAACTCGTCGTTGCAATTCTCATCAGCATCGTAATTCTCGCTGCCGGGTTTACGGCGCTTGTCACTACAGAGAAGGCGTCGCGTGCGAATGAGCAGACCGTGGATACGCAACAAAACGCCCGGATTGCGATGGATCTTATTGCCAGAGATATCAGGGGTGCCGGGATGGGGATGATCGGAGTCATCGGTGCGTGTCCCACCGCGGTTGTCCCCGCGGATCAGACGCCGGCCGGTGCGGATACGGGACCGGATACCATCTCCCTCGTCACCCCCACCGGCAGTGGCACCTGGACATTGGCTGGAGCGGTTGGAGCCAGTGGAGCAGGATTCAATCAACTTGTGCTTTCCAGTGGGGCGGCCGGGGCGGTAGCCAATCTGCAATCGATGGGGATGGGAAACGGATCGATTTTAAATATTGGAGGAGCTGTCAGCGGCACCGTGTCGGCGTTCGACGTCAACGCGGGCACCATCAATTTAAGCAACTCAGTGCCGCCGCCGGCAACGTTTCCTGCAGGGACGCCTGTCTATTTACTACAGTGTATTACTTACTCAATCGGAACAACTTCAGCTGCCTGTAGTGGGGGATCGAGCCCATGCCTTCTTCGAAACGGGGTCCCGGTCGTTGATGGGATCGAAAACATTCAGTTTGCCTATGGTTGCGACGGATGCGTGGCGGCAATCAACGGAGGGGTCCCAGATGGAGTGATTGACGATCAGAACGGCAACAACAGTTTCGATCAGGCCGATTTTGTGACAAACAGCCTTTGGACGACAGGAGCGAGTACCATCAAGCTTGTGCAGGTTTCGATTGTGGCAAGGCAGTTGGGGGGCGAGCAAGGGTTCGGCGAAGGTAGACAAGCTGGGCTCTATTCTCCTCCCTCCTTACAGGTGAGTGACCACACGATGAATCTGGCAGGTACACAGCAGTTTCGGAGACGTCTTTTGACGCGGACTATTGAATTACGGAACGCTCGACTCTGAGTGATTAGTGATTGTTGGTGAGGGAACGATGAATCGACCGTGCACTGGACGGGTGAAGATGTTCACAGTACTCGGCGGGCAGAATGGCGTGGCCTTCTTGACCGTCATGATGTTGCTGCTGATTCTCACTGTGCTTGGCATTGCAGCAATTACCGTCACGGGATTTGAGAATCGAGTTGCCGGGCTGTCTCGGAATGCCGAGGCTGCAACCAGCGCGATAGAGTCCTGTATCCAGACAGCGGTCAATGTCATCCAGCAGACGATTGATCAAGCCGATGTTCCCAGCACCTTCGTGCCGGACCCTGTGCCAACGACAGCGATGCGCACACAGCTTGCACAGGAAATCTTAGGACAGTCTGATAATAACCCTGATACCCCGACCACTGGTTCTGCCAATCTGGTGCAGTCGGTTGGCGGGTATACAGTCAATGGCGATATCGACCGGCTCTATATTCGTGCACCTGGTGGAGGCGCGTTGCAGTTTGCGGCTGGCTATGAGGGCATGGGAGCGGGTGCAGCCGGCGGGGGGGTTGAGATTCTGTACAGCATCGCCTGTTCCACGACCAATGCAGCAACTGGGACCACAGCCAGGACCAGCGCGGTCTATGCCTGTACGGCAACGGGTGAGAGTTGCCAGAGAAAGATTTAGGGGGCACCCTCATGAGAAATACAAGTCGGTTTGATCTATCCATACACAACCCCGGAAGGTATTGGAGCGGGTCTCTCTGGGCTCGAGTTGTTGTGGAGGTCTTCGTGTGGAGTTTGTGTGTCACATGTCTGGACGTGCGCACGACTTTTAGTAGTGAAGAAGTCGACCCCCACCGGGGTTTTATAGACGGGACTGTGACGGCGATAAGGGACAAAGCTATCTACGTCGACGAGCGGCCATATGCCGTCAAGAGTTCGGTAGAAGTTAAGGATCAGTCCGGGCAGCCGGTGGAGTACCGCAAAATCGAAGCCGGCGACCGCATCAGGTATCTGGTTCAGGATGGGATGATCGTAAAGATTATCGTCATCCAGCCAAGTTGACCTTCGCGGTTGGGGAATGGTTATGCATGGATGGGAGGGGATCACGATGGGACGTCAGATGCTTGCGACACGTGTGAGTGCCGCCCTTCTGTTCGTCATCGCTTTGGGGGCTGCACCGGAGACAAGGGCTCAATCCATGAGTGATTACACATCCGTGCCCGCTTTTATTGCGAGTGCGGTGCCGCCGAACGTGCTGATGCTCATGGATAATTCCGGGAGCATGAACGAATCGGCCTATCACATGAACAGCGAAGCCTATGACCCTGCCAAGACCTACTACGGCTACTTCGAGCCGACAAAGTGCTACAACTATGCGTCGTCTAAATTCAACGCGGGCGCCAATCGAGCGGCCAGTGATCCCCGCTGCAGCAATCCTGATCCGTGGGACGGCAACTTTCTCAACTACATGACCATGACCCGGTTCGAGATCACCAAGTGGGTCATGATGGGCGGGAAGTGCGCGCCACGGGCAGTTAATGGGACCTGCTATCCAGGGGGAAAGCTGGTAGCTGAAACGCTCGAGCGGGTGACGAGCGTGAACAACGTCACCGCCGACGGCCTCGCGCCTTATGCCGGCACGAAATGTTTTTCTCGGGATGGCGACAACCTCCTCGTCTATGACAGCGGCTGTGGAACCAATAAAGATACTTATAAGATCAACCTTGAGATTTATGCCGAACCTGCTGGGGTTTTTCAGCAGGTAGGTGCCGACAAGGCGCGTTTCGGGTTAATGGTTTTCAACAAACAGACCGGTGGTGGATCAGTTCAAGGTGGTGATGTGACGGCGCCGCTCGGCGGCAATATGACCAGCATGGTCAATGCAATTGAAAATACCAACGCGACCGAATGGACGCCATTGAGCGAATCGCTCTACGAGGCGACAAGGTACTTTGCTCAGGTTGCACCAGCTTATGCCAACTCCAACTATCCCAATAACAACCAGAACGATGATCCGTATTACTACAGGTCGCCCTGGGCCTCTCCTGATCAGTACGTAAAATGTTGCAAAAGCTTCGTGATCATTTTTACCGACGGACAGCCAACGTACGATACTTCAGTGCCGTCGACGGTGTACGACTATGCCCATTCGACCGGAGCGCACGCCCTCATCAATGTAAATGGACCAGGACACTGTGATACGCCTGCCGGCTGTACAGTCCCCCACTCAAATGCAATTCACAGCAACCATGGGGGTGGGTTGACAGACCACAGTGCCGGGGCGAGTCAAGTCGACCATCACGACAACTGCTCCTCCTACTATGGAGGGCTGAACGCGGATTCATGTGTAAGTAACGGGTCGCACTATCTGGATGACGTGGCGTACTGGGCACATACGGCGGATCTCCGTCCCTGCAACGGTGCCGCGAACGGGACGATCGCAGGCATTAATGAGACTGGAAAATGTCTGGATGGAAATCAGAACCTGATTATCTACACATTCTATGCCTTTGGAACCGGTGCGAACATCCTCAAGGATGCGGCGAAATTCGGAGGATTCGAAGACAGGAACAACAACAATGCCTTCGATCCAGGAGTCGATGTCTTCGATCGGGTGAATAACTATACTGGTGCAGCCGGAGCCGATGGGCTGCCGGATACGTACTTCGAATCCGCCAACGCGGATGATATGCGGGACAAGCTGGTCTCGACGATTAATAGTATCTTGGCTCGGAGCGCGTCGGGAACATCGGCTTCGGTGTTGGCCAACTCATCAACTGGTGAAGGGTCGCTGTACCAGGCCTACTTTTTTCCGAAGTCGATCGAGAATCCGAATGTCACGTGGGTGGGATACACACACGGCCTATGGGTCGATAGCTTCGGCAATGTTCGCGAAGACACGGTGCATGACGGCAAGCTGATCTATAATCAGGATTACATCATCAAGCCCTACTACGACGTCAATAATGGAAAGGTCAAGGCGGATCGTTATGTCGATAGTGACAACGACGGTAAGGCGGATTCACTGGTTGATACGGTTGATCTGGAGTTGGTGAACAGCATTTGGGAGGCTGGGAGACGTCTGGCCCTGAAGCCCCACACCAGTCGCAGGATACTCACATGGATCGATAAGAATGGAGACGGCATCGTTGATGGTGGAAAGGATAATGGTATTCACACTGATATCACGGCTGGCGAAGTGATCCCATTCGGGACAAACGCGACCAACAAGGCTGAATTGGCCAAATACTTGAGAGGGGAGGCCTCTCCATCGGTCTATACGACGGACAACCTCATTGACTTTGTTCTGGGATGCGAGCCTGCTACCTGTGCGGCGCAGGCAAGCCTTCGAGAGCGTCGTTTGTCGGTGAAGGACGACACGAATGCCACCGTCACCAAGGTCTGGAAGTATGGAGACCCCATTCACTCGACGCCCACGGTCGTGGCATCACCGCGGGAGCGGTATGACGTAGTCTACGGCG
This sequence comes from Nitrospira tepida, assembly GCF_947241125.1. Classification (NCBI taxonomy): domain Bacteria; kingdom Pseudomonadati; phylum Nitrospirota; class Nitrospiria; order Nitrospirales; family Nitrospiraceae; genus Nitrospira; species Nitrospira tepida. The sequence goes on along the minus strand of NZ_OX365700.1, from coordinate 4,164,963 downwards.
ACGGGACCTATATAGACTTTTTCAAGCAGTATCGAAACCGGCGGCAGATGATCTATGTCGGCGCCAACGATGGGATGCTGCATGCCTTCGACGGCGGCTTCTATCATCGAGCGGATGGAGCGCACCGTGGCTGTTTCACGGCCAATCTGAACGATCTGTGCTCCTCACAAACGACCACCCCGACTCAACTCGGCGAGGAGAGATGGGCTTTCATTCCCTATCAACTCTTGCCGCATCTCAAATGGTTGGCGCAGGGAGACTATTCGCATGTCTACTATGTTGATCTAAAACCAAAAATCACCGATGCTCGTATTTTCACGCCTGATGCCGACCATCCTCAGGGCTGGGGAACCATCCTCATCGGCGGATTCCGTATGGGGGGGAGCTGTAACTGCGCAATCGGACAAAAAGGCCGGAAGATGAGTGTGACCGCGGACTTCACCGGTTCGGGTACCACAACCAGAGATTTTTACAGTGCCTATTTCGTCTTGGATATCACCAATCCGGCACAGGATCCCAAGTTGCTCTGGTCATTTTCTACCTCGGATCTCGGCATGACCACAAGTTACCCGACCGTCGTCAGGGTGAAGCCGAGTGGAGGAAGTAAGACGGATAATACAAATGCCAAGTGGTTTGTCGTATTCGGGTCTGGTCCGAATGGCGACCCATATGCTGGCGAACCGTCGGTCTATGAAGGAGGGGTCAGTCAAAAGGGAAAGATGTGGGCGGTGAATCTGGCCACAGGACCCACATCCGGGAACGTGGTGTCCTTTAATGTAAACAGTGCAAATTCAACTCAGAAAGAGTTCTTTGGAGATTTGATCTCGATGGATCGGGATCTCGATTATCGGGCCGACGTCGTATACGGGGGGTCCGTTATCGATGATGGATCCGCCCCCTGGCGCGGCAAGATGTACCGATTGACCACTGGTGATATCTCTGTATCACCCACGCCTGTGGCATTCGGCATGAGCACAGATCCTACCAAGTGGGGGAAACTGCAGGAACCGACCGAGGTCATCGATACATTCATTCTTGATGGGACGACCCCTGTAACAAAAGAAACGGGTCCGATAGTGGCTGCTCCGACGATCACACTGGACGATGCCAATAAAGTGTGGGTCTTCTTCGGAACGGGTCGATACTATAGTGCCTCGGATAAGACCGATAACAGCACCCAGTATTTCTTTGGCATCAAGGATTCTGTTCTCAGTTATGACTGTACGCAATCCTCCACGACAAATTGCTTGGATAATGATCTGGTGAATGTCAGCGGCGCGACCATCTGTACAACCTGCGCAGCCAATGGCAATGTCACGGGTGTGACAGCAACGGTTGGGGCTGGGTCTGTGACCGTCACTGATTTTGACAATTCTTCGGCCAACACGTCCTTAGTTCAGTTAGTCAAGACCAAAGACGGTTGGGTGACCACCATGCCAGACAGTCGTGAGCGGGTGCTTGCGGCTCCGGCGTTGTTGGGCGGTGTGGTGTTCTTTCCGAGTTTCACGCCGGTAAACGACATTTGCACTGGAATCGGCACCTCACAACTTTACGGCCTGTTTTATAAAACAGGCACCGCGCATAAGGACCCGATTCTCGGGGTCACCACATCGGCAGGCAATAACTATGCCAATCGGCGTGTCAGCATGGGCGAGGGCATGATGTCTCAGGCCGCCATCCATATTGGAGCGCAGGGGAGCGGTTCATCCGGCACCTCGAGCGGTACCGGTTGCCAAGGGAGAGTCTCCGTCATTATGCAGTCCAGTATGGGCGCGCTGAGTGGTCGCTGCACGACGCCGGTGAGTCCGGTGTACAGCCGCTACATTTCTTGGGTCAACAATCGAGACTAAAATGCCAGCTCCGGTCATTTCTCGAGGGCGTTGGACTCCAACATCAGCGCCCTCACGCCATCCACAATTTGTGAAGCTTCCGGATGACTCCGACGGGAAGCAGCCACCAGCAGACGCACTCCCTCGAAAAATAATTGGCATTAGTCTTGTTGGCACTTGTGTGATCGGAGCCGTCGCGTTTCTTTGGTCCAGTTTCGGCGCTCTCATTACCACCCCGTCGGCTGTGTCCAGCACAAGGACAGATAACCATCTGCCCGTTATTCGAACCGGAGGTATCCTCCCAAGTCCGTTGACAAGGGAAAACCCTTTATCATTACGGCTTGAGGCAGATGATCCGGACAATGATGCGGTGTCCTTCCGTTACCAGTGGATTATCAATGGACGTCCTCTGACCGACCAGCGGGGCCCCACCCTCGACCAAACTCTTCTGAAGGCAGGTGATACGGTAAGCGCGGAAGTCATTCCATTGGACGGGAAGGGCCAAGGACCACTGCATCGAATCATGCCAGTTGTCGTCCGCAATACTCCCCCAAGAGTGAGCCAAATGGCCCTACAGCCCGATCCCCTTCGTGCAGGTGATCAGGTCCGAGTTGTTGCCGAAGTGGCAGATCCGGATGGCGATGAAACGCGGATCTTCTATCGCTGGTGGAAGAATGATATGCCGGTTGCGGAGACCGACTCCGATGTACTTTCCCATCTGCCAATCGCGCGCGGGGACAAGGTTGTTGTGGAGGTGGTTCCACATGATGCGGAAGGCCCAGGTAAAGGGATGAGGACAGCCCCCGTGGAAGTATTAAATGGATTACCTCGTATTACTTCCACTCCCACATCGGTCATCAACGACGGACGGTATGTCTACACGTTCAGTGCGATTGATCCGGATGGAGATACCATGACCTATGCTTTGACGGTTGGACCTCCCGGCATGGTGATTGATGAACACTCCGGGCGAATAGAATGGACGCTCCGTGCCGAGGACAAGGGAATTCACCATGTGCGAATCGAAGTACGTGATGGCCATGGAGGCACCGCCTACCAAGAGTTTGACGTCACTGTTCCAGCCTTGCCTGCTATGCCAGGCGCGTAGGCTGTGCCACTGCGTGGCCTGCCGTATCGTTCCTTCCTCCCTTGCCAGCGCCGTGCTTTTAAGCCAGAAGTTATTTCAAAACCTCGGAAAAGGAGTAGAATCCGCGCCATGACGGCCTTCAAGGAAAGGAGGACACATGGCGTGGCGCCAGCTGACCGATGCGCAATGGGACCAGATTCGTCCCCATTTACCCCCGGCCCCGCGCCGACCGAAGGGCGGCCGACCGCCTGCCGACGCTCGGCGCTGCTTCGAAGGGATACTCTGGATTCTGTGGACCGGCGCACCGTGGAGCGAACTGCCCAAGCGGTATGGCAGCCCGAGCACCTGTTGGCGACGGCTGCGGCAGTGGGAAGCCAGCGGGGTCTTGCTGACGCTGTGGCGGGCCTTGCTGGCCCACTTGAATGACGCGCAGAAACTGCGCTGGAACGAGTGCTTCCTCGATGGGAGCTTCGCGCCGGCGAAAACGGGGGCGCCAACGTCGGGCCGACCAAGCGCGGCAAGGGCACAAAATGGATGGTATTGGTCGATGGCGCGGGTACTCCGTTGGGAGCATACCTGGATTCGGCGTCCCCGGCGGAGGTCCGGCTCCTCGACGCGACGCTCGACACGATCGCCGTGACACGCCCGCATCGGCCGGGGCGGCCCCGCAAGCGGCCGGAGCGGCTGATTGCGGACCGGGGATATGACAGCAATGCCGCCCGGGCCCTGTTGGTCCGTCGCGGGATTGAGCCGATCATTCCGGCCAGGGCCAATAACCAGCGGGCCACCCCTCAGGACGGGCGCAAGTTGCGCCGCTACCGGCGCCGCTGGATCGTGGAGCGCACGATCGGCTGGCTGGGCAACTTCCGGCGACTGACCGTCCGGTATGATCGCCTGATGGACACTTATGGGGGCTTCTTTCATCTGGCCTGTACCCTGATCACGCTTCGGAAGGTTTTGAAATGACTTCCAATCTCTTGTGAGAGAGGAAGTCGCTTTGTTAGAATTCCTCCTAGCAGCGGTAAAAGAGGCGAATAAGCCACGGCGTGCGAAAACTGAAGCTCCGAGACGGTACGAATATCCCAGCACTGTTCGGTCACCACGATCGGCATCTCAAGCTGGTCGAGGCCGAACTGAGCGTTCGGATCTCAGCTCGCGGCGATGAGCTCCTGATCGCCGGCCCATCCGAAGCGGAACGCAAGGCAGAGCAAATCCTTGGCGACCTTGCGGCGCTGACCACGGAGGGATACGATCTTCGATTGGAGGATGTCAGTTTTGCTCTTTCCGCTCTCCGTCAGGGGAGCGACACTTCTCTGCGCGATCTCCTTGCTGCTCCCATCGCTGTCGCGACGAATAAACGCGCGGTCGTGCCCAAAACGCCGACTCAAAAAATCTACATTGAAGCGATCGAGAAGTTCGATGTCGTGATCGGCATCGGCCCTGCAGGGACGGGGAAAACCTATCTGGCCATGGCGATGGCGGTTCAGGCGCTCACACGGAAAGAAGTGAGCCGGATCATTCTTGCGCGGCCGGCCGTGGAGGCGGGGGAAAAGTTGGGTTTCCTTCCCGGAGACATGTACGCAAAAGTGAATCCGTATCTCCGTCCTCTGTATGATGCCTTGTATGACATGATGGATCTTGATCGGGCGAATCGCCTGATTGAACGGGGCGAGATCGAAATCGCTCCACTGGCGTTTATGCGTGGACGGACATTAAATGACTCGTTTGTGATCCTTGATGAGGCGCAAAACGCGACCGCAGAGCAGATGAAGATGTTCTTAACCCGTCTGGGAAACAATTCCAAAGCCGTCGTGACCGGCGATATTACCCAGGTGGACCTGCCGTCGGATCGCGTGTCCGGTCTCATCGAAATTTGCAATATTCTGAAAAATATCGACGGCATTCAGTTTGTGTATTTTGACGAGAAGGATGTGGTGCGGCATCGGTTGGTTCAAGAGATCATCCGCGCCTATGACCGCCACCAAACAGGAAAACAACAACATTCCGACCGTGCGAATCAGCCAGCAGGCTCCAGCCACGCGTCTCGCCGCCAGGCTTCCGGAAGGTTCCCCGACTTTCCTCATCAGGGATCATCGGGGAGCCAACCCCATTAATGCCGGTTATCGTGGCTTCCCGACTCGGTCGGGCTCGGATCAAGCGAGCGGTGTGGGAGAGGCTTGGCCAGGACATTCTGCGTCTGATCCGGAAACCGCATGCTGAGGTAAGTGTGCTCCTTGTCGGCGATCGGCGCATGCGCCGGTTGAACAAGCAATATCGGAAGCGAGACAAGAGCACCGATGTGTTGGCGTTTCCACTGCAGGAAGGACCCGGGCCTCGGACGGTGTTGTTGGGGGACGTTGTAATCTCCGTGCCGATGGCGCGGCGACAGGCCAGGGAGTCCAATCGCTCGCTCGATCGGGAATTGACGGTGTTGTTGGTTCATGGGATTTTGCATCTCTGCGGGTACGACCATGAGCGTGGGATCGAGGAAGCCCGGCGGATGCAGCGGCGCGAGCGTGCGATTCTGCGGCGGGTGCCGATAGGGAAACTCGTGCCGACCGGAGCGAGATGAGACTACGATGGGATGGTTTGACCGGCTCAGCCAGGGATTAGCCAAGACTCGCCAGGCCATGCAGAGTTCTTTGGATCGGCTGCTCGGCAGAGGGCCGGATCCGGAAACCTTGGAAGAGCTGGAAGTCGCCCTCCTTGGCGCCGATTTGGGAGTCCGTACCGTCGATCACCTCATGGAACGGTTGCGCCAAGGGGTGACGCGAAGCAGCGGGGAGGGTGAGCACGGGGTTCGTGCCGTTTTGCAGCATGAGATCCTGCAAGTCCTGTCAGCCTGTCAGGGAGAAGACTTGCTGACGTTGATTGAGCGATCTCCGCGACCTTTTGTGCTGCTCGCGGTCGGGGTGAACGGCGTCGGCAAAACCACTACCATGGCGAAGATCGCGCAACGGCTCAAGGAAAGCGGAAAGATCCCCTTGCTGGTCGCGGCCGACACGTTCCGCGCCGCCGCAATCGAGCAATTACAGGTCTGGGCCCAGCGAATCGGCGTCGAGCTTATTCATCAGCGGCAAGGGGCCGATCCTGCCGCTGTTGTCTTTGACGGTCTTGCCGCAGCCAAGGCTCGCTCCGTCGATGTCGTGTTGATCGACACGGCTGGGCGGCTCCATACAAAGGCGAATCTGATGGATGAATTGCGAAAAGTGCAGCGCGTCATTTCGCGCGAAATTCCAGGAGCACCCCATGAAGTGCTGCTCGTGCTGGACGCCACGGTCGGACAGAACGCCGTCTCCCAGGCTAGGCAATTTCAGGAGGCTGTGGGGGTAACAGGCTTGGCGCTGACCAAACTGGATGGGACGGCCCGCGGCGGAGTCGTGGTGGCCATCGCGCAAGAGTTGAAGATCCCAGTGCGGCTGATCGGCGTCGGCGAGCGGGTGGAAGATCTGCAAGACTTTCGCGCACCAGAGTTCGTACAGGCCTTATTCGGGGATGTCGTAACCTCCTCAAGGCCCTGATCCTTCCCAGCGTTCCTAAGCTGTTGGAAAAGAAGTCTTTCTTCTCATGTAATTGGGCGTATGTTAATCTGCCGGTGAATCGAACCGGATTCAGTGCAGTCCTGCCGGAGGAGGGAAACCTCGATGCCGACCATGCTGGTGATCGACGACGATCGGCTGAATTGCGACATGTTGCAGGTCATCTTCGCTCGCCATGGCTTCCAAGTCGTCACGGCGCAAAGCGGGCGCGAAGGGTTGGGACGTTTTCAAACCCTTCAACCGGACGTGACCCTGTTGGATCTACGGATGCCCGAGGTGGATGGGCTGGCCGTGCTCAAGGAGATACGCGCCCGAGATCCCTTGGCGCCGGTCGTCATGCTCGGGGCCGGTGCGACGGACATTCACGAGAACCTTGCGCGGGAACTCGGCGTAACCGACTTCTTGAGGAAGGGCTTGTCGCTCGACGTGCTGATCCGAACGGTCAACCGGGTCGCTCGTCCCGCCGCGCAGGCCCAGGAGTCGCGGTACTTTTCGACCGCCCCGTCGACGGAAGGGGCCCAATCCGAACGCATCCTGGTCGTCGACGACGAACCGCTGGTTCGCGAGCTGCTCGTGCAATTCCTGGAGATGCGCGGCTATGCGGTCCAAGGCGCCGCCTCCGGAGAGGAATGCCTTGCGCTGGTTGAAAGGGACCCCCCCGATGTGATTCTGTTAGACATCATCATGCCGGGGTTGGACGGCGTGGAAGTCATCAAAGCCTTACAGCCGCGGGGATTCGCCGGCGGCATCATCGTCTTGACCGGCAGCCAGAGCGAGGAATTGCTTCGAACCGCATGGGATCTCGGCATCCAAGAAGTCCTCTACAAGCCGGTCGATCTCGACCGCCTGCTGATGGCGGTTCAGTTGGTGCTGGTCTGTCGGGAGGGATGACCCTCAGCGGCCGTCCCTCCGTTCGCAGACTCTGTAGGATTCTCGTCTCGGTTGGAGCAATCGTGTGGGGCTCGCTGCCGGTGGCGGCCTGGGCCGTCGGCGACAGCGATGCGCCTTCGACTCTCGCGGCCCAAGAGACAGCTTCATTCAAGTCCAATCAGTCGGGTTCGATCTCGCAGCATCGCCTCACCGTCGAACTCACTCCTCAGTCACACCGGTTGAAAGCGTCCGATCAGATGACCGTGCAACTATCCGGATCGGCGATCGATCGGCTCGAATTTGAGCTGGCTCCCACGTTGAACGTTACGAAAGTGTCTGCTCGGGGGAACGGGCACGGACTGCCGCTGAAGGTCACCCGCCGCCAGGAACTTTCCCGGGAGCTGGCCGGGGAACCGACCCAAATCGTCACCATCGAGTTCCGGGAGCCGATCGGCAGCCAAGCCGTCACCATGGACTGGGAATATGACGGCGTGATCCATGATCCGCCGAAAGAACCGCGCCATCTCCGGTTCGTCACGCCCAGCGACACATCGGGCTACATCGGGCTGGAAGGAGTCTACCTGAGCAGCGAATCCCGTTGGTACCCTGATCGTGCCGGCTCCATCGCCACATTCGCCCTGCGCGTGACGCTGCCTTCCGGCTGGACGGCGGTCACCCATGGCCGGCGGCTCACGCCGTTGGATTCGGAGGCCGGGCCCGCCGAAGCGCCGGTCACGGAATGGGAGGTCAACGAGCCGACCGAAGCCCTGACGCTGGTCGCCAACCAATTCGTCCGCACGGCGCGCGAGTGGAAAGGGGAGCACGGCGATCCGGTGCTGATTGAAACCTATTTGTTCCCGGAGGAAGCCGCGCTGGCACAGGACTATCTCGATGCGGCCGGTCGATACCTGGACGTCTACAGCCGATTGCTGGGCCCCTATCCGTTCCCGAAATTCGCTGTCGTGGAGAATTTTTTCCCGGCCGGTCTCGGGATGCCGTCCTTCACCCTCCTGGGCAGCGGGGTCATCAAACGGCGGTACGTGCAGCCGTACGCCTTGGGCCATGAAATCGTGCACTCCTGGATCGGCAATTATGTGTTCAATCGGCCGGAGACGGGAAATTGGGTCGAAGGACTGACAACCTATCTGGCCAATTACTATTACGAGGAGCTGACGGGAACGCCGGAGCAGGCGCGTGAACAACGGCGGCTCATGCTGGCCGGCTATGCGGTCTATGTCCCGGCGGAAGATGATTACGCCGTCGCGAAGTTCATGCGTAAGACGGACCAGAAGGATAACGCCATCGGGTATCAGAAGGCGGCCATGGTCTTTCATATGCTGCGCCAGGAGGTGGGGGAGGAGCAGTTTTGGAAGGGTCTGCGAACGTTGGTCCGGGAATACGGCGGCCGCTACCTGGACTGGCGCGGGATCGAGCGGCTCTACGCCGCTTTGACCGGGCGGGACCTGCGCCGGTTTTTCGCCCAGTGGATCGAGCAACCAGGCGCGCCACAATTGAGCCTGGTCCAGGCCGTTCTAGCCCGTGATCCACAGGGCGCAGGCAGATCGCAACATCGTCTTGATGTGACCATCGTCCAGCGCGGAGAACCCTATGGGCTGACCCTCCCGTTGGCGGTGAGCGGCGAAGAGGGGCACCAGGAAACCATCTCCGTGAAGGTCGGATCGTCATCCGATCGCGTTCAAGTCCCGCTGTCGTTCATGCCTGCATCGGTCCAGTTGGACCCTGACTACATGGTGTTTCGACGGATCGACCGGGCGGTCCTGCCGCCGATGCTGAACCTGTTCGTCACTGACCGGACGCGAACGGTCATTGTCCCGCCGACGACAGCCCGGGAGGAGTCCAGTATCTACCGGCGCGTGGTCGAACGGCTCACGACGCAGGAGGCCGCTGATTCACAGAAAGTGACCACGGCGGTCTTGCCTCCGGAAGGGGCGGACCTCGGCCGGTCGGGAGGATCCGTGCTATTCCTCGGTCCAACTCAACGCGATGCCTGGCGGCACGCCTCGGACCCACACTGTGCAGCGCGGGTGCAATTGGACGAGGCGCGGGTGGCCATTGATCAATCGGTCGTCGAAGGAACGAATCTGGCGGTCCTCGTATCCTGTCCGGTCAAGCAGGCGCCGGGGCATGTGGCCACGCTGTTTTACGGCATGACGCCGGAGGCCGCAGGGCGGGTCACGCGCCTCTTGTTCTTTTACGGATGGCAGAGCTACCTTATTTTTCGGGACGGGGCCGTCGTGGCTCGAGGTGATTTCGGAGGAGACCGTGAGTCTGAACGTCTATCGGTTCGGTAAGGGGCTGGCCGGGGTGATCGGGGTAGGGGTCTTGTCGTTGATCCTGGCGCAGGCGTTGGCCTATGGCGCGGGCGAGCCTGCGGCGCCGGGCGGATCATCCATGGCCCCGGCGAAAACGGGCGTGGAACGACACCTCGCCAATATTCGCCAACTCACCGTGGGGCGGCAGAATGCGGAAGCGTATTTTTCCTTTGAAGGCTCGAAACTGGTGTTTCAATCCACCAACGATTGGCGCGATGCGAAGGGCGACATGTTGCCGACGGCCAAGACGAAGGCGGAGCGGGGCTTGGGGTGCTATCAAATCTATGTGATGGATCTGGAGAGCGAATCAATCCGACTGGTCAGCACCGGGGTCGGCGCCACCACCTGCGGCTATTTCTTCCCCGGCGGGCGACGGGTGCTATATTCATCGACCCATCATGTGGCGCCGAGCTGCCCTCCCAAGCCGAGCCGCGAAGAGGGATACCGGTGGGCCTTGGACGACTATGACATCTACTCGGTCAGGCTGGACGGCCAGCAAATGCAGCGGTTGACCCACACGCCCGGCTATGATGCGGAGGCGACCATCTCTCCGGACGGCAAGACGATCGTCTGGACCTCCTTGCGGGACGGTGACCTGGACATTTATGCGATGAACATCGACGGCACCCATGTCCGCCGCCTGACCACGGAGGTGGGTTATGATGGCGGGCCGTTTTTTTCTCCCGACAGCCGGCGCATCGTCTACCGTGCGCAACACCCACAGACCTTGGAGGAGGTCGACGAGTATCAAGCCCTGCTCAAGCAAAAACTCGTGAAACCCAACCGGTTGGAGATTTTCGTCATGAATGCGGACGGCAGCGGACGCCGCCAGGTGACGTCCAATGGCGCCTCCAATTTCTCGCCCTATTTTCACCCTGATGGGCGCCGGATCATTTTTGCGTCGAACGCTCGTCCCGGAGAACGGGCCTTCCACCTGTATCTCATCAACGACGACGGCACCGACCTTGAGCAACTCACGTTCGAAGGGCAGTTCAACAGTTTCCCGATGTTCTCGCCGGACGGCAAGCGTCTTGTCTGGGTGTCGGATCGACAGGCCGAACAGCCCGGTGAGTTCAATGTGTTCCTGGCCGACTGGATTCCATGACTGCGCTCGCTGACTCCGCTGACAGCCGGCCACCGCGTTTCGGCCTCTCGGTCGGACGGCTGCTGATCAGTCTAGCTCTGCTCCTGCTCTTCTTTGGGCTGTTTCAAGTGGATGTCCCGCTCGCGCGCTTCATTCGGTCGCTTGAACATCCGATCGGCTATTTCCCCAACCCGTGGTTGTTCTGGACCAATTGGATCGGCAATTGGGTGGGCGACGGGCTCTATCTGGCGCTGTTCAGCGCAGGGCTGCTGGCCGGCGGATGGTGGCTCGGCAGACGAAACGTGATGGAGGCTGGATGGCAAAGCCTGATCGCCCACGGGGCCGTGGCGCTGCTGGTGACGCTCTTGAAGCATGTGGTCGGGAGGCCCAGGCCGAAGTTCAATCATGCCGGCGGATTTCAGCTCTGGCCTTCGATGGACAACGGGTTTGACTCGTTTCCCTCCGGTCACGCTGCTGCCGCGTTCACGGTCGCGGCCGTCTTGGCCCGGCGCTATCCCTCGGCCAGATGGATCTGGTACGGAACCGCAGCGTTGGTGACATTCAGCCGGATATTGAGAGGGTCGCATTTCGTCACGGATGTGATGGCCGGTGCAATTCTAGGGCTCGTGGCCGGGTGGATCATCAGCCGTCCGCTGGAGCGGTGGCGAACGTCCGTCTGGGAAGCGGTGTCGGCTGCCACAGCCTTGACTCTGGTTATCTTCGCCCTGCTCTGGACAGGCAGCCACCCGTCGCAGTTCGACTGGGTCATGGCCGCCACATTTGTGACGGGAACCTGCGTGGCGCTGTGCGGCACGCTGGCACGGCTGTTGGTGAAGCCGCCCAACGGCCGGACAGATGGTCGGGGGGTGTGGCCGTTTCTTCGCCTTCAGAGCGGGTACCTGGTCGGAATTGGACTGCTGTTGGCGACCGGGTCTCCCGCCGTGATCGGGATTGGAGCCCTGGTCCTGTCTGGGTTATGGCTCAGTCACCAGACCCAACAAGACAGGGGGCCTGACGTAATCGCGGCCTCTCCCCGCTGGCGCCTCGTCTCTGAGGCGGCGCTGGCCGCTTCGGTCTTGGTCTCTCTGGTCGTCATCAAGGGCCTGCAGGGCCTGATTCCTCCGCAATAATCCGTCCCCTTCATCTCCCCCTCGCTCAATGACCCGGCGGCATGCGCGGCGGCTCACTCTCTGGAGAGCGAGCCGGCAGCTTGACCATCGCTTCGTTGGCGAGGAGGCTGTATCCGCCGTGCGCCAACAGCACTTCGTAAGACTCGGTCTCCTTTGGCAGCTTGGACTTGAGTCTGGTGGGAAGCAGGATGATGGTGCGTCCCGGCAAGGACAAGTAAGGCGTTAGTTTGTCCTCTTCGCCGGGCCGAATCACGATGGTCTTGCGTCGGGCGTAGAAGATCCACGAAGGCTTGTGCGGTCCATAGGTCACGAACCGGTCGTTTGGACCCAGATTCAACCCGGCAATGGCCGCCAATTGTTGCGGAGGCCCGATGAACAACTGTTGAAAGCGAGGCCCAGTGACATGGAGCAGGATGAGGATCACCGCGCCGAGCGAGCAGGCCATCACCCAGAGCATGCCCGCCCGGCGGGTCTCCGACCGGCCGAAATAGCCGGCCAAGGACGTGCCAATCAGGAGCACGCCGCCTGCCGCCACGGGGCCAAGCCCCGGCGTCGCCGTGCCGGCCATCGGAAATTCCTTTTCGACCTGGGACAGAAAGGTTTCATACAGATAGGGAGCGGAGGCCAGCCCGATCGCGAGGAGATACCCCAGGATGGTGGTCAGGTGCATCGCGGCCTTGGCGCCGGGGCTGTCGGCCTGATCGAGCGAGCGCCGCCACAACCCGGCAGCCAGGATCGCCGCCGCGGGAAACATGGGACCGATGTAATGGGGGAGTCTTGTCGCCGAAAGGGAAAAAAAGATCACCACGGAGAGGCACCACCAGGCGGCGAAGGCTTCAAGGGAAGGAACGGAGGCAGACGGTCCCGCGTCGGCGGTCTGGTCCAAGCCCGCCCGTCGCTCTGCCCACCAGTGCTTCAGGGTCTGGATGAACGAGAGGACGAACCAGCCCGACCAGGGAAAGAAGCCGAGCAGCAACACGGGAAGATAGAAAAAGATGGTGCCGCCGTGACCGCCGATCGGGTTCAAGAACCGGCCGACCGTATCGGCCTGCGCCGAGGCGCTGTAGTTGGCGCCGTGGAGCCAGAGCATGCCGGCATACCAAGGGATCGTCAGCATGGCCGTGAGGATGAAGCCGGCAAACGGACGGCCGTGCGCCCGGTAGTCCCGCCACCGCTTCGTGGCCGTGAGAAAGGCGCCGGCGGCGACGAGGGGAACCAGCAACCCGACCGGCCCCTTCGTCAACGTCGCGAAGGCCATGCCAACGTAGAAGAGCCAGATGGCCCGCCGGGTCCGTCCCTCTCCATAGAGACCCCACCAGAACCCGTACAGCGAGAGCGTGGTGAAGAAGATGAGGACGCTGTCCGTCAGCGCCATGCGGTTGATGGCAACCATTTCAAGGTTTAACGCCAGCATCAGGGCTGCCGCCAGCCCGTTCCACCGGTCTTGGGTTCTGGCGACGAAGAGGTATTGCAGCAGGACGAGCAAAAGCCCGAACAGGGCCGCGTGCAACCGTGCCGAGAATTCATTGACGCCGAAGAGGAGGTAGGCGGTGCTCATGAGCCAATAGGTGAATGCCGGCTTGGCGAAGCGCGGCTCGTAATTGAGCGTGGGACTCATCCAATTGCCGGTTTCCACCATCTCACGGGCCGCTTCCGCGTTGCTGCCTTCGTCGCGATCGGTGAGTCCTAGAGTGCCGAGTCCCGCAAAATACAACAGACCCGCGAGGGCGATCAGGAGCAGGAGATGGGACAGGGCGGGGGTTCGGTTCATGGGGACGGGATCAGGTTGGTCCATCGGGATCTGGATCGCGCCCGGCAATCACGTTTTCGAAACGGGAGGGGGCGCGGATTCAGCCACGGGGGGGCGCGACGGCCGGTGGATCAGCATCAGATTGCGAAAATAGACAAAGCTGCCGACGCTCTGGCCGGCGATGAAGACCGGATCCCTCCGGTAGATGGCATAGGTCAGCGTGATCAGCCCTCCGATGAGGCTCATGTACCAGAAGGCGATCGGGACGCGGCTCTGCGCGCTTCGCTCCGAGGCCAGCCACTGCACGACCCATCGCATGAAGAAGAGGCCCTGGCCGAAGAAGCCGATGCCCAGCCACGTGATCTCGGTGGTCGACATGGGGTCAGGTCACGCGCGCGAGGCAGGAACGGTCGAGGCGCGCGCGCGGTAGCGGAGGACTCGGCGCTGCATCCAGCGGACGGCGATCAGATCGTACAGGCCTCGAAACAGACGGTTGCCGACGCCGTATTTGGACTGCCCGTGCGCCCGCGGATGATGGCGCACCGGGACTTCCGTCACGGTAAATCCGTACATGAGGGCCAGGGCCGGGAAGAATCGATGCATGCCGTCGAACAACTGGAGCCGCTCGATGACCGCGCGCCGGAAGATCTTCAGGGAGCAGCCTGTATCGTGGATGCGGTCGCCGGTCACCGCGCTCCGCACGATATTGGCGATACGGGACGAAACCATGCGGACCAGGTTGTCATGACGATTGGTTCGCCAGCCGCAGACCAGATCGAAGCGCTCGCTGTGCGGCAGGAGCGTCTTGATATCCTCCGGATCGTTTTGAAGGTCGCCGTCCATCGTCACGACGAGCGCGCCGGCCGCACGCTTGAAGCCGGCGTCGAAGGCCGAGGTCTGTCCGTAATTACGATCGAAGTGGAGCACCTGCACCGGCGGATACCGTTCGGCCAGTTCGTCGAGCAGCGCCGCGGTCCCGTCGGTGCTGCCGTCGTCGATGAACAGGATTTCAAAGGCCGCGGTGTGGGAGGCCTCATGGGTCTGGAGCACCTTCAACAAATGCTCCGTGAGCGGAACCACATTATCCCGCTCATCCTTGACGGGGATCACCACGGACACCCATGGAGGGGGCGATGCATTCATGGCGGACACAAAACCCTTCCGGAGAGGCGGCAAGCCGACCGGATCGGCGCATTCTATCGAATGATTCCGAGCGAGGTCAAACGGACCGGCCGCGACGCCGTGGTCGCGCCGGGCGGTTCGTTGAAGGGAAACTACTGAGCGTGGGATGCGGCCGTCGTGCTGATCGAGAACCGCACGGTTCCGAACATCGTCACGTCATTGACGGCTTCACCGGCGTAGATTTCGACCTTATACCGGCCGGGCTTCCAGCCGCCCGAAGGAGGAAGCAGTTGCAAGTAGCCGCTCTCGTCTTCGGAGACGATCTGCATCACGTCCCGGGTGACGACGGTTTTGGGATCGAGTCCCTCCACCGATTCCGGAAAGCAGAGGCCGAACACCTTGAAGAACTGATAATGCTGATGCAACTGGAAGACGATGTACACGGCCGGGGTGTCCGGAGGAAAGGTTTCGCGCGGATTCACGGGCACAATTTCATGGGTGCGCCGAAAACCCGGCTCCTCCTCGTAACCCTGGGCGGTCAGGATCGAGCGAAACATGCCCTCCGGCGGGGCATCGAAATTGTAGGGGCGGACGTCGTCGGCGCGGTTCTGAAACTCCGGAATCGGGACATTCGGGGTCAGTTGCAGGTCTTCCGTGTGGCCGGCCGTAGCGGTGCAGATGAGGAGCCCTACGGACAAGCCGAGGCTCAGCATCCTGGCTCCCGTCCCGTGAGGTGCGTCTCGGTGACCTTTCCGATTCATGCTTTCTAGGTACACTGCGCCTGGACCGGTGTCAAGGAAGCGCTCCTGTTCCCAACTTCTCCGGACCGACCGGAGGGCTGGAGCGAGCAAGGTGGCGGGCCGGAATGCGGCATGCCTGGCAATGGCCCGTTGCTGGCCGGAAAACCCGTTTGTTAGAATGGTCGCCGTTTGAAGAACTCTCAAGAGGAAGGGCACAGACATATGTTGCAGGATACCGAAGTCGTCCCCCAACCGCTCGGCGACTATCAACCGGTGGACCAGTGGCAAGCGCATGTCAACGACCTGTTTCATCAACTGCGGGGCGAGCGGGCTGGCGAGTATTTTCAGACCTTTACCTCCTCCGATTATCGACTGGCGCATGCCTTGGCGGCGGACTATGTGGAACGGGTCCGGACGCGCGATCGAACATGGACGGACGAGCGGCGAGCGGCGCCGCTGGTGGTGCATGAATGGGGCGCCAGTCACGGCAACCTCGCCGCCTGCTTCCTGTCTCACGTGAAGTCGCTGGACCGGGAGGGCACGATCTATCCGCGCATCCGGTACGTCCTGGTGGACCAGCGGCCTCAGGCCTTGGAGCGGGCACTGGCGCATCCGGATCTGGCCGGCCATCGGGAACGGGTCGAGACCATCTGCGGGAACGTCGAAGATCTCCCGGCGGTCGAGGCGGGGACGGTGGATCGCATCTTCTGTAACGAACTCTGGAACGAGATGCCGACCAAGCTCTTGACCAAGAAGGACGGCGAGGTCGAAGAGGAACACGTCCGGCCGAATCTCAGCGAAGCGAAACACGCGGCGATCGCCGATTGGTCGGGGTTCATCCGCGCCTTTGTGAAGAAAGACGCGGCGGCGCTGGCCGGGTTCCCGCCCTTCTTTGATGATGTCATTTGGGAGCGTGAATACCGCAAGGTCGAGTGGAAGGACGTGCCCTACCGGAAAACGATCATGGAATTCTTGAAACAGATCGACGAGCAGGTGCTCGTGCCGGTGAATTTAGGGGCCTTTGCCACCGTGAAGGAAGCGAAGCGCCTGTTGATGGCCGGCGCCATCGGGTTCAGCAGTTTTGATGCCGGCACCGCCGACGTAGCCGTGCTCAACAACCCGGAGAAACCCTGTTCGGGGCAATTCGGGGGACTCTACAGCGTCATGGTCAATCTGGCGTTGGTCGGAGCGGTCGCCAACCATCTGGGGATTCGCGAGGCGCTGATCGAGCCGCAGCGCGAATTCGTCGGCCGGAGCCTCGGCGTGAACGTGATCACGCTGACGGATCTGTTGGCCACGCACCCCAAGGCCAAGAATCTGGCGAAGTGGGAACAGGACCGGCTGATCGTCCAGACCATTCGCGCCTTGAACGAGTCCTACCACAGTCCCTACCGGCGAACGTTGCACTTTCCCCTGTCGCCCGATTTCCCGCCGGAGGAACGGGAAGCGGTTCAAGGCACGTTGCTGTCCATGAAGCAGGACGGGGTGCCGGACACCGTCGCCTATCTGACCGAAGAGGAAATCCTGGCCAGCCTGCGGGACCTGGAGACGCTGGGCTATGAGCGTGACGAAATCGATATTGTTTGGGGCATCCCTCCGGCCGGAGTAGACTACGCCCATTGGTCTTTCAGACCCTGATCCAGTCCCTCCGCCGACGTCTCATGCGGCCCGGAAGATGAAAACCCCTTGACTATTTGCATGAGTTTCTTTACCTTCCCGCGCCAAGAGGGAGACGCCCCCCAAACGAGGGGATGTTGGGTTGAGGAATCGGCGATCGCGGGGCGGGGTGATTCGACATAGCTGCCGACGGCAATAACGGATTCCGCATAAAACGCAGACGGAAAGACGAGTAACAGGCCATGTTCGGATCATTTGGGTGGATGGAATTACTCCTGATTCTGGTCATTGTGTTGATCATTTTCGGGGCCGGCAAGCTGCCGCAGTTGGGCGAGGGACTTGGGAAGGCCATCAAGGGCTTCAAGAAGACGGTTCACGAGCCGGACGCCATTGATGTCACGCCGGCCGGCGAACCGCCTCCACCGACAGCCCCTCCGCAAGTCACCCAGCAGGCTCAGGCAACGGCGCCCGCTGAGTCCGCCACGCAGCCTACGGTCAAGCAGGGATAGAGATCCGGATACGCAGACCTCGAGGCGTCGGGACGAAAAGGAACAAGGTCTTCCGACATGTTTGGCCTGGGGGCTGGAGAAATTCTTATCATTCTGGTGATCGCGTTCCTGCTGTTCGGCCCGAAGGAGCTGCCTGAAATCGGCCGGCAGGTCGGGAAGGCGGTCAAGGGGTTCAAGGAAACAGCGGACGATCTGCGCAAGACAGTCGAGCCGGAAATCAATCTGATTCAATCCGAAGTGAAGCTGGCCCAGCAAGACATCGAAATGTCGATCAAGGAAGCCGAGCAGGAAATCACCAACGCCACACAGGAACAAGAGCAGAGTACCGATTCGTCGAAGCACGCCTGACGGCGTCGGATTCGACGGGAGAGACCCACGCCATTCACCAAGACTCGCGATGACCAACGAAGGGGGGTGACGTTGGTTCGTTCGTAGCTGTCACGGTGTATCCTTCCCGTGACCCTGTTCTGCAGCACGAGGCTGAGGCAAGGTCACACAGAGCCTCCGTCCGTACCTTTTCCAGTTCAGCATGCGCGTCACGTCTCGCAGGAGACGGTGGATCCCGGTTATGCAAGGTCGTGTCAGGCGCAGCAGCGCCTGCAACATCGGCGGAGCGGAACTGATCTGCCGATGTCGAGCGCAGAGGTCCTATTATCATTCTATCTATCTTTTACAGGAGGAGCGCTATGTGTAAACGTGGATTGCTCTGGCTGGCGGTAGGGGCACTACTGCTGGGAGGTCCGGTCAATCTCGTCTTCGCTGATCCGCCGGTCGCCGACAAGGTGATCGACAAACCGACCAACGTCAAGCCGGTGCCGCGGGGGATGCCGGACTTGATCCCATACTGGAACTTCGATCCCCCCAAAAGCCCTCTCTTCGATCTCAAGAACTTCACCGTCAACGGTGATATGAGGGTCCGGCCGGAAATCCGGACCAATTCCAATTTCGGCGTGACGCAGAGCCTTCCTGGCCAACCGACCACCGGTCGGGTAGGTGGCGCCAATGATTGGTATGTCCAACAGTGGGTCCGCATCGGGTTGAACTATGCCCTGTCGCCCGACGTGGACTTCTTTGCACAGCCCCAATGGGCCAAAAACTGGGGCGCAGCAGATAATACAATCAACAACGGTGCCGGCTGCAGTGCCGGCGGCAGCATCTGTTCGAACGACGCGTTCAACAACGGCCAGGCGGACAGCCTGTTCCTCCGTCAGGCCTTCATCATGATCCGCAACATAGGAATCCAGGGACTCAGCCTCAAGGCCGGCCGTCAATTGATCGTCATGGGCGATCACCGGCTGTTTGGCCACTTCGACTGGGCCAATACCGGATTTTCGCATGACGGCGTGACGTTCCAGTATCAACAGCCGACCTGGGAGCTCTGGGGCGGCTGGTTGAAGCCGATGGATCAGGAGTTCAACGGGTTCGGACAGCAGAGCACCTCCTTCGGCGTGATGCCCCAGGGGGCTCCGACCAGCACGGCGTCTAAAGCAGGAGCGGATTCCGACCTGTTCTTCACGAGGCTGGCCTTCAAGCCGATGGCTGGCCTGGCGATCGAACCCTTGTGGGTCTGGCAGCGTAACGGTGCGGCGCAAGCTAACGCTGCCAGCCCGATAAACGGCGTATTAGCGGCTCACGCCAATGGCCAGAGCCGGCATACAGCCGGTATGCGGGTTGCGTTGCGCAAGAGCATCTTCGATGGATCGGCCGAAGGTTACTATCAGTTCGGTTCAATGGATATTGGGCAGTCAGGTCAACGTGCCCACATCAATGCCTACGCCTTTGCGGCGGAGGGCGGCGTGACCTTGCCGATTCCCTGGGCGCCTCGGATCGGTCTCGAGTTCAACATGGCTTCCGGCGACGGCGATGCCGGGAATTGCACCAGCGCCAATCCGGCCGGTTGCGGCGGCACCGCCAACACCTTCGAGAACCTCTATCCGACAAACCACATCGTGATGGGCTACGCGGATATCATGGCCTGGCGGAACATGGTGGCCTACAGCGCCAGCCTGCAATTCATTCCATTCGACTATGCGGCCAACCACTTTGAGTTCCGCTACTGGAACTTCCGCAGGCAGACGGCCGGAGACTGTTGGTACCGGGCGGCGCAGAACTGCTACTACGCACCAACCGCCACCAATACCGCCAACCATCTGGCGGACGAAATCGATTTCATCTACACGCTGTTCTTCAAGAACAACAAGGTGGCTTGGCAACTTGGTGCCAGCTACATGTTTGCGGGGGGCTTCCTCGACAATCAGGCCGGCGCAGGGAATCAACCGGTCAATCAGACCTGGGCCTACACCCAACTGCACATCAACTTCTAACCTGCAGGGTTCTTGCTGTTCCCGCCGGGGAGTCATCTCCCCGGCGGGATTTTTTTTGGCCCGCCACGACGCAGTTTGCCCGCAGACGGACATGCGTCACGCGTCATTCGTCAAACGTAAAGAAGTCACAACCGATGCAGTCAGTCCTCTTCATCGCTGTTCGAATGTGGATAATGGGGATATGGGGTCAGGCATGAGTATTGACTTATTAACACCTCCGGCAATGCAAGCGCCCGCTGTCCATGAGCCTCGGACTTCTGCCTTGACCTGAGCCACGTGTGTTCCCGGAAGCTCTAACCCAGGCTGTTGAACGCCTCGACAAGGCGCGAGAGAAACGTCTGCTGCAATCCTATGCGCTGGTCGGCGGTTTCGCCGCGTCCGTGTGGGGCCTCGCACGAGCCACGCAGGATATCGATCTTGCCGTTGCACTCGGAACAGCGGAGCCGAAGGCGCTCGCCGCTCACCTCGACGCGATGTATCAGCCTGGCGGTACCGATGATCCCTTGCGTGGCGTGTTCCGGCTTGTCCTGAAGTGCGCAGGGCAAGATGTGCCGGTTCAGCTCATCGTCCTCCAGCCGAAGTGGGCTGATGTCGCGCTCAGGGGAGTGGTTGTGCGGTGCCAGTGGTGAACTGGCAAGCGCTGGTGCTCCTGAAAGTTTATGCGGGGGGACCCATCGATCTCCGGGACGCCAGAAGCATTGTCGCCGTGCAACAACCGAGCCCAGCAGATCGGGAAAATTTGATCGCCCAGGCCGAGGCGTTGGGAGTCGGGCAAGAAGTGCGGACACTCCTCGACCTTCATTCCTAGACTGGGACCCTCCTTCCAAGGCAGGGCTCTACTCGCGTATGGATGACCAGCCTATGGCCGGCGGTTCCGAAGGGAAACACGGGCGCGTGGCTCATCCATCGTTCTCGGTGGGACGTCAAGATCCAAAAACAAGACCTCCTCTTGCGGGTCAGCGCGACAGGACGATGCTGAGTTCCGGCGAAGAGGCGGAAATCAGCGGCACCGTGACGGCCTGGCCCTTGAGAGAACGGAGGAGTTCGCCGACTGTCACCTGGCCGTCCTGATCGAGATCGGACTGTCCGTCGAACCCTGCCAGGAAATGTTCGGCCTGGAAAGGCTGTTGAGACTCTCGGCGCGCAAACTGGATGATTAGACCCTTGCCGTTCGATACCCTGTCGAGGGCCCCCTGCCAGTTGGGCGAAGCCGCTGTGGCCGCTTTCTTGGATTTGGACGGAGTAGTCGAGGCCGAGGTTGAATTGACGCGGGACATCGAACCGTCGATAAACACCAGCGACAGTTTCGCGTCGAGCTGGTTCAGATGACTATGAAGCCGGCGAAGCGGCAGAAACCGGTAGAGCGGCGCATCGGGCGCGGCGTCATAAGGGACGAGATAGACCTCGCCCGTTTGCGCATCGACGATCGTGTGGCCGACGAAATACACGAACAGGACGGTCTCGCGTCCGGCCCGCTCCGGAAGCCAGCGGGTCAGGGCTTCTTCAATATCGAGCCGGTTGGCCAGCTCATCCTCCAGCAGCATGAGACGGTCCTTCGAGACGCCGAGTTTTTGCTGCAAGGAGGCGGCGAGCCGGGCGGGATCGGCGGCCGGTTTGGCGTCCCCCCCCGGCCAGGGATCGCGATAATGCCGGACGGCCACGACGAGCGCGAGGCGATTGTGGTCGGCGGGGGAGACGGATGCCCTGCCGCCCACATTCTGACCTTCCGCAATTGTGCTCCCTCCCGATCTGATCGCCGCCACCAGCGTCTGTCCGACCGGCGCGGACGCGAGAGCCGTGCCCCGTTGATCGATCCACGAAGGAGTCACTGAGACGGTGAGTTCCCCGCGATCGGCTGAGAGGGACGAGGGCATTCTCCCCCAGAGCACCGTGCTCTTGGTGGCGCCGGGATTGATCGGACCGAGGTCCTGCGATCCGGCGCCGGATTGGGCGAAGGCGTCGATCAGAGACGGAGTCCCACCCAAGGACAACGGTGCGTGGGTGATGACGCCGGCCCCTGTGTTGGTCGCGTCCACCCTGAGCCCGATCTTCTCGCCCGGCTCCAGGATGTGATTCTGGTTGTCGTCCAACAGACTCACGCGAAGAATCATTGGCGCGGCGCCGGGCGGTTGAGGCACAGCCATGGCTCCGACCGGACTCGAAGCTGCCCCTGCTACAGCCGTGGAGGTGGGGCCTCCTGCCGGCAACTGCGCCACGACGGCAAAAAGTTGGTCCGTCAGCGCACGGGAGGCCTTAGCGAGCGTCCCATCCAACCCACCGGTCAAACAGCGTCCTCCGGCCTGTCCGACGCGAGGCGTGAAGATGCTGACATTATCGGAGTACCGGAGCGGCCCTTCCCCCATCGTTCGCACGGTCCCATCCGGGAGCACGGCCTGGTAGGTCGCTGCCAAATCCAAGTCGATGCGCGCCATATACTGATCGGTGGAGCCGGTCCGGTCCTTGCCGACGAAGTCCTTGTTCACCAGCCGCAACAGGACTTGATAGTCGGCCGGGAACTGTGACGACGCGGCGGTCTCGGAGGCGGCGACGACCTGTGTAGATTTGAACCTGGTCCGCCCCGCATCTCGAATGTTCTGCGCCAACGCCTCTGCGATCCGGCCTTCCCACAGTTGGTTATCGCAAACCGGTTGGGTGAAGATCGCATTCTCCAACTGTTGGTCCAAGACTACCCGGACCGAAATCGGAGCGACCGGTCCTCCGACCGGATCATGGCTGAACCGAGGCACGTTGAACTTGTCGCACGCGGTGCTCAGCGCCCAGACGATCGATGTTGCTGCAAGGAGCCGAATCTGTCTTTGAGAAAGCATGGTCGGGGTACGGTACCGGAATGGGCAGCCCGGTGCAACAGGGTGCGACCGGAAGCGCCGCCGAGTGGGTCCGCTTGACTCCTCCGCAAAGGGGCGAGGATCATACAGGCAGGTGGGTTTGGCTGCACCGAACTCAAAGAGGAGGGGTCGCAATGCGCCGCATCACAGGGGCTTTGCTGGTGTCGGTCTGTCTGCTTGTCGCCTGTACAACCAAACCGGTCTCTCGAATGGATGCCTATGTGGAGCCTCCGCCCGATGGGGGCAAGACGCTTTCAGAGGAGTTGATGAAACGGGCCGGTGGTCCGCTTGAAGCAGGGGTGCTGGTGGTAAACGACACATCGGATCGCGACTCCGCGCCTGCGCTGACTGAAGAAGGGACGGCGTTCTTGACGGACCAAGTGAAGCAGCGTGTGGAAGAAGCGTTGCCGATTCGAATCATCAAGCGGTTCACTCCGTTCCGCATTTCCGATGGACAGCAGCCTCCCGAAGTGGCGCGTCTTGGCCGAGAACAGGCGCTGCCCTATGTGCTCTTGGTCGTGTTCTCCAACGCCGAATCGGAGGTGCCGATGCGCCTGCCCTTGACCGGTGATCTGGAACAGGGAGGCACCCGTCCCGGTGTGCCGGGATTTGAGATGAGGACGAATGCGTTGGCGGAATTGGCCCTGATCGAGGTCGAGACGGGACGGGTGCTGGCCCGATCGGATGGGCGGGCCTGGACCAGGTTGAATCGGCTGTATGTGCCGGTGCAGTCGAATTCCTACCCGGTCATCCATCGGTCGCTGCGGGTGGCGCCAATCTATCCGAAGGAGGAGAACGCGAAAGATATCACCCGGAGCATCGCCGGTGATGAAGCGTTGGAGCAGGCGGTGATGCACCTGCAGGAGATCTGGCCTACACGAGTTCGGTCTTGATTCGAGGGAGAACGGTGAACTTGGGACCAACCAGGCTTGACCGCTTGAAGGAAACTGGACTATTCTCCGTGACCCGTCTGGCATGGAATCCGGGTCACGGAGGCGTTGATGTGGAGTATCCGTCTACTGCCGGTGCTTGCGGTCTGCCTGTTGTCTTCCGCCTGCGAGACGACCACGTGGGTTCATCCGACGAAGAAGGAAGAACATCTCACCTACGACTGGAACGCCTGTGAACGGGAGTTTCTCACGTTGATGCAGACCAATCCGGGCGTGGCCTCCATGCACACCAACCAAACGATTCAGAAGCAGCGCATCGCCGCCTGCCTGCAAAAAAAAGGCTGGAAGCAGGTCGAGAACAAGTAAACGACCGCCGGCCGCGTCGCGTCACTGGATCGTCTCTCTCCCCACTCTAACCGATCGACTTTGCATCCCCCTCTCTCTTGCCCTCTCCCATGGCCCGTTGCAATGGCAGAGCAACGGGCACCCCGGAGAGGAGGCGGTAAGGGGACACGACATTAGGCCCGCAGCCCGCCTTTCTGAACGAGATGCGCTTGCAGCTCCTCATAGGTGTGGGTGACCGGAAACTGCGGGAACTCCTTGGCGATCTTGTCCGGTGGGCGAAAGAACAGGCCGACGTGGGCCTCTCCGAGCATCGGCGTGTCGTTGTAGGCGTCGCCTGCTGCCATCACGAAAAAGTTCAAGGCCTTGAGCGCCTTCACCGATTGGCGCTTTTGGTCCGGCAGGCGCAGGCAGTAATTCGTGATGCAATTTGCCTGGTCGACTTCGAGCTGGTTACAGAAGAGGGTCGGATAGTCAAGCTGCCGCATCAGCGGCAGCGCAAACTGATAAAAGGTGTCGGACAGGATGATGAACTGGCACCGTTCGCGCAGCCAGTTGAGAAAGGCCGGAGCGCCTTCCAGCGGGTTCATGGTGCCAATCACCTCCTGGATATCCGTCAAGGTCAACTTGTGGGCATCCAGGATGCTCAGCCGGCGCTTCATCAGTGCGTCATAGTCGGGCATCTCGCGGGTGGTGATCTTGAGGTCCTCAATGCCGGTCCTGACGGCCACGTTGATCCAGATTTCCGGGACCAGGACGCCTTCCAGGTCTAAACACACCATGACGGGGTTCTGCATCGTCCTGCCTTTCGTGACCTGTGAATGGTGGTTGCGGCTCGCTGGTTGATTCATCCGCGCGACCGCGCGGGCGCTCATCATAAGTGAGGCTTCGCGGCAGGGTCAAGAAACGGCACGAATCGGAGCGGCGGTCGCCAACCGTGCGTTCATCCAGGCCGTCCACCTCCGGAGTGCAACAGTCCGCGATCAGCGGGCGGCGTGGCTTGCCCCGCCTGACGGATTCGCACATAATCGCGAAAGCGGAGAACTGGCGATGGCGCTCACCGGTCATCAAATCGGCGTGCTGCGCTCCTACATGCAGGATCTGGTCGATCAAGCGGCGCAGGAAGACGAAGCTGTCCGATCGTTCGGCTTTCGCTCCGATCCCTACCGGCCGGATCAGGCCATTTCCGATTTACTGGCCATTCTGGACGACCGGATCGAATCCGAAGGGCTTCAAGTCGGGCTCGAAGAAGAGTTCCTTCATCAGATGTGGACCCTGTGCAACGACGCGCAGCCGTTCATCAAGGAACAGGTCTGGCTCCAATCGAATCTCGGCCAGGCCGGTCCGGTTGGCGCGGCGAACGGTCCCGACGGCTCCCGCGCGCGGGTCAGGGAGTTGACCTATCGCGCGCTCTTGGCGTTTCTGCAACGATGACGACGGAGGGTCGCGCGAACGGGGCGGAACGGGCCGGCGCAACAGGCCGGCGGGTGGCGTGGCCCGGCCTGCTGTTGGTCATCGGAATCGGCTGGGTCGTGGCCGGATCGGCGGAGGGGGAGCGTGGCGCCGCTTCCGTGGGGTCGTCCGACCGTCCCGCCTTGCAGCTCATCCCGGTGACGCGCGGCGATCTCGAAGAGCCGTTGTATCTGACCCATGCCGGAGATAGGACCGGCTCTCTATTCATCGTTGAACAATCGGGGCGGATTCGCGTGCTGCCGACGGCCGGCAAACCCTCGCCTCCGCTGAAACGTCCCTTTCTCGATCTGACCGATCGGGTGCTGTCCGGCGGCGAACGCGGCCTGCTCGGGCTGGCCTTTCATCCGCGCTACCACACGAACGGCCGGTTCTTCGTGAACTATACCCGCAAGCCTGACGGGGCGACGGTGATCGCCGAATTTGCCCGGTCACCACACGATCCACTGATGGCGTCGCCGGACGAAGCCATCCTGATGGTGATCGATCAACCCTATGCGAACCACAATGGCGGGATGGTGTCGTTCGGCCCGGACGGATACCTCTACATCGGGCTCGGCGACGGGGGCTCCGGTGGTGATCCCCAAAATCGCGCGCAGAACAGGCAGGAACGGTTGGGCAAGATTCTGCGGATCGACGTGGATCGAGGCAGGCCGTTTGCGATTCCCCCGGATAATCCCTTCGCGAGAAGCGGAGGGCGCCCTGAGATTTATGCGTCGGGCCTCCGCAACCCCTGGCGATTTTCATTCGATCGGCAGACCGGGGATCTCTGGGCTGGCGACGTGGGGCAATATCGTTGGGAAGAGATCGACCTCGTCGCCAACGGAGGCAACTACGGCTGGCGGGTCATGGAAGGGACCCACTGTTTTTCTCCCCCCGACGGCTGCGAGGCCGATGGCTTGATCTTGCCGGTGGCCGAATATGGCCACGAATCCGGGCGCTGCTCCATCATCGGCGGCTACGTCTATCGAGGAAGTGCGATGCCGGAGTACCGCGGCGTCTATTTCTACGCGGACTATTGCAGCGGCGAGGTGTTCGACCTGGTACGGGCTGGCTCAGCTCGTTCGGCTCCGGTCTCTCAGGGACCTCACGTGGCCCTCCAGACCGGTGTTCGCATTTCCTCGTTTGGTGAGGATGAACAGGGCGAGCTGTACGTGGTGGATCACGGAGGAGGAATCTATCGGCTCGCGACCTTGCGGTAGCAGGTTCCTAGCCGGCCGCCGGCCGATTCACACCTTGCCTGCCAACCAATAGACGGCGAAGCCCATCACTTCATTGATGAGAAACTCGGCGGCCGCGAGACCGCCGAGTTGGGGCATGGCATCGAAGGGCGTGAAGGTGTCCGACAGATCCTCCGGGCGGTCCTTCGAGAGGTAGCCGCAGGGGTAGGGGGTGACCTGAAAGCCTTGTTTGCGGAAGAGTGCGACGGCCCGAGGGATATGGCCCGCGGAGGTCACGAGGAGCACGGAGCCGGGGCCCAGGAGCGCCCGTGCTTCGACTGCATTCTCGTAGGTGGTGCGCGATTTGGTTTCGGCGACGATCGCATTCCGTGGCACTCCCAAACGAGTCGCCCATTGGGCCATGACGACGGATTCGACCGGGCCGCGGCCGAACACCCGGGCGTCTCCCCCGGTGAGGACCAGTTTGGGGGCGAAGTTCCGGAGGAAGAGGTCTGCGCCGCAAGTCGTCCGCTCCAGGCTGAACTCGCTGAGGCTGTCGTCCGGACGCAGCGTGCCGTGGGCCTTGACCCCGCCGCCGAGCACGACAATGGCGTCAAACCGGCGGGAAACGGATTCGTCGAACGGCGGCGCCAAAGTTTCCCACCAGGCGAGCAATGAGCCTGACACCATGGGAGTGCCGAGCGGCAGCAGGATGAAACAGGCCGACAATCCAAACAAGCGGAGCTTGTTGTGCCGGCGCGGTGAATAGGGGAGCAGCAGGATCAGCGTGAGCCAGCCGAGGGAGAAGGCCAGCCAGGTCACGGGGTAGAGAAAGAATTTTGCGAACTTATAGAGTCCAAAGAGCAGCGGGGAGAGCTCCATGCAGCGTCCTCCTCATGACAGTCCATCGATGGGCTGCGGCCGTGATCGGGCCGAGGGGGTCCATCGAGTTGGTTCAGGCCTCGGCCTTCTCAACGTGGTGTAGAAGGGCAGCTTAACGAGTCTCTCAGCGGGCGACAAGAGAAACGCAGAAGAAGGGATGGGCCATGAAGACGAGCGGACGGTATTGGCTGATGAAATCGGAGCCCTCGGCCTTTTCAATCGATGATCTGGCCGCCTCGCCGGGGCAGCGGACTTGCTGGGACGGCGTGCGCAACTACCAAGCCCGCAACTACATGCGGGCCATGCAGGTTGGTGATCAGGTGCTGTTCTATCACAGCAACGCGGACCCGCCGGCTGTGGTCGGCATCGCCGAAGTCGTGCGCACGACCTATCCGGATGACAGCGCCTTCGACAAGAAAGACAAGCACTACGATCCGAAGAGCCATCCCTCCAAGCCGGTCTGGGAGATGGTGGACATCAAGTTCGTAAGGAAGTTTCTCCGGCCGCTCGGCCTGGACCTGCTGAGAAAACAGGCTCCGCTCAAGCGCATGGAGCTGCTCAGAAAAGGGTCGCGGCTGTCGGTCCAGCCGGTAAAGCCGGACGAGTGGAAGGCGATCCTGAAGCTCGCAGATGAATGACCGGGCGCGCTGGCGGCGAGGGCGTCAACCCAGGGTTCTGTTAGGCAGGCCAGACGGCCGGATCCCTTGCGGAGATGTTTCAGATCAGGTGCTGGCCTTGCCGTTGTCGAGGTGGCGATGTTGCCAATCCAACCAGGCATGGCCCAGTTCGTGGGCCAGGATGTAGCGCCGGCGTGTCACAGGCAACCGTTTCCGAATATAGATCGTCCTGGTATCGCTGTCCCAGATGCCGTCGGCGTCCTTGTCCCTGGCGTCCATCTCGCTGTCCGTGACTTGCTTGACCAGGATCCGATATCCGAACGGCAATATCACGTGAGCCGGGATTCGTAGCATGAGACCAATCTCCAGATGCCATATATGTGTGTGAGTGTTGAAAAGAGATGCCGCGCCCGCTCTCTCGATTGCGATTCGATTCGGGCAGTAAGAGCCTAACATATTCGGCCTTGGGCCATCCTCAGTCAAAAAACAACGTGTTATCAATGCGTTGCGGATTTCAATCAGCCTGGTTTCGCATCCCCCCATTCTTGATGATTGTTCAGAGAGCCCGACCGTCTGAGTAGCGCTCATTCAGCCAATGGGTCCTGAATCGCCGCGCCGGTTCCAGCCTTGCCTGAACAATCCCGGCGAAATCGGCTGCAAGAATAAAGTTCATGCAGAGCATGAGTGCCGGGAGACAAGGGGCTGCGCAATGAGATGTTCAATGAGAGGTTAAGGGTTTTCCTTTTCTGCCGGCACGTTATAATGAGGCGACGGAGAGTTGAATCGATGCACACCGTGCTGGTCATCGGGGCCGGAAAGATCGGGGGCTTGATCGCCTGTTTGCTCGCGAAGAGCGGCGACTATGCCGTGCATTTGGCTGACCTCGACATTGATGTCCCGCTCCAGCTCGGGAAGGATCTGGACCTCTCCCATTTCACACCCTGTAGCCTCGATGTCAACGACCGGGGCGCTCTGCTCCATTACTTGACACTGCATGCTCCGGTCGCCGTCATCTCCAGCCTCCCCTATTATTGCAACCTGGCGGTCGCCCGGGCGGCGCAGGAGGTCGGGGTCCATTATTTCGACCTGACCGAGGATGTCGGCGTCACCGACCAGATCAAGATCCTCAGCCATGGCGGGTCCACGGCCTTTGTGCCGCAATGCGGGCTGGCGCCCGGGTTCATCAGCATCGTGGCCCATGAATTGATGACGCATTTTGAATCGCTGGATACCGTCAAAATGCGGGTCGGCGCGCTGCCGGTCCATCCGAGCAATGCGTTGAAATACTCGCTGACCTGGTCCACCGACGGCCTCATCAACGAGTACGGCAACATCTGCTACGGCATCGAGGAGGGAGAAAAGGTCCCCTTACAGCCGCTGGAAGGGTACGAAACGATCGAAGTGGACGGCTTGCTCTACGAGGCCTTCAATACCTCCGGCGGCTTGGGCACGTTGGCCGATACCTACGTGGGCAAGGTCCGGACGCTCAACTACAAGACCCTGCGCTATCCCGGCCATTGCGAGAAGATCCACCTGCTGATGAAAGACCTCAAATTGAACGAGGATCGGGAGACCTTGAAACGGATTCTGGAACGGGCGGTCCCCCGTACTTTGCAGGACGTGGTGCTGATCTATGTGGCGGTCACCGGCCAGCAGCAGGGAGGGCTGTTCGAAGAGACCTACGTGAAGAAGGTCTATCCGCAAACGATCGCCGGGCGGCTCTGGTCGGCGATCCAAGTGACGACCGCTTCGGCACTCTGCGCGGTGGTGGATCTCGTGCTGCAACAGCCGGAGGCCTACAAGGGCTTTATCACCGAAGAGTCCTTCCCGCTTCAGGGTTTTCTGGAGAACCGGTTCGGAATTTATTATCGATAGGCGGTCGAGTGCCGGACGAAAATCAGGCTGACAGCGGGAAACGACGATGGTGGATGCGGCGCACATTCTGGATCGACTGGGTCTGTCGCAACTGAATCCGGGCGCCACGATCGGAGCCTGGTCGCCGGCGCCGGATCAGACCCGGACGTTTGAGTCGCTGAATCCCGCCACGGGCTTGGCGCTCGCGACGGTCTCTCGCGCGTCGATTCAGGAGTATGAGCAGGTTGTGGGCGCGGCGCAGCAGGCCTTCCTCGCCTGGCGGATGGTGCCGGCGCCCAAGCGGGGCGAGGTCATTCGCCTGATCGGCCAGGCCTTGCGGGAGAAGAAGGATCTCCTGGGCACGCTGGTTTCCCTGGAGGTCGGCAAGATCAAGGCCGAGGGAGACGGGGAGGTGCAGGAAATGATCGACATGGCCGATTTCGCGGTCGGCCAATCGCGGATGCTTTACGGGCTGACCATGCAGTCCGAGCGGCCGGCGCACCGCATGTACGAACAGTGGCACCCGCTCGGTGTGGTCGGGGTCATCACGGCCTTCAACTTTCCCGTCGCCGTCTGGGCCTGGAACGCCTTTATCGCGGCGGTGGCGGGCGACACGGTCCTGTGGAAGCCCTCTCCCAAGGCCCCCTTATGCGCGCTCGCCGTCCAGCGGATCTTCCGGGCCGTGCTGGAAGAACAGGGCTATCCCGACGTCTTCGGTCTGGTGCTCTCGGATGATGTGAGCCTGGCGGAGCGGATGGTGGAAGACGCGCGCCTTCCGTTGATCTCCTTCACCGGCTCGGTCCCGGTCGGGCGCCGGGTGGCGGAGTTGGTCGGGAAACGGCTGGGCCGCACGCTGCTGGAATTGAGCGGCAACAACGCCATCATCGTCGATGAACAGGCGGACCTTGAACTTGCCACCCGCGCGATCGTGTTCGGCGCGGTCGGCACGGCGGGGCAACGCTGCACCAGCACCCGCCGTTTGATCGTGCATGAGTCCGTGCGAAATACGTTATTGACCAAATTGATCGCCGCCTATAAGCAAGTGAGGATCGGAGATCCGCTTGAACCGGGGGTGCTCATGGGGCCGCTGATCGATCGGGCCGCCGTGGAACGGTACCGGGAGACCTTGGATGAGGTGCGGCGGGAAGGCGGAGAGGTCCTCGTCGGCGGGTCGGTGTTGGACCGGCCCGGGTTCTATGTCGAGCCGACGATCGTCTCGGCCCAGCACCGGTGGAAAGCGGTTCAACGGGAGACCTTTGCGCCGATCCTGTATTTGATGACTTACAAGACGATCGATGAAGCGATCGCCATGCACAACGACGTGCCGCAGGGCCTCTCCTCGGCCATCTTCACCGACAGTGTCCGCAGAGCCGAACGGTTTCTGTCCGCGGCCGGGAGCGATTGCGGCATCGCCAACGTGAACATCGGCACATCCGGCGCGGAGATCGGCGGCGCCTTCGGCGGGGAGAAAGAGACGGGCGGGGGGCGGGAAGCCGGCTCGGATTCCTGGAAGGCCTACATGCGGCGACAGACGAACACGATCAATTGGAGCACCGACCTGCCGCTGGCCCAGGGCATCCGATTCGGAGAATGAAGCCGTCAATCGTCATTCGTCATTCGTTCATCGGGCTTCTCGGTTGGCCGGCCCTCTTACCGTTGACGATTGACGCTTGGCGAATGAGGCCTGATTCCAAAGAGGGAGGAGGACTATGCGGGATGGGGTCAAGTTAGATGCGTTGATCGAACCGATGGTGGCGGACTATGTGGCGAAGAACCGCGCCGCTCAGGCGATCAAGGCGGATCTGGACAGCATCGCGGTGGGACTGCTGCCGGTGATCGACCATCTGACGATCCGGACGGACGATATCGATCGGCGCGCGCAGGAGTTTGTGGACCTCGGCTATGAGTATGCCGAAACCATCGAGTACAGTGACTGGTATGCGAAGGTCTATCGCGCGCCAGGCTATCCGGCGCTCTTCGTCGATCAGGCCTATGCGGATGACCGAGGCAAGACCAGCGTGATCCCGCGGTGGGTCGCGAAGTTCGGAGACCGGGTCTTTCACCATCTCGCGGTGCGGGTGGAAGACATCGACAAGTCGATCGCCCGGTTGAAGGCCAAGGGCGTGCGTTTCGCCGGTGAGATCGTCGGCGCGCCCGGCAGCGCGCTCCGACAAATTTTCACGGTTCCGGAATCGGTCGACGGCGAGCCCTTCTCGGTGCTGGAGCTGACCGAACGCCATGCCGGCTATCAGGGCTTTTCGCCTCCCCAGGCGGACGGACTCATGCGATCGACGGTGCTGCAACCATAGCGCGCCGCCGCACCTCCATGGTCGTTGCGTACCGCTGTCAGCTTGCCTGCTTGGCCTCTGGAGCGTTGGAGTCCCGGGGCTTCGCTTCCTTCGGCTGATTCGGAGGCGGGGTATAGGCCGTATACATCTTCGACAGGATGGCCTGCCCTTCGGCCGACTGCGCAAAGGCTGTGAACGAATCCACCAAAGGGTGCGCCTCCTTCCTCGACAGGAACAGCACCGGCCGCCGCAGCTTGTACCGTCCTTCCTTCACCGTCGGCTCTCCCGGCTCGACCTTGTCGATGGTCAGAATTCGGATCGGAATTCCCAATCCCTGCGCATCCAGCGCCGCCTTGAGCGAGATGTAGCTCACGGCGTTGTCCTTGCCCGACACGCTGGCCAATGTTTTTTGATCGGATCGGGCCGGTTTGGAGGATTCCGGCATTTTTCCGACGATCCCGAGGGATTCCTCAAATCCGCTGTCGATATTTTGATCCGGCGTCCGGCGGATCAATTCGACCCGCGCATCGGAGCCTTCGAATGAAGACCATCGTTGAACCTCTCCGCTGAAGAGCGCGCGGACCTGATCGGTGGTGACCTCGGACAGCGGATTCGCGAAATTCACGATGACGGCGATGCCGTCCCACGCAACCTGCGCGGCGCGCAACTCCGGATCCCGTTGGCCCGTCACGGCCAAATCGGCCTGCCCGCTCTTGACCATCGCCACCGTGTCCAACACCCGGTCCCACTCGATATCGATGACCGTTCCAGGATGGCGTTTTTCATAAGCGCGCGCGAGTTCTTGAATGACCGGCTGCTCAGGACCGTGGCCCACCACAAGAATGCGATGAGACTCAGCCGCCAGCCCGGTCGTGCCTCCGCTTGAGAACCACAGGACCGATAGGACACCCAGGGCCATCGTGAACCACGGTCTGGACTTCGCATCGATCCCACAGATCGGCTTTGATCGCTGTGTCGTCATGATGGTTCTTCACCTCCTCGGATTCATTACTCCACTGAGATCGGACCTTCCTTTATTCTATAACCAAACACTCTGGTCGTGGATTCGGACGAAATCTTTTCTAACCTGCTGGAAAGCTTTGGGATTCCCATAGACTAGGCCAATCACCAGATCCCCCTGCCACCACGTCGGTCATAGTATTCTCATTTGCGTGCGACAACAAAGGCTGGACAGGGGCGAATCAGCCCCGTTTTGCAACAGCCTGTTGCATCCCGCAACAGAGCGGATGGCGGTTACTGCGCATAAGTAGCGGGAAACTCTCTTGGCACCGACGTTGCAGTTTTCTACTGGATAATCGTAGCCACCTCAGCAGGAGGTGTCGTATGATAGTCGAATCTTGCCGGAAGAATGAGGCGTTCCGCGACGTCGCCCGCACCAAGAATGAGACGACGGACCTCAGTTTCCAATCCCTTTTGGTTCTGCAACGCCTGATCGGTACCTATCGACCAAGGAACTTCGCCGTGCGCTGTTGGGACGGACGGATCTGGGAACCGGAGGCTGGACAACCCAGATGCTTTACCCTGGTGCTCAAACATCCGGGCGCCTTACGAGCCCTCTGTTTCCGCCCCAGTCAGTTGGCGGTGGGAGAAGCCTTTGTCAATGACGACATCGATGTGGAAGGCGACTTGGAGGCCGCGACGGATCTGGGGTGGTTCCTCGCCGGCCGGCGCTGGACGTTCAAGGACTTGGCTCGATACGGCTGGTGGCTCTGGCGACTTCCGGCGAACAGGCCGGCCGCCGGAGGACGGTCGCCTGTCTCCCTGCGCGGCGCCGCGCATTCAGCCGGGCGGGACAAGCAGGCGGTGTCCTACCACTACGACACGTCCAACGAGTTTTACCGGTTGTGGCTGGATCGCCGCATGGTCTACTCCTGCGCCTACTTCGCGCGGCTGGACGAGGAGTTGGACACCGCGCAGGAGCGGAAGCTTGACTATGTCTGCCGGAAACTTCGCCTCCAGCCGGGCGAACGGCTGCTCGACATTGGATGCGGGTGGGGCGGGCTGGTTCTGCATGCGGCGCAACGGTACGGCGTCGAAGCGGTCGGCATTACCCTCAGCGAACGGCAGGCGGAGCTGGCGCAGCACCGTATCCAGGAGCAGGGCCTAGCCCATCGCTGTCGGATCGAGGTACGCGACTATCGGCATCTCCCGGAGGATCGGCCATTCGATAAAGTCGTCAGCATCGGAATGGTCGAACATGTGGGAGAACAGAAGCTCCCGGAGTATTTTGCCGCGGCCTGGCGGGCGTTGCGCGATGGGGGCGTATTCTTGAATCACGGGATCGGATGCCGCGAAGGCGATGCGGGGGGCATGGGGGCCTTCATGGAACAGTATGTCTTTCCAGACAGCCAGCTCGTTCCGCTGCATGTCACGGCCCGCGAAGCAGAACGGACCGGCTTTCATGTGCGGGACGTTGAAAGTCTTCGGGAACACTACGCCCTGACCCTCCGGCATTGGGTCCGGCGACTCGAATCGGCGCATGATCGGATCGTCACCCTGGTCGGCGAGGGCACCTATCGAGTCTGGCGTCTCTACATGGCGGCCTGTGCTCGTGGATTTCACATGGGCCTGTTCGATGTGTATCAAACCCTCCTGTCCAAACCGCGAGGCGGCCGAAGCGACCTGCCCTTGACCAGAGCCGACTGGTATCGCGCCGACCAGCCGGGCACGTCGTAAGCAAGCGGTCGCAGCGGCCGTCGCCTTCTTGACCCCTGGTAGGTAAACGCTTATAAGCATGGGCCGTGGTCTGTGACGAAGGGGCCGTGGTCCACCTGCGCTGTGCAGGGACCATTGTCGGACAAGAGAAGGAAGGCCAAAAGAACTACCGAAGATCTTTCTCCGGCGGCATCAACGAAGAGGGGCTTCGCCCGATGAGCCGCCGGTTCAAGCAAAGCTTGGTATAGAAGGAAGGCGAAGAGAATCACTGACGGCGTTTCTCCGGTGCCATCATATTCGATACAGCGAAAAAGAGGCGCCGGCTCAAGCAAAGCATAGATCGAAGGAAGCCA
This sequence comes from Nitrospira tepida, assembly GCF_947241125.1. NCBI lineage: Bacteria > Pseudomonadati > Nitrospirota > Nitrospiria > Nitrospirales > Nitrospiraceae > Nitrospira > Nitrospira tepida. Next base: position 4,129,651 of record NZ_OX365700.1, on the reverse strand, counting down.
ATCACGTGAGGGGTTCTCCGGCGGCGTCAATGAAGAGGGGCTTCGCCCGATGAGCCGCCGGTTCAAGCAAAGCTTGGTATGGAGGTGGATCGATGAGCACAGGTCCTCGCAGTGGTGCGGGCAATCTCGTCCCGGTGCTGGCCTTCGCCGCTGGGATCGGCGCGATCGCCTGCGTGGCCGCCCTCGCGCATGAGTTAGGGGAGGCCGGTTGGCCCTTGGTGACCCTCGACAGCATCACCGTTCCGGACATCGGCCCATTGCCGAATGCCGCGCCGACTCCGGGCGGCAACTTGAATTATAAGGCCAAGGTCGAACTGGGCCGGCAGCTTTATTTCGATGGCCGCTTGTCCAAGAACGGCGCGATTCCCTGCGCCTTCTGTCACATCCCCGGGGCAGGATTCGCCGATCCCCGCCAAACCTCGATCGGCATCGACGGCAAGATCGGCGGGCGACAGGCTCCCACGGTCCTGAACACCGGCTTCAATCCGGTTCAGTTCTGGGACGGCCGGGCCGGTTCGCTTGAGGAGCAGGCCATCGGTCCCATACACAATCCAGTCGAAATGGGAGAGACCCACGAGAACGTGGTCGCGAAACTGAACAAGATCCAAGGCTATCGAAACCAGTTCCGCGCGGTGTTCGGCACCGATGTCAGTTTGCAGGGGATTGCCGAGGCGATCGCCTCGTTCGAGCGGACGATCCTCTCCACGAACTCGGCCTTCGACAAGTATGTGAAGGGGGATCAGAACGCGATGAGCCAGGCCGCCGTCCGGGGCATGGACCTTTTCAAGGGCAAGGCGCGCTGCATCCTCTGTCACAACGGGCCGAACTTCACCGACAACCAGTTCCACAACCTGGGCGTGCCTCAAGTCGGCCCGCTCAAGGAAGACCTTGGCCGTTACGGCGTCACGGGCCTTGAAACCGACCGGGGCTCGTTCAAGACCCCGACGTTGCGGAGCATCACGGAAACCGCGCCCTACATGCATGACGGCGCGTTCAAGACATTGGAGGAGGTGCTGGATTTTCTCGACAAGGGGGGCGGGGCCAATCCCAACCTCGATCCCTACATCAAGCCGCTGGGGCTCTCGCCGGAAGAGAAAAGCGATCTGCTCGCCTTCCTTCAGGCCTTGACCGGCGAGCCGATCAAGATGGAACTCCCCAAGCTGCCGAAAAAGTAAGATCCTCGATCAGGGCGGAGGCGCCGCTCGTGACGCCTCCGCCGCCCGTCCATTCCCCGTAGCTCCTCGGAGGGTCTCGTTGAAAGGCAAGAGCGAGACGGCGTCCGTCCGACTCCGCGCCGGTTGCGAGCGGCGGATTCTGGCCGGCCACCTCTGGATCTACGAGGGGGACATCGATTCCATCTCGGGAGATCTGAAGCCCGGAGACCTAGTCATGGTCACCGCCCAAGACGGGCATTGGTGCGGACAGGGCCTCTATAGTCCCCAGTCGAAGCTCCGTGTGCGGCTCCTCACGTCCGGTCACGAAACCATCGACGCCTCCTTCTGGGATCACCGGATCGCCGAAGCAGTGGCGCGTCGCCGTTCTGTCATTTCCGGCACCACCGCCTATCGGCTCGTCCATTCGGAAGGGGATGGATTGCCGGGATTGATCGTCGATCGCTACGGGCTGGTCCTGGTCATGCAGACCTTGACGGTCGGCATGGATCAACGGCGCGAGGAGTTAGGAGAAGTCTTGCTCCGCCACACTGGTGCGGAGGCGATCTATCTCCGGAACGACGCGCCGGCGCGCGCTCACGAAGGGCTCCCTCTGGAACGGGGGTTTCTTCGCGGTGAAGGGCCGCTTCGCGTCGAGATCACCGAGGGGCCGGCTCGATTTCTTGTGGATATCGAGCGGGGACAGAAGACGGGTTGGTTTTGCGATCAACGCAACAACCGGCTGGCCGTCGCCGCCCTGGCCAAGGAGCGGGATGTCCTGGATGCCTTCTGTCATACCGGCGCCTTCGGTACCCATGCAGCCCTGGGAGGCGCCCGTTCCGTGTCAGGCTTGGACGTGAGCCGATCCGCCGTGGAGTCGGCCAGGTTCCATGCCGAGCTGAACGGGGTGGCGCAGATCTGTGAGTATCGCCAGGCCGACGCGCAGCAGGCATTGAAACGACTCGGCCGGTCGCGGCGGCGGTTCGATCTGGTGATTCTCGACCCGCCGGCCTTCGCCAAAAGCCGATCCGTCCGGGGCCGGGCGGTCGAGGGCTATCGACACATCAATGGGCTGGCGCTGAATCTGATCCGTCCCGGCGGGCTCCTGGTCACTTGTTCCTGCTCTCATCATGTGAGCGAAGGCGATCTCTGTGCCGCGGTGGAGGCGGCGGCCAGGCAGGCAAGGAAACGAATCGAGATCATCGAGCGGCGCGGAGCCGGCCCGGACCATCCGGTGCGCTTGTCCATGCCTGAGACCCGTTACCTGAAGTGCCTCATCATCAAGGTCAATTAGCCGGCCCCGCTCCCCACCCATAGGCCTCCGCGATACTCGGTGGCTGTGAATCCTCTCCTGACGGCTACGAAGTCTCTTCTGAGCGCCACTTCTTCGCCTGCTCTCGTGACTGTAAGGGTCAGGGGAATACACGTATTCCTGCCGAAGCAGTCGTTGACTTAGCCGGACATGAACCGTATCCTGCCGTCGCGATGCGGCCTTGCACAAGGAGGTGACCATGGCACGACGCGCCGTCCTGATCGGAATCAACAAGTATCGGGTGCCGGGAGCGGACCTACGCGGGTGCGTGAACGATGTGCGCAACCTGCAAGGGGTCCTGACGACCTATTATGGGTTTGCCGCAAAAGACATCGTGACGTTGACCGATTATGCCGCCACGAAGACGGCTATGGAAAAAGCCATTGCCAAGCTGATCTCGGGCGCGAAGAAAGGGGACGTGCTCCTGCTGCACTATTCGGGACATGGTTCCAATGTGCCGGACGATGACGGAGATGAGGCCGATAAACGGGATGAAATCCTCTGTCCGACCGACTTGGACTGGAAAGATCCCCTCCGGGACGACTGGCTCAGAAAGACTTTCAACAAGCTGCGGGCCGGTGTGGCGCTGACTGTCATCATGGATTGCTGTCACTCCGGCACGAACACCCGCGCGTTCCTGCCGCCGGATGCGCCGATCAAGGAACGGTACCTGCCCAGCCCCTGGGATCTGGTCGCGACAGAGTCCGGCCGCAGGCTGCGCGGCGCGGTCAAAGGCGAGCTTCGGGCCTCGCCACGGGCCAAGCGAAAAAAGAGCGATGTGGTGCATGCGGACATCTGCGAGCTGCTGGTCACCGGTTGCCGCGATACGCAAACCTCCGCCGATGCGTTCATCAAGGGCTCGTACAACGGTGCGCTTACGTACTATCTCGTCGAGAGCATCAAGGAGGCGAAGGGCCGGCTCAGCTACCGGGAGCTGCACAAGCGGACATCGGCCAAGCTCAAAGGAAACTACGACCAGGTGCCACAGCTCGAAGGGAACAAGGGCAAGTTCGACCGACCGTTCCTGTCGTCGGAGAGTTAAGTGAACCGCGACACCACGACCGGCGTGAGGCAGGGAACGACGCGGGCCGTCGATGGCACGGGCGATGGCCGCTTTGGCTTGGGAAGGAATGAGCGATGAAGAAGCGACAAAGGCGATCGGCTCGCTCAAGAGCCGGCGCGAAACTCCGAAAGGTGGACGGCGCTCTCGCGCAACGTGAGTTCGCCGGCTACGCGCTCGCGGACGATGCGGTCGAGCGCGCGCTGTCGACCGGAGAATATCGGGGCGCGCTGGAAGAGTACTTCGGCGAAGAGAACTACCAGGAGCTTCGCGATCTGGCCCGCCAGGCTTCCGCGCGCTCGGTTCGCGGGGGGCCTCGCGTGTTCATCTTGCCGGGAATCATGGGGTCCAAGCTGGGCCGCAAGCGGCTGTTGCTCGACGATGTGATTTGGATCGATCCGATCGGGATTCTTGCCGGAGAGCTGAACGAGCTGGCGTTGGACCAGGGCAAGGACGACGTGGTGCCGCTCGGCGTGCTCCTGTTTGCATATCTGATGATCAAGCTTTCCTTGCGCGCCGCGGGGTTTGACGCGGACTTTCACCCCTACGACTGGCGACGCGATCTCCCCTCGCTGGGAGCGAAGTTTGCCAAGCGGATCAATGACGAACAGAAACCGGTCCATCTCGTGGCCCACAGCATGGGCGGCCTCGTCGCGCGAGCGGCCCTCAAGGCCGGGGCGGCCAATGTCGAGCGCCTGATCATGCTCGGCACGCCGAACTATGGGTCGTTTGCCATCCCTCAGGCGCTTCGCGGAACGTACGACGTGGTCAAGAAAGTGGCGGCGTTCGATCTCGCGCACGGCCCCGAGGAACTGGCATCGGACGTCTTCTCGACGTTTCCCGGGCTGTACCAGATGATGCCGTGGAAAGAAAAGTTCAGCGCGGTCAATCTGTACGACGAGGCGACCTGGCCGACCACCGGCCCGCGCCCTCGCGCGGACCTGCTTCGCGCCATCGAGCCGGTCCATGCCAAGCTGGCTTCGGGCGACAAGCGGTTCGTGCTCATCGCGGGGGTGAACCAAGACACGATCACCGGCATGCGGATCGAAAACGGAGACTTCGCCTATGAAGTCTCGAGAGCCGGAGACGGGACCGTCCCCCTGGATTTCGCGAGGCTTGAGGATGTGCCGACGTACTATGTCGAGGAGAGCCACGGCAGCCTTCCGAACAACGGCATCGTGCGCGATGCGGTGGTCTCGATTCTTAACGGGACCGCGCCGCAGCGGGTGATGACGCAATGGAGCCCGCCGCGAGGAGCGGCCGTCCGGGTGCTGCGGGGCGCAGAGCTGCGGCAGAACGTCTATGAAGGGCGACGCGGCAAGCAATTGACCGCGCGTGACATCCGGGTGGCCTTGGCGGAGGTGGCGGCGCCGCCGGCGCCGATCGGCCGGCGAGCGGCCCAGGCCCAGGCGGTCCCGGAGGGCACGGCGCGGTTCGAAAACCTTGTGGTGGGGCGTCGGTACCAACGAGAGTTGGATGTCACGCTCGTGAAGGGCAATATCGCCGACGTGGACACGCGGGCCTGCGTCCTCGGCATTTTCCAGGAAGTGACTCCGACCGGGGCCGCGCGGGCTTTGGACGACCGCTTGGGCGGGATGATTCGGGAGTTTACGGAACGACGCATGTTTACCGGCGTGGTCGGGGAGACCTTCCTGATGCCGGTCAATCGAGCGAGCTTGCGAACGGAAATGATCATGCTGGCCGGCATGGGCACCTTCGACCGATTCACGCCGGATATGCAGGAACTGGTGTCCGAGAACGTCCTGCGGGTCTTCCTGCGCGCGCGGGTTGAGGAGTTCGCGACCGTGATTCTGGGCGGCAGCACCGGATCGAGCGTGGCCGCCGTGGTCAAGCAGATGTTCGCCGGCTTCCTCAAGGCGCTCCAGGATGCCGATCGCGGGCAGCGGTTCCGTCGCGTCATCCTGTGCGAACGGGACGAGGCGCGCTATGAGGAATTGAAACGCACCGTGTACGACTTGGCCAGCACGCCCCTGTTCCAGGGCGCCGAGCTGACGATCAACGAGGAGGTCTTCCCGCCGTTGGATGTGTCGGCGATGGAAGGGGCGCGAGCCTTGGTCTCCGGGCGGGGAGAAGATCCCGTCTATTTGTTCGTCCGCCAACTGCCCAGCGCGCCGGACTCGACGGTGTTTCAGGCGGCGGTGCTGACCGCGGGCGGCCGCGCCGCCATTATTACGGAGGACGCCATCCCTCCGAAGGCCGAGCTTGAAGCGCATCTCGCAGTAACGGGTGGCGGGCGGCTCAAGGTCAAGAACGAGGAGGAACTGACCGCCTACGGAAAGAAGCTGGGACAACTGGTGCTCCATCCCAAGATTCAAGAGGTCTTGGCGAGTCCCGGTCTGGAAGATCGCCATCTCGTCGTGGTGCACGACCTGGCGGCCTCCCGCATTCCCTGGGAAACCTTGGTGATCGATGGAAAGAGTCCGGCCTTATTGCAGGGGATCAGCCGTCGCTATCTCGCCTCGAATCTCTCGGTGGCCAAGTGGCGGGAGGAACAGCGGCAGGATGCCATCTTGCGGGTGCTCTTGGTGGTCAATCCGACGCAAGACCTAGCCGGCGCGGCGGCGGAAGGCAAGCTGGTTGAAGAGGTGCTGAAAGCCCAACGGGGGGTGGAGCTGACGGTCGTGAGGGAGCAGCAGGCGACCAGAGCCCGCCTGCTCGCGGAGTTGAAGGGGGGCCGATACGATGTCGTGCACTATGCGGGACATGCCTATTATGATCGTACCGACCTGAGCCAGAGCGGGATTGTGTGCCACGGCGACGAGATCCTGACCGGGCCGGACCTGATGTCGCTTCCCACGCTGCCGAGCATGGCCTTTTTCAACGCCTGTGAAGCGGGGCGGGTGCGGGTGTGGCGGCCCAAAACGCCAAGGAGAAAACGAGCGTCGAGCCGGAAGGAAGCGTCGCCGATGGCCGATCCGCTGGAAGTCTCGGTCAGCTTTGCCGAGGCGTTCCTGCGCGGAGGGGCGGCGACCTATGTGGGGACCTATTGGCCCGTGGGCGATGAACCGGCGGAGGAGTTCGCCAAGACATTGTACGGCCAACTGATCGAAGGCCAGTCGGTGGCCCGGTCTCTCTTGGCGGCGCGCCAGACCCTGAAAGAGCACCGGTTTCTCGATTGGGCGGACTACATCCATTATGGCAGTCCGGATTTCGTGCTGAAAGTCCGGAGCTAGCCCGGCACATTGCACTCGTTGCATCACGACCCATTCCAGGGAAAATGCAATGTGCTCTCGCGCATGGAGTCGAGGGGATTGGTTCCGCTGACTTGGGCGGTGCCTGTCCCAGCCCCGGAAGAGCATCCCCTATTTCGTGCCGACCATAAGTCACTGAGTAAGGGCCAATTAGGCCTATCTGCATCCTGACTTTCGTCTATCGGAAAAGCGTCGCGCACTCCTCAGAATTCAGTTCAAGCCTCCCTTTCCTAGCCCGCATTATTCATGAACGCTTCTGCTGCTTTGGCCCATTGCAACAGAGGAGCAACGGGCGCCCCGATTCGCCGCTGCGACAGAGCCTGATGGCGGGCGTGCTCGCCGCTCGGGTCCGGCCGCCTCACCAACTCGGCGGCGCGCACAGACGTGGCGCTCTTTTATTCATCGCGCCGTGCGCCCCTCGACGTACTGTTTCAAGTACGCCTTGGTTCTTCGCGGCTGTGCTTGGGGGCACCCATTGCGCTTTTCCATGCAATGGGTCCAACGCCTGGCGACTGCCGGGTACCCGTTGCGCCTCTCATGCAACGGGTGGAACGCCACGAATCGTCATGAATAATGCGGGCTAGACCTTCTTTGCCGCTCCCTCTAGACCCGAATCAGTACCAGGGTCTATGGGCTCGATCAACCAATCGCTCTATACCAAGGGGCGACGGCTTCGCCCGGAGGTAAAGGTGGAGAAGATCCGAATATTGCTGGCGAACCATCCCCTGATGCTTCCGGACGACATTCGCAATCTGGTGGAGGAACAAGAAGACATGGAGATCGTGGGCGACTGCCGGGGCCCCATGAAAATTCTGCAAGAGGCGGGGAGGACCAAGGCCGATGCCGTGATTCTCGCGCATGAGGGAACGCAAGAGCCGGGACTCTGCAGTCAGTTGCTGGCCGTGTATCCGGACCTCACGATCCTCGGCGTCACGGCCGATATGACGGCCGGGTTCGTGCGGCAGATGTGTTCGCGCCGGCATGCCCTGGCCGAGATCAAGAAACAGGATGTTATCGACAGGCTCCGCACCGCCGTGCGGGATCCCTGCAGTGAGCGGGAGGGCTGAGGCCTCGCGGGCGACCACCGGAAGCGCCCCGATCGACATGACGCATGGATGAAGCGACGGCAAGCAACCGCTAATCTCAGGAGTGGAGGAGGGCAATGCCAATCTCACCGACCTATCCAGGAGTCTATATCGAGGAAGTGCGAGGGGGCGTCCGAACGATCACTGGAGTGGCCACGTCGATCACGGCATTCATCGGACGGGCCTTGCGCGGGCCTGTGGACAAGCCGATCACGATCAACAGCTTCGCCGATTTCGAGCGGACGTTCGGCGGGCTCTGGAGCGGCTCCGCGCTGGGGTTCGCCGTGCGTGATTTCTACGCGAACGGTGGCAGCCAGGCGATCATCGTCAGACTCTATCGCGCGGAAAGCGGCACCGGCGCCAAACCGGCGGTCCCGCAACTGAACGCCAACAATCTGGTCCTGGAGGCGGCGGAGCCTGGCTCCTGGGGCAACCAGCTCCGCGCCCGGATCGAAGCGGTGGATCCTGCGATCGCCGCCGAGGTCGCGCCGGCGCTCGGCGTCGGCCCGACGGATCTCTTCACCCTGCTCCTCCGCGACATGAAAACAGGTGCCGAACAGATGTTCCGCAACGTCACCACGGTGGAGAGCGCGCGCCGGGTGGACCGGATACTCGCCAATGAATCCTTGCTGATGCGGGTGAAGACGTTGGCGGCCCCGACCGCCCACGGCGCGCCGGCGGCGGGCAAGACCGTCTGGGAGGACAACAACGCCTCCGACGGCGTAGCTGCGGCCGATCAGGCGTCCGACGGCCAGGATCTCAACGAAGAATCGTTCACGGGAGCCGGCAAGGAGGCGGCCAAGCAAGGCCTCTATGCGCTGGAGCAGGCCGATCTCTTCAACCTGCTCTGCCTGCCTCCCTACAAGAGCAGCTCCGGGATCGCCAATCAGGACGTGGACGCCACCCTGGTCGGGGCGGCAGCCGTCTATTGTGAAAAGCGCCGCGCCATGCTGATCGTCGATCCGCCCAGCAACTGGGACGACAAAGGGGACGCCAAAAGCGGCGTCGGCGCGGTCGGGACCAGGAGCAAGAACGCCGCGTTGTATTTTCCCCGGCTCGTCCAGCCGAATCCGCTGCGCAACGGACAGCTCGAACAGGTTTCTCCCTGCGGAGCGGTGGCCGGCATCCTGGCCCGCACGGACGCGACCAGAGGGCTGTGGAAGGCGCCGGCCGGGCTGGACGCGACCATCACCGGCGCGGTGGGGCTGAGCGTGAACCTCACCGACGGAGAAAACGGGGAACTGAACCCGTTGGGGATCAATTGCCTGCGCGCCATGCCGCCGAGCGGGCTCGTGGTGTGGGGCGCCCGCACGCTGCAAGGGGACGACCGCCTGGCGTCCGAATGGAAATACCTCCCCGTCCGCCGGACCGCGTTGTTCATCGAGGAGAGCCTCTACCGCGGCACGCAGTGGGTCGTCTTCGAGCCCAACGACGAGCCCTTGTGGGCGCAGATCCGGCTCAACATCGGCGCCTTCATGCAGAACCTCTTCCGGCAGGGCGCCTTCCAGGGCAAGACGCCGGCAGAGGCCTACTTCGTGAAGTGCGACAAGGAAACGACGACCCAGCACGACATCAATCTGGGCATCGTCAACATCGTGGTCGGCTTTGCGCCGCTCAAACCGGCCGAGTTCGTGATCATCAAGATTCAGCAGATGGCCGGTCAGATTCAGGCATAAGGAGGACGCGCTATGGCCCAGTTCAGCGTCAATGTTCAGCGCTTTGATCCGTACAAGAACTTCAAATTCCGCGTCAAATGGGACGGGCGCTACGTCGCCGGCGTCAGCAAGGTCGGTTCGCTGAAACGGTCGACCGAGGTTGTCGAACATCGCGAGGGCGGCGATCCCAGCACCGGCCGCAAGTCCCCGGGCCGAACGAAGTATGAGGCCATTACGCTGGAGCGCGGCGTCACGCACGACACGGAGTTCGAAAAATGGGCCAATAAGGTGTGGAACTTCGGGTCCGGCCTCGGCGCGGAAGTCTCGCTCAAGGATTTTCGCAAGGACATCATCATCGAGATGTACAACGAGGCGGGGCAATTGGCGATCGCGTACAAAGTGTATCGCTGTTGGGTCTCGGAGTATCAGGCCCTGCCTGATCTCGATGCGAACGCCAACGCCGTGGCGATTCAGACGATCAAGCTCGAGAACGAAGGCTGGGAGCGGGACTATCAGGTGACGGAGCCGAGCGAGCCGGCGTTCACGGAGCCGGCCGGATAAGCAGCCATGCGCAGGCTCGCAACCGGCGACTTGCTGGCCTTGTGGGAGCAGGGGGCGGCGCAATCGGATGTCGAGCGCGCGCTGCTGTTGTTGGCCGCGGCCTGCCCGGACCGACCCCGCGACGCGCTGGCCGATCTCAGCATCGGAGAACGAGACTGGTCCTTGCTCGAGCTTCGGGAGCGGATCTTCGGAACGACGCTCGAAGGCCTGGCGACCTGTGCCCAATGTCAGGCGATGCTGGATCTGGCCTTCACCGTGGACGACGTGCGGGGCGCCGCGTCCAACCGTTCGACGGCGGAGCCTGCGCTGTCGGTGCAAGCCGATGGCTACGACCTGCGGATCCGCCTGCCCAACAGTCGCGATCTAGAGGTGGCCGCGGCGGCGAACAGCCTGCCGGAAGCCAGGCGCAGGCTCTTCGAGCGCTGTGTGCTCGACGCGCGGCGTGACGGAGCGGTCTGCCGGGCGGATGACGTGCCGGAGGAAATCGTGCAGATGGCGGAGGCACGGATGGCGGAAGCCGATCCGCAGGGAGATTTGCAACTTTCCATCGCCTGCCCCCACTGCGGCCATCGATGGCAGGCCGGCTTCGACATTGTGTCGTTTTTCTGGAGTGAAATTCATGCCTGGGCCTTTCGCCTGCTCCAGGACGTGCATGTGCTGGCATCCGCCTATGGATGGCGTGAGGCGGAGATCCTCGCGTTGAGTCCCCGGCGGCGACAGGCGTACCTCGAATTGGTCGGACCATGAGCGGATACCTGACCCATGTGGCCGAGCGAAGTCTGAGCGGGGCGGAGACGATCCGGCCCAGGCTCGCAACGAAGTTTGAACCGGCGAGGCGCGCCGTCCCGGAGATCGAGGAGCCGGCGGTGCCATGGCAGCGTGAACCATCATCAGCCGATTCCATCTCGTTCGGGCTGTTCCGGGACATCGCGATGGAACGGCAGGGTCCGGGCTATCCTGCGGAGCAGGCCGGGCAAGTGCCGGCGGAAGTCCGGGTTCCTCCGGGGCAATCGGAACAATCGGGGAAGTCATCGCCATGGGGCGCGGCATTCAATCCAGTCCCGGCTGGGGCCGACCGCGAGTCCATCATTGCCGACAGAACGCCGGACGCTCGGATGCCCGGCAAACGACCCGATCTCGAGCCGGATATGTCGCATGTTCGCCCGCGCATGACGATCGACAGGAAAATCAAGCTCGCCAAACCGGATGGCTCTCAGGCCGCTCCAGCGATTGAATCGGCGCCGGCATGGCCGGCCGACCCGGGTAATCCAAGTGGTCACCATGTGCCGGCCGATGTGGGGAGGTTAGAAGCCAATGGTCGGCGAGCACCGTCTCAGGAGTCACTCAAAGCCGGTGCGTTCCAACCGCGAGTCGTCCAGACACGCCGTCAGGCGGAGTCGGCCTCGGTTGGGCCTCGCTCATGGATCGTCAGATCGGACGGGTTGCCCCTGTCGCAACCACGAACAGGATCGGCGACGGCGGAGCCTCAACGACCCGTCGTGCGGGTCAGCATCGGGCGCATCGACGTTCGGGCGATCATGCCGCCGCCGGTTCCCAAGCCCAAGCGCGAGCCGCCGCGCCCGTCTCGGTCGCTCCAGGAGTATCTCGCGCCACGTTCGGGTGGACCGCGATGAGCAACGCGCTGGCGATCGCAGGAGTCACGGCCGTGTTGAAGGATCTCCTCAACAACGGATTGATCGACCACAATGTGACGGGCGCCGTCGGTGGCAATGTCACGGTCACCGCGCTCCCGCCGGATCGCGTCTTTGCGGCCGGGACGCAGGAAGGCAACCAACTCAACCTGTTTCTGCATCAGGTGACGCCCAATCCCGGGTGGCGCAACGCCGGGTTGCCGTCGCGGGATGAACGGGGCGAGCGGCTGACGAATCCTCCGCTCGCGCTGGATTTGCATTACCTGCTGACCGCGTATGGCGCGGAAGATCTTCATGCCGAGATCCTGCTGGGCTATGCCATGCAACTGCTCCATGACACGCCCGTCTTGTCCCGCCAGGCGATCCGGACCGCGCTCATCCCGTCGCCGGTGAACGGGACCATCCTGCCTCCGGCGTTGCAGGCCCTGTCCGCCTCCGATCTCGCCGAGCAAGTGGAACAGATCAAGATCATCCCGGCCGCGCTCAACAGCGAGGAGATGTCGAAGCTCTGGTCGGCACTCCAAGCCCGATATCGGCCGACCGCGGCCTATCAGGTGTCGGTCGTGCTCATCGAATCGCAGAAACCAGCCAAGGCATCGTTGCCGGTGCTGACACGGGGCCCGGTGGACCCGGTCACGCAGCGAGAACAGGGGGTTTCGGTGCAGGGTGACCTGATATCCCCGTTTCCTACGATCCTCTCGGTCACCGCGCCGAACCGGCAGCCGAGCGTTCAACTCGGCGAGACCCTGACGATCGAAGGCCGTCACCTGGACGGCACGAATGCGACCGTGCGCGTGACGAATCCCCGGCTGCCGAATGCCCTGGACCTGGCTCCGCTCGAGGGTCGCACGGCGACTCGGCTCCAGGTCACAATCCCCAACGAGCCGGCACAGTGGCCGGCGGGCCTCTATGCCATGGCCGTCGTGCTTCAGCGACCGGGCGAGACGTTTCAACGGACGACGAACGAGTTGTTCTTTACCCTGGCGCCGACCGTGACGACGCCCTTGCCGCTCAGCATCGTGCGGGACGCGAACGGCGATGCGACGATCGCGCTCACCGTCCGGCCTGAGGTCCGGCCGGCACAACGGGCCGCCCTGATCCTCGGCGATCGCGAGATCCCGGCGCAGCCGCATCCGCCGCAGACCGACCGGCTTTCGTTCGTGGTCAAGAAAGCCAAACCCGAGACATTCTTCATCCGTTTGCGCGTGGACGGGGTGGACAGCCTGCTGGTGAATCGAGCGGTCACCCCGCCGGTGTTTTTCAATCAGACCGTCACGATCACGCCATGAACCGGACCGAGACAGTCTCCTGGCACGAGGCCAACCAACGCTCTTTGATGGCGGAACTGGCTGTGCTCCGCAGGGTCTTGGAACGCCGGGCCGCGCAGGCCACGGATGACGTCCCGTTCGACGAGGCCTCGGCCGACTCAGAGCAGGAAGCGATTCGGATGGCGCAAGAGGTCCTGCCGGCGCCCGCGGCCTTGGACAGGCTCTGCGCCACGTTCGGGCTCTCGCCGTTCGAGCGGGCCTTGCTCCTGTTGTGCGCCGGCATGGAACTCGATGCGGCCTGGGGAGCCAAGTGCGCGGCTGCGCAGGGCGACCCGCGCCGGACCTATCCCACCTTCAGCCTGGCCTTGGCGGCGCTGCCGGAGCCGCATTGGAGCGCGCTGAATCCGTCGGCGCCCTTGCGGCGGTGGCGCCTCATCGAGGTGGGAGCGGGCGAGACGCTGCTCACGAGTCCGCTGAGGATCGACGAGCGCATCCTGCATGATCTCGCGGGCGTGTCGCACCTCGACGAGCGATTGGTTGGGCTGGTCGATGAGGTCCTCACGGAAGAGCAGGACGAATTGGCGCCCTCTCACCAAACCTTGGCGGGACGGTTGGCTGGGATCTGGTCACAGGCGAGCCGGGCAACGGCGCTTCCAGTGGTGCAACTGTGCGGCCGGGACCCGGCCGCGAAGCGGATGATCGCCGCTACGGCCTGCGCCTCCCTGCGCTGGCGGTTGTACCGGTTGTCGGCGCATCTGATTCCGCTCTCGCCGAGTGAGCTGGACGCGATGCAACGGTTGTGGCTGCGCGAAGCGGCGCTGACGGGAAGCGCGCTGCTGTTGGAGTGCGACGACACGGAGCCGGCCGATGCCGCGCGCGATCGGATGGCGACGCGGCTGATCGAGTCCATCGAGGGTCCGCTCGTCGTGGCGGTCCGGGAGCGCCGCCGTGCCGGATCCCGTTCGACGATCAGCCTCGATGTGCCGGCGCCGGGGACGGCGGAACGACGGACGCTCTGGGCAAGGGCGCTGGGGAGCGCCGGCGCAAGTCTGAACGGGCGGATGGAGGCGCTGGTCTCCCAATTCAGCGTGAACGTCCAGGCGATTCACGCCGCCTGCGCGGAGGCACAGACGCCGCGAGCAGCGGGCCCCTCGGAGAATGTCGCGGACGTCCAGGCGATCGAGTTGGCGTCCCGCCTGTGGGACGCCTGCCGCCGACAGGCGCGCCCGCGGCTGGACGAACTGGCGCAACAGATCGAGCCCTCGGCGACCTGGGAGGACCTTGTCCTGCCGGACCTTCAACGGCGCCGGCTGCGGGACATGGCCATTCATGTGAGGCAGCGGGGGAAGGTGTACGAGGACTGGGGCTTTGCCGCCAAGGGCGCGCGCGGGCTCGGCATCAGCGCCCTGTTCGCCGGGGCCAGCGGAACGGGCAAGACGATGGCGGCGGAGGTCCTGGCCAACGAGTTGCGGCTCGATCTCTATCGCATCGACTTGAGCCAGGTCGTGAGCAAGTACATCGGCGAGACGGAAAAAAACCTCCGGCGGGTGTTCGACGCGGCCGATGAAGGCGGAGCCATCCTGCTGTTCGACGAAGCCGATGCCCTGTTCGGCAAACGCAGCGAGGTGAAAGACAGCCACGACCGCTATGCCAACATCGAAGTGAGTTATCTGTTGCAGCGCATGGAGGCCTATCGGGGCCTGGCGATTCTGACGACCAATATGAAGAGCGCGCTGGACCAGGCGTTCCTGCGCCGCATCCGGTTCATCGTGCAGTTTCCCTTCCCGGATCCGGAGCAGCGGGCCGAGATCTGGCGGCGGGTCTTTCCGCAGGGCGCGCCGACCGAAGGACTTGATGAGGCCAAGCTGGCGAAGCTCAATGTGGCGGGGGGCCACATCCGCAATATCGCGGTGAACGCGGCCTTCCTGGCAGCCGAGGCGGGCGAGCCGATCCGGATGCGGCACCTGCTCGACGCAGCCCGCGGCGAATACGCCAAGCTGGAAAAGCCGCTCACCGAAACGGAGATCGGAGGATGGGCATGATGAGTGATCAGCAACGAGAGCTGATGACCGAGTCGGGTCACCATCATGAACAGGCCTATCAACAGGCCTTCCCTCAGTCCTCAGCCCTCAGTCCCCGGTCCTACGAAATCAATATTGGAGAACTGGTGCTGCACGGGTTTGAACCGCGCGACCGGTTCGCGATCGCCGAGGCGGTCACCCGCGAATTGGATGGTCTGCTCCGCGAGCAGGATCTTCCTGCGACGGTGTTCGGTGGAGGAGATCTGGCCCGTCTGGACGGGGGATCGTTCGAGGTCGCACCGGGCTCCCGCGCGGAGACCATTGGCCGGCAGATCGCACGGGCAATCTATGACAGGTGGCGGGTGGCGAATGAGGCGTCTCCGCCAGACCGCTGATGGGCGCTCACCAAAGGAGAGGGACATGGCACGGCAAACCGCACGATCGGAACGGACCCCACGAAGCTGCGCAACCGGCGTCTGCGATCCTCAACGGAGTCAGGGACTCAAGGCTCCTGCGCCGAAAGGGAAGCATGCACTGGTGACCCTCAAAGGGCCGGGCGTGTTTCTGGCGGCGCAGGTCTCGAAGCAAGGGGGCAATACCGACTTGACCTTCGTCAATCTCGACATCGACGGCAGGAACGTCACCAGCCTCTCCTTCGCGGCGGCCGACAACTTGGGATTGACGGAGCACAATCCCTACGGGATCACCTTGCTCAAGGGCAACGCGGTGGACACGTTTACCATCGGCTTTCCCTCGCCCCTGCGCTTCGAGCGCGAGCTGAAGCTGTCGGTCACGGTCAATGAAATGGGCGTGGTGCAAATTCTGGCCAACGTGATTCACGGCGCCGTGTGATGCGGGGAACGGTTGAACCGATGAGGGGCCCTGTCCAAAGCCGAGTCCCGCCTCCCATCGAGGCGTCAGGGTCATCCGCTCGAACGGGAGTCCTCCAGCGCCGGTGCGCCTGCGGCGGGGCGGCGGGGTTCGGCGGCGCCTGCGAAGCCTGTCAGAAGAAGAAGGTTCTCGGGAAGCCGGCGCAAGCCAAGTTGCGGATCAATGAGCCGGGCGATGCCTATGAGCAGGAGGCGGACCGGGTGGCCGAGCAGGTGATGCGGATGCCGGCCGGGGAAGTCCGCGCAGGAGGATACGACAAAGCGGCTCGACCTGTCATTCAGCGACGGGCCATGGGAGGTGCAGAGGGAGGGGCGGAGGCTCCGTTGATCGTCCATGACGCCTTGTCTTCCTCTGGCCGGCCGCTCGACGCCGCGACACGGGCCTTCTTCGAGCCGCGGTTCGGACATGACTTTTCGAAGGTGCGCGTCCATTCCGGCGCGCCGGCCGAGCAATCGGCGAGCGACGTGAATGCCCATGCCTACACCGTGAGGCACGACATCGTGTTCGGCGCCGGGCAGTTCTCGCCTGGCACAATGGAAGGGCGGCGGTTGCTGGCTCATGAGCTGGCGCATGTCGTGCAGCAGACCGGTGCATCCGGGCCGATCGCCGGGATGGGCCTCGGGATCGCGCGGAAGCAGGCGGGTGCCACGGCCCCCGCGCCGCCTGCCGTGAGGGAGATGACCCGGGATGAGGCGCGGGCCGTGCTTGCGTCGTATCTCGCGGCAGGCGGAGTGGATGAGACGATGGCGGCGATGAACGCCATCGAAGCGACGCTCAACATGTCGTCAACCCCTGAGAACTGGCGGATGCGGCTTCGGGTGCTGGCCGCCGCCTTCAGCCTGCTCGATGGCGCAGGCGCGGCGATCGTGCTGAAGGCATTGACCGCGCCGGCCGGCGCCAGACAAAAGCACCTGCGTGTCCGTTTCGGCAGGCTGGATCGAGACTTCCGTGCGCCGCTGCTCGAGATTCTGCGCAGGCGGGCCGGGGCAAAAACAACCAGCGAAGAACAGCCTACACCGGAACCGGCCAAGACCCTGCCGGCAAAAGGCAAGGGCACATGGGTCGAGCTGGAAGAAGGCGTGTTCGCCTACCAAGTCCCCGCAGGAACCACGATCAACGATGTCGCGGCCTATCTGTCGAGGCATCCCGATCTGCCGATTGAGCTCGCCAAAGTCAACAATATGTCGCGCGCGACTCCGCTCGAAGAGGGCTATCCGGTCATCGTCTCGGTCGACCTGATCGATCAAGAGAGTGCGATCCGGGACATGCCGGAGCCCGTGCGCCGCCGCATCGCTTCCATACGAGAGGCGCGCGCGATGCAGGCTCAGTATCAGCGTTTTGTGAAGGTGCGGAGCGGCCATCCGCTCGGGCCGGGCGCGGTGGGATTGATTCCGCTCACCACGGCGGCGATCACCGGCGCCATCGCCGCATTGAAATACCCCGCAGGGCTGATAGTCGGGCTGCTCAAAGGCGCCTGGAAGGCGGTGACCGAGATATTCGAGGGGGCGTGGGATCTGATCAAGACGATCGGGAAGGTGCTCTACAAGCTCATTACCGGCGACATCGGCGGCATCTGGAAGATGATCAAGGGCTGGATCAAGCAGCTCAAGCTTCTCTGGGAGAAACGAGGGGAGATCGCCAGCGACTTCATGGACAAGTGGGAGAACAAAGACCCCTGGAAGCGCGGGCTGTTTCAAGGGGAAGTGCTGGGCTGGGTGATGATGACGGTGCTGATCGTGATCCTTACCGCGGGCGCGGGGGCGATCGCGCAAATCGCCGGCAAGTGGAAATTCGTGATCGATGCCCTCAAACTTGCCGACCGCGCCGGCGATCTCACCACCTACGTGCGAGCAGCCGGCAGGATGCCAAGCAAAGCGACGGAGGTCGTGCGCAACAAACTAGGCTTGAAGGCGGGGGAAGTCGCCGAGAAGACTGCCGGGAAGCCGACGAAAGAGGTCTTGGAGCAAGGCGCCACCAGGCGGGCGCAGGAACTGGCCGCCGAGGGCCTCGCGGCCAAACTCAGAACGGCGGACGGCCACGACATCAAGATCACCAAAGACGGCCGCATGTGGATCTGCACGGATCCCTGTGATGAGTTTCGCAAGAGGTATCAACGCGTGCTCGAGAACAGTAAGGGCCTCGAGGAAGAGCTGAATCAGATCGCGAAAATCGCCGATCCGAACGAGAAGGCCAAGGCCCTTGCGAAGTGGAAGTCCAAGGCCGATACCGAGGCCGCCCGAGATGTCACGCCGACTCAAAGGACGGCCATGTTCTCGCGCAAAGGCTGGGGGCAGTACGTCTATAAAGGCCGAAAGCTGGGCATTGTCGACACGATCGAAGGTCCTCAAGCCTGGTATATCAGGACAGGCAAAGGCGGACCGGCTGGGCTGGAAGGTCCGGCCAAAGGGGATCCATCACGCTTCCATGGCTGGGCGCAACTGGAGGAGATCAATCCACATAACAAGAGACCCATTCCCGGGAAACCAGCTACGGAATGGATGATCAAGCCTGAAGGAGGACGATTCGGGCAGCCGGGAACACCGGAAGCGCAAATCAATAAGAATATCTCGGACTGGCTCAAAAGTGAGCCGCAACCGGCTGCTGGGCGCGATGTGGGCGACGTCGCGTTCCTCAATGACTGGCTTCGGAAGAACGGCGTGGAGCCGGGAGGCGGCCACAAGGTCGGCGACGAGGTGACCTTGCTGTCCCCCACCAAGCTGACAGAACTACCGAAGACCAGGGTCATGGACTACGTCGAAATTGACGGCGTGATCTTTGAGCGGAAGTACTACAAGGTCAAGGCGATACCTTAGATATAGGAGAGAGGGCATCGGCAACGATGAAACTCCACGCGCCAGCACAACGCCGATCCACGACGGCATCGCCTCCGATGCCGATGCGGGCGGGACTCCTCCAGCGCCGGTGCTCCTGCGGCGGGGCGGCGGGGTTCGGCGGCGCCTGCGAAGCCTGTCAGGAGAAGAAGGTTCCTCTGGAGCCGGTGCAAGCCAAGTTGCGGATCAATGAGCCGGGTGACGCCTACGAGCAGGAAGCGGATCGGGTTGCGGAGCAGGTGATGCGGATGCCGGCGGGGGAAATCCGCGCAAGACAGCAAGACGGAGCGACGCGCCCCCTCATGCGGCGACGGGCCATGGAAACCGCGGAAGGCATCGCGGAGGCTCCACCGATTGTTCATGAGGTCCTCTCGTCGTCCGGGCAACCGTTGGATGCTGCGACTCGCGCCTTCTTTGAGCCCCGGTTCGGACATGATTTTTCGAAGGTGCGCATCCATGCCGGCGCGCCGGCCGAGCAATCGGCGCGAGACATGAACGCCCATGCCTACACAATGGGCCATCACATCGTGTTCGGTGCCGGGCAGTTCTTACCAGGCACGATCGAAGGGCGGCGGCTGATGGCCCATGAACTGACGCACGTGGTGCAGCAGACCGGAACCAATCGGATTCGTCTTGATCAACGCGCCGACACTGGCGGCCTCTCCACGGAGATCGTCCAATCAACGGCCGCAAGCGGCGTCGTGCAGCGCCAGCCTGCCGGTAAGACCGAGGCCGCCTATCAAAAGCTGGTCAAGCAGGGCAAATGGTGCCGCGATTCAGAGGAATCGGGGAAACTTCATCCTGGTCTGCAATGTTACCGCGAGATTCCCCCGTCCCGAGGGTATCCGCCCGGTGATCAGGTCTGTTTCAGCAAGGAAACCGGCAAGTTCGTTGAGTCCAGCCCGGATTTTATCTCGGCCGTGTCCGGACAGAGGCAAGACGGCACCTGCGATATCCCGATGGGGTTCACCGATCCACCGCAACCCTTCACGCAACGGGGGCGTCGCGCGCTCGGCCATTTGATCGCCGATATTGCGACCGAGGATCCCGACCTGATCGGCCGGCACTTCGGCCGACTGTCGGGCGTGGCGATGGGCATCGCCTTGCCCAAGGGGCTCGACTCCGATCTGGCGAGTTTTGCCGTGCCCGCCATCTTGGGATTCCTCGCGGGAGAACTCGGCGAGCGGGGCTTGCCTCGGTTGAACCGCTTGGCGCGAAGGCATGGCTTTCTGCCGACTATCAGCCTGGGCGCCGGCAGCCATCTTGGCCTTGGTCTGGGCGTCGGACTCGAGAAGAGGGACCGTCCGCTGCCCCTCGTGCCCATCAACACGTACCTGACCTTCAACTTCGAGTCGAGCCTGTCCCTGTCCGGACCGGGCGAGAGTTCCACCTTCCTGGCCAAGGTCGGCGTCCGCATCGACCCGGGCAAGCAGGGCGGGCTTTTTGCGTTGGGTTCAATCGGTGCGGGGTTGGCGGCGGGCGGTGATGTGTCCGCCGCGGCCTCGGCGGAGGTGGGCGCTGGCATCCGGGCGACGGATTTCCTCGATGTGCAACTGGTGCGGGAGACGGTCGCCGGCGATGTTCAGGAAGGCGCCACCTATTGGCTGACGTTGAAACTGACCGCTCCGCAGCGCGTGCTTCAGGGGCACCGGAAGGTGCCGACGCCAAAGAAAGGTCGTGGAAGAAAGTGAACCGGTCAACGGCGATCAAGTCGTTCATGCCGACGCCTGCGGGCTTCCTTCTTCAACGTCGATGCGCCTGCGGCGGATCGTCACGTCTCGCTGGCCATTGTCATGCTTGCAGCAAGACGAGCGGGGAGCGGCGATCAAGCAGCGAGCCCCAGCAGCAGACCGTGCCGGCGCCTGTCCATGAGGTGCTGCGATCGTCCGGCCAGCCGCTCGACCGGAGCACACGCTCGTTCTTCGAGCCGCGCTTTGGTCATGATTTCAGCCGGGTGCGAGTGCATGCGGATGAACAGGCGGCGCAATCAGCTCGCGCGGTGAACGCCTCGGCCTATACAGTCGGGCGAGAGGTCGTGTTCGGCGCCGGACAATATGCGCCGGGAACGTCTCCGGGCCGGAAGCTGCTCGCTCACGAGTTGGCGCATGTCGTGCAACAAGATGGTTCCACGGTGCCAATCCCCATGGGGCTCAGCCAGATCGGCGAGCCTCTGGAAACCGAAGCCGATCGAGTCGCGGACGCGGTCGTGGCCGGTCATGACAGGCTTGGGGTGAGGCGCCCGCTTGGCAGGGCATCCGCAACCCGTCTGATGCGCGCGATCGCCTATGGCGCCGATTGTCAGCCCAATCAAAAAGAGGTGGAGGGCAATGTCTCTCGAGCCCAGGCGTCGGCGGGCCGGTGGATACGTGCCGCATTGACGAGTCTAACCAGCCCCGAGAGGATCGGAAGTCTCCTGCGGCGGCACTTCAACATCGAGGCCAACAACGCCGCCGCGACCGGGCAAATTCGCAGCCAATTCGAACATATCCTCGGAGACCTCGATGCGGACGCGTTCACGTATCACTGCCGTCCTGATTCGGATGCACGGTGCCAAAGTGCCGATGGTGGAAATGTCAAGGGGTTTGCCTATGCCGGTCGTCCGGATATTTTCTTCTGCGATCCCTATCCGTTCCAGAACTTCTTCGGCCACAAGTCTCTGATCGACACGCTCCTTCATGAAGCGGCTCATGCCCATGACGCGAGCTTCAACCACGACACGTATGAATGGCAGGACGCCTACCCTGGTCGCCGTCCGCTGACCAACGCCGATAGCTACGCGAGCTTTGCGCGCGAGGCGGCACTGGGCCGTGGAGGAGCCAATCTGGAGCTGACTGTGGGAAGCCTGCTGGCCGCGGAACCGCAGTTCTATATTGCCGCCGGTCTATCGGGCGAAGTGGGTGGGCCGGCGCTGGACCTCTTCAACCTGAAGCTGGGCTACCGCATCGCCTATCTCCATGGAACGGGCCGGCAGCCGAGACGCGCGTTTCAGGCGGGCGAGATCGGGCTCCGCATCAATCCGATCGGCAAACGGGTGTATGTCGACGTGACTACGGGGGCCTTTCTGGGACAGAACTTCACCGACAATGAACTGATGGCCGGGATCGCCAATCGCCTCTCGGCCGGCTATCGGGGCGAACGGGCCGATCTGGGGCTCGATCTTGAACATCTGCGTGATTTCGTGGCCGATCAGGATCTCGTCATCGTCGGCGTGAGAACGGCGGTCCGATTCTAAAGGGCTCTAACGATGACTAGGCTAGCGCGCTTCGTTCGCACCGAGACCGGCGCAGATCACTCCGTGGCCCAACCCTGTTTGCAGCGTAAGTGCGCGTGCGGCGGCTCAGCGGGGTTCACCGGTACCTGTCCGGACTGTCAGAAGAAGAGGCTGCTGGGAAAGCCCTTGCAGACCACATTGCGGATCAATGAACCGGGCGATGTTTATGAACAGGAAGCGGACCGGGTGGCGGCACTCGTGATGCAGATGTCTCACGCAACGTCTCCACTCAACGAACGGCAATCCGGCGCAGCAGTGCAGCGGCGGGTCGCCGGAGGTGAGCGTGCGATCGAAAGGGGCCCCGTCGTCCAGCGCGCGGAGTCAGGCGGTGGTATGGCTGCATCCGCGGACCTCACCTCCACGGAGAGCAAGCCCTCCGATGAGGAGGGCAGCCGGTGTCCGAGTTGGCGGGCAGACCCGGAGAGTATCAGCAAGCGGGCAGCCGAGACCTATGCACAACACGACATGACCCCACCCTCCCACGCCACCGTGGAGAGAATCGACTGCGGCCCTCCGAACTGGTTAGGCAACTATGGGTGTTATGTCCATTTCAGCGACGGGCTCGTGCTGCGGGTGATCGTGCGGGCCAAGGATATCGTCGTCGGCGTTCCGCCGATTACGAACCTGACGCCGCCCGCGGCGACGCCGCTGTGTTTTTACGACTATGCCTGCCCCGAGGGGCAGTTGGTGCTGACCGTCAAGGAATGCAAGAGCGCCAAGGCGACAGGACCGACGCTCGTCGGGCAACGGCGCGCCGCCCCCGGCGTAACTGGCTCGATGGACGCTCCGGCCTTGGTGAACGACGTGCTGGCTACCGCGGGCCGGCCATTGGACCCCAGCGCGCGCACGTTCTTCGAGTCGCGATTCGGGTACGACTTCGGGAGGGTGCGTGTCCACACGGATGCGCGCGCGGCGGAGTCCGCAAGGGCGGTCCATGCGCTGGCCTATACGGTGGGGAACCGGATCGTGTTTGGAGAAGGACAGTTCCGGCCAGACACCGGAGAGGGACAGCGGGTTCTGGCCCACGAGCTGACCCATGTCGTGCAGCAGGGCGGCGCCGGTCCCAGCGAAGCCCATTCGGGGAGATCCGCTCCTCGTCTTGGTCCTCCTGATGGCTCTTATGGGCAAAAGGCCGAGCGGGCCGTGAACCCTCGGATTCCGCTTGGCATCCAGCGATTAGGGGCCAACCCCGGTTGTTCGGAGGAGGAGATCAAGACGATTCATCAGTCCATCTTCAACGCCAGGGGGTGGTTAAACAAGGCGATCGCCAAGATGGAAACGACGCCGACGCCTTCCAAGGTCATCAAGAGCCTGCGCCGTAATTTCGGACCGACCTACGGGGTCGCCGCCAACATTCCTCTGATCGTGGGCCGGCTGCGTAGGGGCTATCGGGAAATCAGCACGATCCCGATCCGATGCGCCGGAACGGAAACAGCCGAATGCGCGGCCGGCCACTGCGGATTAGCCAATAAAGGGGCGGGCGGCCACGAGACGACCATCTGCCGGAATGTCACGTTGGATGAAGGGACGTCCAGCGTCTATCAGGCCGGTTGCGTGCTTCACGAATCGTTCCATGCGGCCTTTTCCAATTTTACCGTTGATGAGTACTCGGGCTGGCATGGGCATGCGGGCTCGACCCCGACGTATCCTGGCAGGGGCACCGCCCCGTTGCTCAATGCCGACTCGTACACGACGCTGGCAATGGATCTGTCATAGCCGCGCCGGGAGTGCCGGCCAACCATGCGGCCCGGATGACAACATGAGCACATTTCCCAATTCGCCGCGGTTGCTGAAGGGCGGCCTTGTCCTGATCGATCCGGACACCGCCGCGGTGCTGCGCGTGATCGCGCTGCAATACAATCCGGATACGTTGAGTCGAACGTTGCAGGTGAAGGGCGTCGGGACGGAGGGGGGCGACCGATCCGAGGCGTTGCGGCTCAAGGGGCCGCCGGTGGAGACGATCAAGCTGGACGCGGAAATCGACGCGACCGATCAATTGGAATTTCCCGATCGGCACCCTACGGCGACCCAGGTCGGCATCCATCCGCAGCTCTCGGCGTTGGAGACGATTCTCTACCCGGCCAGCGCGCGCCTGCTCGCCAACCACCGTCTTGCGCAGGCGGGCACGCTGGAGATCGCGCCGATGGAAGCGCCGCTGACCCTGTTCGTCTGGAGCAAGACGCGGGTGCTCCCGGTGCGGCTGACGGAGTTCAGCGTGACGGAAGAGGCGTTCGATCCGGCCCTCAATCCGATTCGAGCCAAAGTCAGCCTGGGCCTGCGGGTGCTGAGCGTCGATGATGTCGGGTTCACCCATAAGGGCGGGACCTTGTTCATGGGGTACCTGCAAGCCAAGGAACAACTGGCGGCGAAAAACCAAGGCGGCACGTTGAACGTGTTCGGGATCGGAGCCATACCATGACGGATCCGTTGCAAATCCTGTTACAGCCCAGCCCGCTGAACGCCATCCTGTTTCCGCCGAACAGCCGGTACCACGGAGTGCCGACGGCGACACTGGAGACGCCGGACGGCAGATCGGTGGTCTACTTGCGGCGGCGCCTGGTCCCTCCGCCGGAGCGGCTCGCGGTGCTCTATGAACACACCGTGACCCAGAACGAACGGTTGGACGGGATCGCCCAGCGTTACTTCGGCGACCCCGAGCAGTTTTGGCGAATCTGCGATGCCAACGTCGCGTTCCGTCCGAGCGAACTGACGGAGCGGATCGGGCGTCGATTGAAGATCACGTTGCCGGAGGGCGTTCCGGGGGTCCAACGTGCGTAACGGCCTGCATCTGACGTTGATGGTCGGTCCGCTGGTGCCGGTGCCGGTTCCCCAGGAGGTCTTGGACGCCCTGACCGGCGTACAGGTCGTCACCAACGCCGGCGACGCCGCCAGCGGGTTCGAACTGATCTTTGCGTTGAGCACGAATTCGCCGCTGCACGCCTTGTTCCTGGTGGCGGGGGGGCAGTCGATTCCGCTGGTCCGCGTGATCATCGCGGTCACGATCAACGGCGCAACCGAGGTGCTGATGGACGGCGTCATGACGCACCATGAGGTCAAGCCGGGGACCGACGCAGGCCAGGCCACGTTGATCGTGAAGGGGAAGGACCTCACCGCGGTGATGGATTATGTGGAGTTCAATGTCCCTTATCCCGCCATGCCGGGCGAGGCGCGCGTCGGGTTGATGTTGGCGAAGTATGCGATGTTCGGGATCGTTCCCATGATCATTCCGAGCGTCCTGCTCGACGTGCCCATCCCGCTCGAAAAAATCCCCGGGCAGAAGGGCACCGATCTGAACTACATCAGGTGGCTGGCGAAACGGGTCGGGTACGTGTTCTACCTTGAGCCTGGTCCGGTCCCTGGGACCAGCAGGGCCTATTGGGGGCCGGAGATCAAGGTCGGGATTCCCCAGCCGGCGCTGAACGTCGACATGGGCGCGCATACCAATGTCGAATCCTTGAGCATCAGCTACGACACGGAATCCAAGGAGCTGCCGGTGATTTTCATCTTGAATAAGGAAACGAAGGCGATCATCGGGATTCCCGTGCCCGACGTGACGCCGTTGAATCCTCCGCTGGGGCTCATCCCACCGATTCCGAAGGGCATCAAACCGGTTCCCGGAATGGCCAAGTACTCGCCCGTTGAAGCCCTGCTCATCGGCCTGGCGAAGGCGGCCAAGTCGTCCGACGCGGTCACGGCCAGCGGGAGCCTCGACGTGCTGCGATACGGGCGCGTGCTCCGCGCCAGACAGTTGGTCGGGGTGCGGGGCGCGGGGCTGGCCTTTAACGGGCTGTACTACGTCAAGAGCGTCACCCATATGATCAAGCGCGGCGAATACAAACAGAATTTCACCTTGAGCCGAAACGGCCTGATTTCCACTCTGCCCACGGTGCCGGCATGAAGGAACTCGACAGCGAATTAGAATCGACGAACGGCGTCTCCGGAAAGTTTTACGGCAAGTATCGCGGGACGGTCTTCAACAACCTCGATCCGCTTCAACTCGGCCGCATCCAGGTGATGGTGCCCGATGTGTTGGGCCTCACTCCCTCCAGTTGGGCCATGCCCTGCGTGCCGATCGCCGGCAAGCAGGAGGGCACGTTCTTTGTCCCGCAAGTCGGCGCCGGAGTGTGGGTCGAATTCGAGCAGGGAGAGCCGGATTATCCGATCTGGGTGGGAGGGTTTTGGGGCGTGGCCGCGGAGGTGCCGGCCCTCGCGCTGGCGCCTCCGGCCCCGCCGCCGGGACAAAACATCGTGATTCAGACCACGGGGCAGAACACCCTGCTGCTCAGCGACGTCCCCGGTCCGACCGGCGGGATCATGCTCAGGAGCACAACCGGGGCGATGGTCCTGGTCAACGACATGGGCATCACCATCTCGAACGGCAAGGGGGCGAGCATTGCGATGGTGGGGCCGTCGATCACGATCACGGGCCAGCCGGTGAACCTCAACAACGGGGCGCTGACGATTCTGTAAATGGGACGGCCGGCGTGGAGTGCTCAGGCGGCGGCGACAAGCTGAAAGAGGAAGGCCGATAGGATGCCGGGATTTCTGTTGCATGTGGGGGCGACGGTGCTGTGCGCGCACGGAGGCCAGGCCCAGCCCGGCTCTCCGAATCCACGCGTGTTGGTCGGGGGCCAGCCCGTGACCACGCAGCCGGCTCCCTATGCGGTGGCCGGCTGTCCGTTCAACGTGAGCGGCGTCCCGAGTCCCTGCCTGACGGGCCAGTGGGTCACGGCTGCTACGAAAGTATTGGCCGGAGGCCTGCCGGTTCTTCTTCTCGACAGTCAGGCCCTGTGCGCGCCGAACAGCACGCCGCTGCAAGTCTCGACGACGCAAACCAGGGTGAGCGGGATGTGAGGCCCTATGAACCTGGACTTTCCCTTTCGCTGTGACGCCCAAGGACGCTCGGCCGCCGCGGATGACGAGAAGCACGTTCGAGACTTGATCGAACAGGTGCTGTTTACAGCTCCGGGCGAACGGGTCAATCGGCCGACCTTCGGCAGCGGGCTGATGCAATTGGTCTTCGCGCCCAACAGCGATGCGCTCGCGGCTGCCACCCAGGTAACGGTCCAGGGGGCCCTCCAGCAATGGCTCGGCGATCTGGTGCAGATCGAAGCCGTCGAGGTCCGGCATGAGGACGCCATGCTCCACGTTACCGTTCACTATGTCTTGCCCCGCACCCAACAACGTCGGGTTGCGGAGTTTGGTCGCGCGGTATGACGATGACGACACCCTATCGCTGTAAGAACGAGACGAGGCGGGCCCTCGTCCGGAACACGAAGGGGGCCGATGGCAAGCCGGTCCTGAACGGCATCGACTTTCTGGAAGTCGCGACCGCTGATCAGAAGACGCTTCGCGTCCGGTTCCTCCATCCCCTGCCGGGACAGAGCAACCAGGTGCCGCCCAGCCCGGCTCCCCCGTTGACGCCAGCCAATGTTGTGATCGACGGGGGGGTGAGGATCAGGGGCATTCGCGTGGGGACGGTCGGCGCGACGGACCGGGTCTTGACGGTGACCGTCGCGGAGCCGGGCGACTTCTCGACCTATGTCTTTCGTCTGGTCACGTCGGCTGACGATCCGGCTCCTCCGACGGGCTTTGATCCGCAGTTGTCCGCCATCGAGTTCTCCTTCAAGGTGACCTGCCCCAGCGATTTTGATTGCAAACCGGCTGAGGCCTGTGCGCCCCCGTCCGTCTCGCAGCCGGAGATCAATTATCTGGCCAAGGACTATGCCAGCTTCAGAAGGGTGATGCTGGACCGGCTTTCGCTGCTCCTGCCCCGATGGAGCGAGCGCAGTCCGGCGGATCTGGGCATCGCGCTCGTTGAATTGCTGGCCTATGTCGCGGACCACCTCAGCTATCAGCAGGATGCGGCGGCGACCGAAGCCTACCTCGGGACCGCGCGCCGCCGCATCTCGGTCCGCCGCCATGCCAGGCTGGTGGATTACAGCCTGTTCGAAGGGAGCAACGCGCGGGTTTGGGTTCAGGTTCGGCTGAAGCCGGGCCGGGACAACGTGTTGCTCAGCCGGACCAGCGGCCAAGGCCCCACGATGTTGCTCACCCGCGTCGAAGGGTCCGACGCGGTCATCGCCCCAGGATCGGCGGCTCAGCAGGCCGCGCTCACGGCAGGACCGGTAGTCTTTGAGCTGATGGACGACGTCCGGCTGTTCCGGCAGCACCACGAACTGCCCTTCTATACCTGGGGGGACAAGGAATGTTGCCTGCCGACGGGGGCCACCAGGGCCACCTTGAAGGGACATTACCCGCATCTGACGAGAGGCGCGGTGCTGATTCTCCAGGAGAAGAAGGGGCCGAAGACCGGCGCGGAAACGGATGCCGATCCGTCCCGGCGGCATGCGGTGCGTCTGATCCGGGACGCCGTCAACACAAAGGATCCATTGAATCAAGAACCGATTGCCGAGATCGAGTGGCATGCGGAGGATGCCTTGCCGTTTTCGTTCTGCCTGTCTTCGAAAACCGACAAGGATCATGGCGAAGATGAAGTTGACGATGTCACGGTCGCGCTCGGCAACATCGTCTTGGCCGACCACGGACGGACCATGGCCGAAGAGGATCTGGGGACGGTGCCCCCCGTTCGGCTGTTCCGGATACCGGCTCGCCATGCCGCTTCATCACTCGGCGGCTTCGAGATTGGCCGGGAGGACCGATCCGGCGGCCCGCGACAGCCGGTCCCGCCGCGGTTCCGGCCGGCCTTGCAGGGAAAGCCTCTGACACAGGCCGCGCCTTATCCCTATCGGGAAGTTGGTGAGGACCTCCGGTCGGCCCATGCAGCCATGCAGTACCGGCGCGCGACCGTCCGGCCCCAGATCGTGTCCCTCACGAGCACGGATGAGGCCGGTTCCACGGAATGGACGGCGAAGCCGGATTTGTTGAACAGCCGACAGCTCAACGACTGCGTCGTAGAGATGGAAGAAGACGGGACGGCCTTCTTGCGGTTCGGTGACGGGCGGTACGGCAATCGGCCTCCCTCAGGAAGCCGGTTCACGGTTCGGTACCGGGTCGGCAACGGCGCCCAGGGCAATATCGGAGCCGACACGCTCGCCCATCTCGTCACCGAGAACGCGGATGTGGCGGGTGTCGGCAACCCGATGGCCGCCCAAGGCGGGCAGGAACCGGAAAGCGTGGAGTCAGCGAGGCAGAACGCGCCCTATGCCTTTCGAGCACAGGGACGCGCGGTCACAATGCGGGATTACGGCCGTGTCACCGAGCGCCATCGGGGAGTTCAACGGGCGGCCGCGTCGCTGCGTTGGACGGGAAGCTGGCACACGGTCTTCGTCACCGTCGATCGCAGCGGCGGGAGCAGGGTCGATGCGCGGTTCGAAGCGGACCTGCGCCGCCACCTCGAACGGTACCGAATGGCCGGTCACGATGTCGAAATCGATGATCCTCGGTTCGTGCCGCTGGAGATCGAAATGCAGGTGTGCGTCCACCCCGATTATTTCCGCGGGGACGTGACGGAAGCGCTGCTGCGCCTCTTCAGCAACCGAGTGCTTCCGGACGGCCGGCGCGGCATCTTTCATCCCGACAACTTCACGTTCGGCCAAACGGTCTATCTGAGTCCGCTCTATGCGGCGGCGGAGACGGTCGCCGGCGTGGCATCGGCGCGCGTGACCGTGTTTCAGCGCCAGGGCCTCCCCGGCACCGAAGCGCTGCACACGGGCGAGTTGAAGTTGGGGCGGCTCGAAATCGCCCGACTCGACAACGATGCGAACTTCCCCGAGCGGGGCGTCTTTCGGCTGATTGCGGAGGGAGGGAAATGAGCGGAGAACAGCCTGGCGCCATGGCTTCGGAACAGGCTTCCGAGCTGAATCCCTGCGGGTGTTGCATCGGACTCGGCGCGGCGACCCCTGTCGAGGTCTTCAACCGGCCAGGCCTCTCGGTCGTTCAGTATCGCGTGGGGACCCATGCCCTCTTCAAGAGCACGATGCTCGCGCGGCTTTCCGCGTCCGACCATGCGAAGTTGGAATCCCTCAAGACGCGCCGTGACGATGATTTCGCCATTGCCCTGCTCGATTCGTGGGCGGTGCTGCTGGACATCCTGACCTTTTATCAGGAGCGGATCATCAATGAGTCGTACCTGCGCACGGCGACCGAGCGCCGTTCGCTGCTGGAGCAGGCCCGGTTGATCGGCTATGAGCCGAGGCCCGGCGTGGCGGCCGGCACCTATCTGGCCTTCACCGTCGATGATCCGACGCCGCCTCCAGCCGTGGGATCGGCGCCGGCTGCGACTCCGACGTCGGCGACCGAGGTCGTCATCGAGAAGGGCACCAAGGTGCAAAGCATCCCCGGCCCCGGTGAGAAGGCCCAGATCTTCGAGACGGTCGAGACGATCGTCGGGCAGGCGGGGTGGAACGCCTTGCGGCCACGGCTCACGCACCCACATCCGCTGGAGCCGGATCTGGAGTCGGTGACGATTCCAGGTCTCACGTCGTTCGTCAAGTCCGGCGATACGATGCTGATCGTAGCGGGAGAGGACCCGGCCGGGCGAAGCGTGAAACGGGTGCTGGCGGTGACGACGGATGTCAAGGCTCAGACGATACGTCTGGATCTGGTGCCCTCTCCAAAACCTGTTCCGCTGCCGCGGCCCAAGATCGTGCTCGGCAAGTTCATCAAGCAGGCGGCATTCCTCAACGATCAGTTTCTCCGGAAGGAATTGGTGGTGGCAAAGAGCTGGAAACAGGATGTCTTGCGGGCCATGGCCATCCAGAAGCGATGGTCGCCCCTCGCAATCCAGGCCGCCATCAGGGCGCAGGTCTCGGTGGCCAAGCCGGTTCGTTCCATCCCGGACAAGGGCGAGCCGGCGCCAGTGCCCGGAGCGCAACCTTCCAGGGAGCCACTTCCGAACGGCGTCTTTGCTTTCCGCGAGCGGGCGGCGCTGTTCGGGCACAATGCTCCCAAGTACCAGTCGCTCTCCCCCGCTCAGCGATTGGGAGAAAAGTTCAAGGATAAGACCGGAACCGAACAAACCGTGGAACCGGTGTACCCCAACAGTTGGGAAGAGAGGACCCTCAACGACGAACAAGAAGAGGGTCGGCCGCCGCATCTGTTTCTGGATCGGGTCTATCCGAACATCGTCCGGGACAGCCTGATTCTCTTGGAGAGCCAAGCGGGGCGTGAAGTCTACCGGGTGCGAGAGGTCGGCGAGGTGTCTCGCGCCGATTACACGATCAGCGCCAAGGTGTCTCGCGTGGAGGTGGATCATTCCGAGGGCTTCGGCAACTTCCGGCTTCGCGATACGACCGTCTACGCCGTCAATGAGCCGTTGGACCTCGCGCCCCTCCCCATCTCGGATCCGATTGCAGGGAGCCGCCTCACGCTCGACCGTGCCGATCTCGGCCTGAAGGCCGGTCAAACCGTCATCGTGACAGGCGAGCGGGAGGACCTGCGGGATGTCACGGTCAGCGAGGCGATGACCCTCGCCGAGGTGACGTTGGAGGAAGGGTTCACGACGCTGACATTCGGCCAGGGCCTGACCTATCGTTACGTGAGGGAGACCGTCACCATCAATGCCAATGTCGCGGCGGCGACCCACGGCGAAACAAAGGGGGAGATCCTCGGCAGCGGCGATGCGGCCCAAGCCTTTCAACAGGTCGCCTTGCGCCAGCCCCCATTGACCTATGTCAGCGCGCCGACGCCAGGCGGGGCCGCATCGACGCTCGACCTGTGGGTCAATGATCAACGGTGGCGCGAGGTGTCGAGCCTGTACGGACAGGGGCCGACCGATCGCGTCTATCTCGTCCAGCGGGACGACAGCGGCAACACAACGGTCCGGTTCGGCGATGGCGCCATGGGGGCGCGGCCGGCCACTGGGCAGCACAATATCCGCGCGACCTATCGCCAGGGACTCGGCGCGGCCGGCATGGTCAAGGCGCGGCAGCTCAGTCTGCTCATGACCCGCCCGCTGGGGGTGCGGGAGGTCACGAATCCGCTTGATGCAACCGGGGCGGCGGACCCCGAGACCCGCGACGACATCCGGTCCAACGCCCCGTTGGCGATTCGCACGTTGGATCGCGTGGTCTCCTTGCGGGATTACGAAGACTTCGCCCGGGCCTTTTCGGGGATCGGCAAGGCGCAGGCAACCTGGGTATGGAACGGGACGAAGCGCGCGGTCCTCATCACGGTCGCCGGGACGGGAGGCGCCCTCGTCGAAACGAGTAGCCAGCTTGCCGAAAATCTCGACCGCGCCATACGGGAGGCCGGCGATCCCTTCGTGCCCTTCAGCGTCCTGTCCTACCGCCCTGCGTTGTTCAAGCTGGCCGCCAGGGTGAAGGTTCATGGCGACTATCGGCCGGAGCAGGTCGTCCGGAGCGTTCAGGAACGAGTCCGGACGGCCTTTGCGTTTGAGCATCGGGAGTTCGGCCGGCCGGTCGCGTTGAGCGAGGTCATCGCCCTCATACAGCAGGAGAAGGGCGTGGAAGCCGCCACCGTCACGCAATTCCATCGGATCGATGAGGAACCGGCCTTCCCTTTCCCGGCGCTGCTCGGCGCCGACCAGGCGCGGGTGGGGGATGGAGAGCTGTTGGGCGCCGAGTTGCTCCTGTTGGACCCCAATCTGTTGCCGGATATCGAGGTGCTGTCATGACGATGGATGCCGAAACCCTCTACCGCCTCCTGCCCGCCCTCTATCGCCTCCGGGACGAGGAGCAGGGAGGGCCGCTCAAAGCGCTCCTGTCGGTCATCGCGGAGCAGGCGGCGGCGATCGAAGAGGACTTGGAACAACTGTACGACGATCACTTCATTGAAACCTGCGCGGACTGGGCGGTCCCCTACATCGGTGATCTGATCGGCTACCGGGGGCTGCACGGGGTGGCGGCCAAGGTGAGCAGCCCGCGCGCGGAAGTGGCCAACACGATCGGCTACCGCAGGCGGAAGGGAACAGCTTCCGTTCTGGAACAGCTCGCGGGAGACGTGACGGGATGGAACGCACGCTGCGTGGAATTCTTTCAGTTGCTCGCCACGACGCAATATCTGAACCATCTCCGCCCGGGCCATCCGGCTATGGCGGATCTCCGCCGGCAGGCGACCCTGCAGTACTTGGAGACTCCCTTCGACCGGACGGCCCATACCGTGAACGTCCGCCGCATCTTCAGCGGGAGAGGGAAGCACAACATTCCGAACGTCGGATTGTTCTTCTGGCGGCTTCGCCCCTATCGAGTGACGCGAGGAACAGCCAAGCTGGTGAAGGAGGGATGCTATACCTTCCATCCGCTGGGGCTGGATGGTCCGTTGTTCAATCCCGGTCAGGGCGAAGAAGAGATCGAGCACCTGGCGGAGCCGGTGAACGTGCCGGACCCGCTGCGGCGCCGTATCCTGTACGACGAGCTGGAGTCGTTCCGACAATTGCTCGCCGACGGCAAGACGGAGGCGGCGGCGAGCCAGGGTTTGACTTACTTCAGTTCGCGCCTGCCGGTCTTCCAGATCTTCAAAAATGCGACGGCCATCCCGGCCGCAGAGATCCTCATCTGCGACTTGAGCGAATGGCGGAGGCCCCCGAACCAGCTCGCCTATCGGCCGACCGGGAAACGATTCAACGACAACAGCCCCGACCCCAAGCTGCCGATTCAGGTCGCGGTCGATCCGCTGTTGGGCCGCCTGGCGTTTCCGGCCGGAACCAACCTCGCCAACGTCCAGATCACGGTCAACTATTCCTATGGATTCAGCGACGATCTCGGAGGAGGGCCGTATAAGAAGGACACCCTTGTCTCTCCGGTTTCGGCCCGGGTGTCCGCCGGGGGTTCCACGCTTCCTCAGGCCCTCGCCTCGGTCGGGACGGGGGACGGCGTGATCCAAATTGACGACAGCGCCACGCTCGACGGCAACCTGACCATCACGCTCGGTCCCCAACAGGATCTGGTGATCCAGGCGAACGAAGGCACGCGCCCGGTGATCAACGGCGCCGTGACGATCGTCTCCGCGCCGGGAGCCGAGGTGACGTTGGACGGTCTCATGATCGCGAAGATGGTCCGCGTCACTGGCGCCGAACAGATGATGCTCACGTTGAGACATTGCACGCTCTCCCCCGTGGAGGTGGCCGGCGATCTGACAACCAAGCCGCTCGCGACGCCGTCGATACGGTGGAACGATGCGGGCGTTCACGGAACCTTGATACTGGATCGCTCCGTCAGCGGCCGGATCGTGGTGGGGAGCGATGTGCGCGTCAGCCTCGGCAACAGCCTCGTGGATGCCGTTCAAGAGGGCGGCGTGGTGCTGGCCGGGAGCGAGGATGGGCGCGAGCCGGCCGGCAACCTGCGGACGCTGGGCAGCACGTGGCTGGGCTCGGTCCATGTGCGCCAATTGGAATCGGCGGAACAGAGCCTGTTCCTGGGGCCGGTCACCTGCGACCAGACGCAGACGGGATGCGTCCGGTTTTCCTACGTGCCGCTGGAATCCCAGGTCCCGCGCCGGTATCGGTGCCAACCGGACTTCGCGATCCGGCAGGCGATGGAGGAGGCCAAGACCCGCCATCCCGGTATCTCCGCTTCCGAATTGGAGCAGATCGCCGCCAGAACCAAGGCTCGGCTGCAACCGGTCTGGACCAGCCGGCAGTTCGGCCATCCCGGCTATGGGCAGCTTCACGGTTCCTGCCACGTCGAAATTCGGACGGGAGCCGAGGACGGCTCGGAAGTGGGCGTCTTTCACCAAGTCTTCCAGTCGCAGCGGGAAAGCAATGTACGGACGCGGTTGGCGGAGTATCTGCGGTTGGGTTTGGAGACTGGCCTGTTTTACGTGACGTAGCCAGAGCGGACCTTCGACGATCTGCCCAAATAGCATGAGCCGCAGGGGACGAGTCAGAGGAGACATTCCATGAAAGGCGATTTCAGCCGGCAGACATTCGATCCATCGAAGCACTACAGCGACGTGCTCATGCAGCAGGGACGGGTGCAGCTCGATGCGGATTGGAACGAGCAACAGGCGATCCATCGCTATCGGGCCGAGAGAGGGGCGCAGGACATCATCGGCTATTCCGGCGCTCCCGCCCACAATCCGGGGTTTGAGATCGTGCTCAGCCAGGACCGCTCGACCTTTCTGATCGGCGCCGGAAATTATTATGTCGCGGGCATCCTGTGCGAGAACGAGGCGACGGTCCCGTACGGCGGACAGCCGGACCTGCTCGACGCGCCGGCCGTTCGAGAGATCCTGCAACGGGCCGGGACGACCTTCGGAATCGTCTACCTGGATGTCTGGAGGCGGCACGTGACGGCGCTGGACGACCGGTCCATGCGCGAGTCGGCCCTTGGCGGCCCCGACACCACGACGAGGGTCAAGACCATCTGGCAGGTGAAGGTGCTGCCGGTGAAGGAGCCGCAGGGCGGCTTCGTCGGCTGCACGAGCTTCTTCGAGGAATGGGAGAAGCTGTTGGCGGGCGGAAAGGGCGCATTGGACGCGCGCTCGAGGCCGGCGTCGAGCGTCCCGAACCCCTGCATCCTTCCGGCCAGCGCCGGCTTTCGCGGCTTGGAAAATCAGCTCTACCGCGTGGAGATCCACCGGGGTGGCGTCTTGGGGGATCCGAACAATGTTCCGACGTTCAAGTGGTCGCGTGACAACGGGACCGTGGTGACGGCGATCGAGAAGATCAGCGGCCAGGAGGTCACCGTCCGAGACCTCGGCCCCGACGAGCTGCTGGGATTCGCCAGCGGGCAGTGGGTGGAGCTGTGCGACGATGCCGCCGAGCTTGCCGGCGCCCCCGGGCAGTTGCTGCAAATCGACAACGTCAATCGGTCCACCCGGGTCATCAAACTGACGTCCGCGCCGAGTCCGTTGGCCTCCGGCCCGGCTGGCGTGGAGCCGAAGCGCCATCCCAAATTGCGACGGTGGGACAGTGTCAAGGATCTCCCCGCGCAAGTGCCTTCGAGCAACGAGGGCTTCATCCCGCTCGAGAACGGCGTCGAGGTCAAATTCGAACCGGGAATCTACGCCACCGGCGATTACTGGCTGATTCCAGCCCGGACCGCCATCAACGGCGAGACCGGAACGATCGAGTGGCCGTTCGCCTCGTCGCAACCCCCGTTCGGCATCCGGCACCAGTATTGCCGGATCGCGCTGCTCCGCCGAAACCAGACGGATAACACGCTTACGGTGCAGGACTGCCGGAAGATCTTTCCGCCTCTCACCGGCGTCGGGGCGCTCCATGTCGTCGGAACCAACTGGCTCAACGACGACGTGATGCCGTTGGCGCAGTTGCAGCAGGATGGATTGCAAGTCACCCTGGACGGCGTCCCCTCACAGCCGACCCCGGAGACGCCGGGGGCGCCGCAATCGGTGAATCCCGGGAGCTTCATCGTCACGCTGGAAGCGCCGCTCGCCCCTTCGCCCGATCCGAATGCCGTTCTGCCTCGCGTGAACATGATCCTGAACGGCAAGATCACGGTGGAGAAAAACAGCATTCAGTGGAAGCCGGAATTGGCCGAGCTCCTGAAACTGGTGGAAGGACCGCCCTCGTTGCGGTTGATCCGCGTCACGCTGAAGGGGGCGGCGATTTGGAGCATCCAAGGGGAGGACGTGTTCTATCTCGACGGCCAGGCATTCGGCCGGCCGGGCCTCCGGCCGGGCAGTGATGCGGCTGCGCGGACCGATTTGCTGTTTCCGTCCGGCGCCGGCGTGCGCGCCAGCGATTTCGAAAGCTGGCTGTTCGTTCCGGCTCAAATCAGGCCGCCGCTGCCGGATCTGGATTCATTCAACGTAACGCCGGGCGTCGTTCGGGCGGGCCAGCCGGTCACGGTCGTGCTCGCGTTGAATCGCCCGTCTCCAAGCGGCGGCACGGCCGTCGCATTGGCCAAAACTGTGTTGTCCGGCAGCGATCCCGTCCCAACCTTGCCGCAGGCGGTCACGGTTCCTGAAGGACAGACGACGGTCTCGCTCTCGACGGCGACCAGGGCGGATGCCGCCGGCTCTGTGTCCGTGAAAGCCACCTTGAGAGGAGCGGAGAAGACGGCTTCGCTGACGACACGGATCGTCTCCGTGACGATCACGCCGCCGGCCGTCTCCCTGTTTGCGGGAGCGTCCGTGCAGTTTAACGCGAATGTCGAGGGGGCAGAGGACAATACGGTGACCTTCACGATCCGGGAGGGGGTCCGCGGAGGCAGCATCGCTCGGACGGCGCCGACCAGGGCAACCTATACCGCGCCGAGAGAGCCGGGCCAGTTCCAGGTGGTCGCGACGAGCGCGGCGGATCCGACGAAGTCGGCGATCGCCAGGGTCACCGTGACGGAGAAACGGAAGGATTCAAAAGAAGGCAAGGACATCAAAGAGAAGGAGGTCGAGAAGGTCAGGGACAAGCTCAAGGACATTACCGATACGAAGATCAGAGATGTCCATCCGTTGAGCGGGGGCGGACCCAGGCCGGAGGACTTACGGGCAACAACCAGAGCCCAAGCGGATCGGGGACTGTTGGCCGCGCAGGACGATCGAGGCGAAGGACAGGCGTTCATTCGGCCGGATGAACGCCCTCCGGTTGGAGAACCGAGGGGGTCGGCAAAGGAGCCCACCAGGAAACGGGCCAAACGCAGAAAGAAGGAACGATAGCCCGCATTATTCAGACGGTTCGTGGCGTTGCACCCGTTGCTCCTCTGTTGCAATGGGCCAAGGCAGCGGAAGCGTTCATGAATAATGCGGGATGGGACCAGGCCATATGACCTCCCGTGCAACGTTTCTCGTCGTCGCAAATTCGTGGGATGCGGTCTCCCGGAGTTTTGTCGAGCGGCATCGGGATGGCGGCGTGCAACTCCTGACGCCTCGTGATCTCTCACGGGTCGGGTGGAGCTGCTCGTTCGGCACAATGGGAGTACGTTCACGGGCCGTCGTGGCCGGCCGCTTGTTGGAGGACCGCGAGATCCATGGAGTGCTGACGCGGCTGCCCGGCGTGAGCGAGCAAGAGTTGCTCCATATCGCGGCGGGCGACCGAACCTATGTCGTTGCCGAGATGAACGCATTTTTACTGGCTTGGCTCACGACCCTGCCCTGTCCGGTTCTGAATCGTCCGACTCCGCGCTGCCTGTCCGGCCGCTGGTGGCGCCAGGAGGAGTGGGTCCGCGTGGCCGGTCACCTGGGCATTCCCATTCTCCCGGTCCACCGGCGCATCCGGCTCACCCAGGGTCGAAGACCGAGGGCCGTCTCCCAACCGGGAGGCTCGACCGTGACGCTGATCGGGAGGCGGCATCTCGGGGACGCCGATCCGCTGTTGATCGTTCAGGCGCGGCATCTGGCGCAGGCGGCCGGAACCGATTTCCTGGCCGTTCGCTTTACCGGTCCGTCTCCAGGGTCGGCCTTCGTCGACGCGACGCCCTGGCCGGATATTGCCGATGATGTGATCGGCGAGGCCGTGATGGACTATCTGGTGACGGCGCGTACGGACGGGCAAGAGAGCCAAGAGGCCGCATGATTCTGCTCTGGGGGCTCTTGGAGGACAGTCCGCTGGCGCTTGTGCAAGCGGCGCTTCAGCGGCAAGGGGCGCCGACCTTCGTGGCGGATCAATCGGCGGTCCGTGAGACAGCCCTTGACCTCACGGCCGGCGCGGATGTGCGCGCGCGGCTCCGGGTCGGGTCACGAACATGCGATCTCAGCCAGGTCACGGCCGCCTATATCCGACCCTATGAGTCACGCCGACTGTTGAGCGGAACAGACGCGCAAGAGGGCAGCGCCGCCCGACGCCATGCCGAGGCACTCGACGAAGGGCTGACCCTCTGGAGCGAACTGACCCCGGCGTTGGTCGTCAATCGAATCGAGGCCATGGCGGGCAACAGTTCCAAGCCGTATCAATCCTTGCAGATTCGGTCGAGCGGGTTCGAGGTGCCGGACACGCTGATCACGACGGATCCGGCTGCGGCGGCGGAGTTCTGGGAACGGCATGGCACCGTGGTCTACAAATCCGTGAGCGGGGTGCGGAGCATTGTCTCGCGGTTGACGACGGCTCACCGCGACCGTTTGGCCGATATCCAATGGTGCCCGACGCAGTTTCAAGCCTACGTGCCGGGCACGGATGTGCGGGTCCACGTGGTGGGGAATGACATCTTTGCCTGCGAAATTCTCTCCGATGCCGACGACTACCGATATGCTGCATACCAAGGCTCGGAGACGAAACTCCGGCCCTATGTGTTGCCGGACGACTGTGCCGGACGCTGTGTAAAACTGGCGGTTGCCATGGGGCTCCTTGTGGCGGGCATCGATTTGCGACGGACGCCGGATGACCGCTGGTACTGCTTTGAAGTCAACCCGTCGCCGGGGTTTACCTACTATCAGGAGGGGACGCAGCAGCCGATCGATCAGGCGATTGCCCGACTCTTGATCGATGCGCCCCGTCCCCCCGCCATCCATTGTTGAGCAGGCGGGAAAGAATCGACTCCCGCTCTTCCGGAAGCCTGTCGCCGTACGCCCGAAAGCCTCCATCCGATTTCTCATCGCAGGTTCACCCGGCGGAATGGATGTGGGATCGTGCGCGCGCAACCACGTATCCGATGAGATACAGGCGTATCGCTTTAGATACGGAGCGAAAGACTCTGGACGGAAGCCCTTTACGCGATTGCGAGCTGTCGCGATGGTGTAGGCTGGTACGTACAGTCGTGACTCAAAACGGGCGCAAGCGCACCTGCGCGAAACCGACAGCAGAGGTGTGGCTGTCGTGGAATAAGATTTGCTCGCTAGGTGGTTCCTGTCTCTTCGCATCGCAGTGGATCGGATGGTCGAGGAGGGCTAATTAGGTCTCGCGTCGTTCAATCGAAGAGAGTACACTTCCACCTGGTTTTTCTCGCATGGCTGTGGGGATTGCATAAGCGGGCATGGGAAACCATGAGCGAGCATGTGATTCGTGTCGGTATCCTGCATCGTCATCGTCTCCTGCGCGAAAGTCTGGCCTGTTACCTGAGTCAGCGTGAGACGATCTCGGTCGTGTATGCGGCGTCGGAGTGGGAGTTGGACGGCCGAGCATTGTCCGAGCTTCATGCCCAGGTGTTCCTGCTGGAATGCGACAAGGCCTCGCGAGAGCCGATGCAGGCGGCGAAACAACTCCATGCCTATGCCCCCGAGTCCAAGATTTTGATGTTGGACGTGCCGGACAGGGAGGCCGATATCCTCTCCTGCATCGAGGACGCGGGCGCCTCGGGCTATCTCCTTCGGGACGCGTCGGCGGACGACGTGCTCAGGGCGGTGGAGGCGCTGGCAAGGGGAGAAACGCTCTGCTCTCCGCGGATCGCCCATTTGCTGTGTTCACGGATCTCGACCCTGGCGCAGCGAGACGGCGGAGCCGGTCTCGACGACGACGCGGGTCTGACGAGGCGGGAGCGGGAGATTATCGGATTGATTGAGCGGGGGCTCTGCAACAAAGAGATCGCCGTTCATTTGTGTATCGAGGTGCAGACGGTCAAGAACCACGTCCACAATATCCTCGACAAGCTTCAATTGCAGGATCGCCGGGAAGCCGCCCGATATGCCAGGGAACGGGGCCTGGTGGCCAGGGGACATTGAGCTACCCTGCGTCTCTGGAACAAAGCTGTCTGGTTGGCAGAATTCAAGCGGCGATGACTAAACTGATGAAACGGGCTTTGTCGGCGTCAGCGTTCGTTTGAACGCAAGAATCATAGCCAGATCATGTTTGGCTGCGGCATAGTGGATCCCATCTTGTTTGGCTAAGGCAATGGCCCGCCGGATGAAGAACTCTGCCGCCTCTAGATCGCGTTCAAAGATCAGGATGCTGCCCAGACCGTTTAATGCGGAATAATCATTTGGGTTGCCAAAGAGGGCCTCGAAGAACAGACGTTCTGCCTGCGCCAGCAATCGGTCTTTGGGCGGACGGCCAGCCTGGATCGCCGCCCAATGCTTTAGCATATACGCATTCTTGCGGTGATACCCCGCCAGGTTGAGCACCATTGGTTCCAGCGGCCACGTTTTTTTAGCGTCAGACGTGACGCCATCGATCAGTTGATACTTCTTCTTGGCTGTCTGAAGATCCCTCTTCCCCAAGCAATCAGTGACGGCGCTTTGCCCCTCAACGATGTGCTGTATAGTCTGCTGGAGTTCCCAGCTTGGACTGCTCATCACGGTCGGAACCTCGTTTGCCGCATCCGGAGACGTGCGAACGGCCCGACGGAGCTGTTCAATCGAAGCGGTGTTTCGGCGTTGCAGATTCAAGTAAATGGTGTTCTGGAGGAAATAGGGTAACGGTGTGTGATCGCGCACGCAGGCGACAATGAACCGGTTCAGATGAAAGGCGGTCAGCACTTCGGCAGCAACCCATCGGGACCTTGCCGCGGCCTTCGACCAGAGAAGGATCAGAATGCGGCTGTTCCTGATCGCATTTTGCAGTTCCTTCCGTAACAAAACTCCCAGACGGATCTCTGAACGGTCCAACCAGACCTTGAGGCCGTCCGCCTCTAGAAGTTCTTCGATCTGGGCGACCACCCCGGCTTCTTTCGAGGCATGGCTAATGAACGCATCCATGTGTCAACCATCCTCTGAATGATGCTGCCTTGCTGTCTACAGCGCATAACGGCGCGAAAGTCTGTTGCGGTGAATTCGGGTCAGAGAAGGTGTTAGGCGGCCTGCCCATGACCATGGCCGCCGTCCTTCTACGCAAATCCCTGAAAATGTTCCGCGCGAAGCTTCTATTTGGCGACAGCCTGGCCGACTCTCTGATGTCAGAGACCGAACGCGTCTTTCGTATCGATGATGATGGTTTTGGCGCCTCGTGCCTTGGCCTGTTCGATCATATCGGCAGCGCCGCCGGGACCGCCGACGCCGCGCGGCGTCTGGGCTCTACGGCTCACATCTGTTTGGACCGGCTGAGAGTGGCGTCAAGTGCGCCCATGACCTGCCGAACCACAATTCCAGCGTTTGCGGAGGGATCCTGACTTGAGAGCAGTTCATTGTGCATATCCGTCAGGTCCGGGTTCGGCTTGTCCCTGCCGGCGATCATGAAGGGCAGGATCGTCACCTCGTTTCTCCGCTTCAGAATCTCGCGGAGTTCATACTCGCACGTTGGTGACTGCTCGTAGGTGGAGTCGAGCAGGGCTACGAAATGCGTGGTCTTCTTGAGTGACTCATCCAAAGCTACTTTCCAATCGATACCGGCGGCGTTGACCTGATGGTACTCAAAGGGAATCACGTGCTTTGCCTTGAGAAGCGTGTAGATCTGCTCCACGAGTACACGGTCGGAGCCTTTCAGCGTGTGACTGATAAACACGAAAAACCGCGCGTAGCGCTTCGACTGAAGGTAGTCGAGCCCGTCGACGTCACTGAGTGCCTCGCTAAGGCGATCCATGGCGGCGATACGAGGAGCGACCAAATCTAGAACATCCTCTGGTTTGCTCCACCTCACAATATCGTTCTCAAACCCGCCCGGATCTCCTTTCAGAATCCACGGCAGTCCGTCTGGCTCGGATGCCGCGGACAGCATGCGAATCGCGGGCAATCCCAAACCGTGCGCGGCGGCATACACCTGCTCTAATCGGGAATCGCGCGTCCCAAATTCGGCCAGGACCAGCCCGGCTTCGTGAAGCAGCCGAAAGACCTCACCGCTGCTTTGCCGTTCGGGGTTGCAACGGACGGGCTTGTACCCGCCAGCCCGCAAGCTGCCTTGGAGCGCCTCGCCGACTCCCTCATAGAGCGAGGCGCCCACCAGGATGGCAGCGCTTCTGGACCGCTCGTAGCTCACCGGCCGGCGGTGGTTCGCCGCCCAGGCTTTCCACTGCCGGATCTTCGCCTGGATGACGGTCGTCCATTGTTGCGATTCGATGCGGCGTTCCTTGGTTCCGCAAACGAATTCGATGTACCCTTCCCAGGGTCGAATCGTCTCCGGAGGCCAGAAGCGCGTGCCTCGTTCGTACAGGACGAGTCGCGGGGTATCCGCTCGTTCGGCGAGCCGAATCTCAAACAGGCTGTAGGGCGAGCAGCGTAAGTCCGCGCCGCCGGCCACCGGTGCGGCCTCACGGGGATCGCGGTAGGTCAGAATGCTGACAAACAGATCGGTTCGCCGGAGGAGTTCCTCGATTCGATTGATGTAGTAGGGGGGATCGGCTCCGGGTTCCTCTGGAACGTCCACCAGCAGCGTACAGTCGGCGACCAGCTCTTCCCACACCTGGAGGTTCAGCTCAACATCGCGCGGACGCCAACTGTGGCTGAAGTAAACCGCGAATCTGCTCGGGCCTGCCACGGAATCAGGGGCCTTTCCTCGCTTCTATGGCGCTCACATTGACGACATCAGTGGAGATGAGCTTACGGAACACCGCATCCAGGGTCAATCCAGCGACGAATCCAATGAGCACTCCGAAGAGCACGAGCTTTTTGGCTTGCTCCGGCGAGACGATATTTGGCCCACCTGTCGCAGGCGCGGTGGTGATCTGGGCCGTGATGAACAGCAGCCCCGCGACTCCGCCCGCGATCAGCCCCATGGCCACGGTCGTAAGTGTGGTTTGCGTGGTTACAGGCGTGGAACCCTGACTGGCGTCAAACACGAGGCGGATGGTGGAACCTGCAACTCCGGCCAACAGTGGCGAGAAGAACAAAAGAGAAACCAACAGAGATTGAGGGATGTCGGTCCACGCCAACGCGACGGGGACTGCAGCCACGGCAACGACGAAGACTAACAGGGCAAAGAATGCATGCAAGCTGACGGAAACCTCCTTTCGGCGTTCTTCGATACGGCGCTGCCTGACCAATTCGGCTTTGCGGGCGAGCTGGTCTTTGATCACTCTGACGCACTCAGCCGCATGATCATCCGACCACCCAGGACGCGCCATCAACGAAATCTCATCAGCGCTGGGCAGGTCTCGCCCTGGCCGCAGGGACTCCCAAACCTTCGAGGCGGCGCCGCCGAACGCCGCCAGTGGAAGCATGGCGATTCCGTGGCCCATAGCAACCACGCCGGCAATCATCGTGGAATCGCCGCCCCCCATCAGCAGAATACCGTTTGCCTCATTCAACGACTGGTAAAACGACATTTCCCAATTCTGGCTGTGATCGGGCCGCCAGTCGAACACCTCGCCATTGGTTTGCTGCTCGGGGAACTCGGGCTTTTCTCCGTGCAAGGGATAACGGACCTGAATCGAGCGAGGTTTAGCCAAGCGGCTTGCGACATACCCCTTTACGATGCGGCCTTCCAGAAAGTCGGCGCCACTGGAGTAAACAAGGATGCGAAGCCCGGCCTTGGCAAGTTCCCGTCCGAGCGCCTCGGCGGCTGCAGGTGCGTCAAGGGAAGTTTTCACGTTTCCTACAATTGCGACGATGGGATCTTCAGTCATACATAACTCAGATCTT
The DNA here is from genome assembly GCF_947241125.1 of Nitrospira tepida. Classification (NCBI taxonomy): domain Bacteria; kingdom Pseudomonadati; phylum Nitrospirota; class Nitrospiria; order Nitrospirales; family Nitrospiraceae; genus Nitrospira; species Nitrospira tepida. The sequence goes on along the minus strand of NZ_OX365700.1, from coordinate 4,085,424 downwards.
GGTGGGCGGCTGTGGAGTGGCCGGGGTTGCGATGGTCGACAAACTCCCAGAGCGCGTCGTCATGGGAGTATGGTGATGGAGACAGCGCGGCTCTTGCTGTGCGAAGTTAATATAGCGTGTGTGCACTGAGCGTAGCAATGACTCGTATTGAGTCGTCTCAAATGTTACCGGTGTTGCCAAGCAACATCTTGTAGAGCCATTCACATTACCCCCAAGGCCAGATGGAACTGGCCTCAAGGAGAAAGCGGATAAAGGCAACGGGCATGGCGCGGCGTTATCGGTAGGAGTCTATGTGCGCATACAACAACTCGAACTGGGTGTAGGAGAGACGGCCGTATGCTGGATCGACCGTCGGCGGCTCGGCTCCGTACCCCCGGCCGACAAGCTGGATCACCCCCTCGCAAGAATCGAGCTGCCGGCGCAGCCACTGGCCGAGTTCGCCCTGGCCGGTGGGAAAATCATCTTGGGAGACTGGGTCGAATCCGAGTGTGCGGACCGTGGCGGCCACGTCTTTGCGAGCGGTTCGCAATTCCTCGCTGACCGCCGAGAGAAACAGGCGTGGTCGGTTCATGCGGCGTCGGCCTCCTCTTCGTGGCTTCAGGAGGGGTGAGTTGCGACCGGCTCAATGTACTTGTTCGAGACCCAGCCCTCAAGGTCGCCCTGGCCGTCCACCTCGACTTTCGTCCAGCGTGCGCCCTTTTCCAAGATGAGGAGCAGGGTGCCTTTGCGCAGGGCAGGCGCGGCCAGGTCATATTCGGCGCCCGGTCCCTTGCGGATGTTCAGCGAATCGGCCGTGACGCGGCACCGTTCGTCTTGTTCACCCTTTCGGCCCAGGGCCCGCGACCGGATCGACTCCAACGGAAAGGCCGGTCCCGGATCGCGCTTGCGCTCGGGCGCGATGTCCTCGTGGCCGAGCACGTCCGTCAGCCCATATTCCTTGACGAGCAGGAAAGCGAGTTTCAGCGCGGTCTCAATCTGCTTCTGCGTGTAGGTATGCCACCAGGCCGGTTCCTGATCGAGCTTATGCTTGGCCTGAACGGCTTGGGAGGCCGGATAGGTTTCGCCGAACCAGGCCGTGAGCCTGTCTCCCGTGCGAGTCAGCCGGCCCGCATTATCCATTTCGATGCCGATGGCATATTCGTTGAGTCCGGTGAGGCCTTCCCAATGGCTGGTGCCCGCATGCCAGGTCTTGATGTTGAACGGCGCCAGTTGCGTGATCGTGCCGTCCCGGCCCACCACCAGATGGGCCGAAGCCTGCGCAACGGGATTGCACAGCCAATCGCAAGAGTCCTTGGCGCTGTGTCCGGCCGTGTAGTGAAAGACAAGGTAGCGCGGCGTGATCGGACCGCCGTGGTTGGGAGTCTCTCGATAGGTCACCGCCGGGCCGACCAATCGATGGTCGCGACAGGTGAAAGTATCAGGAGCATCGGTCGCGAGCGAACCGGTGCCGGGTGAGCGGCGAGGCGTTCGTCTTGTGCGAGGTCTCGGCATCGGGCGCTCCTTATCGACGAGGGAGAAGCAAGGATACGAATCTTGGGGCTGTCGCGGCAAGCCGCATCGAATGTATGACCGTCACGATGAAGGGGAGCCGCCGGTCTCTCATGGGAGAGAGACAATGTTCCGACGCAAGGAGTCGGCGATCACTCGTGGCCGGAAGACCGCCGAAGCTCCTCGTGCTTTCGTCCGAGATAGAGGCCGTTCACCAGCCACAGCCCCGCAATCGGCACGGCCGCGAGCGCCATCTCGGAAATGGAAAAGCCGGCTGCCTGCAGCGTTGTCGCCACCCAACTGCTGGCCATGTCTCCGCCTCGGTGCACCACCGTGTCGATGACGTTCTTGGACTGGTACTTTTCTTCCTTCGCGACGACCGTGAAGAGAGTTTCGCGGGTCGGTTTCGTAATGGCAAATTCACCGGATCGCCGCAGGATGCCGAAGGCCACCAGTACCGGCAGGATCGGCGCGACGCTGAAGAGCCCGAACCCGATCAGGTTGAAGGCCGGCACCGCCGCGAGCAGCGCCGTGACCCCCAGCCCCGTCAGGAGCCGGCCGGTCAAGAGCACCTGGGCGCAGACGGTCAGGCCGTTCACGGCAAAGTCGACCAGGGCAAACAGCCGGGTGCGCTCTTCGGGATTGCCCAGCACTTGGGGCACGAGAACCATCTGTTGGCTGTAGAGCAACGTGGAGAGGACCGAATAGCAGCCCAGATACAGGCAGATCAAAAGAAGATAACGAGACTGGAGTATTTTGGTGATGCCGACCAAAAGGCCGGGCGGGGTGCTGGATGTCAGCTCCAAACGATGGCGGTCCTGAAGCCCCTTCTGATTGGCTTGATGCGCAGGGACGGCCCCAGTCAAGGCGAAGAAACAGGCCAGGGACGCCAGCAGCAACGAGATCGAAACCAGAAGCAAGGGGGCAATTCCGATCATCGGCACTGCCAGTGCTGTGAAGAGGGGACCGGACACGGCCCCGGCGCTGCCGCCGGCCGCAATGAAACCAAAGAGGCGGCGGGCCGCTTCCGTGGAGTAGAGATCCGCCATCACGCTCCAAAACACGGAGACGACAAACAGATTGAACACGCTGACCCAAACGAAAAACACGGGCGCCACGACCGAGCGGGGGGCGCCGGTCGTGAGCGCGAGATAGAACAACAACAGGTTGGAGGCGAAAAACAGATAAACCGTGGGAATGAGCCGGCGGACCGGTAGCCGGCCGGCCAGCCAGCCAAAGAGGGGTACCAGCGCGAGCATCGAAACAAACACGGCCGAGAACATCCATGGCAAGGTCCGCATGCCGGACTGGACCCCCATCTCATCGCGAATCGGCCGGAGCACGTAATAGGAAGCGAGCAGCGCGAAGAAATAGAGAAACGACAAGAGCAGAGCCCTGACTTCCTGGTGCTCGATGGAGACCAGCCGGCGCAGCAGAGACAGAAGAGGAGATGGGGTCGAGGCGGCGGTCTGCGTCATTGATGGGGCGGATGGTCGGTGACTATAGCCGGAGGCGGCGGCTGTGGCAACGTGCACAGACGCGGGTCTGTATCGAGATGGATACGGGAAGGGTATCGGAAGAGATACGCCGCCTTTCTCAAGAACCGGGCTGTTCTCTCTATGTTTTTTGCGGAGTTTTCGGGCTTCACTATTGTGGCGGGCAGTTTGCAGGTTTATCCTCATCGGCGGTCCCCGGCGCGGCGCCCTGCGCGTGAGGATATCCGAACTTGTCCCTGCCGGCCCTCAATGTTGTTCGTGCCTGCAATTGCGCAGGGGTGTGTCGAGAAAGGAAGGAGCCATGATCGCAACCCATCCAACCGAGCTTGAGCAGATGAAAACGCTGGGCGAACTGGCCGAGCAGGCCCGAGCCATTCTCCGCGACATGGAGGAGGCCGATCGGGCTCCCATCGTAAGGACCGTCCGCGACTATGCCGGGCGAACGGGATACTCCGCGCAATTTCTTCATGGGTTCGCGGTGCCCCACCCGACACCGACCGGGGTCCGGGCCTGCGATGTCGCCCCGCTGCTGAACGGATGCGGAACGGAACTCAAGTACGAACACTTTTCCGTCGTCATGTCGAAGTCTCGACGGCTCGCCCTCTATGTCGCCTGCAACATCGACGGCCGGCGTTCTCAAAAAATCAAACGCGGCCAGGACCGCTGGAGCCTCGATCCGCGGATGGACCGGGAGTATCAGATCGGGGAAGACCTCTATGCGAGGAACGAATTGGATCGCGGGCATTTGGTGCGGCGCGAAGATCCGGTGTGGGGCCAGACGCATGAGGCGGCCGTCGCGAACGAGGACACCTTTCACTTCACCAATTGCTCTCCGCAGCATGAAAAGTTCAATCAAAAAACCTGGCTGGGACTTGAAGACTATATCTTGCAGAACAGCCGCGCGCACAAGTTGAAGGTCACCGTGTTTACCGGGCCGATCTTGCGCGACGACGATCCGGAATATCGCGGCGTGCGCCTGCCGCGGGAATATTGGAAGGTGATCGCGGTCATCTCCGACGGACGGAAGTCGGCCACGGCCTATATGATCAGCCAATCGGAGTTGCTTGAGCAGTTACGGGTCTTCGGCTTCGGCCGATACAAGACCTATCAGGTCAGCATCGGCCAGATCGAATATCTGACGAACCTGGACTTTGGACCGTTGAAGCACTATGACGGCTTCACCACCGAGGAGGGGCGAACCAGGCGGGCGATGCGGGCCGAGATCCGATCCTGGGAAGACATTCGAATCTGAGACGTTGCGCGCGGCTTGATCATCGAACGATCCATGATCTTCCACACACGAGCAAAGGAGGACCGCCATGCCTGACCTCACACAGGTGCGACTTGGCAGAAAGACAGAACCCCCCATCGTGCTCCGCAAGAGCGACGATCTGATCGCGGTCCGAACACGCTCGACCCGATCCATCAGGTCCGGAGCCGTTCCAACTCCCGCCTCAGGGGAAGTGGCGGACGGACATCTTATCTTTACGATTCCGGAAGCCGGCGTCGAAGTCTATCGAGTTCCCCCTGGACCGGGGCGAAGGTCCTTGGAGAGTCGAAAGGAAGCGATCCGCGCAGCCTCCGACGTGCGGTTTGCCGGAGGCGTCATGGTGGATGAGAAATCCGGGGAGCCGGTGCTGTACACGGAAAACCTGTTCATTAAGTTTGTCGATGATATGGACCCGGAGGACTGTCGGGACGTGATCCGGGAAGCCGGTCTCACCATCAAGAAAGAGCTGACCTACGCCGCCAACGCCTTCTTCGTCGGCGCGCCGGAAGGCACAGGGACCCAGGTCTTTGATCTGGCCGCCTCGCTCTTGAATCGCAAGGAGGTGGAGTATTGTCATCCGGAGCTCGTCCGGCCAAAAGGCCGGCGGACGATTGCCGCCGAGCAATGGCATCTCAAGACCACCACGGTCAACGGCACCCAGGTCTCGGCGAGCGCCAACGTCGAGGCGGCCCATCAGATCACCATGGGGGAGGGGGCCGTCATCGCGATCATCGACGACGGGGTGGACATCGATCATCCGGAATTCGCCGGCTCGGGAAAGGTCCTTGCCCCGCGCGACGCCACGGTCGGCAACGGAGATCCCAGGCCGAAGGATGTGGTGTTCGAAGAAAATCACGGGACCGCCTGCGCGGGAGTGGCCTGCGCGGCCGGGGTTGAGCGCGCCTCCGGGGTGGCTCCGAAGGCCAAGCTGATTCCCATCCGTCTGAACTCGGCGCTGGGCTCCCAGCAGGAGGCCGAGGCGTTCGAGTGGGCGGCCAATCACGGCGCCGATGTCATTTCGTGCAGTTGGGGCCCGACCGATGGGCGGTGGTGGAAGCCGGACGATCCCGGACACCATCAGAAAGTTCCGCTCCCGGCCAGCACCAAGTTGGCGATTGACTATGCGACGACCAAGGGGCGAAGCGGCAAGGGTTGTCTTGTCCTGTTTGCAGCCGGGAACGGAAACGAGAGCGTGGACAACGACGGGTATGCCAGTTACGAGCGCGTCGTCGCGGTTGCCGCCTGCAACGACCGGGGCAAGCGCAGCGTATACAGCGATTTCGGAAAGGCCATCTGGTGCTCGTTCCCGAGCAGCGACATGGGCCACGCGCCGTTTCAGCATCCGGCGCCGCTCACCACGGGCATTTGGACGACAGACCGTGCGGGATCTCCGGGCTATAATCCGGGCAAACCCGCCGACGGCGACCTCCGTGGCAACTACACGAACAGTTTTGGCGGAACGTCCAGCTCCTGTCCGGGCGCGGCGGGAGTGGCCGCGCTGGTGCTGTCCGTCAATCCCGATCTCAAATGGCAGGAGGTGCGGGAGATTCTCAAGCAATCCTGTGACAAGATCGATCCGCAGGGCGGCCAGTACACGGCGGAAGGATGGAGCCGCTTCTACGGCTATGGTCGGCTCAACGCCGAAACCGCCGTGAAACTCGCCAAGCCGTCGGAGCAGAACCGCGTGCTCATCAGCCGGACGTTCAACGAGCCGGTGCCGGATCTCCAAACCATCACGGTCTCGCTGGACGTGAATGACGCCACTCCGGTCGAAAATCTGATCGTGCACCTCGATCTGGCCCATACGTATATCGGGGATCTGGTTGTCACGCTCATGCCTCCGGCGGGTCTGACCCCGGCCAAAGCCGTTCTGCATGATCGGAAGGGAGGCGCGGCGCAGAACATCAAACGGACCTACGACATGCTGGATACCGCCGCGCTCGCGCCGTGGAAAGGCAGGAGTCTCAAGGGGACTTGGATGCTCAAGATTCAGGATGTCGAAGCCCGGGATGAAGGGACGCTCAAGCAGTGGGGATTGGAATTGGTCTTCGGTTCCATGGGGCCGCAGGCGGAGGCCGCGCGGAATGCCGGTTCACTGAATCGCGGCATGAGTCGCGGGCGGCGAGCCGCCAAGGGTCGAATGACGAGGACGGGCGGCCGGCGCGCGTCCTCACGGCCGGCCCGCCATTCATGAGAGAGGGTGTGTTGCTCAATCCGTTGAATCTCCAGGGAGCAGGGGGGTTCGGCCCCCCGCTCCCGCTCGTGCGGAACCCGTCGAGGCCGCGCCTGTGGCATTCCGGCGGAACAGGATCGGATCTTCCGCCGCGAGCGCCGTGAGACTTCGATGGGGATCACAAAACTGCCCCTCCGCGGGCCTGTCCTTCGGCAGGCCGTCCGGCGCGGTCTTATTGTTGACGGGCACGCCGAAGGCTGCCATCTCTAGTTCATACAGTCACATTAGTTGAAGATACGCATATGGCCAATCGGCACCGGCGGACTGGTCCGCCCGGTGCCGCTGGTCCGCCAGATTCGCTTCCTCGTCATGGCGGGGCGAGGGTAGGTTTCAATACGTCATCTGTGGTAAGAGAGACCATCCCGCACAATTGGGTCATTGCGCTCAGGAGAGAGCATCTTCATCGAGACGATCCCGTTATCATCATGTGCGCTTCTGCTGGACTCCGCGCCGAGGGAGAGAGAAGATGAGCCCCAAGCCAAGTTTGGACGATAATGCGCCGCCACAGAGTCATGTCACTGGCGCGAGGTTTTCTATCCGAGTCGCAGCGGCGCTCCTGACCCTGTTGATCGCGGGAAGTCCGTCAGGATCTCTGGCGGCCGATCAGGGGCCGGCCGGCGCCGCTTCCAAGGAACCGCCGGCTGCCTCGCATCAAAAGGAAAGTCAGAAAGAGAAGGACAGCCACAAAGAAAAGGACAGTCAGAAGGAGAGTGAGGGGAAGGCCTCTTCCGGCTCGGCGGAAAAGCACCCGGCGTCGGGAGAGGGATCGGCGCCAGCCGCGCCGCCTCCGCCGGAGCCGCCAGAGGAGCCGGCGAAGAAGGCGCTGGGGTCGGTCATTCTGACCGCCAAGCTGGCCTTGATGGCCGATCCGCGGTTGTTTCCCTATGAGATTGAGGTGGAAATCGACGGCGCGAGGGCGGTGCTCTCTGGCAAGGTCGCGAGCGCGGAGGAACAGCTTGCCGCGACGGAGGTCGTCCAGACAGTCCCTTCCATTAAGGAAGTGGTGAACAAGCTGGTGGCGACGCCCGATGTCAAGGCTGCCCTGGCCAAGCACGCCGACGAACTGATCACGCAGTACGTCAAGGACCGGTTCGCGCGCAGCGAAACCTTGAAGACCTCGGGATTCGAGGTGACCTGCCAAAACGGCATCGTCTCGCTCAAGGGGGAAACCCGATTCCAGGTGATTGCCCTTGAAGCGGCTCAGGCCGCCAGGCAGGTTCCGGGAGTCAAGGCCGTCAACACGGCCGGGGTGCACTTGGCCGGAACAATTATCAAAGAGAAGGAGCCGGAGAAGGAGCCGGCGAAAGAATCCGGGAAAGAATCGTCGAAAGAATTGCCGAAGGAACCGGTGAAAGAACCCAAGAAAGAACCGGCCAAGACGAAAGAGAAAGACTAGGAGCCTGCCCGACATTGCCGTTCGTGACGAGGCGAAGCAGGCGCTGGCAGATACAAGGCCGCAGGCCACGATAAACCGGAGGCGTATTCGCTGGAATACGTTGAGGATTTTTCGGGGCCGAGAACGAAGTAGATGCCGGTGCATCCTTCGCCGCAGTAGAAAGGTCGATGCCGGACAGGCTCCTTGGACAAGGAATAGAAGCTGGCGGATGCGGTTATGGGTCACGAAGCACACAGGTTCTGATGCCGAACGGATGGGCCAGAGCAGATAGTCCCTGGGTCGTCCCCCAACCGGCGGTGAACAGCCGTCGCTGGCTGCTCTCTCGGGATTTCGCCTACGTCTGGTGGGGGCAGACGGTCTCGCAGGTCGGCGACGGCATCTCCAAGCTCGCGCTCCTGTGGTTCGTCTATGCGGTGACCGGGTCGCCGCTCAAGACGACCGTGATCGGCCTGTTGCAGACGATCCCGCCGATCGTCCTGGGACCGTTGATCGGCGTGGCGGTGGACCGGCTCCCGAAGAAGCCGCTGCTCATCGCTTCCGATGTCAGCCGTGCCATTCTGATCGGCCTGATCCCCTGTTGGATGTCGGTGGAAAGCTTTACGGTCGAGCGGCTGTACCTGCTTGTGTTTCTCCATGCCGTGGCGACAGCCTTGTTCGGGCCGGCCTTGACTGCCACGATTCCCTCCATCGTCGCGCCGGCGCAATATACCGCCGCGAATGCGCTGCTCCAAAGCACCACGAGTCTCGGCGTCATCATGGGGCCCGCCTTGAGCGGCCTCGGCATCGCGGCGCTCAGCTCGCAAGATGTGCTCTGTCTCAATGCCGTCACCTATCTGGTCTCGGCCCTCTTTTTCCTGCGGATCCGAGTCGCGCCTCCGGCGGCGACCGACCAGAGCCAGGGTGTCGTGCGTTCGACGCTCTCCGACCTGGTGGAGGGGATTCGATTCGCCCTGTTCCGGCAGCCGACCATTTTGTTTCTGACCTTGACGGCGTCGCTCTACACCTTCGCCACGAGCGCCTTCACGACCCTGTTCCCGGTGTTCGGCCGCAAGCTGCTCGATTTGGGCCCCGTCGAGGTCGGATATCTCTGGTCGGCGCTGGGAGTCGGCCTGCTGGCCGTGTCGGTCGCCTTGATCTGGATCAGCGAGTGGAGTCTTGAGCGGAGGATTCGCGTGATCACGGCGGCGAGCGCCATCAGCGGAGGCTGCCTCCTGATGCTGGTCTGGGCCTCCAACAGCTATGTCGCCGGGGCGTTGATGTGCGTGATCGGCGGGGGGCTTGGCACCTTGACCCCGATTGCCTGGGGGGTCTTGCAGGAACTTTCCCCGCCCTTCATGGTCGGCCGGGCCTTGGCCGTGTATTCGACCGGCGCCATGACGGCGGCCATCGGCGGCCTCACGTTTTTCGGATGGGTGACCGGCGAATTCGGCGAACCGATCAGCTTGGCCGGGATCGGGCTCGTGCTCTTTGCCACCGCCGTCGTCGCCGCCACGTTTTCCCGCTGGGTGAGGAGCGATGTCGCCGCGCGAACCTGACAGGGGCCGGCGCAAGGGGTCGGGAAAGGCAAGAGGCGCGCCGGCTCAACCGGTTCGCCGTCATCATCGGTCTCATGGCCGGAAGGGGCGCCCTGTGGATTCGATCATCCGCGTCAAGGATCAGTTTTACATTCACGCCGACTCGTCGCTCGTCGATAACCGGACGCACGTGCTCAAGCAGGGGGACTCCTTTGCGGTGTTCGACCGGTACGGGGACATCAAGCCGGTCGGGAAGTTCTCGCACGGCCTCTACCATGACGGCACCAGGCACCTCTCCCGTCTCGAAGTCTTCGTGGGAGGCGCCCGTCCTATCCTACTCAGCTCGGCGGTGGGGGAGGACAATATCGTGCTCACGGTGGATCTCACGAACACCGATTTGGATCTGGAAGACCAGGCCAGGGCCCGCCGGGGCACCTTCCATTTGTTTCGCTCGGCCTTTCTCTGGGGCGGCGGGTGCCACGAGCAATTCCGCCTGGTGAACTACGGCGTCGACCCGGCTCGGATCTCGCTCGCCGTGAAATTCGACGCGGATTTCGTCGACATCTTCGAGGTGCGCGGCGTGCGTCGGCGGCGCAGAGGCAAGCGGCTGCGCTCGATCGTCAAGTCCGACAGCGTGCAGTTGCTCTACCAAGGGCTCGATGGGGTCGTCCGCCGCACCGGATTGCACTGGCACCCCACCCCGCAGGCCCTATCCGAATCGGAGGCCCGCTTCGATCTTTCGTTGAAACCGAAAGAAGAGGTGTCGCTGACGTTGGCGGTCCGCTGCGAGCAAGCCGAGCAGAAGGCGGCCGTCTGGCGCTATCACCAGGCATGGGAACAGGCCAAGCATGACCTGGCCAGCCGCATGGGCGAGGATTGCGAAATCGTGACGTCCCATGATTGGTTCAACGAGTGGCTCGATCGGTCCCGGCGCGATCTCCACATGATGGTGTCGGAGACTCCGCACGGCCCCTATCCCTACGCGGGAGTGCCCTGGTTCAGCGCGCCCTTCGGGCGGGACGGGATCATCACCGCGCTGGAGTATCTCTGGGTGAATCCCTCCATCGCCAAAGGGGTGCTCGGCTATCTGGCCGCGACCCAGGCCAAGGAGACGGTGCCGGAACAGGATGCGGAGCCGGGCAAGATCCTGCACGAGAGCCGCAAGGGGGAAATGGCCGCCCTCGGCGAGGTGCCGTTCGGTTCCTATTACGGCAGCGTGGACTCGACGCCGTTGTTCATCATGTTGGCGGGGGCCTATTTCGAACGGACCGGCGATCGGAATTTCATCGAAACGCTCTGGCCGAATCTCGACGCGGCGATGCGGTGGATCGACACCTACGGCGATGCGGACCGGGACGGATTTGTGGAGTATGCCAGGCGTTCGTCGCGCGGACTCGTCCAGCAAGGATGGAAGGACTCGTACGATGCTGTCTTTCACGACGACGGCAGGATGGCCGAGTCGCCGATCGCGCTCTGTGAGGTGCAGGGCTATGTCTATGCGGCCAAGCGCAGCGCGGCGGCCTGTGCGTCCGCGTTGGGGAAGAAGGAAACCGGCGCCGTCTTGCTCCGCCAGGCCGAGGTATTGAAGCAGCGGTTTCATCAGGCGTTCTGGTCCGATCACCTGTCCAGTTACGCGCTGGCGCTCGACGGCGAGAAGCGCCCTTGTCTGGTCAAGACGTCCAATCCAGGGCATTGTCTCTTTACCGAGATTGTCGGGGACCGGCATGCGGGGCGGCTTGTGCAATCGTTGGTCGAGAAAGACTTGTTTTCAGGATGGGGGATCCGAACGGTAGCGGCGGACCAGGCGCGATACAGCCCGATGTCCTACCACAACGGGTCGGTCTGGCCCCATGATAATGCGATCATCGCCATGGGGCTGGCCCGCTACGGGCATACCGACGCGGCGGTGAAGATTTTGCGGGCCCTGTTCGACGCCTCGCAATATTTCGATCTGCATCGGCTGCCGGAATTGTTTTGCGGGTTCGAGCGCCGGCCCGGCCAAGGTCCCAGCCTGTACCCCGTGGCCTGTTCGCCGCAAGCCTGGAGCGCGGCCTCGGTCTTCTTGCTGCTGGCCGCCTGTTTGGGGCTCACGGTGCGGGCGACGGAGCATCGGATTGTGTTTCATCGTCCGCTGTTGCCGGAATTTTTGCGCGAAGTGCATCTTCGCCATCTGCGCGTCGGCGCCATGTCCGTGGATCTCGTGCTGACGCGATCGAAGGATACGGTTCGAGTGGAAGCCTTGCGTAATGAGGGCGGAGTGGACATCGTGATCGTCAAGTAGCCACGGTGCCGGATTCGCGCCACTCCTCGCAGCATCTTCTCCGAAGCCTGCCGGGTCCCCGCCTCGCCGCATGCAAAGAAAATTGTAAAGTCGAGCTGTCGGAAGGACTTCAAAGGCTTAATTGGAGTGTTTGCTTTCCCCTATGGCCATGAGGGATGGCCTTGGCGGTCGAGAACGGGTGCATGGATGTATCTTATTGATATTTGTATGATTACGGCAAATTTTTCGGAGAGAGGCACGCCAAAGCTCCTGCCTGTATGAGAAACCATCCAGTGCGATGAGCCTTCCATTCAGTTGATTTTCTTCATCACCGGACGAGGATTTTGTCCATTGTGTGGGGTCTCTCTGCGTCGTAATGTGACGCAGCGTAGAGGATCCGTTGGTGCCCCCTCCGAGAGAATCGAGACAGCGAGGACAGATGAGACGGAGTTTCGGATAGGCGGATGGTTTGCTGAAGCGGCGGCACGTGATGGAGCAAAAATCTAACCCTCCGTTATTCCACGGTTCGCATCAACTGATCGAACAGGGTACGGCTCGTGCATAGCGAGAGGCGCCAATCAAAATCAAAGAGAAGTTGTGTTGCAGTGCAGTGTGAACGTGACCGAGTGAATGGAGTGGCAAAGGGGTGAGTCCGAAGAACCAGTCGAGCGGCCTGACGCGCATCTGCCCACCGACGCCGCATACTGTGGACCGCCAAGCACATCACGCATCGTCATCCAGCTCGTCGAGGAGGAAAACCGAATTATGAGAATCGCGCAGGTCGCACCACTGTGGGAAAGTGTCCCGCCGCAACGGTATGGAGGGACCGAACGGATCGTCTCCTATATTACTGAAGAACTGGTTCGCCAGGGCCATGATGTCACCCTCTTTGCGAGCGGAGATTCTGTGACCCAAGCGCGGCTGGAATCGATTTGTCCGCAGGCCCTCCGATTGAACAGCGGGATCTTCAATCGGGACGCTCCGATGATGATGCTGTTGGAACGGGGGTTCGGCGCCCCCGCCGGAACCTTTGACCTCATTCACTCGCATGTGGACTTCCTCGGGTTCCCTGTCGCTCGGCGAAGCGCCACTCCGGTCCTGACCACCTTGCATGGACGGCAGGATCTTCCCGAGCTCGCTCCGGTCTTTCGTGAATTTTCCGACATGCCGTTGATCTCAATTTCGGATGCGCAGCGGAGGCCATTGCCCTGGGCCAATTGGCTCGGGACGGTCCATCACGGGTTGCCGGAGGACCTGTACTCATACCATCCGACGCCCGGAAAGTACCTGGCCTTCTTGGGGCGTATTTCCCCTGAAAAGTGCCCCGAGCAGGCGATCGAAGTCGCCAAGCGCGTCGGTATGCCCCTTCGGATCGCCGCCAAGGTCGATCCCGCCGACCGGGACTTCTTCAAGGCCAAGGTGGAACCGCTCATGGACCACCCGTTGGTGGAGTTCCTGGGGGAGATCACGGACCAAGAAAAAAATCAGTTCATCGGCGAGGCCTACGCCCTGGTCTGCCCCTACGACTGGCCCGAGCCGTTCGGGCTCGTGTTGATCGAGGCCCTGGCCTGCGGCACGCCCGTGCTGGCCTACCGCCGCGGCTCGATTCCGGAAATCATCGAAGACGGCGTGACCGGGTTCATCTCCGAGAACATCGGGGAAATGGCCGCGTCTGTGACCCGGGTGGACTCCATCGACCGGGCCCGTTGCCGGGCCGCGTTCGACCAGCGGTTCACCGCGCGGCGCATGGCGCAGGATTACGTCAAGTGCTATGAGCGATTAATTGAGGCCAGGTATGTGACCGCGGAGGTGCAGCCGAGTAACGGCCGACATTCGGTGTCGCTGGTGGGGCGTTAAATGGCGATCGAGACCCAGGCGAGGAAGGACAAGATGAACCAGGGGCCGTCACAGACCGTTGAGCCAGCCGCCGAGCCGGAGTCCGCTTCCAAGGGCGGTGGGTGGCTGCTGCTCCGTACGCGGGATTTCGGATTGCTCTTCTGGGGGCAACTGACGTCGCAGATCGGCGACAGCCTCAGCAAAGTCGCATTGCTGTGGTTCGTCTATCAGATGACGGGGTCGGCCCTGAAGATGGCCGTCATCGGCCTCTTGCAGACCGTGCCGCCGCTGGTGCTCGGTCCTGTGATCGGCGTGTATCTGGATCGGTTGCCGACGAAAACGACGATGATCGTGGTCGATTTGCTTCGAGCCGTCCTGGTCATGCTGATTCCCGGGCTCTACGCCTTGGATCTGCTCACCCTGGAGCGGTTGTACGTCCTGGTGTTTTGCGTCGCGGTGGTCTCGATGATCTTTGGCCCCGCCTTGGCCTCGGCGGTGCCCCAGATTGTCCGGCGAGAGCAGCTCACGAGCGCGAACGCCCTGCTTCAGGGCACTGCCAATATCGGCGTCTTGATCGGTCCGGCGATCAGCGGGCTCGGGATCGTCCTGATCGGGGCGCAGAACGTGCTCTACGTGGATGCGGCGACCTTCCTGGTCTCCGCCCTCTGCCTGATGCCGATCCGCATGCGTATTCGCGCGGCCGCCGATCCGGTATCGGAGGCGAAACGGTCTTTCCGGGAAGACTTGCTGGCCGGCTTCCGGTTTGTGTTCATTCAACATCGGACCATCACGGCGCTCATGTTGACGGCGACGCTCTACAGTCTGGGGGTCAGCGCTTTTGTGTTCATGTTGCCGGTGTTTGCCGAGCAGGCGTTGAATGTGGGGCCGTTGGAACTCGGATGGCTCTGGTCTTCGCTGGGGATCGGCATGCTGGCCGGCTCAGCCTGGTTGGCTTCGAGAAAGCACCAGGCGACTGCCAATGGATTCAAGATGATCTCCAGCTCCATGACCGTGGGAGGGGTGGCGGTTTGCGGCTTGAGCATGCTCCCGACTCCGCTCGTGGCCACCGGCCTGATCGTCATCATTGGAGGCAGCACAGCGCTGTTTATGCCGATCGTGTGGGGAGTTCTGCAGGAATTGACGCCGGAACCGCTCTTAGGCCGCGTGTTCACGACCTTCAGCACTGGGGGGATGGCCTCGGCGATGGCGGGGATGGCGGGGTTTGGCTGGGCTGCCGATACCATGGGCCCCGGCATCTGCCTGGTCGGCATCGGGCTGGTGTTGCTGGTGACCGCCTGCGTGGCAGCCGGGTGCAGCCGGGTCCATTACCCGGCCGGCGACCGCAAGCAGGAAGGAGAAGCCCTCGCCGCGTAAGAGAGGGTTTCGTACCGAGTCGTTACGATGCAGATTCGAAGGCGCGGCGGACGATTGTCTGCGCGTCGGCCTGGATTCGTTTCAAATGGTCGTGGCCGCGGAATGACTCGGTATAGAGCTTGTACACCTCCTCCGTCCCGGAAGGGCGAGCGGCGAACCAGCCGTGGCGGGTGACCACCTTCACTCCCCCGATCGAGGCTCCATTGCCCGGGGCCTTCGACAGCACCGATAGGACTGGATCTCCAGCCAATTCGCTGACTTGAAGCTGCTCAGGCGAGAGGTTCTGCAGAATTCGTTTCTGACGGGCCGTCGCCGGCGCATCGATCCGCTCGTAACAGGGCTCGCCGAGTTCCTTCGTCAGGTCTCGATACAATTCGCCTGGGTCCTTGCCTGTCACCGCGCGCATCTCGGCTGCCAGCAGATCCATGATGATGCCGTCCTTGTCGGTCGTCCAGACGGTCCCGTCCATCCGGAGAAACGACGCGCCAGCGCTTTCCTCCCCGCCGAATCCCAGTGATCCATCCAGAAGCCCCGGCACGAACCATTTGAAGCCCACCGGCACCTCGACCAGCCGCCGGCCCAGCGAGGCCGCCACCCGGTCAATCAAGCTGCTGCTCACCAGGGTCTTGCCGATTGCGGCGGTCGCGGGCCACTGAGGCCGATGGGTGAACAAATAGGCGATGGCCGTGGCGAGGTAGTGATTCGGATTCAATAAGCCCGCGCTTCGCGTCACGATGCCGTGGCGGTCGGAGTCCGCATCGTTGCCGAAGGCCACGTCGAAGCGGTCCCGCAGCGCGATGAGCGCGCTCATCGCGTGGGGCGAGGAACAGTCCATCCGAATCTTTCCGTCCCAATCGAGTGGCATGAACCGGAATGTCGGATCGACCGACCGGTTGACGAGTTGAATGTCCAGGCCATACCGGTCCGCGAGCGGTTCCCAATAGCCCACCAGGGAGCCGCCGAGGGGGTCCGCCCCGATCGTCAGCTTCGCCTCGCGGATGCGCGGCAGGTCCACGACATGGACCAAGTCCGCGATAAAGGTTCCGACGTAATCGTGCCGGTGGACGGTCCCGGCCTGCATCGCCCGCTCGTATGGAATCCGCGCCACGCTTCGTAACCCGTCGGCCAACAGCCGATTGGCCCGCTCCTCGATCCATTTTGTGATGTTGGTGTCCGCCGGGCCGCCGTTCGGCGGGTTGTACTTGAAGCCGCCGTCCTCAGGCGGGTTGTGCGAGGGGGTGACGACAATCCCGTCCGCCAGTTCCGTCTGCCTGCCTCGGTTGTGAGTCAGAATGGCATGCGAAATGACTGGGGTGGGCGTGAAGCCGTCGTCCCGATCAACCATGACTTCCACGCGGTTGGCCGCCAGCACCTCAATAGCCGTGCGAAAGGCCGGTTCCGACAGGGCATGGGTGTCCCGGCCCAGAAAAAGCGGCCCGCTGATCCGTTCCTGTTGCCGGTACTCACAGATGGCCTGCGTGGTGGCCAGGATGTGGGCTTCATTAAAGGTCTGCCGAAGGGCCGAGCCCCGGTGGCCGCTGGTCCCGAAACTGACGCGATGGGCGGGGTCGCCAGGGTCCGGGTTCTCCGCGTAGTAGGCCTGCTGCAGGGCGGCAGGGTCGATCAACAGGTCGGGTGGAGCCGGCTTCCCGGCTTGCGGATGGATGGCCATAGGCGCGTAGAAGAGCCGGACACTGCTCTCGGATCAAGCACAACCGGCTTGCGCGATCATAGTGCGGCCGGAGATCCGAAACAAGGGACTTTATGACAAACGAAGGATCGGATAGGGTTGGGCGGGGGAGACCGAAGCGAGGGCCGGCGAGGCGCCGCGCGGACCGTTATCGGCTAGGCGACCGCCTGACGCGCAACCAATCCACAATACGCTCACAAGTCGCTTCGATCGGCCCTTCGGCGATCAGCGCAAGGCCGAGCAGCGCCAAGATGCTCATCACCAGTCCGGCTTCTTCCAATTCAGACATCGGCTCCTCCTGGCAGGTTGGAAACGAGGCTCCACGCTAGCTGAGGGTAGCCTTGCCGGGATAGTCCTCAAAGGGAGAGAGCCGCGGCCTTTCGTGGGATTGAGGAGCAAGCAGCGGTGAACGAAGGCCCCTCAAAGGAGGGGCGGGTCGAGCGAAGGGCCAAGCCGGTGGGGCTGATCCCGATTGATCCGCTGGCAAGCGAAGCTCGATCTGCGTCCCCACCCGGGTGATACGAACGATCGGCCGGCCTGCTAGAAACGCTCTTGCGATTCGGCCTTCATCGGACATAAGATTGCGTGGTCATTCTTTCCGCGGCCGATCGTCACCAAGGGGATGGCGGTGTTTTGGCAAACGCGAAACCCGGCGAACCGACGCGAGCGTCTCTGCGCGCTGTGCGGCAAGCAGGAGGGCGCCGTCCGCAACCTGATCCCCAGCCCCACCCATTACACCTGTGATGCTTGCCAGTCCAAAGCGCCGTTGTTGATCTGCGATGAATGCATGCAGCGCTGGTCCGCCTCGCTGACGCAGGAGCGCGCGACGCCCGGAGCGCCGCCGTCCGGACCGATGGTGGTCCCCAAGCCGACCGAGATCAAGGCCACGCTGGACGAGTACGTCATCGGGCAGGACCGCGCGAAAAAAGTCCTCTCGGTCGCGGTCCACAACCACTACAAACGCATTCTGAATCGGGAGCGCCTCACCAACGTCGACTTGCAGAAGGGCAACATCATGATGATCGGGTCCACCGGGACGGGGAAGACGCTGCTCTCCCAGACTCTGGCCCGCATCCTTCGCGTGCCCTTCGCCATCGCCGACGCGACGACGCTCACCGAAGCCGGCTATGTCGGGGAAGACGTGGAGAACGTTGTCCTGAAGCTGTTGCAGTCCTGCGACTATGACGTGGCCCGCGCGGAAACCGGGATCATCTATATCGATGAGATCGACAAGATCAGCCGCAAGTTGGAAGGCCCGTCACTCACGCGTGATGTGTCGGGGGAGGGCGTCCAGCAGGCGCTGCTCAAGCTGGTCGAGGGGACGCTGTGCAACGTGCCGCCGAAAGGCGGGCGCAAACATCCCGAGCAAGAGTACATCCGCGTGGATACGACGAACATTCTCTTCATCTGCGGCGGAGCGTTCGTGGGATTGGATCAGGTCATCGCCCAACGGACGGCGCCGAAACGGATGGGCTTCAGCGCGGCCGTGCCGGTGCAGGAGATCGAAGGCCACACGGATCTGCTCGCCTCCGTGCGATCGGAAGACCTGCTGAAATTCGGTCTCATCCCGGAGTTTGTCGGCCGGTTCCCCATTCTCACGACCTTGGCGGACCTCAACGTGCCGGCGTTGATCCGCATCCTGACCGAGCCGCGCCATGCGCTGGTCAAACAGTATCAGGCCCTTTTCGAACTGGAAGGGGTCGAGTTGCAGTTTACCGATGCCGCCGTCAAAGCCGTCGCCGGCCGAGCGGCCCTCATGAAGACCGGAGCGCGGGCCTTGCGCACGATCCTCGAAGACGTGATGTTGGATCTGATGTACGACGTGCCGGCGATGGGCGGCGTGAAGTCCGTGGTCATCACCGAAGACGTCATTGCGGGAGTCAGCCAGCCTAGAATCCTCACGTAGACGTGTTGATCAGCCGCTTCATCCTCGTTGCAAACCAATCCCCCGCTGCCAAGGCACGTAAACAGGCAGGGACATTGTCGCGACCGCATCGTTTGGCTCTGACCCACCCGGGCGGTCAGGCCACGAACAGCCTCGAATCAGGCCGCTTGCCGTCTCCGGCTCTCGCCGGAAGCGGAAGGAGTCAGGGAGCCTCCCTCGCCGGAGGCGGCGAGCCGCCTGCGCTCCGCGTCGCTCTCCCCGGCCATCGACCAATCCAGCAACCAGATCAGCGCGACCATCGTCGCGAGACCAATGATCTCGACCATGTGACACCTCACCACGACGGGAATCGATCGGAATGCTATCCCGCGCCGCTCGTATTTACGCGGCATGCCGGCTTCTGATGTGTCCCTGTGTCGCCGGCTCAGTCGATTGGCTCAGATCGCTCGACAGGCGAGACGATTCCTTCTCTGCGGGATAGAGAATCGCCATGCAGACAAAGAAGAGCCCCACCATGGTCAGCAGACCGGCCACAATTCCCCAGTAGCCCCAGGACATAAGGCACCTCGCTTGTCGCGGACGACACCGCTTCCGTGTCGTCCGGTTGATCCTTCCCGGTCGCTTTCTCCTATGCTCCTCCGTTCACGCAATCTTCCTGTACACCCGCTGCAGAGCCTCAAACTTCATGTCAGCGGCCGTCTCCTCCTCCGCCCGTCCTGACCTGAAGGCCAGTCCGCCGCCGAAGATGCCGAGCAAGGCCGCGCTGGCCGCGATAAAGTAGCCGACCGGGATCTCCGGCCAGGATCGCGGCTCGGCCAATCTGGCCATCCGTTCGCCGGTCCTTCCATCGGCCACGGCCAGTCGCTCGAACTGCTCGGCGAGCTGGGTCGTTCGCCTGATAGCGGTGGTCACGCTCGCCAACTGGTATTGATTGGCCGCCCGTGCGTCTTCATACCGCATTTGAGCCTGCGTCACCTGCATGATGGCCCGGCCGGTGCGTTCTTGAATCTGTGCGGCAAGCGCCGTCAATTCCCGACTGGTGTCCACGATGATCCGGCCGAGGGTCGGCTGCCAAACCGACGAGAACTCGCCATCCAATCGCCGGCCCATCGTTTCCGTCGCATGGATCATCCGTTTGTTGAACTCCGACGGCTCGAATCCCGACGGCACCAAGCCGCTCCGCCACCCGCGCTGGGAAAAGTTCACGATCGCGCGGCCCATGACCGTTTGCACCCGGCCCTCGTGGTCGGTCTTCATGCGTGCGGCCTTGTCTTCGACGATCTGGCTGAGATTCTCTGGCGCGGCGCCGAACCGGTGCTGCGCCACGAGCGCGCGCGAGAGGTTGGTCGCGCTTTCTGTAATCGCGCGGGGGCCGTCGCGCTCCAGAAGAGATTGATCGAGGATGGCTTGGCCCAGCGCCGGTTGGAGCCAGACCATGCTTGCCAGAATGCCGGTCGGTTGGGAGGTTGCCCCTTGTTGAGGTGGGGCCGCTTGGAAGGTCCCGTTGGCGGCAGTCATCAACAGGTAGCCACTGAACACCGTCGCCGCCAACCCAATGGCTACCGCGAGATCGTTGACGTCGTAATGGCGCTCCATAATACCCTCCTTCCCCCATCGGGCAAGGCTTCACGCGGCAGACGCGTGACCAGTCGTTTCACCCGAGGGCCTTTCCACGGCGGTTCAAGCCGATAGTCCATCAGTTGAATTCCTCCTAGGCGATGTACGAGACGAATCGAACACGTGGAACGGGCGTGACGGACTCTTGGCGCCGATTGGAATCGGTCCCTGCGGCACCTGATGCCTAACGCGATGATTTCAAAGGCTGAGAGAGAAGTGAAACGAGCGATGCTGTGCTCGAACAGAGAGAGAACAGGGGTGTGGGAATGGAGACACCCAATCAGGTCATCCCGCCGGATTCCTGTTCCGCGGAGGACCATGGCTACCACCTGTAGACCAAGGCGGTTGCACTGAACTGATGTAGTCTACGCGCCTGAAGGAAGGCAGGTCAACTGGCCGTATTGAGTCATCTAAAATCTTACCGAGCGACCGATCGTTGCGTCATTTGTCAATCTTACCCTCCGAGTCCGCATGGGGCGGGCCAGAAGGAGGGGGAGGATCGAGGCAGCGGGGATGGCGCGACGGTCGAAGCACGAGTATCTGCGGGTGATGTGGCAGCGGTATCAGCGGGCGGGGCGCCGCGAGCGATCGGCCCTCCTGGACGAAGTGACACGAGTCTGTCGATATCATCGCAAGTATGCGATTGGGTTGCTGAGCCGAGCGGCCCCACCTCGGCCGCCCGTGCGCCGGGTGATCCGGCGACGGCCGACGTATGGGGAGCCCGTGATTCGCCTGCTGGCAGAAATCTGGGCGGCCTCGGGCTATCTGTGTGGTCAGCGACTGAAGGCGGCGCTGCCGCACTGGCTGCCCTGGCTGACGCGGCGCACCGCGGTCACGCCGGCGGTGGAAGCCCAACTCCGGCGGATCAGTGCCCGGCAGATCGACCGCCGGCTGCGGGACCGGAAGCGACGGCTCAAGCGGCGGCTGTATGGCACGACGCGCCCGGGGTCCTTGTTGAAGCAGCAGATCCCGATCAAGACGGAGCACTGGGACGTCCGTACGCCCGGCTATCTGGAGATCGATCTGGTGTCGCACACGGGCGCCTCGGCCGCCGGCGAGTTCCTGCACACCGTGGACGGTGTGGACATCCACACGACCTGGGTGGAGCGCCAGGCCGTGATGGGCAAGAGCCGTCACGGGGTCGTGCAGGCGATGACGACCATCGAGTCGCAGCTCCCGTTCCCCCTGCGGGGCGTGGATTCCGACAACGGGAGCGAGTTCATCCATGACCACCTGCTGGCGTGGTGTCAGCAGCTGTCAGCGGTCATCCAATAATCCCCAGGTGTGGTCATTGAATTTTCCCCACCCTCCTAACTGAAGGAGGAGGGAGATGGGACTTGACGAGACGGGAGCGTCGGCGATCATGCGTGCCCAGGGGGACCAATCTGGGGAGGCATGCATGGTGGATCAGGAGCGATGGGCGGAGATTCGACGGTTGTTTCACGAGGAGCGGGTGTCCATTTCAGCGATTGGGCGGCGGTTGGATCTGGATCGCAAGACGGTCCGGCGCAGTCTGCGGCAGACGACGTGGCACCCCTATCGCCGGGCAGCGGTGGCGGAGACGCTGCTCACCGCCCATGCCGACTTTGTGCGGACCCGCGCCCCGCAGGTGGGGTACTCGGCGCGGATTCTCTACCAGGAACTGCGGGCGAGCCGGAGCTACACCGGCAGTTATGAGACGGTGAAGCGGTGTGTGGCGCCGCTGCGCGAGGTCCAGCTGCAAGCGGAGCGGGCCCTCCTCCGCTTTGAGACCCCGCCGGGGCAGCAAAGTCAGATTGATTGGGGCCAGGCCACCGTGCCCTTCCGCACCGGTCCCGTCGTGGTGCACGTGTTCGTGCTCACCTTAGGGTTCAGTCGCCGCGGCTTCTATCACGCGTGTGCCGATGAGCGCCTGGCGCAATTTCTGGAGGCCCATGAACGGGCCTTTGCCCATTTCGGCGGGCACACCCGCGAGCATCTCTATGATCGTCCGCGCACCGTGTGCTATGCGGATGAGACCGGCCGACGCCTCTGGAATCCCACGTTCAAAGCCTTTGCCGACTATTGGGGCTTTGAGCCCCGCGTGTGTCGGCCCTACCGGGCGCAGACCAAAGGCAAAGTGGAATCGGGCGTGAAGTATGTGAAGCGGAACTTTCTGCCCGGGCGGACGTTTGTCGACGTGGTGGACTTCCAGGCCCAGCTCGACGAAT
This sequence comes from Nitrospira tepida, assembly GCF_947241125.1. Lineage (NCBI taxonomy): Bacteria > Pseudomonadati > Nitrospirota > Nitrospiria > Nitrospirales > Nitrospiraceae > Nitrospira > Nitrospira tepida. The sequence goes on along the minus strand of NZ_OX365700.1, from coordinate 4,063,176 downwards.
GGAACGTGACGATCGCCGACCAGCGCCTGCACGGCACGACTCATGAGCGACCGATCGCGCGGTTTGAGCGAGAACGCGAGCACCTCGTGCCACTGGCGGGCCAGCGCGGCTTCCAGCAGGAGGCGCGGGTCTCGCGGATCGTGGCTGAAGACTATCTGGTCAGCTTCGACACGAATCGGTATTCCGTGCCCTTCCGCCTGATTGGGCAACGGGTTGAGGCGCAACGGCGGGGCGACACCATCCATATCTTCCATCGCGACCGCGAGGTGGCCACCCATCCCGTGTTACCCGGCCGCCACCAATTCCGCATTCTGCCGGAGCACGGCCCCGGCGCCAGTGCCCGCATTGCGCGCCAGCGCCGGTCAACCCTGAGCGAACTGGCCACTCACCCCGGTGCGGTCCCGGAGGTCGAAGTGCGGGATCTGGCGTGCTACGAGGCGGTGTGCGGGAGCGCGGCGGCGCACGAGGTGCAGCCATGAACCCGGCGCAACTGGAACGGCTCCGTGAACAGCTGACGCGGCTGCGGCTCCTGAAGAGCCGCGAGCGGCTCGACGCCCTCTTACAGGAGGCGGCGGCCAAGGACCTGTCGTATGCGGACTTCCTCGATCAGGTCCTCAGTGAAGAAGTGACCGCCAAAGCGGAGAAGAACATTACGATGCGCACCAGTCTCGCGCGGTTTCCGTTTGTGAAGAGTCTGGAGGTCTTCGACTTCGCCTACCAGCCGTCGCTGGATAAGAAGCAGATCCAGCAAGTGGCCACCTGCCACTTCATCGAGCACGGCGAGAATCTCGTGATCTTGGGGCCGCCCGGGGTCGGCAAAAGCCACCTGGCCATCGGGCTGGGGCTCAAAGCGATCGAGCGAGGCTATCGGGTGTTGTTCACGACGGCCGCCGCCATGATCGCCACACTGACTCGAGCCCTGACGGAGAATCGGCTGGAGGACAAGCTGAAGCTCTACACGATCCCGCGGTTACTGATCATCGATGAGATCGGCTATCTGCCCATTGACCGCACCGGGGCCAACTTGTTTTTCCAACTCATCTCGCGTCGCTACGAGAAGGGGCCGATGATTCTCACCAGTAACCAGAGTTTCGGGGCCTGGGGGGAGGTCTTCGGGGACCGGGTGCTGGCGACCGCGATCCTGGATCGGGTCCTGCACCACGCCATCACCATCAATATCCGTGGTCATTCGTACCGGCTCAAGGAGAAACTTAAAGCCGGTTTGGTGCGCGTCGAAGAAGCCGCCACGACCACGTAACCAGGGTGGGGAGTTTTCGATGACCATAACTGGGGAAATTTGGGTGACCCTTGACAAGCAGCGGCCTGTTGGTCGACAGGTCCAGTTCACGCGCTCGCGCCCGTATAAGAAGGATGACAACGCGCATGTGGAGCAGAAGAACTGGACGCATGTCCGCAAGCTAGTGGGTTGGGAGCGGTACGACACCGAGGCGGCGCGCACCGCGCTCAACGCGCTGTATGCGGACCTGCGGCTCTTCCAGAACCTCTTTCAGCCCGCGATGAAACTCGTCCGCAAGGTCCGGGTGGGCTCGCGGTTGATCCGGCGCTATGAGGCGCCGCAGACGCCGTTCGAGCGGGTGCGGGCCTGCGCCGACGCCGATCCGCAGAAGGTGGCCGCCCTGGAGCAAGTCCTGAAGACGACCGATCCGTTTGCGCTCTCGCAGCGGATTGACCGGCACCTGGAGCGACTCTGGGCGCTGGCCACCCGAGCCACGCGCACCCCGCGCGAAGCGGCGCCTCGGCCGCCGCAGCTGCGGGCGAGCACGCCCTGGCGTGGGTGGACCTTCAGCCCGAGGGTCCAGCGCCAGACACCGGCGCTGCCCCGGACAGGACGCTCATAAGGGGGGATCTCCAGTATGGACCGAGCGGCGATCGTTGATCCTAGGCCAAATACGGAAGCCGGTTTTCCGACCGAGCGCCCGAAGAATCCCAACTCCAGGCTCAGGGGATGCGTCGCTCGGTAAGATTCACAAATGACTCAACGATCCCCCGCTGGGTAAGATTTTTAAATGGCTTGATAGGCTGGCCAAGGGCGAGGGGGCAATCCATCCTCGGAAGGCTCTGTGGGTGCGAAGAACCTCCGCGCGAGGGGCATCGTCACGGACGACGAATTCTTGGAAACCTTAAAGGGACCCGGTTGCATGAGAAGTTTGGATCAAAGCAAGACAGTTACCGGCGGTCTTCTCCGCTCGCCGCAGCGACGCTATGCCGATAAAGAGGCAAGCGGCTAGCACGAAGCTCACATCAGAAGAAGTGAATTACTGGAGGGGTTTCTCCGGCGGCGTCAATGGAGAGGGGCTACGCCCGATGAGCCGCCGGGTCTAGCAAGCTTAGATCAGAAGGAGAATGACTGGAGGATTCCTCTGCTCGCCACAACTACGATAAACCGATAAAGAGGCGAGCGGTTCAAGCGAAGCTTCGTATTTAGGTATATAACCTACGTCAATATGATTAAGAGTAATCACCAGCATTTACTCTCAGGTACTATCACTTACCACACCTCTTGACACTTCAACGAGTTGTGATTACGGTTCTCCTCTAGGTTACGGTCTAGCCCGCATTATTCACGAGAATTCGTGACGAAACCGCGGAGATGCCATGCGAGACGGGCGTGCGGAGCCGCGAAAGCCCGAGGCATACTTGCGACAGTATGTCGAGGGAGCGAGCGGCGAGCCCGCCCGACTGGCTGCCCTTCAGGCGCGGCCAGTCTTGTCGCAGCGGCATATCGGCGGTTGCAGTAGAAGTCATCGTGAATAATGCGGGCTAGACCCTGGCAATTCGCTCTTTCGTGTCTACACAGCGTCTACATTTCGGCCCGCTGATTAGACCGTTGTGAACGAGAAGTCAACGCGCACGGAGGACGCGTCCATGCCAAAGCTGACGAAACGCCTCATCGATGACACTCCGTTCCCACCTTCAGGACAAGTCTTTATCCGAGACTCTGTGCTTCGCGGTTTTGCGCTCCGAGTGACCAAGGGAACGAAGACCTTCGTTCTGGAGAAACGAGTCAGAGGGAGGGTCAGGCGAATTACCATCGGTCCGTATGGTCCGCTCACGGTTGACCAGGCTCGCAAGCAGGCGGAGGCTCATGTCGGGGCAATCGCACAAGGAGAAGATCCTGCGCAAGCGCGCCAAGACCGGGTCAGAGAACCGACCTTTGGCGATCTAGCCGTCTTGTATGAGCAACGGCATCTCCCCATGAAGCGGTCGGCGAGGGATGACCGGAGCATGTTGGACACGCATCTGAAGGATTTGAAGACGCGGAAGTTATCCGATATCAGCCGGAATGAGATTGTTCTGCTGCATTCGAAGATCGGGGAGACCGCGCCCTATCTGGCGAATCGCGCCGTGGCCCTGCTCCGAAAGATGTTCAACCTGGCCAAGGACTGGGGAATGTTTCAGGGGGAGAATCCTGCAACCAGAATTCATTTCTTCAAAGAAAAAGAGCGGGATCGTTTCGTACGGCCCGATGAATTTCCTCGTCTGTTTGCCGCGAGTCTCGAAGAACCGGATGAGTATGTGCGCGGGGCTTTTTTCACGTACTTGTTCACCGGGGCTCGCCGCGAAGAGGTGCTCACGATGCGGTGGGAGGATATCAGTTTGGAGCAAGCCGAGTGGCGTATCCCCCAGACGAAGGCAGATAGCCCGCATGTGCTTCCCCTGGCGGGACCGCTCCTGGCAGTCTTGAGCAAGCTTCCGCGACAAGACGGGAATCCCTATGTGTTCGCCGGGCGCAATGGGTCCCATCGCGTGAACATCAAGCGAGCCTGGGGCCGTATTCGGACCAAGGTAGGTGTCTCGGATGTCAGACTTCACGATCTCCGGCGCACCGTGGGATCATGGCTGGCGGGCAGTGGTGAAAGCCTCCAGCTGATTGGAGCGGTCCTCAACCACAGCAACATCAGCACGACGAGGATCTATGCGCGATTGGACCTTGATCCGCTGCGCAGGGCCTTGGAACAGAACGCAAGTAAGATGTTGCTGACGGTCCACAAGCATTTCCAACGTAAAGAGGGAAGGAAGCACAGAAGGGGATCAATTCCCACGCCGTCGCTCCCGGCACTACAGCGGCTTGTGAGCGCCGCTACCAATTAGTTCTGTAGCAGAACCTGCACTGACAGTTCCCACGTCGTTTCTTCTGGACTTACTCAGCGGTCGGCTCCAGAGGAGCGGTTAAGCGGGAAAACCCGAAGCGGCAAACCGCGTTAGTGGCATCCTGATGGTCACACGAAACAGCAGGACATCGACCCCCGGTGAGACTGCCAAGACACTTGCCAAAGCGTAACCGAATCACTATCGATACTGGTTATATTTGCGCAATTCAGCAAGTTCGCCTTGCCAAATAGTGCAGAGATCGGAATCCTGCGAGAACGCCTCGCTTGGAAGAGCGGAATGAATGGCTGCCCGTAGCGAAGCGGAGTAAAAGGTTCCTGGGCGTACAAAGTCCCGCCCGAAAGGGCGGGGTTCTCTAAATGGATACGAGTACTGAGAAGACAGACGCGGCTGCAACGTAGTAGGTTGTGCAGCGCTGAAGGTGCCATGAGACTACCTGCTGATACAACCATAGCCGAAGATAAGCTGGCGCGCTATCTGCTCTTGCCGCAAGCGCGCGGCGACAAATCGGCCTTTCTGGCGCAGACTGGCTATGTGCAGGGAAACGCTGGCCAACTACTGCAGGACTTGCGCACGCAGATTTTGCCATTAGACGCCGTGCGGCTGGAATCCAACAAGTTCGGGCAGTATTACGAGATTTGCGGCACGCTTAAGGGGCCCAATGGTATGACACTACCAGTGCGCACTATCTGGATGACCGAGCACTTGTCGGGCATCACGAAGTTCGTTACACTTATTCCAGACAAACGGAGGGCATGATGAAGTTTGAGCTTTACACTGATGTGGCGCTGACATGTGACCTGCCGGAGCATCGTCTCCGTCGCGGCGATATTGTGAAACTGGTCGACCATCACGTGGCCCCTGACGGCACAGAGGGATACTCCATCGAAGTCTTCAACGCTGTTGGCGACACCATTGCCGTCACCGCCGTTCACGCCTCCGCCCTGGAAGCCCTCCGCGAAGACGAGGTGCTCTGCGCTCGTGCGCTGTGACGAGACGCGACCTCCTGCTCTCTTTCCAGAACTAGTGGACTAGACTCAATTTCCTATTCTGTGCATTGCATGTGGCCCATGCGGCCTTCTGACTTGCGTCCGGCAGGCGAAAAGCTCGTGTCCGAATGTCGCGGCCTACTGGAGATCATGCTGCCCCTGACTGCTGCGGAGCAGGAGTTTATCGCGCGCCTGAACGACTGCGGGGACATCGCCCCACGTTGCTTACTCGCTTTGACCTGGAAACAGAAGGCGTGACAGACTTTTACCTGATTGGGCATTTTACCCGTACGGTAAAAATAGCCAATTGGGTAAAAATATGCAGAACTGTGGAGATTGTTTCTTGCGCAAAGCGTACGCGCCTTTCTTCGCGCGGCGCATCAGCCGATGTCTGCGCCTCAACCTTAACCCCCTCAGGATGATGAGAGTCCAGGTCTCTGTTCCGGGTAGGTCGAGGGTCGTCTTGTGCTCAAAGCGATGCTGCGCCTCAAATAAGTCGATGCGCGTGCCTGACACCATCAACCTCCTTGAGGCCGCGAAAATCGACGCCACTATTGCTAAAGACCTAAAAGAGCTGAGTATAGTTGATCGCTGCGTTGAATATGGGCCCGAAGTTGCCCCATAATCAACGCAACGTTGAACATGGAAGGCCTCTCGCGCTTTGATGAACACGACGGAAAACAAGTCCTCCCGAGCGGGCCGCTATGTGCAGCAGCCGGCGGGCTATCGCGCCTTCATCCCCGCGCCCTTGCCTCCGGTTCCGCCCGTTAATCTCGGCGGGCTGCTGCGGGAGCTGCTCTCCGGTGCCGACTACGCCCTTGGCCGGCTCGACGGCGCGGTGCTCACCTTGCCCAACCCGGACCTCTTTGTCTCCATGTATGTGCGCAAGGAGGCGGTGCTCTCCAGTCAAATCGAGGGCACCCAAAGCTCTCTACAGAACCTGCTTGCAGCCGAGGCACGGCTGGCCGACCCGGACACCCCGGCGGACGTGACCGAGGTGATCAACTACGTCCGGGCAATGAATCACGGCCTCAAGCGACTGGCTGAGCTGCCGGTCTCCGTTCGTCTGATTCGGGAGATTCACGCGGAACTGTTGCGGGGCGTCCGCGGGGCCAACCTCACGCCGGGGGAGCTGCGCACCAGCCAGAACTGGATCGGCCCCGGCGGCTGCACGCTCGCCGACGCGACCTTTATTCCGCCGCCGCCTCAGGAAGTTCCCCAAGCGCTGGCCGAGCTCGAGCAGTTCCTGCACGCTGAAAACCCGCCGCCTGCGCTGGTGTGGGTGGGGCTCGCCCATGCGCAGTTCGAAACCATCCATCCCTTTCTCGACGGCAACGGCCGCGTCGGGCGGCTGCTCATCACCTTCCTGCTCACCGAGAAGAAGCTCCTGGCGCGACCCGTGCTGTATCTGTCCCACTATTTCAAGCGCCACCGCGCCGAGTACTACGAGCGACTGCAAGGCGTGCGCGATGCCGGTGACTGGGAAGGGTGGCTTGCCTTCTTCTTGCGCGGCGTGGCCGAGGTGAGCCGCGAAGCGACCCGGACGGCAGCGGCTATCTTGCGCATGCGTGAGGACTATCGCGCGCGCATCATCGAGCGGCTCGGCCGCGCTGCCGCCAACGGCCACCGCATCATGGACAAACTCTTCGACCGTCCGATCGTGACCGTGGCCCGCGTGCGTGAATGGCTCAAGATCACGCCGGCGGGCTCGAATAATCTCGTCAGCCGCCTCGTGGACATCGGCCTGTTACGCGAGATTACCGGCTATGCCCGCAACCGGCGCTTCCGTTTCGATCCGTATCTCAAGTTGTTCGAGGAATCAGGCGAGAGGCGACCATGAGGGTAACCAGGCCAATGAAGCAGAGGAGCCATCGGCAGCCTCAAACCGAGAAGCGGACGTTTCGATAACTGCTCCGTTGCGCTAACATCACCACGATCGGACAGCCTATGCCGCAGATTTTAACAATATCGAGCTGAAGCTGTTGGAGGGTCTACACCCGGTTCTGCCCGCGGCCACGGCCAGTTCGTTCTGTGTCGGATATCTCAACCTCCGTAGCCGGGGCCAGTTGGCCGATCTCGTAGCCAGTCTGGTCTTGAAGGGGATCGCCATCGGGGAACGGTATGCGGAGAAGGACGCCTACGACATCTATGCGCTTTGTGCCCACTCACGCGGAGGTCCCCAAACAGTGGCGTCGGCGCTCAAGCCTTTCATGAATCAGCAGCTTGTGCAAAAAGGCCTTCGCTCAATCGCTCAGAAGTTCCGTGCCCTCGCCCGCATTATTCATGAACGCTTCTGCTGCAATCGCGGATTCGCTGCTGCGACACGCCTGTCGGCGGGCGTGCTCGCCGCTCAGTCCTTCAACGTACTGTTTCAAGTACGCCTTGTATCTTGGAATTGTGGTACATGAGACATACGGAATGTGACAGATCGATACGCCTCCGGTCCGAAGAGACCGCGGCCGAGCCGGGTCGTCACATTCCCTATTCCATAAGCCCGCACAGTTGCCTGGGCCACCGAGCCCGCATCAAGACAAGGACGGGCTTCACCAAGGAGGAGGCGATGCAGACATCGTCGGTGTGTGTCGGAATTGATATCTCGAAAGCGCAGCTGGACGTCGCCATGCGGCCGGCTGGCACGCCGCTGAGCGTCCCGTATGATGCCCAGGGAATCAGCACGGTGATCGCACGGCTGAGCCAGGTATCGCCGATACGGATTGTCGTGGAAGCCACCGGGGGCTTGGAACGGCCGTTGCTGCGGGCGCTGGTGGACGCCGCCTTGCCCGTGATCGCGGTCAATCCGCGCCAGGTCCGGGACTTTGCCAAAGCGACGGGCCGGTTGGCGAAGACCGATACGCTGGACGCGCAGGTGTTGGCCCGCTTCGCAGAGGTCATCCAACCGGAAGTGCGGGCGCTCCCCGATCCGCAGACCGCGGAACTGGCGGCCCTGTTGGCGCGACGCCGCCAAGTGCTGGCGATGCAGCGGGCCGAGCAGAACCGGTTGGACCGAGCTCCAGCCCGCGTGCGGAAGCGGATTGAAGCCCATCTGCGCTGGTTGCGCACCGAACTGGCCCGGCTCGACGAGGACCTCGATGACATGATTGAAGAGAGCCCCATCTGGCGTGCACGCGAAGATTTGTTGCAGAGCGTGCCCGGCATCGGACCGGTAATGAGTCGCACGGTCTTGGCCGAGCTGCCGGAGTTGGGCTTGCTGAATCGCAAGCAAATTGCGGCCTTGGTGGGCGTCGCGCCCTTCAATCGGGACAGTGGGCGGCTGCGCGGCCGACGCACCATCTGGGGTGGGCGGGCCCCCGTCCGCACCGCGCTGTACATGGCGACCTTGGTGGCGACGCGCTGGAACCCCGTCATCCGGCAGTTCTACCAGCGACTGCGTACCGCCGGCAAAGCATCCAAGGTCGCGCTGGTCGCCGCGATGCGCAAGCTGCTGACCATTCTCAATGCGATGGTACATCATGGGACTCCATGGCAACCGGCCGCTGCACGGAGAGCTTGACATTCAAGACAGTTGCTCAGTCCTTCGCGGCTGTGCTTGCCCGTCTCGCGACGCAACTCCGCCATTTCGCGACGAACCGTCATGAATAATGCGGGCTGGATGCCGAAGGTCCGACCTGGGTTGCGAAGTTCTTAGGTGGAGGCGATCCGGGAACAGAAGCACGGCTCCGGCAGGATGCCTTCATGACGGTGCGTGAGGTCTGTCGAGTCCTTGGAGCAGTTGCTGACTAACCGGATCGGCAGTCTCGCACGAGCTGAACCTGCTGAAGCACATGAACAGATTCCCGGTCCTTTTCTGGTTTTCCCGCGAGCATCCTGCGCTCCGCTGGAAGGCGCCCAACGTGCGGCAGCATCGCGATGAACAGGAAGACGCCTAAGTGAAGACGCCTAAGTGAAGACGCAAGAGCACTGAAAGACTCCCGGTACTTTTCTGACTTGTAGTGCAAATTGTTCCTACGGTCGGCAGGCTGTTTAGAAGTCATTTCAAAACCTTCCGAAGCGTGATCAGGGCACAGGCCAGATGAAAGAAGCCCCCATAAGTGTCCATCAGGCGATCATCCCGGACGGTCAGTCGCCGGAAGTTGCCCAGCCAGCCGATCGTGCGCTCCACGATCCAGCGGCGCCGGTAGCGGCGCACCTTGCGCCCGTCCTGAGGGGTGGCCCGCTGGTTATTGGCCCTGGCCGGAATGATCGGCTCAATCCCGCGACGGACCAACAGGGCCCGGGCGGCATTGCTGTCATATCCCCGGTCCGCAATCAGCCGCTCCGGCCGCTTGCGGGGCCGCCCCGGCCGATGCGGGCGTGTCACGGCGATCGTGTCGAGCGTCGCGTCGAGGAGCCGGCCCTCCGCCGGGGACGCCGAATCCAGGTATGCTCCCAACGGAGTACCCGCGCCATCGACCAATACCATCCATTTTGTGCCCTTGCCGCGCTTGGTCGGCCCGACGTTGGCGCCCCCGTTTTCGCCGGCGCGAAGCTCCCATCGAGGAAGCACTCGTTCCAGCGCAGTTTCTGCGCGTCATTCAAGTGGGCCAGCAAGGCCCGCCACAGCGTCAGCAAGACCCCGCTGGCTTCCCACTGCCGCAGCCGTCGCCAACAGGTGCTCGGGCTGCCATACCGCTTGGGCAGTTCGCTCCACGGTGCGCCGGTCCACAGAATCCAGAGTATCCCTTCGAAGCAGCGCCGAGCGTCGGCAGGCGGTCGGCCGCCCTTCGGTCGGCGCGGGGCCGGGGGTAAATGGGGACGAATCTGGTCCCATTGCGCATCGGTCAGCTGGCGCCACGCCATGTGTCCTCCTTTCCTTGAAGGTCGTCATGGCGCGGATTCTACTCCTTTTCCGAGGTTTTGAAATAACTTCTAGGAAGTTGGCGAGCGGATAATCAGGGTTGCCTTGTTAGCTAGTTCAGTGGCGATCATGAGGATTTTCTCGCGCTCAACCGGCCAGCCGATAATGTTTGCATGTCGCGGGTGTGGGACAGGACTGGAAACCACACGGAGCTGTTGAGTGAAGACGACTTGGGCTATGAGGTCAGCACGTCCGATCACAGGCTTGTGTGAGGGGTGAAGAGCGGTCACATAGTTGTCCCCGATTTCCCAAATAGCCTGCTCCGCACAGCGCTCTGTTCGATAAACGGAAGTTTCCGCCGTTCTGGTTGAAGGAATAAATGCCTGAGGACTCACTCTACTCGTTGCTGGCTTGATGTGGCGTTTCGTGAGGATGAATCGACTAAGACGCTCGCGAGGATCTATGTCGGAGGGGAGAAGGTCAGGCTTTTGATAAATACGATCCCAGAATCGTCGCAATCGATCCAGGTAGCTCATCACCAAGTGGCTCCTGCCCATACTGTTTCCGATCTGGTCCCAGAATTCCGGCGTAGATCAGCAATCCTTGATTCGTTGTGATGGTAAAGAGATAGTTGCGGCCTCGGTCCCATTCGAAAGCGATCTCGCCGTGAGGAGCAGGCACGATATCGGGAAGAGGCAGCGTCTCCGGCAACAGTCCAATGAGATGACGCGCCGTTGCGATCGCTAAGTCTGCGATGGGTTCAGCCTCGTAGCCATCCCAACCACGCTCGGACGCCTCTTGAAGAACATCGGCTAACCGATCCCGGAGCGCTTGCCGCCAGCCAAGAACGATCGATTCGTCCGCGTGCTTGCGGAAGGCGCTGATGGCGGCTCGGAGTGTGTGAAAGGTCTCGCTGCAACCCGGTCCGACCTCGGTAATATAAGGAGTTGCGGCAGCAATCGCTGTCATCATCGGAACAGCTCCTCGGTCCTAGGGGTCAGGCTCGACTTGAAGATCGTGTTCTTGAATTCCCGAAATCGCTCAAGAACGTCCCATATGCTGGCAGTATCGGGGGGCCTGGGGGCCTCTGTCAAGACATCGATGTCAAGAATGAGAGAGGTGGTATCGGGAGCAGCGACAGGCACCAGCGATTGGGTAATAATCGCTTTCGCCTCCAGTGCGGGCAGGGGGATGACAAGGCGCGTAAGGAAGTACTCAAGCGTCTGCGGGAGAGCTGCTGGAACACGAGGTGGTTCAGTAAGGTAGTCCTCCAGTTTGACCTGTTGACCGGGTATGTTGATTTGATTGATGTATCGGAGACCAATACGAACGATGCGTTGCGGCTGTGCGGTGCGGAGATAGAGCTCCCAGAGCCCCTTGGCCTCCGTGCGGATCACCGGCCAGCCCTGGCTAGGATAAGGACGCAGCCGGTTAAAAGTAAACCCATCAAGTCGGTACTGGACGATCTGTTGTTCATCTTGGGAGTAAAACAGAAAGCCATCGCGTCCCAAATGTCGCTGGGCGGCTGAGATGAGCCGATCCTCCTGAATCTCGACGGAACCCTCCCAACGATGTCGTGCTTTCTTTGTGGGATAGTGTTCGCGGATCTGGTCGTGGAGAGCCTCAAGGGTGGGCAACGTGGAGGATGGCAATGGGTCAACTCTTATGTCAACGAGAGCCTCCTTGATGGGCGGATTGGGGTATGGCTGCATCGGAGAACCAATAATAGTGGGATCAGGTGACGGATTACAACCTCTCTGAATGTGATGAGACGCTTGTCGGAAGTGCCCTGGCAACCGCATGGCAGGGATAGCTGGAGGCCTAGTATGAAATGCTCATGTGCATCGGACGCTGCTCAAGGAATCTGACACCTTACTTCTCTCGACCGCCTGTATTCTGGCAGCCCATTCTTGCGGAAGACGCGCGCGACTCCCTTCGTATGTCGCATCAGCCGCTGCCAGGACCTCGACGTAACCCTCATCAGGCCTGATGAGGGCCCCGGTCCCTTTTCCAGTCATGCTGTTGACGGAGATTGGAGTTGGCAGACCGGCCTGACACTGGATCGCTGATAAATAGCACCTTCCCCGCATTTTCTCCCTAGGACTCCACAGTTAGGAGCTTGTTTTGCTCGAACCATGTGCAGAGTTCCTGAGAGAATTCGTCAAGCACCACCTTCTCAAGTGGTGCGCGGTTGCTCCTTTTCTGCGAGGGCTGAAAGGTCTGTTGAAGAAACGATGAAAAAGAGGTAGCTCTGAATATCTGGCTTCCAAACTTCATGGAGAGACTTAATCAGATGCGAAACGTCTGTAAGTCGAATAACTTTCTTTCCGCCTTCTGGTTTTCTGATCAAAAATTCCAATTTCGCCACAGGCTCTGATTCTGTCGAAAGACTGCTTTCGCTGAATGGCTCGAACCTGTTTACTGTGATAAACGCCCGGCCCACGATTTCCCTGTCATCCAGCTGAGCAGAGAAGAAATTCTTCACCTTACCATATGGAATCTCAACACCGACCTTGGAGAACCTATCGTGAAACTCCTTAAACACATCCTTTGGCGCGGCATTCTTGAGCTGCCGCAAGATTGTGTTGAAGAACTGGTCCTCCCGCACTTTGAGGGGGGCTCCGGAAATTCGGACAGTGTGGTAAGTGGTAGCCTGGCTTCACCACCGCCACCGCGAGGTGGCCGACGAGAGGAGCGAGGCAATGAAACGCACGAGACGGAATCATGGCGCCACCTTCAAGGCGCAGGTCGCATTGGCCGCGGTCAAAGGCGACAAGACGCTCGCCGAGTTGGCCGAGCAATTCAGCGTCCACCCCACTCAGATCACCGAATGGAAGCAGCAACTGGTGGGACGGGCGGCGGACGTGTTTGGCGGGACGAAACCGCCGTCGGAGGCACCGGATCTCAAGACGCTTCATGCGAAGATCGGGCAACTGGCGTTGGAGAATGATTTTTTAGAAGGCGCGCTCATCAAGGCGGGCTTGCTGAGCGCAAAGCGATGATCGATCGCACGCATCAATTACCAATCGGGCGGCAATGCCAACTGCTGAAGCTGGCCCGGTCCACGGTCTACTACCAGCCCGTGCCGGTGTCGTCGGAGACGCTGGCCCTGATGCGCCGGGTTGACGAACTGCATCTGCAGTATCCGTTTGCCGGCGCCCGGATGCTCCGGGATGTCCTCCGGGGCGAGGGCCATGGAGTCGGACGGCGCCATGTGGCGACGCTGATGCGGCGCATGGGGATCACGGCAGTCTACCGCAAACCCCGCACCAGTCAACGGCATCCCGCCCACCGGATCTATCCCTATCTGCTGCGCCAGCTCACGATCACGCGTCCGAACCACGTGTGGGCGGCGGATATCACCTACATCCCGATGCAGCGCGGCTTCGTCTATCTCTGTGCGATCATGGACTGGGCCAGTCGCCGGGTGCTGGCGTGGCGGCTGTCCAATACGTTGACGACGGACTTCTGCATGGAGGCGGTGCGGGAGGCCGTCACCCGGTATGGTTGCCCGGAGATCTTCAACACCGATCAAGGCTGTCAGTTCACCAGTCAGGAATTTACCGGGCTTCTGACAGCCCACGGCATTCAGATCAGTATGGATGGAACCGGGCGTTGGCGCGACAATGTGTTCGTCGAACGCTATTGATAAAACTTCCTCTTATACTAAGAAAAGCGACTCGACGAAAGGGAGCTGATTCAGATGAGGAGTTCGAGGGGTTTGAGGGAACATTGAAGCGCAGGTATGTTGCACACCGTTCTCGCGAAAATCAATTGCGACTTGCGAAGATCCGTGAAGCCCTGCGTGAAAACAACGGGAAACTGGTTTGTGAAGTGCCTAAGTGTGGATTCGACTTTGGTAAGCGATATGGAAGGATTGGAATTGGATATGCGCAAGTCCACCATCTACGACCGTTGAGTTCGGTGCCAGCCAAGGGTGTGAAGAGCAAACTTAGCCATTTAGCTATAGTCTGTGCAAATTGTCACGTCATGATCCATCACGGCGGCCAATGCAGGCCACTAAAGAATTTGATTGCTCAATGAGCGCGCTCAAAAAATAAATTGCTTATTTCCCGTCTACACTCCGTCTACACGGAAATCGATCAGGAGGGGAGGGGAAGGCTAAGTGCTTGAATTTTGGTGGGCCGTGTAGGGGTCGAACCTACGGCCCGCTGATTAAGAGTCAGCTGCTCTACCAACTGAGCTAACGGCCCCACCAAGTTCCACAAGGTTGGGGTTAAGGGCAACGAGAGAAACCGGCGTTCCTTTTCCCTTAGCCTCAACCTCAGTCTCGACCTTCTCTCTCGTTTGGCGCGCCTGACAGGATTTGAACCTGTGGCCCCTGGCTCCGGAGGCCAGTGCTCTATCCACTGAGCTACAGGCGCAGCGAGTCGAGCCAAGAACCATATCATACCGTTTATGAGGCTGTCTAGAATGTGGAGGGCGCTTCTTACTCCCATCTGAAATAGGCCGACGGGCGTTCTCTTCATGGGTTATCGAGGCCATTCCGGTCATTGCTGATCGAGGAAACCATAGGGGAGCATGACTTCCTCGCCTTGTTGTGACGGGGCATCCGACTCAACCTTCCGGACCGACAGCAAGGTCGCTTCGAGTTCGGCCAGTCGATGCTCTTCTCGGCGGAACGATGGTGTTAGGCGGACGAGCGGCACGGATGTTTGGACCTCGCAGGCGCTCCGCACCAGCCCGTCTTCGTCCACCGGAATGCCCATGAGGCGACAGGTCAACGGTCGGGCTTTATAGACCTTGCAACTCCCGTCGGGATGGAGCGCCGGACAGGGGAGGGAGCCGAACTGCGCGACGAGGGAATCGATCGCCCGATCATCCCACTGGTCAAGCGAAGGGGATTGCCGCAAGGCGGGAAAGGCCCGTTCCATGGCTGCCACCTGACGGGCCGCCGCCTCGTGTATCGTCCGACGCTCCTCCGCCGGCAAACGGGGGAGCGCCTCTTGCAGCCGATCCACGTCCAATCGCGTGATGGCGAAGGGACCGATACAGCAGCAATGGCAACCTTTCCCGCAGGGGATCGCGCCGGATAGCGAGGCCCGCGCCCGCTGAAACCACAGGTCCGCCTGTCCGGTCAGTCGGATGAGGCCTTCGTGATAGACGGACAATGGACTCTATTCGGCGGTGGGTTCGTAAAACTCCACGACGAGTTCGCCGGACGGTGAATAGAACCCCTGCCCGTCCACCTGGACGATGCCGTCGCAATTCTCCTGATAGAACTGGAGAACCCATCCGTTGAAGTCGTACCCTTCGTCGGTGATGTCGTTTTTCACCATGCGCGTGGTGAGGAGAAACCTGGCCCGGGCGACATATTCGCGGACCAGCTGCGCTTCAACATCGTCGTGGAAGGAAAGCTGGTCCAGAAAGTGAGCCCGCTCCTGTTCCAATGCGTCCTTGTAGGTGCCGCGGTCCCGCAAGCAGAATACTTGAATAGGTTTGCGGTCACGGTTGTACCCGAGCGACACCTGGACCCACGCCCAATCCTCGAGCGCATCGGGCTCCACCTCCGGCAGGATCGGCTGTTGATTGCGGGACTTCAGGAAATCACAGAGCAATTTCAGCGGCGGGGAATTCTCGCGCAGACAGAACACGCGCGTGAAGATATATTCTTCGCCGCTTTTCGGATCGATGGACGACGGTGCCGGAACGACAGGAAGTTCTTTCCCCATGATGGTCTCGTTTCAGTCTTTTTTTGGGTTTTCCTCAATCTCCGATAGCTTCCCTGGAGACAGTCCAAGATATGGTACGGCTATGGTACCCTTGGGCCTCGCCAACCTGCAAGAGCCTCGGACCTTGATGAACCCAGCATCTGGCGCGCCTTAGGACCGTTTTTCTCGTTGACAGGGTGGGAGGTGTTCGATACACTCTCGCCCGGCTCGCAGCGGGACCACTCGGTTCCCTTCCCAACTTGTGACGTTCGAGCCAAACCCGAAGCACGCTCATCCACGTCCACTGAGCTGTTCATCAATCACCTACTCTCTTTCAAGGAGGTTCTCATGGCCAAATCGATGACGAAGTCGCAGATCGCCGATCACCTGGCAAACAAGGCGGGGATTACCAAGAAGACCGCCGTGCAGATCCTGGAGGATCTGTCCGCGCTGGCTTATAAGGAAGCCAAGAACACTTTCGTCCTCCCCGGGATTGGCAAGCTGGTGTTGGCCAACCGAAAGGCGCGCATGGGCCGCAATCCCCAGACCGGCGAACCCATCAAGATTCCGGCCAAGCGCGTGGTCAAGTTCCGGGTGGCCAAGATGGCGAAGGATGCGATTCTCGGCAAAAAGTAACCAGAGCAAGCAAGAGTATGATGGAGTGACGCTGGATTGGATGCGAGAGCGACGAAGGTTCTAGCCGACAGACCGCCGTCCTCATCCTCTTGTTCGTGATTCCGACATCAACGGGCCGACTCACTCATCTTAGATTGAGGAGTCGGCCCGTTGCGTTCCAGGCTGGATGCGGCACGTCGACCGGGCAGGGATCGGCGGTGTGAGCGAGCTGGAGCGAGGGGCTGAGATATCCGGCAAGCCCTTAGTAAAAAGAGGACGGTCCGAGCCCCGTGCCTCCCATGCCGTCGTGTCCCACGAGGCGAACGGCGTCTCCATCGTTGACCAGCGAATCCTCGCTGGCGATCTTTTTGTTCACGGTGACAAGCACTTTCTTCTCGCGCAATAATTGCAGCACGGGGCGCAAGGTCATGCCCTGGCGCTGAATAAGCTGTTTGACGCTGAGCGGGCCGGGGACTTCGCAGGTGAAATCCCGTTCCCCATCCTCGGTTTGCAGTTGTCCCATGAGGGTAATCGTGACCATTGCCTTGACTCCATTGAACAAGCGGATATCCGACGCCAAGCCTGCCGATTGGTCAGGCCGCACCGGAAGGTCGGCGCCCCTGGCGCCATAGGAAACCGTATGCCTCGCCTCGATGTCAACCGCCCAGAGATGGAGGATCTTCAGTTTGTGTTGTTCGTCACGGCGCTCTGCACCTCCGAGTTGCCGACGTTGAACATTCCGGAGGCCTTGCGGCGGGAGATTTTCGACCGCTGTTGGGCGCTGGTACACGAAGGCCCGCCCCCGACCACGCAGCAGGAACGGGTGCTCGATCTGCGATGGGGCACGGAGGTGACGTTGGATGCGCTGGTCGAAACCATTCGCACCATGCTGGCGGAGGCCGGGATCACGACGCTCATCTGGGATCACCCGGCCAGCGAGCCGCGACTGTCCAGTTCGCCCGGGGCACAGCCGTTGATCGATCGCTTGAAGGAATGGGAGCCTCCGCCGCCGGGCCCCAAGCCGTCGAACTCCTAACCTGTCCATGCCGGACTGCTCGGTCGTCCTCTGGCCAGGGGCCTGAGACCCGACGACAGCCGATGAAGGAGCAAACTGTGCGCATCAGTCCGATGTCGTTGCCGGAGGTGCTGCTGATCGAACCGGACCTGTACCGCGACGCCCGTGGCTCGTTTTTCGAAATTCATCGGGCGGACCGGTATGGCGCATTGGGGATCGACGCCGTCTTTGTCCAGGATAATTTTTCCCGTTCACGGCAGGGCGTGCTGCGGGGACTGCATTATCAGTTGGGGCGCCCTCAGGGAAAACTGGTCACGGTCGTCACGGGCCGGGTCTACGATGCCGCGGTCGATATCCGGGTCGGATCACCGACGTTCGGCCAATGGGTCGGCTATGAGTTGTCCGGAGACGATCCTGTACAGTTGTATATTCCGCCCGGCTTCGCCCATGGGTTCTGCGTGTTGAGCGAGACCGCCGATTTTCTGTACAAGTGCACCGATGTCTATTCGCCGCAGGACGAACGCGGCATCCTCTGGAGCGACCCGGATCTGGCCATCCCCTGGCCCGTCTCGAATCCTCAGCTCTCGCCGAAGGATCAAATGTATCGTCCCCTAAAGGAGATGCAGGGGGAACTGCCGCTGTACCGCCCCTCCGCGCAAGAAACGTCAAACGTTAAACGCTAGACAGCAAGCCGGAGCGATGCGCACAAGCGGACCTCGTGGCTCCGATGAGCGTGCCGGTCACGGTTCACGTCTTCCGCCTCGTACAGGGGCTGGCCGCAATTGCCGGTGCTCCGCTGGATCCCTCGGGACCGCCTTGACCTTCCCGACGGTCACATGTTAGGAATCATTCCTAACTATGGCGCTGAACGTGATGCTGGGGGATGAGGAGCTTCGCCGTCGCTTCCGCGCGTGCGGATTGCGGCTGACGCCTCAGCGCGCCGCCATCTATCGCGCGCTGGTCGCGACGACCAGCCATCCGACGGCGGAGACGCTCTATGCGTCGGTCAGGCGGACCTACCCGAACCTGTCGCAGAATACCGTCTATTACACTCTCAGCGCGCTCCGGCGGGCGGGGCTGGTGCAGGAAGTCAACTTTGGACACGATGGGGCGCGATTCGACGGGAACGTCACCCCTCACCACCATCTCATCTGCACTGCCTGTCACCGTATCGAAGATGTCATGGACGAACGGTTGGATCGGCTTTCGCTGGCGGCCCCCGTCACGAAGAGATTTGAGGTCCGCCGCCACCGGGTCGAGTTCTACGGGTTCTGCGAGCGATGCCGCCGCAAGCAACAGGGCACGGGAGGCAGGCGATAATTGCCGTCTCCAGGTTTACGAGAAGAGCAGGGGAGGGCGGAGGGCTCTCGGCGCAGAGGCGAGAGTTCTCAGGAGACGGAGAGCATTCATGACGATCCACACAGAAGGAGGTTCGAGATGGGGAAGAGTTTGAATGGGACCAAGAGCCATGAAAATCTCAAGCACGCCTTTGCCGGCGAATCCCAGGCCAATCGCCGGTATCTCTACTTCGCCCGACGGGCGGATATCGAAGGGTATCCGGACATCGGCGGCCTCTTCCGGGATACCTCGGAGGCGGAAACCGGCCATGCATTCGGGCATTTGGATTTTCTCAAAGAGGTCGGCGATCCCGCGACCGGCGTCCCGATCGGCAACACCGAGGCCAATTTGAAGGCCGCGATCGAGGGAGAGACCTACGAGTACACGCAGATGTATCCGGGCATGGCCAAGACCGCGCGGGAGGAAGGATTTGCCGAGTTGGCCGAATGGTTCGAAACGCTGGCCAAGGCCGAGCGTTCGCATGCAAACCGGTTTACCAAGGGGCTGGAGGGGCTCAACAAGGGTTGAGCGCGGAGGTCGGCGGAGTGGTTCGCCGCCGACCGTCAATTACGGGTGCGACCACGATCATGGCATGAACGGGCCTGGGGCCTTCGGACGACCCCAGGCCCGTTCATGTGAGTGTCGACGATGAAGGGTTTGAGCCTGCTGACGCCGGTTCCGCCGGCTGACCTCAAACGGGAAACGGATCGCATTTTCGAAATCTGCGACGGATGCCGGCGCTGTTTCAACCTGTGTCCGTCGTTCAACACCCTCTTCGATCGGATCGATGCGCAGGAAGGCGACCTGACCAAGCTCCGTTCCGAAGATTACAGCCGGTTGGTGGACGAGTGTTACTACTGCAAGCTCTGCTACAACCACTGTCCCTACACGCCGCCCCATCAGTATGAGATCGACTTCCCGCGGTTGATGATCGCCTGGAAGCAGCAGAAGGCCCGTGAGCAGGGGGCGTCCTGGCGGGATCGTCTCCTGGTCAAGACGGATCTCATCGGGTCAATGGGCAGCCGGTTCGCGAGCTTGGTCAATCGGGTGCTCGGATTGTCATGGGTTCGCAGCCTGCTCGATCAGGCGCTGGGGATTCATCGAGAGCGGCGACTCCTGCCGTTCCAGCGGGAGACGTTCGCGCGTTGGTGGGGACGGCGCCCTCCCGCCAACCAGCCGGCCAAGGCCCACGGGAAGGTGGCGCTCTTCGCCAGTTGTTTGGTGAATTATCAGGCCACGGACGTGGGACGAGCGACGGTCCAGGTGCTGGAGAAAAACGGCTATGAAGTGGTAGTTCCGGAGCAACGTTGTTGCGGCATGCCCTCATTCGACCTCGGGGATGTCGAGGCCATCCGACAGGCCGCGCGTGCGAACCTGCGCTCGCTCCGTCCGTTCGTCGACCAGGGGTATGATGTGGTGGTTCCCGTGCCGAGTTGCAGTCTGATGCTGAAACGGGAGTACCCCTATCTGTTACCGGGCGAGGACGCGGCCAAGGTCGCCGAACGCACGTTCGATGTGTGCGAGTACCTGATGCGGGCCAAACGGGCCGGCCGGTTGGCGACGGACTTCGTGCGAAAACCGGGCCGGGTGGCCTACCAGATTCCCTGCCACCTGCGGGACCAGAACATCGGCTTCAAGTCGAAGGAATTGATGGAAACGGCCGGCGCGCAGGTGGAGGTCATCGAACGTTGCTCCGGACACGACGGCAGTTGGGCGGCCAAGACGGAGTTCTTCGACCTTTCCATGAAGATCGCCAAGAAAGCGATCCGCGAGATCGATCAGGTGCCGGCCGATCTGGTTGCGTCCGATTGCCCGCTCGCAGGGTTGCAGTTGGATCAGGCCGGCAACGGGTTGCAGGCGTTTGCCGGCAAACGGACGCTCCATCCGATTCAGATCGTCCGCGACGCCTACGGGTTGCCGTCATGAAGGCGCTGACCAGGGAGCAGCTCATCCCCTACGAGGAATACGAACGCCAGCGGGAGGCGTTTCGCCGGCGGATTATCCCGCTGAAGGCCCGGCGCCGGCTTTCGATCGGCGACAAGGTCACGCTTCTCTTTGAAAATCGAGACACCCTCCAATTTCAGGTGCAGGAGATGATCCGGGCCGAGCGGATCGTCGATCCCGACAAGGTGCAGGAGGAGCTGGAAGTCTACAATGCGCTGCTGCCCGGACCTGGCGAACTCAGCGCCACGCTCTTCATCGAGGTGACAGAGTCCGCCGACATCAAGCGGGACCTCGATGCGTTTCAAGGCATCGATCGAGGCCGGACGGTTTCGCTGGTGGCAGGCCCGGAGGCCGTCTTCGGCGAATTCGAAGGCGGGCACAGCAAGGAAGACAAGATCAGCGCGGTGCATTTCGTCCGATTTCGTCCAAGTCCCCGATTTATTGAGATCTTGCAGCGAGGAGTGACGCCCGTGTCCATTCGGGTGGACCATTCAGCCTATCGGGCTGAGGCCTTGGCGCCTCGGGAGATGCAACAAGAATGGCTGGCTGATTTGACCGGTGAGTGATCCGGACTTTACCGGTCAGGGTTCCTTCTCAAAAGAAGAGGTAATTTACGGTTGCGGCGTTGACTGAGGGCCGAGCCGGCATTATATACTACCGTAACGGTCCGATCTTATTGATGGATCAAAGGAGGAGCGCGCAATGGTCACCATCACCGATACCGCGGAGAATAAGATTCGGGAACTCATGAAGGAAGAGCCGGATGTGGAGGGCCTGCGCATCTATGTTCGAGGCGGAGGCTGTCACGGCTATCAGTACGGCATGGCCTTCGAATCCAAAATCGGCGAAGACGATACGATCATCGAAAAGGGCGGCATCAAGGTCATTATGGACCCGCAAAGCGCCCCGCTCCTGAACGGAGCGGAGGTGGATTATGTGGACAGCCTGCAGGGGTCCGGGTTTTCGATCAAGAATCCGCAGGCCAAGACGACCTGCGGTTGCGGCAGTTCCTTCAGCGCGTAAGTAAGACCGCCATGGGAGCGGCAGTTCCCGCCCCCATGCCGATCACCCAATCACGCAAGGGCTAGGGTCAGGACGGTTTCCGTCGTGATGTCCTGGCCCTTGTCCGTTTTCAGGACCAGCAGGATTAGGAAGACACCGCCATGTCGGAGGTGCTGTTAACCAAAGGGATCGAGTTTGCCGCGGCGCACCGCTATGTGCGCGAGGAATGGAGCGAGGCCAGAAACCGCGAGGTCTTCGGAGCCTGTTATAACGATCCGGGCCACGGCCATAACTATTTTCTCGAGGTGACGGTGGCCGGAGAAGTCGATCGCCAGACCGGCATGGTCGTGAACCTCTACGATTTGAAAATCGTGCTCAAGCAGGTGCTCGAAGAGTTCGACCATAAGCACCTGAACCTGGACACGCCCTACTTCAAGGACCGCATTCCCACGACCGAGAACATTGCGCGGGTCTTGTGGCGCTGCCTCGAACGTCATCGCAATATCGGCCGGCTGCACAGGGTCAAGCTCATCGAAGATGAGGACCTGGCCGCCGTCGTCCGCGGCTCCCGCGGCCTTGACCGCGCCGCAGTCACGAGACGCTACAGTGTGTTGTGGGAGGCAGGCCGGAGCCGTCGATCAGCCAGGCATGACCCTCGCGCCTATGACTACGACCTCTTCATCACGCTGGAGGGGGCGATCGACGAGGCCACCGGCATGGTCACGGATCTTCGCCGCCTCGACCAACTCGTGCAGGAACAGGCCCTTCCCGGTTTTCGATCTGCTCCGCCATCCATGACCGGCGAGCAACTCGCCCAGCGGGCCTGGCAATTGCTCGCTCCGCACCTGACCGGCGCACGACTCGAACTGGTTCGGTTGGTGGAATCTCGCGACCTGTTCTACGAGTACAGCGGGAACGGACCGGTCTGACGGGTCTGTTCTCCGTTATCCCTCCGCTCGCTTCCGGCCCCTTCCGAACACCTTGATCCCGTTGAGAGTTGGCTCGACTTGGCCGGTCGCCGATCACGCGCGACCGGGCCGGTCCCATTGACGCGAGCGAAGATCACTGGGCGCGATCAGGTGGAGAGGGTCGGGGAGGGTTTTTTGAGACCCAGTTTGCGGATCTTGCTCCGCAGCGTTTCCGGATTCAGACCCAATTGGGCGGCAGCGCCTTGGGGACCGTAGATCCGCCAGCCGGTTCTATTTAAGACGGCGATAATGTGCTCATGCTCAAGCTGGTGCAAGGTCGTTGGTGTCGTCTCCAATACCGGAACCGAGGGGGCCGGCGAGAGAGAGGTTTTCGGGAAGAAGGCCTCGTCGATCTCGACGGTGTCGCCGGTCGAGAGAATAACCGCCCGGTCGATCAGGCTCTGCAATTCGCGGACGTTGCCCGGCCAGCTATATTCCAGCAGCCGTTCCAGCGACTGGCGGCCCAGTTTCAAGTGGCGCCGCTTCAGTTTGGCGGCCGCTTGCGCAAGGAAATGATCCGCCAGCAGCGGTATGTCCTCCCGCCGTTCCCGAAGCGGAGGGATCGAGACCGGGAACACGTGCAGGCGGTAGAAGAGATCCGAGCGAAACGTTCCCTTCTTGATCGCGTCCTGGAGATGGGCGTTGGTGGCCGCCACGATGCGGACGTCGACGGGGACCGACGCGGTGCTCCCGATGCGATCGACCATGCCGTCCTGCAGGACGCGCAGCAGCTTGGCCTGGGCCTCCAGCGGCATTTCCCCGATCTCGTCCAGAAACAGCGTCCCGCCGTTGGCCAGTTCGAAGCGGCCTGGTCGCTGGGCACTGGCGCCGGTAAAGGCGCCTCGCTCATGGCCGAACAGTTCGCTCTCGACCAGCCCGCCGGGCAGGGCGGCGCAGTTCACGCGGATGAACGGTTTGTGATGGCGCGGGCTTCCGTCGTGGACGGCCCTGGCCAGGAGTTCCTTGCCGGTCCCCGTTTCGCCCAGCAACAGGACGGTCGTGGAGGTGGGGGCGACGGCCCGAATGAGATCAAGCACATGGCGGAATGCCGGGGACTGGCCCACCATCGTCCCGAAATTCCGGCTCAGCTTGACCTCTTCCGCCAGATATTCGTTCTGCCGCTTGAGCTGTTCGCTCAGGCGCTTGATCTCTTCGTACGCCCGAACCTGGGCGATCGCGGTGGCGATATGAGTGGCGACCAGTTGGAGAAACTTCACGTCGTCCGGGTCCGGCTCCCCGGTCTGGCGGCTTCCGATGTTCAGCGTGCCGAGACATTCGTCGTGGACGAGGAGCGGGAAATTGATCATGCGTCCGAGCCCTTCCTCCAGATAATACTTGTCCTCCAGGAAGACCTGCTGTTGATGCAGGTTGGGCCGCACATGCACCTGCTTGTGATCGTACACCCAGCCCATGGCGCTCCCCACGCGGGGTACGATCGTATCGGTGCGCAGGGCCGGCGGGGCGTTGGTCACCACGGCGTAAAAACGGAATCCGTCCTGTTGAGGGTCGTACAGGAGGATGCCCGCGCGATCCCAGGGGACGACCCGCTGGATCTGCTTGGTCACGGCCTTCCAGAGTCCCTCCCAATCGCGCTGCAAGTTCAGGACGTTGGTGACTTCGAGAAGGATTTCATAATTCAGTTCGTTTTTGGTCATGTCGGCGTCCTCTGAATCATCGGCATTATCGGGGCCGGAACTTGGACCGGCCACTTCCGCTTATCATACAGTCCCGCGACGCGGTTTCCCACCTTGCGCAAATCGGCCAGGCTTGGTCTCGGAGCCGCCGCTTTTCGAATGACCGGGCTAGCATGGGCAGGCGCACTGCATCCCGTGAGTCTTCGTGATTCACCGTTCTCGTTCATGGTTCGGATTTGACTCGGCCGATCCGTTTATCTCGGAGACGGCGATCGGCCAGCACAAATCTCTTCTGACTCCACATGTTCCATGGTTCCGCATGGCAGAGGAGCACGGGCCGGTATCTGGCACCGCCCTTGCTCGTGACACGGGTCCATTGGGTGAGAGAGACGATCGGTCTCTCTTCTGTCATCAAAAGGAGGTGCGGTTCATGGGTACGTTCCTGTCTCGATCCATTCTTGCGGCGCTGGTCCTGTTGTTGGCGACCGAACAGGCCTGGAGTAAGGAGGTGCAGTTCGTCGCCACCGAGGCTCAAGGCAACCAGCCTATCTGGCGTACGGACACGGTGCTGTTGGAGCGCGCGTTCGACAAGGAAGAAGACCTCATCTTTATCCTGAACAATCCGACCACCGCCGAACATACGTTTGCGATGCCGGGGGTGCAGTTCGTCACTCGCGAACACGTGGTCTGGCCGGAGAGCGGAAGCGATCTTGCCGAGCCCATCCGCCTGGTCTATGCCCAATCGTTGACGGTGACCGTCAAGCCGGGTGAACGCAAAAGGGTACGGGTTGACGGCATCAGCCTCCTGGCCGACAAGTCGGCGGGCCAGGCCTTTCGCTACTACTGCGAGATTCACAAGGACATTCATCTGGCCGGGTCCCTGTACGTGATGTGATGTCTTGGCATGGAGGCCGTCAAAATCGATACTCGACGCCGACTTCATACTTCAGCGCATTGTCCTGATGGGGCGCATAGAGGCGGCCGGGAAGGAACATGCCGAAGTATGAGAACAGGCGAACCGGGCCGTATACATAATCGACCAGGACATCGAACTCCTGTCCGATGTCTTTGGTCGGCCCTCCGACGGCCGTCCGGCTGTAGGAGAGGGCCGGGTGCAGGAGCGGCCGGGGCCCCAGGACCCCGGTCCCGGCCGGCTGGGCGACCGAGGCTTGCAGCCAGGTCCAGGCAACCTTGATTTGGAAATCCGCGATTGGACGGAGGATCGCGTAGGGTTGCGCGAAGGTCACGT
Source organism: Nitrospira tepida (assembly GCF_947241125.1). Taxonomy (NCBI): domain Bacteria; kingdom Pseudomonadati; phylum Nitrospirota; class Nitrospiria; order Nitrospirales; family Nitrospiraceae; genus Nitrospira; species Nitrospira tepida. The sequence continues at coordinate 4,037,824 of NZ_OX365700.1, read as the reverse complement.
TGGTGAAGCCAGACCCCCGCCGGCTGTCGAACCCTCTGCCGTTAAAGCCATGGATGTCGTCCGAGAACAGGAAATTGTAACGGAATCCGGTTTCGTCGAGGAATAGGCTGTCGAAATTGCGGTTCGTCCCATCGTCGGGGTTCTTGTCGCCGCTGCCGAACCCGAAGGTCGCGCCGAGGGACAGGAAGTCGGGCCGTTCGGGGATGAGCGCCGTCAAGTCGAACCGGTACCGAAGGTCCAGATAGGCCAGATGGGCGCTGTTCCGCTCGCGTCTGCCGTGTATCCCGCTGCCGTCGTCGGAGACGATCGGAGAGGTCCCGCCCAAATAGGCATACTCGAAGGCATAGTCGAGCGGGCCGATCCGGCCAGATCCGTTTGCGTCGAGGTATTGATTCTGCTTATAGACGCCGCCCTGGGTCGTATCCCACATCCGCCAGATAAAGAATTGCAACCGGTTCTTCGGTGTGGGCCGATAGTTGAAGATCAGCATGGCCCCATCGAGGCCTTCTTCGGTCGCCGACGAAGTGTTCAGCTTCTGCAGGGTGGTCTGGCTGATGCCGGACCCGGAGCTGTTAGTGATGCTGCGGCCCATGGCCCCCATGACATACGTGATCTGCATGCTGAATTGGTCGTTCCACTGTTTCAGTGCCGTGACGCTGTCCCGCACGATATGCCCGACAATGCCGTTCCCCACGTGGTTCATTTGCCGTCCCAACCGCACCTGTGCCCAGCCGTTGTATTGGAGGTACAAGAGTTGGGTATCGACCTGGAATTCGCGCTGGCCCGCGGGCCCCATCGGCGCGCGGTCGTTGCCGAGCAACACCCCGTCGTTGAAATTGTCCCCGGCATAATTGAGGGACGCCACCGCCATGAACGGCCCTTTCTTGACCGCGGCCGTGGCATACCCGCGGAGGGTGCTGAAACGGAGGCGGTCGTCTTCTTTCCTGAACGTATTGAACGAGGCTGATGAGCCGTGCTGAAGGGTGCCGTCCGGCGCGAACTGCTGGTCAGAAAAGTTGTCGTACAGATTGAATCGAAAGCGGGTGTATCCCTGGAGTTCGAGTTGCCACTCCGGTCCGTCCGCCGGAGCCGGCGCCTCCAGGTGCAGTTTCGGTTCGGGCGGACATTCCATGAATCCCGGACAGGCGACCGGGCCGGATGGACGGAGTTGCTCCGGTTTTCGAAGCCACACGCGGAGCTTCGGCTTCGGCGCTTCCGGCGGTGCGGGCGCCCTGCCTTCGATCTGCGCCATGCGCCGTTTCATCTCGTCCCGTTCGGCCTGCTGCCGCTCCTCCATCTGCTCAAGCTGCATTCGCAATTCCTCAATCGTCTCCGCCGAGGTCGCAGGAGAGAGGGCCAGCAGCATCGTTGCAAGCAAGATCAAGCCAGCGACGGAAGACAATGACAGCGCGATCATGGACGGGGGTCGTGTGGTCATTCACGGCTGGAGGCATCCTCTCGCGTGCCGGTTCGGAGGCCGGGCCGGCGACGCGAACTACGCGAAGGACCAGTCCGGTCGAAGCATGTCGGCGGAATCGCTGAGTGGTGAATCGATGACGATCATGGAGATGAAGGCTTCAGCAAACGCGGTGCCACATCGGTCCAGCAGGCTGTTTTCCAGGCAAACCTCCTGTTCATGCTGAGTCGGCGCGGCTCCGACATGTGACGGGAGGCACAACGGAGCGAGATTCCCCGGTGACAAACCGTGATCCCTCGTGGTTCACCGTGCTATATCACGGCCGGACCCTTCTCGATTCCGGCGTTCAGCCTATCGGTATCAACCTCGGTCCTGAAAAAACGTTGTTCCGACTTGCGTTACGTCACCCGATGCGTCGAAGAACGTGAAATGTCCGGGTGGCACCGCATTTGCTCAAGACTCAGACCGTTCGCGACTTGCTTGATCAATAACCGCGCCGCTCACGTCGTTGGCGCCAATTCAATCGAAGGAGGTTTTTGCCATGACCCGCGTGACTCGCATCTCGTTCGCCGTGCTGACGGGTTTGCTGTTGCTGAACTTCAGCGCTCCGTCCTGGGGGAAGGACATCTATTTCGTCGCCAGGGATTTTGAAGGGAATCGTTCGGTGTGGCATACCGACAGCATGTTGTTGGAGCGGCCTGCCGACAGAGCGGAAGAGCTCACGTTTGTGCTGGAAAATCCGACCGATACCGAGCATGCCTTCGTCATGCCGGGGGTTCAGATGATCACGCGGGAACAGGTGCTCATGCCCGAGAGCGGAAGCGACATTGCGGAGCCGATGCGGATTCCCTATGTGGAGCCGATGACGGTGACCGTCAAGCCGGGAGAGAGCAAGCGGTTGCGGGTTCACGCCACCGATCTGTTCGCCCCGAAATCAACGGGCGTGGCGTTTCGGTTTTTCTGCACGATCCACAAGGACGTGCATCAAGCCGGATCGATGTTCGTCATGTAGTCGGCTCGCGCGGCATCGAGCGGCCGGTTCCGGTTAGTCCGGGAGGGATCGGCGGGCGATGCGGGACGCTCGATCATCGCTGAGCGTGCGTGAGCATGGTTCGGCGGTTGCGTGACAGGGGCTCTGCGAAGCGATCGCAAGGGACCACGGCGCAACCGCCGAATCGTGTCCCTTGTCAGGACAAAGAAGAATCCCAGGAGGGTGATGATGATGAAGACAGCCGGACGGTTCTGTGCCTTGGGCGTTCTATCGGGGCTGTTCCTGACCGCCGCGGGAACGTTCGCTTCGGCAGTAGGCGCGGAATATCGATTTGTGGCGCGGATTCCCTCGGCGGATCAGCCGATCTGGGAGGCGGCTTCGGGGACCATCGACCTTTCGGCGGTTCCCCAAGAAGAGATCGTCCTCGTATTGGAAAATCCGACGGACGTCCCGCATGGATTTGCCATGCCGCAGCTCCAGGCCGTGGTTCGGGAGCAGATCATCAGACCGGTCGACTCGATGGTGCCGACCGAGACGGTGTTGCAATATACGGCTCCGATTTCGGTGACCGTGGAACCGGGGCAGGTGTACCGCGTCAGGCTCAGCCACAGCGCATTCAAGGCGCGTGAATCCTATTCGGAGACGATCGCAGTGTTTTGCCCGCTGCACAAGGCCAGCCGGGCCGGGTCGGTCTTTCTGGTGAAATGAAGATGGGGCAAGGTCTCTGCCGTTCATAGTCCGGCGGTCATGCCACGATGATGCGCGACGGTGAGGCGGGTGGAGGCCGGGCCGGCTCGCGCAGGCCTCCTCGAGCGAAACTCGGCGCTGCGCGGGCTCCCCATCCTTCCTCGGGATAAGGCCGGCAGACTTCCGCGCGGACGTTATTTCAGCAGATGGTCGGAAATGAGCGCGGAGAGTTCGGCCGCCTCGACCTTGCCCTCTCGGGTCAGCAGCAGTTTCCCGTTGGAAAAGAAGTGCGTGGTGGGATAGGTCTCGAAGGTGTGCATTTTCTTGATCTCGCGGCATCGGCCCGGGATGTGCATCTTGGCCTTGCCGATCTTCACCTGCGGAAACTTCGCCGCGGTTTCTTCCAAGATTGGATCGTATTGGTTGCAGGGCTCGCAGGTCGCCAGCCCATAGGCCACGAGGGCAGCCGGCGCGCCGGTGAACTGCGCGTAATTCTGGTCGCTGACGTCTTCGACGGTTCCCGGCATAAGGAGTGCTGAGGGCCGAGTTCTGAGTGCTGAGTCAGCCAAACGCTCGGCCCTCAGCACTCAGGACTGGTGATTAGTTCAGCTTCGACAGCGCGTCCAGGATCTCCTTGTCCTCCCGTGCGGTCTTGATCTCCTGAACCTTCACATAGGCGACCTTGCCGTTCTTGTCGACGATGACGGTCGCGCGCTTGCCGCAGTTCAAGGGCTCGAAGTACAGGCCGTACTTCTTCACCACCTCCCGGTTGAAATCGGACAGGAGCCGGTGCTTGAGCTCCAAGTGATCGGCCCAGGCCTTGTGGGAGAAGAAACTGTCCGTGCTGATCCCGAACAGTTCGGCGTTGGCCGAGGTGAATTTCGGGAAATCATCGGTCAGGCACTTGTTTTCATTCGTGCAGACCGGGCTCCAGTCCAGGGGATAGAAGGCCAGCACGACGTTCTTCTTCCCGCGATAGTCGCTGAGCTTCACATCCTTCTGATCCTGATCCTTGAGCGTAAAATCCGGAGCCGTATCTCCCACTTTTATTTCTGCCGCCACATCACCCATCGAATCCTCCTTCTGGTTGAAGACTACTTCTCTGACACCAACCCGAACAAGTTTGGTACCACTCTTCGAAAATCCATGTCAACGGGTCAAAAGGCCTAGGGTCTGGACGTTCTTCCGGCAGGTCGTGCCCCGCAGCCCGCTCACCGCTCGGGATCGCCGGAGGACCAGGCAATGCGTCGAACGGACAAGGGACCGCGCACGTGGGGAATAGTGCGGTGGGCAATCACCTGCACGTCCAGGGCGAGCCGGGGCAGAGGAATGGTCGAGCCGACCGTCGGAGTCCGACCGCTGTGCAGCAGGGCTTCGGCGATCTGGAGCAGCCGGTCGATGGTGTGTTGACCGGGCAATCCCCGCGGACTCAGGGTCTCCAGCTCATCCATCCCGAATTTGGACAGGCCGTGCGTTTGGAAACAGTCATGCGCCGGGTCGGTGTCGTCCGTCTGCGACACCGTGACATGATCGGCCAGGCGGAACGAGTTCAGCGGCCGATCTTGCCAATCGGATGGGTTCAGAAACGAACCGGCGGCAAGATCGTAGGCCGTGCCCTCCGTGAGCAACGTCAGGCCTCGTGCCAGCCGGCTGCCGAACAGATGCGCATCGAAGGCCTGGCTCGGAGGAGCCTGGCGTTGCATGATCATGGCCGCCATGGAATGCCCCCAGCCCAGTTGTTTCTTCCAGTTCTCGGCCTGCTCCCTCGGGAGCGCGAGACAGAGGGCGGCCGACCAGGTGGCATGGGACACGTCGATCCATTCCGAGGATGAAGGCGGATGCGAGGGTTCTGATTGGAGCTTCAACGGGCCTCCATATTCGAGATCGAACCAAAAACGGAGGTCCGTGATCGTGGAAGGGGCGAATGAGAACCCGACGACAAAGACCGGACGTCCCGGCTTCGCGCTATGGCCGGTTTTGCGCTTGATTTTCACGATGGGCCGCAGGCAGTCGGGCGAACAGCTCGCCCGGGTCAGCTCTGCCCCTTGCGGTCTTTCCGAGCCTTGCGGCGGTCTTCGGGGTTCAGGAGCCGCTTGCGGATGCGCAGGCTCTCGGGGGTGACTTCAACGAGTTCGTCCTGGCCGATGTACTCCAGGGCGAATTCGAGGCTCATCTCGCGCGGAGGCGTCAGCACCAGGGCCTCGTCCGATCCGGAGGCGCGCATGTTGGTGAGGTGCTTGGCCTTACACACGTTCACGTCCAAATCTTCGTCCCGATTGTTTTGGCCGACGACCATGCCGCGGTACACATCCACGCCGGGGCCGATGAACAGGGTCCCTCGTTCTTGGGTCATGAAGAGGGCATAGGCGGTGCTGGCGCCGTCTTCAAACGCGACCAGCGAGCCGTGGGGCGCGACGTCCAGGTCCTGAGCCGCAACCGGCTCGTAGGCCTTGAACACGTGGTGGAGAATGACCGTCCCGCGGGTCTTGGCCAGCAAGTAGGTCTTCAGGCCGATGATGCCCCTGGTCGGGATCGAATAGTCGAGATGGGTTTCGCTGCTTCCGCTGTCGAAATGGACCAGTTTCATGTGCCGGAGCTCGCCGCGCCGCCGGCCGACCTCTTCGATGACCGCGCCCTGATAATCGGAGGGAACCTGAATGGAGAGATCCTCATAGGGTTCCGTGAGCACGTCGCCGTCCTTGCGGAAGATTACTTCCGGCTGCGACACCTGCAATTCGTAGCCTTCGCGGCGCATCTGCTCGATCAACACGGCGAGATGGAGTTCTCCCCGGCCCGCGACCAGAAAGCGATCGGCGCTGTCCGTGTCCTGCACGCGCAACGACACGTTCGTCTCCAACTCTTTGTAGAGCCGCTCGCGGAGATGCCGCGACGTGAGGTATTTGCCCTCCCGGCCGGCGAAGGGGCTGGTGTTCACGCCGAAGGTCATCTGCACGGTGGGCTCGTCGATCGCGACGGGCGGCAAAGCGACCGGCTGCGCCGGGTCGGTGACGGTCTCTCCGATCTGAATTTCCGGCAAGCCGGCGATCGCAACGATCTCTCCCGCTTCGACCCGGTCGACATCGATGCGCTCCAGTCCCGAAAAGATCGAGAGATCCGAAATGCGGCCTGGTGCGGGCGTGCCGTCCCGCCGCATCACGCAGACCTGCTGGCGCCGGGACAAGGAGCCGGCGAGCAACTTGCCGATGCCCATTTTCCCCTTGTAGGGATCGTGGGCCAACGCGAGCACCAGGAGCTGGAGCGAAACATTCTGGTGGATGGCCGGGGCCGGCAGGTGCACGAGAATCGTGTCCAACAGCGGCGTAATATCCGTGCCGGGCTTGTTGACGTCCAGCGTCGCGATTCCCTTCAAGGCGGAGGCATAGACGATCGGGAAATCCAGTTGCTCGTTGGTGGCGCCGAGATGGACAAAGAGATCGAAGGTCCGGTTCACCACGTCATCGATCACGGCGTCCGGACGGTCGATCTTGTTCACGACGACGATGGCCTTATGACCGAGCGCCAGCGCCTTCTTGAGCACGAAGGTCGTCTGGGGCATGGGGCCTTCTTTGGCATCGACCAGCAGCAGGACCCCGTCCACCATCCGCAAGGTCCGCTCGACTTCGCCGCCGAAATCGGCATGTCCGGGCGTATCCACAATGTTGATCTTGACGCCGTTGTAGGCGATGCTCGCGTTTTTGGCCCTGATCGTGATGCCGCGCTCCCGTTCCTGGTCCATCGAGTCCATGATGCGCTCGCCCATGTCTTCGATCTTGCGGTGCACATGGGTCTGGCGAAGCAGGGCGTCAACCAACGTGGTCTTGCCGTGATCCACGTGCGCGATGATGGCCAGGTTGCGAATGTCTTCGCGTCTGGTCCATCCGGGACGTTCAAGTTCCTGCGAAGAAAGCGGGGGCTGCGGAGAAGTCGTCATGGGGGCTCCAGAAAGTCAACTCAAAAAAAAGACGCCTGTGGATCGGCGTCGGAGCACAGTATACTGGATGCGGGATGGCCGCCACAAGCAAGCGGACGGAATCGCGCGAGCGCCCGCCGCGCCAAGCGCCGGACTTGCTTGCAGTTTGGGAACACCCATTGTAAGGTGACCGAGGGTGCGGCTCGCCTCCAGGTGCGGGCCCACGGCCTCTGCTAGATTGCATGTCACTCCTTCCCCATTCACCCGGTTCGCCGCCGCCAGGACCTCCCTCGGGGCCGCTTCCTGAACTGCGGGAACGCCGCCGCCGATTTCGGTGGTGGCAGGTCGCGCTGATGGTTGCCCTGGGCGGGCTGGTCGTGGGCGCGGCGGCCGCGGCAGGCACGCTCTACTATTTTGCGCAGGACCTGCCCTCGCTGGACATTCTGCAGGGTTATCAACCCAGCCAGGTCACGCGGGTCTATTCGGACGATCATCAGGTCATCGGGCAATTCTACGTCGAGCGCCGCATCCTGACCCCGATCAACTTGATTCCCAAGAATTTCGTCAACGCGGTGATCGCCGTCGAGGATGCCCGGTTCTTCGAGCATCCCGGTCTCGATATTGTGGGCATCGCGCGGGCGGCCTGGACGAACCTGCGCCGGGGCGGGCGGGTCGAAGGCGCGAGCACGATCACGCAACAACTGGCGCGGTCGCTGTTCCTCTCCTCCGAGCGAACCTTCAGCCGGAAAGTGAAGGAATTGATCCTGGCCTATAAGATCGAGTTGATCCTCAGCAAAGAACAGATCCTCGAGCTCTATCTCAATCAGATCTACTTCGGCCAAGGGGCCTACGGGGTGGCGGCGGCGACCCAGACCTATTACGGCAAACCCCTCAAGGATCTGACACTGCCCGAGGCCGCGCTGCTGGCGGGCTTGCCGAAATCGCCGAATCACTATTCACCCTTCCGCTCGCCGGAACGCGCGAAGAAGCGCCAGGAGCATGTGCTGGCCAGGATGGAAGAAGCCGGGTTCATCACGCCGCAGGAACGGGAGGAGGCGGTGAACGAAGCCCTGGCGTTCCGCAAGCCCAGCGCCGACAGCGTGGCGCCTTATTTCGTGGAATACGTCCGGCAGTATCTGGTGGCGAAGTACGGGGAAGCGGCCGCGTACAAAGGTGGATTGGAGGTCCATACGACCTTGAATCTCCCCATGCAACGGGCGGCCGAGCAGGCGGTTCGCGAGGGGTTGCGGGAGCTGGACAAGCGGCAGGGGTGGCGGGGGCCGGTCGGCACGGTCGATCTGCAGGATCTGTCCGCCGGATCGACCGACACGCCCTTGCCGAATCCCGGCGACATCGTCCAAGGGGTTGTCATCAAGGTCGCGAAGGACCACGTGCTGGTGCAGGTCGGCAGCAAAACCGGCCGGCTGGCGTTTGAGGACATGGCCTGGGCGCAGCGGCAGCTCATCGGGCGCGATGTCGTGAAGGACGTGAAGACCGTGGCGTCGCCCAAACAACTCGTCAAGCCGGGCGACGTGATCGAGGTCGCCGTCAAGAAGATCGAGCGGGACACGATTCATTTTCGTCTGGAACAGACCCCGGTAGTCGAGGGCGCGCTGATCGCGACCGATCCGCGGACCGGAGCGATCCACGCGATGGTGGGCGGCTACGATTTCACCCGCAGCGAATACAATCGGGCGGTGATGGCGCAGCGGCAGCCGGGGTCGGCGTTCAAACCCGTCATTTACGCCGCCGCCTTGGCCCAGGGGCTGAGCCCTGCGAGCCTGATTCTGGACGCGCCGGTGGTCTATGAAGATGAGAAAGAAGAGAAGATCTGGAAACCGGAAAACTACGGTCGCCGGTTCCACGGCATGGTCACGCTTCGGGATGCGCTCGCCCAGTCGCATAATCTCGCGACAGTCCGGCTCTTGGACAAGGTCGGCATCCGCAACGTGGTGGAATTCGCCAAATCGATCGGCGTGACCAGCCCGCTGGCGCCGGATCTCTCGTTGGCCTTGGGCTCGTCGAGCGTGAGTTTGTTGGAATTGACCGCGGTGTACGGGGCGTTCGGAAACCAGGGCGTCCGGGCGGAGCCCTATGCGATCATCTCGGTCAAGGACAGCAGCGGGAAAACGCTGGAAGAAACCGAGATCCAGGCGAAGCCGGTGATGTCGAAGGAAACGGCCTACCTCATCACCAACATGATGGAGGATGTCGTCCAGCGAGGAACGGGGCAATTGGCCAAGTCGCTGGACCGGTCGGTGGCCGGCAAGACGGGCACCTCCAACGACTTCACCAATGCGTGGTTCTTGGGCATGACGCCCAACCTGGCGGTGGGAACCTATGTCGGGTTCGACGACCGGCGGTCGTTGGGGGAGACGGAATCGGGCGCCCATGCGGCGCTCCCGATCTGGGTCAATTTCATGAAGCAGGCCTTAAAGCAGCTTCCCGTCGTGCCGTTTGAGATTCCCGACGACATCATGTTCGTCAAGGTCGATCCGTCCACCGGTCTCCTGGCCGAGGATGCGGGCGAGCGCAGTACCGTCGAGCTCTTTGCCAAGGGGACCGAGCCTACGCAGGTGGCCGCTCCGCGTATCGATCCCGCCGATTTCTATAAGCTGGACCAACTCCCTGAGCCGCCAGCCCCAATGCCGGGGCCCATGGGGCAGCCGGCCGACAACCTCCTGAACTGAATCCGATTGCGCAGGGCCGGGCGGAGGGTCTACGACCGGGCGTCCTTATATTCCTGCCACCAGGCCATCTGGATCGCTTCGAGAATCTTCTCGTTGGATTTCTTGGGGTCGTCCTTGAAGTCGGGGAGGGCTGTGATCCAGGCATGCAGGTCGGTGAAGCGGACGGTCAGCGGGTCCACGTCCGGGTGTGCTTCCGTCAGTTGAACGGCAATCTCTTCGGTATCCTGCCACGTGACATGCATCGGTTCGTCCTCGGGTGCGGCGCGGTAGTCATCCAAACGCTCCACGCGCCTTTGGGTCGTGATAGCGGCTAGGTGACTTGGGATAGTTTCTTATTTTGCAGCGCTTCTTTGAGCGAATTGTCCATCAACACTTCGGCCAGGTGGTGAGTGACCTTTTCCACCTCGCTGATCTGGGCCCGAATCGCCCGGTGGTCATCCTGCTGTTTGACGGCGCGGAGCGTTGCGACCGTCTGGCGGATCTGCTCCGCCTCTGTGGCGTCGATGAGATGGGCGCCCATGTGCAGCGCCTTCTCGGTCGCCGTGAGAATGGCATCGGCTTCCGTGCGGGCCTCGATCACTTGGCGCGCTTTCAGGTCTTCCGCCGCAAACGCATAGGATTCGTTGATCATCCGCTCGACCTCCTCGTCCGACAGGCCGTAGGAGGGCTTGACCTGGATCGATTGAGTCTCGCCGGTGCGCACGTCTTTGGCCGACACGTTGAGAATCCCGTTGGCATCGATGAGAAACGTGACCTCGATGCGCGGAATGCCGGCCGGCAACGGCGGGACCTTGAGCTGAAAGCGCCCCAAGCTCCGGTTGTCTTTGACGAGTTCGCGTTCCCCTTGCAGGATGTGCAGATCCACGGAAGTCTGACCGTCCACGTAGGTGGTGTACATTTCCTTGGCGCTGGTGGGGATCGTGGTATTGCGCCGGATCAGCGGGCTCATGACGCCGCCCATGGTCTCGATTCCCAGCGACAGGGGCGTGACGTCCAGCAGCAGAAGATTCTGGGTGGCGCCGCTGAGGATGCCGGCTTGGACCGCGGCACCCAACGCCACGACCTCATCGGGATTCAATTCGCAATGCGGGCGTTTGCCGAACAGCTCCTGCACGCGCTGCCGGATCACCGGCATGCGGGTTGCGCCGCCGACCAGCACGACTTCGTCGATCTCGGATGGGTTGAGGCCTGCATCTTTCATGGCCAGGCGGCAGGGTTTCAAGCTGCGCTCGACGAGATCGGCGGTCAAGGCGTGGAATTGATCGCGGGTGAATTCCCGCTGGTATCGGCCTGTGGAGTCCGGCAACTCCACCGTTGCCGAGGTCTTCAGGTCGTCCGAGAGCCGGATCTTCACCCGTTCGGCTTCGAGCCGGACAGCCTGCATCGCATCGGGAAACCGGTTCAGATCCAATCCTTGCTGCTCGCGGATCTCCTTCACCATCACGTCGGCCAAACGCCGGTCGAAATCGTCGCCGCCCAAGTGCGTGTCGCCGTTGGTGGCCAACACTTCGAAAATGCCGTCCTTCAGTTTGAGAATCGACAGATCGAACGTGCCGCCGCCGAGGTCGTAGACCGCGATGGTGCCCTGGGTCCGCTCCTGTAACCCGTAAGCCAGCGACGCGGCCGTCGGCTCATTGATGATCCGCAGGACCTCCAAGCCCGCAATCGTCCCGGCGTCCTTGGTCGCCTGACGCTGACTGTCGTTGAAATAGGCCGGGACCGTGATGACGGCTTGTCTCACATCCTCTCCGAAGAACGCCTCCGCCCGTTGTTTCAATTCCTTCAGGATCATGGCGGAAATTTGCGGAGGGGAGTAGGTCTTCTCGCCGATGCGGATGCGGATGACCCCGTTCTTTTCTTCAAGCTGGTAGGGGAAATAAGCCAGTTCTTCGGAAACGTCCTGCAGGCTCTTGCCCATGAAGCGCTTCACGGAATAGACCGTGCGGTCCGGGCTTCGCACGAGAAATTCCTTCGCGGAGTCGCCGACGATCAGCCCGTTGTCGGTGAGCGCGACGACCGACGGCACCATGGCTCGGCCATGACGCCCCGTGATCACGCGAGGGGTCGAGCCGTCCATGTAGGCGATGAGTGAATTGGTGGTGCCGAGATCAATGCCGACGATGGGTGCCATGATGTCCTAGCGTATGGATGTGGAGATTGGACAGACGGTGCCTAATTGGATTCCAGGGTGTTGGCCACGTCGGTGACGATGTTCCGGACGTAGGTGCGATTGGACAGGACTTCGCGCATCTCTTTGAGCACAGCGTCCTTGTCAGCGCGCATTGCGGCGCCTCCGTCCTCCCGTTGGTGGAGCGCATCCCATTTCCCGAACAGGGCGAACAGCTTCGACTCCAACTCCCGCTGCCGTTCCTCCAGGCTTCGGCGGTCCGAGTCGAGCTTGGCCCGCAAGCCGGCCAGCTTGTCGGACGGCCCCTCCGCCAGGCCTTCCCGATAGCTTTCAAGATCCTCTTGCAAAGAGAGGATTTCTTCGAACAGGTCGGCCGGCGGGGCCGATCGGATGTCCTTGACCGACCCGGCTTCCAGGCCGACCAGATATTCAGCCCGTTGAATCGGATCTTTCAACGTCCGGTAGGCATTGTTCAGCAGCGCCGAGTTGCCGAGGCTGATCATCCGTTCCGTGTCCGTTTTGGTGTGGAAGAAATCCGGATGAAACGCGCGACTCATGTCGTAAAACCGGCGTTCCAGTTCCTGTGCGTCGATCGACAGACGACGCGGGAGACCCAAGCAGGAAAAGTAGTCGCTCTCCTTGGAGAGCGGCTGAACCTTGACGCAACGGTCGCAAAAATACTCTCCCGTGACTTCGGACTGGCAATGCCAGCACATGCTCCGAGCCATTTGGAGCTCGGTGCGTCGAGGAGGCGCTTTGACCGTCTCTTCCATGATCAACATTCTCACGGCGGCTGACCGCCGCCTTCTTGATCGCAGTCTCGCGGACCGTCTAGGCGGAGAAGGATTCTCCGCAGCCGCAAGTCTTCGACGCGTTGGGGTTGATGAACCGAAACGACCCGGTCATGAGATCCTTGTAATAATCAAGCTGGGTCCCTTGGAGATAGATGGCGCTCTTGGCGTCCACAATCACCTTGATCCCCTCGATGTCATACACCTGATCGTGCGGACCGATCTTCTCGTCGAAGTTCAGGGTGTAGCTTAATCCCGAGCAGCCCCCGCCCTTCACGCCCAAACGCAACCCGCCTTCGGTGATGCCCTGCAGGTCGAGCAGGCGCTTGACTTCCTTGACTGCGGATTCGGTGAGTGTGATGACCGGTGTAGTGGTTTGGCTGTCCATCTCTGTACCTCTCAGTGGTTACCCTTCCTTGCCGTCCGGAGCAGCGCCCCCCTGCTTCTTCTTATAGTCGTTGAGCGCGGCCTTGATCGCGTCTTCCGCCAGCACGGAGCAGTGGATCTTGACGGGCGGCAGGTTCAGTTCCTGCACGATATCCGTGTTCTTGATCTGGGCCGCCTCGTTGACGCTCTTTCCCTTGAGCCATTCCGTGGCCAAGCTGGAGCTGGCAATGGCGGACCCACAGCCGAATGTCTTGAACTTGGCGTCCACGATGGTGTCGTTCTGCACTTTGATCTGCAGCTTCATGACGTCACCGCACTCGGGGGCGCCGACGATCCCGGTCCCGACGCCTTCTTCGTCCTTCTTGAACGAACCCATGTTGCGGGGGTTGTTAAAGTGATCAACGACTTTGTCGCTGTATGCCATGACCGGTCCTCCTCTCTGTCCTTTTATCTCTTATAACGTCAATGTCCATGTGTCGTGGTCAGTGCGCCGCCCACTGGACGGATTTCAGATCGATGCCTTCTTTTGCCATTTCGTACAGGGGAGACATCTCGCGCAATTTCGTGACCGTCTCGATCATCCGTTTGGCGGTGTAGTCGATCTCCTCCTCCGTGTTGAAGCGGCCGATGCCGAACCGAATCGACGAGTGGGCCAATTCCGCTCCCACTCCAAGCGCCTTGAGCACGTAGGAAGGCTCCAAGGTGGCCGAGGTACAGGCCGACCCCGACGACAGCGCGATCTCCTTCATCCCCATCAACAGCGACTCGCCCTCGACGTAGGCAAAGGACAGATTCAAATTGTGAGGCAGCCGCTGGGTCGGATGGCCGTTGAGGTAGACCTCCTCCAATGCCGTCGTAATGGTTGTCTGAAGCCGGTCCCGCAGCGCGGCCAGACGAACCGATTCCACCGGCATCTCCTGCCGGCAGAGGGTCACGGCGGTTCCAAATCCGACGATCAATGGCACCGCCAGGGTCCCAGACCGCATGCCGCGCTCGTGTCCGCCTCCGTCGATGATCGGGGCCAAGCGCACCCGCGGGCCTTTCTTCCGGACGTACAGGGCGCCGATGCCCTTGGGGCCGTAGATCTTATGCGCGGTGCAGGACAGGAGATCGATGCCCATCGCCTGCACGTCCACCGGGATCTTCCCAACGCCCTGCGTGGCATCGCAGTGAAAGAGGATGCCCTTCTCCTTGGCCACCTTGCCAATGTCCGCCACCGGGTTGATCGTGCCGATTTCGTTGTTGGCCAGCATGACGGAAATGAGCACCGTCTTGTCCGTAATGGCGGCCCGCACATCATCCGGGCTTACCATGCCGTATTTATCCACCGGCAAGTAGGTCACCTTCACGCCCCGTTTGGTTTCCAACGTCTTGGCGGTGTCCAACACCGAGCGATGCTCCGTCGAGCTGATGATAATGTGATCGCCCTTTTCCCGGTACATCTCGACGACGCCCTTAAGAGCGAGGTTGTTCGATTCCGTGGCCCCGCTGGTGAACACGATCTCCTTGGCGTCCGCATTGAGCGCTTCCGCGATCTGTTGGCGCGCCTGTTCGACGCCCTCTTCGGCCACCCATCCGAAGGCATGGTTGCGGCTGGCCGCATTCCCGTATTTCTCCGTAAAATACGGCAACATGGTCTCCACGACGCGTGGATCGACCTTGGTGGTCGCGTGGTTATCGAGGTAAATCGGCAATTTCATCTTGTCACTCCTTGGCCGGTCGTAAGGGATTGCACGGTGATAAGCGGGGTGCCCCCCATCATGTCCTGGAGGGTCATATTGTTCAGAAGTTGATAAATACTGTCCTGGAGCTTGAGCAACGGCGTCCGGATGGTGCAATGCTCCTGCTGCAAGCAGAGCGTCCCGTCATGATTATCGTGCGAACAATCGGTGATACCCAACGGTCCCTCGATCGCTTCCAAGACCCGTGCGATCGTGATGGTCTTTGCCTGGTGCGCCAGCAAATATCCGCCCTTCGGTCCATTGTGGCTTTCGATCACGCCGCTCTTTGCCAGGGCTTGGAGAACCTTGGCGAGCAACTCGGACGGGATGTTGTATTCTTCAGCAATTTCTTTGGTGTTGACGATACGGGGTGCGGCCAGGTCACCGTATTGGCTTTGGCGGGAAGCCATGTACTGGAGGGCCATCAGTCCATAGTCGGCCTTTTTGGAGAACTTCAGCATAAGCGCATATCCGATTTATTTAATCGGAGATCATATTGATCTCCGACTAGAAAAGTCGTATATAAAGTATCATCATGATTTTTCGAATGTCAACCGTGGTCAGGGAGATCGGTGCACGATTTCAAGCTTGAGGAGGTCGGCGGTAAGCCTGACGGCATGTAGGCATGTAACATAAGCCTCTGATACTGAAAGGATATTAACAAATGGGCGGGACAAACCCCTACATCGAAAAGGCCGAATACCAGTTACCGACCAAGACCTATACGGTCACATTCGTCAAGCAGGCCACGAATGAAACCGTCGTGGTCAACGTGGACCCAGACAAGCTCCCCTATGGGGAGACGGGACTTCCCGGCAGCATCCTCGATATTGCGCTGGCCAACGGGATTGACTTGGAGCATGCCTGCGGGGGGGTCTGTGCCTGCTCGACCTGTCATGTCTACGTGAAACAGGGACTGGAGACCTGCAACGAAGGAACGGACGACGAGTTCGATCAATTGGACGAGGCTCCTGCGATCACCTTGCATTCCCGGCTCGGTTGTCAATGTGTTCCCAACGGCACCAAGGATGTGCTCGTCGAGATCCCTGCCGTCAACAAGAACCTTGTGAAAGAAGGTCATTGACCCCCGGCCACCGCGTCGGTCCTTGTGTCGGCGTGGCGTTAACCGTCGTGCGGCCAGTCCTTGTGTTCCGAATCGGCCTCGATCCGTTACCTTTACAACCTCTCCTCTGCGTGTTAATGAGGTGCGCAGCGCCGAGGAGCCATCCATCGCAAGATCGCCGTGCCGTTCGGAGATCATTGAAGGCATGACGAAGCTGAAGAGGACTGCCTGATGAGCCAGGTCCGTGTCCGGTTTGCACCCAGTCCAACGGGCTATTTACACATCGGAGGGGTCCGAACCGCCCTCTTCAATTGGCTGTATGCGCGGCGCCATCACGGCACCTTTATTCTGCGGATCGAGGATACCGACCAGAGCCGATCGACGGAAGAAGCGATCACGGCCATTCTCGAAGGAATGCGCTGGGTAGGGTTGGATTGGGATGAAGGACCCTATCGCCAGACCGAGCGCATGGAACTGTACCGCGACCATGCCATGCGCCTGTTCGCAAACGGGCAGGCTTACTGGTGTGTCTGCACCGCCGAGGAATTGGAGGAAAGGAGAAAGGAGGCCCTGGCCAAGGGGTTGCAGCCGAGATACGACGGGCGGTGCCGGGAGCGGGGAATCGTGAATCCGACGGGAGAGGCCGCCTTGCGGTTCCGCGCTCCGCAAGAAGGGCAGACCGTCATCGAGGATCTCGTCAAGGGCCGCGTGGTATTCGATAACGCGGTGCTGGACGACCTGATCATCTTGCGTTCCAACGGCTACCCGACCTACAACTTTTCCGTCGTGGTGGATGATGCCCTGATGGGGATCACGCATGTCGTGCGCGGAGATGACCATCTGACCAACACGCCGCGGCAGGTCCCGATCTTCCAGGCGCTGGGATTTCACGTGCCCCAATTCGGCCATCTGTCCATAATTCTGGGTTCCGACAAGGCCAGGTTGTCGAAACGGCATGGCGCCACCTCGGTCTTGGCGTATCGCGACATGGGGTATCTGCCCGAAGCCATGCTGAATTATCTCGTGCGGCTGGGCTGGTCGTTCGGGGATCAGGAAGTCTTCTCGCTTCAAGAAATGATCGAAAAATTTTCATTCGACAATGTCCAGAAATCGTCAGCCGTATTCAATCCTGAAAAACTGCTCTGGCTCAATGCACAGTACATCAAGCAGAGCGAACCCAAACGGGTGGCGGAGCAGTTGCAGCCCTTCCTGGAACGGGCCGGGGTTGGAGCCGAAGCCGCGGGCAAGTCCGGCGAGTGGATGGAGCGGCTGGTCCTGGCGTTTCGTGAGCGGTCCCAGACGCTAGAAGAGATGGCCAAGGCCGCGATCCCCTATCTTCAGGCCGACATCCAGATGGACGAAGCGGCGGCCAAGAAATTTCTCACGCCCGCCATCGCCCCGCTGCTGGAGCGGTTGGCGGATCGCTTTGCCGCGGTTCCTGATTTCGACAAGGAAGGCCTGGAGGCGGTGTTCAAGAACGTGATCGCCGAAGCCGGCATCAAAATGGGCGAATTGGCGCAACCGGTGCGAGTGGCGCTGACAGGACGGACGGCCAGCCCTGGACTCTTCGAGGTGATCGATCTGCTCGGGCGGGACCGGACGCTTGAACGGTTGCGTCATGCGGTCTCCCGCGCCCAGCGCGCTTGACTGGCGGGCAGTGATATATTAGTCTCGCACGTTGGTTGGGGGATCGTCTAGCGGTAGGACGTCAGACTCTGGATCTGACTACCTAGGTTCGATTCCTAGTCCCCCAGCCACTTTGTCCGTCTTCGTTTCACCGGCCAATTCTGCGTCGTGTGGTGCCGCTCGGTGGGGCAGGATGCGCTCCGGACGCGCATCGAAGTCGAGGTTCGCGCTGGGGGATCGTCTAGCGGTAGGACGTCAGACTTTGGATCTGACTACCCAGGTTCGATTCCTGGTCCCCCAGCCATTTCGTTGAACCGGGTATCGGGGAGAAGGAGCCGGCCACACCAGCCGGCTCTTTGTGTTTTCAGGGATGAACCGTTCACAAACGCGTGGTCGTTAGCATGATGAACGAACCGACCGGTTCCGCCGCCTCGAATTTCATCAAGGAGATCGTGGCTCAGGACCGAGCCGCCGGCAAGCACGGCGGCCGTGTGGCCACCCGTTTTCCTCCCGAGCCGAACGGCTATCTCCATATCGGCCATGCCAAATCGATTTGTCTCAATTTCGGGCTGGCGCTGGAGCACGGCGGGACCTGCAATCTGCGGTTCGACGACACCAATCCCACCACGGAGAGCATGGAGTATGTCGAATCGATCAAGGACGATGTGCGGTGGCTCGGGTTCGCGTGGGACAAGGAACTCTATGCGTCCGACTATTTTGAGCAACTCTATCAGTTTGCGGTTCATCTGATCCGGGCGGGCCGCGCCTATGTGGACAGTTTGAACGCCGATCAGATCCGGGAATATCGGGGCACGCTGACGGAGCCGGGCAAGGACAGTCCCTATCGTTCCCGAACGGTGGACGAGAACCTCGACCTGTTCCGGCGCATGCGGGAAGGAGAGTTCGCCGAGGGCAGCCATGTCTTGCGGGCGAAGATCGACATGGCCTCGCCCAACATCAATCTGCGCGATCCGATCCTCTACCGGATTCGGCGCGTCCCGCATTATCGGGCTGGGGACGCCTGGCTGATTTACCCCACCTATGACTATGCCCATCCCCTGTCGGACGCGATCGAAGGGATTACGCATTCCATCTGCACGCTGGAGTTCGAAGACCACCGCCCCTTGTACGACTGGGTGGTGAGGGAATCCCGCGCGCCTTCGACGCCGCAACAGATCGAGTTCGCCCGGCTCAACCTGACCCACACGGTGATGAGCAAGCGAAAGTTGCTTCGGCTGGTGGAAGAAGGGCATGTCACCGGATGGGACGATCCGCGGCTGCCGACGATCAAAGGACTCCGCCGCCGCGGCTACACCCCTGAGGCCATTCGGGCGTTTTGCGAGCATATCGGCGTGTCCAAGCGGGACTCGGTGGTCGAGATGGCGCTGCTCGAACATTTTATCCGCGAAGACTTGAACAAGCGCGCGGCCAGAGTGATGGGCGTCCTGCGTCCGCTGAAACTGGTGATCGAGAATTATCCGGAGGGGAAGATCGAAGAGCTGGAAGCGATCAACAACCCCGAGGATTCGGCTGCGGGCTCGCGCCTCGTGCCATTCTCGCGAGAACTCTACATCGAGCAGGACGACTTCCGGGAAGATCCGCCCAAGCAGTTTTTCCGCCTGGCCCCCGGACGCGAGGTGCGCCTGCGCTATGCGTACATCGTCAAGTGCGTCGGCATCATCAAGGACGAACGGACCGGCGAGGTCATGGAAGTCCGGTGCACCTACGATCCGGAGACACGCAGCGGCGGATCAGGCGCCGGGCGCAAGGTCAAGAGCACGATCCATTGGGTGTCGGCCGCGCGGGCCGTTCCCGCCGAGGCGCGGCTGTACGAGCAGCTTCTGAATGAGGCCAGCCCCGGCGACGAGCAGGACTTCGTCTCCTGTCTCAATCCTGACTCGGTGCAGATCCTTCGAGGCTGTCTGGTTGAACCGGGCTTGGCCGAGGCGAAGCCGGGACTGCGCGTGCAGTTCGAGCGGCTCGGCTATTTTTGCGTCGATCCGGATTCGACGGCGCAACGTCTGGTCTTCAACCGGACGGTCGCGCTGCGCGACACGTGGGCCAAAATCGAAAAGGCCCAGGGGCGTGGATGAAGCCCTAAATTTCATCTTGACCGGACCGGCCGGATCTGTTAGAAGCCCAAATATCTCCCCATACAACCTTCGCTCGTTCTCTTTATCACGCATCATCATGGATGAGCTGTTGCGAACAGATTGTTCGAGGCGGTCCTTTTTGCGGACGTCATTTGCGGCCGCGATGGTCTGTTGCGCGCGCGCGCTGTGGCCAACGGACGTCTTTGCCGGTCGCCTGCCGGAAGGACGGCTGGTGCTGTGCCACGCGCATACCAACGAGCGGCTGGAGGTGACCTACCGCAACGATCTCGGGCGGTACGATGCGTCGGCGCTCGAAGACCTCAACAATTTCATGCGGTGCAACTATACGAACCGGACCGCCAGCATGGACCTCCGGGTGATCGAATTCCTGAACACCCTCCATAAGCAGGTCGGGGGCGACAAGGACATCGTCGTGCATTCGGCCTACCGTTCTCCGGAATACCAAACCGTGCTGATCAAACAGCGGGGCCGGCGGGTGGCCAGGCAAAGTTTCCACGTCACGGCCCAGGCTGTGGATTTTCACATTCCCGGCGTGCCGTTGCGCCAGATCCGCCAAGCGGCGCTGCGGTTGGGACAAGGCGGGGTCGGGTATTATCCGCGTCGCGGGTTCGTGCATGTCGATTGCGGTCCGGTCCGCTGGTGGTGAGGCAATCGTTTTTGTTCTGTCAGGTTCGTTTCCTCCAATTCCCACCTCAATAATCACCGCGCAATCGTCCGAATCCGAGCCAGACAGCAGATCTCATCGGTCGAGCGCGAGGCCGGAACAACGGTTGAGCGTGAGCCCACCGATTGAATAGGTGCTCCCCTCCAAATTCCTGACGGTCGCGTCGCAGGTCCCTACCGAAGCGGAATGGGCGGTGCGAGAGGTCTCCCTGATGATGACTCCATTCATCATCACTGAGGGTCAGACGCGTGACACTGCCTGTGCGCCGCAACAATCGGCCTGTCCTAGGCCATCCAACACACACGCCCCAGACGCAGCGAGCGATTCGGACCTTGGTCGCCACATGGACATGGGGTCTACCGGCGCTCTTGTGCTTGTTAAGCGCCTGCATTCCCGGTGGGGGTGGCGGCGGAGCCGCCAGCAACCCGGCCAACCTGCAGAATCTCGAGATCCTATCCGCTCCGCAAGCTTCGAAAACCTTCGCGCCGACGCCCGTATTCAACGCGGAGGTGTCCGACTATACCGTCACGGTGGGAAGCGATGTTGCCTCGGTCCTCATCGTCCCGACCGTGGCCGACAGCCGGGCGACGGTGAAGGTCAACAACCAGCCGGCGCAGTCAGGCCAGCCGTTCGGTCCAATCAATCTGGCGCTTGGCAGCAACCCGTCGATTGTAATCTTGGTCGACGCGCCGGGGGCTTCGAAGACCTACACCCTCACCATCACGCGCGCAGCCAATACCAGTCTCTGGGATCTGCGGGTATCCGCGGGGGCGCTCCAGCCGGCATTTGACCCGAACCAGTTCGAATATGCGGTGCAGGCGCCGTTCACCACAATGTCGACCACCGTGACGCCGACCACCGCCGATAGCAACGCCAGCGTGACGGTCAATGGCCAGCCGGTCAACTCGGGAGAGGATTCGCAGTCGATTCCCTTGTCCATTGGCCAAACTACGATCACGATCGTCGTCAGCGCGCCGTCGGTGCCTTCCACGACCTACAGGGTGACCGTGACCAGGGTTCAAGGGTCCACGAATGCCAACCTCTCGGGACTAACCGTCTCACCCGGAACTCTACAACCGGCGTTCAGTGCTTCCACGCTCAGCTACTCGATCAGCGTGAACAATCCGACATCCAGCGTGGTTGTGACGGCGACCGTGCAGGACCCGACTTCGACACTCCAAGTCAACGGCCAGCCGGCGACATCCGGCCAACCGTTCACGGTGAACAACATCCCAGTGGGATCGAGCACGATCACGATCCTGGTCTTTCCCCAGACCGGCACGGCTCAAGCCTACGCCATCGCCGTTAACCGCGCCTTGCCGGGCAATGCCAATCTGTCGAATTTGACTGCCAACACAGGGACCCTCTCGCCGGCCTTCAGTCCGTCCACGCTCACCTATACTCTCAACATTTCGAACCCGGTCACGAGCGTGTCGCTGACAGCCACCGTCCAGGATTTGACCTCCACGATGACCATCAACGGGCAATCCGTTGCATCAGGTGCGCCATTCACGCTCAACAATCTCAGCATCGGCAATACGACCGCGACGATTGTCGTGACAGCCAATCCGGCGGGCAACAGCCAAACCTACACGGTCACGATCGTGCGTCCGGCGCCGGGGAATGCCAACCTCTCCGGCCTGACGGTGACTCCGGGTTCCTTGACGCCGGCCTTCAATGCCGGCACCTTGGCCTATAGCGCCAACGTGCTGAATCCGGTGACGAGCGTGACCGTCACCGCCACCGTGCAGGCGGCCGGCTCCACCATGACGATCAACGGGCAAGCGGTGGCATCCGGCACGCCGTTCGCGATCAATGGCCTGGCCGTGGGAGCGAATCCGGTCACCATTCGTGTGACCGCCCAGCAGGGGAATTTCCTGGACTATGTGCTCACGGTCAACCGCTCGCCGGCCGGCAATGCGAACCTTTCCGGCCTGACAGTGAGCGCGGGGACTCTATCGCCGGCCTTTGCTCCATCCACGCTGCTCTATTCAGTCACTGTCCTCAACAACGTGACGAGCATCACCGTGACGGCGAGCATGCAGGCCGGCAGCTCCACGATGACGATCAACGGGCAGGCGGTGGCCAACAGTACGCCGTTCACCGTCAACGGATTGGTCGTCGGAGCGAATCAGATCACGATTCGCGTCACCGCGCTGGAAGGCAACGTCCAGGAGTATGTCGTGACGGTCAACCGAGCGGCGCCGGGCATCGCCAATCTGGCATCGCTGACCATCGCGCCGGGAACCATGACCCCCGCCTTCCTTCCTGCCACCCTCAGTTACACCGTGACAGTGGCCAACACGGATGCCAATGTGACAGTCACGGCAACGTTGGAAGCCCCCAGCACTTCCTCCATGACGATCAATAGCCAAGCGGTCGCCTCAGGGACGCCATTCCTTGTGAATCTCGGCGCGCCCGGGAGCGCCACTCCCATTGCCATTGTGGTCACAGCCCAGGCCGGCAACAGCCAAACCTATACGGTGACCGTTAATCGGCCGCTGTAATCCGCCAATCCGCACCGTCAAGCGATCTTTCCACATCATCCGGTTCTGGAGGGAGAGGCGACGCGCAGCCGCTTGCCGGAACGACTTGGCCCCGCCGGCATCGGCGGGGCCAAGAGCAAGAGATTGACAAGCAGAGGAGAGGGGCGAAGAGCAAAGTCGGGGAGAGGACGCCGGCGCGGGCTAGGCCGCCTTCTTGACGCGCTTGCCCGATTCGGCCTGCACGGACGGGACGAGCGGAGCGGCTTTCAGAAACCAGGCCGCCGTCAACCAGATCGCCACGCCGGTGATCCCGAGCACAAAAATCCAATTGTAGAGTGACTTGGCCGTCGAGTTGAAGAAGGGTTTCAGCACCAACAGCGCGACGGGGTAGGCGCCGGCGCTCACAATCAGCGCCGTCACCGGCAGCACTAATTCGCGAAGACAGGGCATCCAGGCCCCGGCAAACGGCGGATCGGCCGCGATGCGCCGCCCCAACAGCCAGCAGAGGAGCAGCGCGCCTCCATACCCGATAAACTGGACCAGGTGCGCGGCCTTCAAGCCCGTGCCGGCGAGCGAAGTCTGCTTGAACAGAGCAATGTTGCCGAGCAAGGTGGCCAGCAGCAAGGCCAGCAACATCCCGACTCCATACTGGACCATCCAACCCCAGGGTTTCATTCCGGGGACCTCATCATGATGTGACGTGCTCATGGGTGCTCCTCTGTGGCGGCGCCGGTTGCGGCTGGTTCAACCCTTCTTCCTCTGATCCGGATCAATGATCCGTACCAAGGAAAAGATAGCACCAACAGTCGAGTCTAGCCGAGATATGCAATGGTTCCAACGACTTATGACGAATATCCAGGCACGCTTTGCCGCAAGGGAGCCATCGAGAAAGCCGGAGATCTCCGGTGAACCAGGGCCGAATCGGCACAGCCTGATTCCGGATAACCGGCCCTGGGAGCCGGCTCGCAGGCCTCTGTAAAACGTCCAATTTCTTAGGGAAGCCCTACCAAAGTGGGATGGGATTCAGGTCTACCCGTCCGCCATGATACAGCCTCCCTGCGGCGTAGAAACGAAGGCAAAAGAATACAGCGTCTACCCCATTTCCTACCCACAAGCGTGTCGTGAGGCCGAGAGGAGACCCTCAGTGCTCAAGGTGTTTGTTGATGCAGCGGCAGGATGGAATCGTCAGGTGAAACCCAGACAAGGGGGCCGGTCGGCCTGGTGGCGAGGGGGGGCCGCTTTCATTTTGCTTGTGACAGCCCTCACGGGCTGTATCCCCAGTTCCGACGCGCCGCCGGGGCCGAATCGCGCGGCGGATCTGGCCAATCTGGAACTGTCCGAGGGGGCGCTCTCTCCTGCTTTCGGTCCCGATGAACTGAACTACACCGTCTCGGTCGGCAGCAATACCGCCTCGATCACCATCACCCCGACCCTGGCCGATGCCCGCGCCACGGTGAAAATCAACAACCAGTCAGCCACCTCCGGTCAGCCGTTCGGGCCGATCAATCTGGAATTGGGGACCAACCCGCCGATCACCATCCTGGTCGACGGTCCGGGGATTTCCAAGACCTATACCATCGTCGTCACCCGCGCGCCCAATGCCGATCTGGAAAAGTTGGAATTATCCGCCGGAGTTTTGGAACCGGCGTTTGATCCGAACAAGACTACCTACGAAGTTAAGACGGGCTTCACCACACCGGACACAATGGTTACGGCTGCAGTTGCGGACGACACTTCATCACTGACGATCAACGGGACAGCGGTCAATTCGGGGCAGCCCTTCGGTCCTATTACTCTCAGTGTCGGTTCTAGTAATCTCATTCTCATTCGCGTGACGGCCGCCAATGGGGTGACCAAGGACTATCAGGTTACCGTACTGAGAACCGGTACGACCAACCTGGCGACATTGAGTGCTTCGGCCACCGCGATTGCATTCAATGCCAATACCTTCACCTACAACGTTTCGACAGGATTCACAACGGATCAAACGACGATTACGGCCACCCCTGTTGATGACACTGCGTCGGTAACCGTCAACCTGCAAGGGCCAGTCTTGGGTGGGGGAACTTATGGGCCGTTCCCGTTAGCGCTCGGGCCGAATACCTTCACGATTGTTGTAACGTCACCAACGGTGGCCTCGAAGACCTATACGGTCACGATTACGCGGCAGCCGCCCTCGACAAATGCCAATTTGTCGAATCTGACGGTCAATCCGCCTGGCGGAACCGTCACAGGATTCAATCCAGGAAACCTGGGGCCCTACACGGTGACAGTTGCGAGCGACCAGACGAGCGTCACGGTCGCGGGATTCTTAGAGGATCAGAAAGCACGCCTCACCATCAACAACGTTCCGGCCAATTCTGGTCAGGGCATATCTGTGACGCTTGCGTCTCCGGCGCCCAGTTCCACACCGGTCAATGTGACGGTGGTGTCCGAAAGCGGGAACGTCCAGACCTACGGGCTCATCATCAATCGGGCTGCCCCGGCGTCGAGTAACGCCAATCTTCTGAGCCTGGCGGTTTCGCCTGGTCAACTCCAACCGGACTTCTCGCCCGGAACCACGAACTACAACGCGTCGGTGGCAAGCGATGTGATAGGGATTATCTTCACGGCAGCCCCGCAAGATGGCGGCGCCACGATGACGATCTCGCTTAATAATGGATCGCCGTCGCAGTTGGCGGCTGGCCAGAACTTCATCGTTCAGCCGCTTCAGGTCGGAAACAATAGCGTTCGAATTCGCGTCACCGCGCCGGCAGGGAACACGAAGGACTACATCACGACCGTGAACAGGGCAACGCCACCATCTACAAACGCCTTGCTACAAACACTGACTGTTAATCCCCCAAGCAGCTCTAATCTCATTGCCGCAGGAGTGTTTACGTATAACGTGACTGTGCCTTTCTCGGTGACCAGTACCACCATCACCGCAGTCCCACAGGTAAACCCAGGCGCCACAGTGACATTCATTTATCAATCGAGCACCCAAACCGGGTCGCCGTTCCAGGTCACTGGTTTGGTCGAGGGACTGAACACTGTGACGGTTAGGGTCACGGCTCCCGCTGGGAATACCCAGGACTACACGGTTAGGATTACTCGTGAGACAGCCTCTGGAAATAACAATCTGTCAAATCTTGTCGTTTCTGCCGGCACGTTAAATCCCAACAATGTTCCCTTCAATCCTTCAATCACAAGCTACACGGTTTCTGTACCAAACACGACGGCTTCGACGACGGTTACGGCGAGTCTCCAAGAGCCAACTACTGCAACGATGACTCTCTCTGTTAACAATGGAACACCCTCTAACCTACAACATAACGTACCATCGAGTTCGATCGCGCTTGCAGTTGGAGATACTAAGCTCGACATAGTTGTGAGGGCCCAAAATGGCACCCTCAAGACCTACACGGTGACGGTCACCAGAGCCGCTGCCCTTTCCAGCAATAATAACCTCTCCGCACTGTCGGTTTCTGCCGGCACGTTAAATCCCAACAATGTTCCCTTCAATCCTTCAATCACAAGCTACACGGTTTCTGTACCAAACACGACGGCTTCGACGACGGTTACGGCGAGTCTCCAAGAGCCAACTACTGCAACGATGACTCTCTCTGTTAACAATGGAACACCCTCTAACCTACAACATAACGTACCATCGAGTTCGATCGCGCTTGCAGTTGGAGATACTAAGCTCGACATAGTTGTGAGGGCCCAAAATGGCACCCTCAAGACCTACACTGTGACCGTCACGCGGAACCCATAAATTTTCACCAACAGGTCACAAGGTCATACCCATGCAACACCGCATCCGGACAGCAATCGGGTCTGAGACTCACGCCCCGTCTGCCTTTTTGCGAACGGTCGCGATGCTGGCCGTCACGGCGCTCATCACGGCCGGCTGCATTCCGGATGGAGATAGTCCCGCCGCCGGCCCCTCGCCCGCCGATCTCTCGACGATGGAGCTCTCGGCCGGTCCGCTCAACCCTGCTTTCACTCCCGCCGTCACCAATTATGACGTGATGGCGCCGCATGGGACCGACTCAACCATGCTCACGGCCACCGCCGCCAATGCCTCGGCCAAGCTCGCGGTCAACAATCAGCCGGCCGTGTCGGGCCAACCCTTCGGCCCGATTCCCCTGGATGTCGGCATCAACCCGGTGACGGTGGTCGTGGATGCGCCCGGTGCCACGAAAAGCTACACCGTGGTGGTCACGCGGGGCGGGCCTGCCGATCTCTTCGGCCTGGAACTGTCCGCCGGCCCCCTGTCGCCGGATTTCGACCCGGCCACGACCGACTATTCGGTCTCTGCGCCCTCGACGACGACGCAGACGACCGTGACGGCCACGCTCTCCGATGAGCGCGCGACGTTCACGATCAACGGCCAACCGGCGACCTCCGGCCAGCCGTCCAACCCGATCAACCTGGCGACGGGCACCAACACCATCACCATTGTCGTCACGGCGGTGAATGGCACGACCAAGACCTACAGGGTTTTCGTGAACCGGGCCGGGCCCGGCAACGCCAATCTGTCCACGCTCCAGTTGTCGGCGGGTCCGCTGAGCCCCCCCTTCAACCCCAATACCGTCAACTATTCGGTCACCACCGCCAGCACGACCGCGACCACGACGGTGACTGCCACGGTGCAGGTCGCCAGCTCCAGCCTCACGATCAACGGCCAACCGGCGGTCTCGGGCGTCCCGTTCGGGCCGATCCCGTTGAATCCCTCCGGCACCACCACACAGATCACGATCACGGTGCGGGCCCAGGACGGGGTGACGGTCAAGACCTATACGGTCGAGGTGGCGCGCGGGGCTTCCTCGAACGCGAACCTGTCCAACCTCGTCGTTTCCGCGGGGGCGCTCCAGCCTCCCTTCAGTCCAACCAGAACCAGTTATGATGTGGAGACCTCCAAAACGACCTTCTCCACCACGGTCACGGCTACGGCGCAGGATTCGAGCGCGACCGTGAAAATCAACAACGGGCCTGCAAACCCAGGGCAATCATCCGCCGCCGTCCTGCTGCTGTCGAATACCACCCGCATCAATATCGAGGTGCGGGCGCAGAACGGCAACACCAGGACCTATCGGGTCGATGTGGAGAAGGATTAGCGGAACGCTCAGATTCGAATACCAACACCAACACTCATGCTTGGTGATCGCAGTTTGAACAAGGTGCTGACTGCTGCCCCGCTCCAGTGGGTGTAGGTTTGGATGGTTTCCCCCACATATTGTGTTGCCCTTGCGATTGTGTTAAGACCGCCATTGGTGCGGTCCCTACGCCTTTTCAAGAAGACAACCTCGTGGCAACCCTGGTGGCAGGGATGCCTCTCTGTATTGGCGTTCCTGCTCTTGCTGCCCGGCTGTATTCCCGATCCTGATTCTCCACCGGTTTCGGAAAATCCGGCGCTCGACCTGGCCTCGCTGCAAGTGCAGGAGGGGGGGCAGGACCGGCCGCTCTCTCCCGCGTTTTCTCCCACCGTCACCAGTTACGTGGTGTCGGTCTCGAATCAAACCACCAGCGTGGCCGTGACCGCGACGCTCGCAAATCCGCAACTGGCCAGGATGAGGATCAACAATCAGTCGGTTTCCTCCGGACAGGCTGTTGGGATCAACCTCTCCCTCGGGTCCAATCCGGTGGCGGTGTTGGTGGAGGAAACGGCGCCCAGCGGGCAGACGCGAATCTACAACCTCGTTATCAATCGGGCGGCGCCGGGGAGTAATAGACTCGCGAGTCTGGTTCTGTCGACCGGCAGTCTCAACCCCTCCTTCAACGGGGATCAAACCTCCTACAGCGCCTCGGTGCCGTTCTCAACGACGCAGGTCATCGTGACAGCCACGGCAGAAGACCCGGCAGCCAAAATCACGATCAATAACCAATCGGTGCCGAGCGGCCAGCCCTCCCCGGCGATCCCCTTGAACGTCGGGGCCAACAACATCGTGGTGGTCGTGACGGCTCAAAACGGCTCGACCCGCAGCTACACCGTGGTGGTCACCAGACAGGCGAACGTCAATCTTGCGAGCCTGGCAGTTTCGGCCGGAGCCTTGAGCCCGCCGTTCAACAAGGATGTGACGGAATACCAGGTCAATGTTCCGAACGAAACCGCCTCGACCACGATCACGGCGACGATCGAGCAGGCCGGCTCTACCTTGGCGATCAACGGACAGCCGGTGGCCTCCGGGCAGGTCTTTGGCCCGGTGCCCCTCAACGTCGGCCCCAATAGTTTTGCCGTGTCAGTGATGGCCCCTGATCGAATCACGGTCAAGACCTACACCGTCGTGATCACCCGGGCCCCTTCGTCGAATGCGCTCCTGTCGACATTGACGGTCACCCCCGGTGCCATGATCCCGCCGTTTAGTCCCGGCACTACGACCTACACGGTCATCAACGCCGGGCTCTTTACCACCACTGCGAATGTGACCGCCACGGTTCAAGAGCCCAATGCCACGATCACCATCAATGGCATGTCCGTGGATTCCGGCACGACGCTACAGGTGCCGCTCCCTACGCCATCCACTCTGATTACGATTCTCGTGCGCGCCCAAGATACCGTCACGACCGTGACCTATTCCGTGACCGTCAACAAATAAGCCCCAACTCACAGATGCCATCCGCTGCCCCATCGCGCAGTCCTCGCCAGAGCGGGGGGCTGCATTGGGCTGTTGTCTGTTCAAGACGGAAATCCACCTTCGTGCTTCTGCAAGGGCTGCTGCTTGCCGCCGCAGGAGGATGCATTCCAAGTTCCGATCCTCCGCCCGGTCCACCGGGCAGCACGCCGGGCGACCTGGCCTCGCTGGTGGTGTCGGCCGGCGCGCTGTCCCCGGCCTTCGATCCAGCCGTGACGAGTTACGCCGTGCTCGTCCCCAACGCCACCACCAGTACCACCGTGACGGCGACGGCGGCCGAACGGCTGGCCAAGATCAGCATCAATAATCAGGCGGCGACGCCGGGCCAACCGTTCGGGCCGATCCCGCTCGCGGTCGGCCAGACCACCGTGACCGTGGTCGTGGACGGGCCGGGATTCAACAAGACCTACACCATCGTGGTGACCCGCGCTGCTGCGGCGATCGCCGATCTTGCGAGCTTGCAGGTGTCTGCCGGGGGATTGAGCCCGCGCTTCGATCCGCAGGTGTTGGCCTATTCGGTCTTGGCGGCCAACTCCACCACGAGCACGACCATTACCGTCACGACCGCCGATACCACCGCCACCGTCGCGATCAATAATCTTCCGGCCCGGTCCGGCGAAACGTTTGGTCCGATCCCCCTCAACTTGGGACCGAATGCCGTGACGATCGTGGTGACGGCTCCGGGCGGCGCGGTCAAGACCTACTCGGTAGCCATCGTCCGCGGCGCGTCCGGGATTGCCGACCTCGCGTCACTGTCCCTGTCGGCGGGCGCCCTGTCTCCGGGGTTCACCCCGGACCAAACCAGCTACAGGATTGCCACGGGGAATTCGACCACGCAAACGACGATTACGGCCGTCGTTGCCGACGCCACCGCCTCCCTGACGGTGAATGGCACCCCGGCCACCTCCGGGCAGCCATTCGGGCCGATCGGCTTGACCATCGGGGTGAATATCTTGACGGTTCGAGTGACGGCGCAGGATGGAACCGCGAAGGTCTACACGATCGAGATCACCCGCCCGCCGTCGAGCAATGCCAACCTGTCCGCGTTGGCGTTGTCGGCCGGATCATTCTCGCCGGCCTTTTCCGAAGACCAGCTGGATTACAGTCTCTCGGTGCCCAGCACGACCGCAAGCACGACTGTGACCGCGACCGTCGCCGACGAGACGGCCTCGGTGCAGGTCAACGGTCAGCCGGTGGGATCGGGGCAAGCGTCACCGCCCATCGCGTTGAACGTGGGGACGAACCAGATCCTGATCGTCGTGACGGCGCAGAACGGCACGACGAAGACCTATACGGTGACCGTGGAGCGCACGGTCTCGACCGATCTCGCCGGACTGATTGTATCGGCCGGTCCCCTGTCGCCCGGCTTCAGCGCCGGCACCACGACGTACAGTCTGGAGGTCCTCAATACGACGACGAGCACGACCGTGACCGCAACGGTGCAGGATCCCACAGCCACGCTCACGATCAACGGCGCGGCGGCCAATTCCGGCCAGGCCTTCGGTCCCATTGCACTGAACGTCGGGCCGAATCAAGTGACGATCATCGTGCGGGCGTTGAACGGGGCGACCAAGACCTATACGGTTACGATCACCCGCGCGGCCAACGTTAATCTGGCGAGTCTTAGTCTCTCGGCCGGGTCGCCGACGCCTCCGTTCAGCCCTTCGGTCACCAGCTATACGCTCTCGGTACCGAACGAGACCACCTCCACGACCGTCACAGCCACAGTGGAAGATGCCACCTCCACATTGACAATCAACGGCCAATCTGTGCCGTCGGGTCAAGCCTTCGGGCCGGTCGCGCTTGCGGTCGGTCAGAACAGCGTGACCATTTTGGTGAGGGCGGTGGATGGGGTGACGACCAAGACCTATTCGGTCACCATCACGAGGGCGCCGTCCTCCAATGCCTTGCTGGCAGGGTTACAGGTCACTCCCGGGTTCATGCTCCCGGTGTTCAGCCCGTCCGTGACGACGTACACGGTCAACGGCGCCGGGCTCTTTACGGCCGCCGCGAACGTGACGGCGACGGTGCAGGAGCCGAACGCCTCGATCACGATCAATGG